>JBASAM010000052.1:0-260282 GCA_049650605.1 Rhodococcus sp. (in: high G+C Gram-positive bacteria) | reverse complement strand
CCCCTTCCCGGGGTGGCCGCGCCGTTGTCGTGTTCGCGGTGGTGCTAGACCTTGGGCGTCTCGCCCGGCCCGGTGGTTCCGGTGACACCGTCGGAACTGGTGGCGACACCTGCGGACTTGCCTTCCGCGAGCAGGTCGCGAATTTGGATCAGGATGTCCTGATCGCTCAGTGACTCCTCTTCCACCTTCTTCGCGGCAAAACGATTCTTCGCCGTGTTGACCGGGAGAATGAGCACGAAGTACACGACCGCGGCGATGATCACGAAATTGATGATGGCGGTGATCACTGCGCCGAGATTGACGAACGTCGCCTCGTTCCCGGACCGGATGAAGAACCCCCAGCCGATGTCGTTACCCGCGCCGATCGACGAGATCAACGGATTGACGATGTTGGTGGTGAAGGCAGTGACGATGGCCGTGAACGCAGCGCCCACGACGACGGCCACTGCCAAATCGACGACGTTCCCCCGCAGGAGAAAATCCTTGAAGCCCTTCAGCATGCGACTATGCCCCTCGTTCGGTCCTGCGTGGATTCAGGCCCGCCGATAGTAACCGACCGCGACCGATCATCGGGGGCGGGAAACCAGCAGTGCGCAGGATCAGTGAAGCAACACGGTGAGGGCCTCGGACAGCGATGCTGCCGCCACATCGGTGGCCGCGTCGGCGCGCAGCGCCACCAGAATGATCTGCTCTCGTCGGGCCATTCCCGACCCTGCAGCGGAGACCATCACCACCGTGGCGCGGTCGGCAATCACCGCTGTTTCACCGCTCGGTATTCCGCTGCCCGCGTCGGAGCCTGCTCGCACCACGTCCACGACGTCGCCCGCGCGGAGCAGGTCCGCCAGTTCGGGATCCGCAAGACGGATCGGCACCACCCGTGCGTCGTCGACACCCAGCGTGGCCGCCGCCAGACGCGATCCCAGCAATCGGGCGTCGGTCAATACTTCGCCGGCTCGCACCGGCCCGGCCACCGTGTGCCCCACCGCGTCGTCGATCGACGTGAGAGCGCCGTCGGCCAGTATCGATCTGTCCACGTGCGTCGTTCGGACATCGGCTGCGTCCACGTAGGCACCGGGAATGAGATCTGTCGCAGCCACCACCACGGCGGTACTGCTACGCGAGGGGTCCGATCGATACGTGGCCGCCACGGCGAGGAGTACCAGCATTGCCGCGAGCACTCGACGCGCGGCGGGAGAACGCAGGCGCGGCGGCAGGGAAGGGACGCGATCGAGCAGACGGGAACTCAGCGGGTGGGCGGTTGCGGCGGGACTGCGGTTTCCTGGGGTCGATGTCTGCACGCAGCGACAGTAAGAGTCGACCGGCGGCCCTCGCCCGCATCCAGACAGCTACCTGTGTAGAACCACGTGGGCATCCACAGGTAGCCGAATCAGCTTGCCTTGGTAGGTGCGGACGTGCTGGAGGACTTCTTCTCGCTCGACGATCCCGACTTCGACGAGGACGAGTCCGACTTCGACTCCGACGACTTCTTGTCCGACGAGTCCGACTTCTTCTCGGAGGACGAGGAGCTGTCCGATGAGCTTTCGGAAGAAGACTCGCTGGTCGAGGACTTCCCACGGCTGTCGTTACGGTAGAAGCCGCTGCCCTTGAATACGATGCCGACGTTGTTGAAGAGCTTGCGGAGCTTGCCCGAGCATTCCGGGCACACCGTCAGCGAGTCCTCCGTGAACGACTGGACGATGTCGAACCGGTTGTCGCACTCGGTGCACGCATAAGAGTAGGTAGGCACGTTTTCTCCTGCTGTCGGTCCCTTACTGGCACTCTACAGTCGACAGTGCCAGCGTCGGCAATCGAGCCAACGCTGCTGCTTCAGGTGCTATTCCTGCCCGAGGGCGCGCACGCCGCCCCCGGGAGTGAGCACATGCGTCATTCGTACGTCGTGCGCTTCCGTCGGCAGCACGCCGACCACTTCGTCGTCGTACACCACGGCGATCAGAGACGCCGCCGGATCGACGGCATGGAGCGTGCGATCGTAGAAGCCGGCACCCCGGCCCAGCCGTCCCCCCGCGAGGTCCACGGCGAGCGCCGGGATCAGGAGCATTGTTGCTTCGGTCACGGTCTCGGGCGGGAGTATCGGCCCGGTCGGTTCCCGTAGTCCGTGCTCGGCGGGAACGAGCGAGTCGGGTCCTCGGTACTCGGCCCAGGACATCGGACCCGGTCGGCGGGCGATCGGGAGGATCACTCGAACGCCGGCCGAGAGGGCCGCGTCGAGCATCGACACCCCGCCCGGCTCGGTACCTACCGGTACGTAGGCCGCTACGGTGAGGGTCCCGGCGGTGCGGGCTTGGCGAACCAATTTCTCGACGGCATGAGAGAGTGCCTGTGACGCGCGCTCCCGCGCGATGTGGTCGCGGCGCCTGCGGGCGGCGAGTATTCGGGTTCTCCACTCGAGCTTGCTGCTGTCGGTCATGAGAAGGCACTGCCGGTCATGGGAAAACACTAAGGCTTCGCGAACGACGTTCGCGGTTTACATGGATAGGGTGTGACGATGAGCTCAGCGACAAGTGCGCCCGCAGGCGGATCCAAGAATCCGGGCTTTCGCACTGCTGTGGTACCTGCTGCCGGTATGGGGACACGCTTTCTTCCCGCCACCAAGACCGTGCCCAAAGAGCTACTGCCCGTGGTCGATACACCCGGCATCGAACTCGTAGCGGGGGAAGCGGCCGATTCTGGCGCCGGCCGCCTGGTCATCGTGACCTCGCCGGGCAAGGACGGTGTGGTCGCCCACTTCGTCGAAGATCTGGTGCTCGAGAGCAAGCTCGAGAAGAGCGGCAAGCTCAAGCTGCTGGAAAAAGTTCGCGTCGCTCCCAAGCTCCTGGACGTCAAGTCGGTCATTCAGCACGAACCGCTGGGGCTCGGACACGCCGTGGCATGCGCCGAGGCCGTGTTGGACGACGACGAGGATGCCATCGCGGTACTCCTGCCGGACGATCTTGTGATGCCCCGCGGCGTCCTCGACGTCATGGCGCGGGTGCGCGCCAAGCGCGGCGGAACCGTCCTGTGCGCCATCGAGGTTCCCGAAGATCAGGTCTCGGCCTACGGCGTGTTCGACACCGAGGTGGTCCCCGATGCGGTGAACCCCAACGTGCTCAAGGTCAACGGCATGGTGGAGAAGCCGGCCAAGGAAGACGCGCCCTCCAATTACGCTGCGGCCGGCCGGTACCTCCTCGACCGAAAGATTTTCGACGCGTTGCGACGCATCGAACCCGGCGCCGGCGGTGAGCTCCAGCTCACCGACGCCATCGCTCTGCTCATCGAAGAAGGCCACCCCGTACACGTGGTGGTTCATCGCGGAGTGAGACACGACCTCGGAAATCCCGGGGGATACCTCCGCGCTGCGGTTGACTTCGCATTGGAACGCGACGATTACGGTCCGGCACTGCGCGAGTGGCTTCAGGAGCGCTTGAGCGACAGCTGGGCACCGGAGCTCACCACGTACGAGTGACGCCCGGCGACGACCATCACGACGGAAGGTGCGGATGCGCTCGGTTGAGGAGCAGCAGTCGAAGGTGACTGCTGCAGCAGTAGCGCCCCGGCCGGTACGAGTTGCCATTTCCGAGGCGCAGGGCCTGCTCTGCGCCGAAGAGGTGGTCACCGAGCGCCCGCTCCCCGGTTTCGACCAGGCGGCCATCGACGGCTACGCGGTGCGCAGTGTCGACATCGCCGCCGCCGGTTCCGCTACCGACGAGCACGGCGACCCTGTCGACATCTCGCTGCCCGTGGTGGGGGAGGTAGCCGCAGGCTCGCGCCAACCCATCCGTCTGCAACCGCGCCAAGCGGTGCGTGTCCACACCGGTGCGCCGCTGCCGACGCTCGCCGACGCAGTGCTTCCCGTGGACCGAGCCAAGCTCGCGCGTGGTCGCATCGAGGTGCTCGCGCCCGTCCGCTCGGGTGAATACGTCCGCCGAATCGGTGACGACGTGCAGCCCGGCGACGTGGCCGTACGGTCCGGCACCATTATCGGCGCAGCTCAGGTGGGTCTGCTCGCAGCCGTTGGCCGCGACAAGGTATTGGTGCATCCGCGGCCGCGACTGTCGGTCATCTCCATTGGCGGCGAGTTGGTGGACATCGAACGGACCCCCGGCCAAGGGCAGGTCTACGACGTCAACAGCTACGCGCTGGCTGCGGCCGCTCGCGACGCTGGCGCCGACGTCAATCGCATCGGCATCGTCAGTGGCGACACCAAGCGGTTGCGCGAGGTGGTCGAGGGCCAGCTGATTCGTTCCGAGATCGTGGTGATCGCCGGCGCTGTCGGCGGCAGTGCCTCCGACGACGTGCGGGAGGCGCTCGAGGATTTCGGTGACATCGAGGTCGATCGCGTCGCGATGCATCCCGGCTCCGTGCAGGGGTTCGGCCAGCTGGGCCGCGACGAGGTCCCCACCTTCCTCCTCCCGTCCAACCCGGTCAGCGCGCTCGTCGTGTTCGAGGTGATGGTCCGCCCGCTGGTCCGAATCGCGCTGGGTCGACGACAGCCGATGCGCCGCATCGTCACGGCCCGCACGGTGGGGCCCATCACCTCCATTGCCGGTCGCCGGGCGTATCTGCGTGGGCAACTGATGCGAGACGAGGGCACGGGGGAGTACCTGGTGCAGGCTCTGGGCGGCGCGCCTGGCAGCTCGTCGCACCTGTTGGCGACGCTCGCCGAGGCCAACTGCCTGGTGATGGTCGACCCCGAGATCACCGAAGTACGTACCGGCGAGGAAGTGGACGTCGCCTTCCTGGCGCAGCGCGGCTGAACCGGTTCTATAGGATTTCGACTATGCCGCGATCGTGGTCCAGTCATCCAGGATGGCCGGCGAAGCTTGGACCCCTTGTCGTGGCTGCGGGCGAGGTGACGGTACGGCCGGTGCGACTGCGTGACGCAGCGGTCTGGTCGAGAACCCGGATAGCCAACCGCGCCCATCTCGAGCCGTGGGAGCCCACTGGCGAAGCTCCGTGGAACGTGCGGCACGCGATGTCGTCGTGGCCGCCGCTGCTGTCCAGCCTCAAGGCGGAGGCGCGGCGCGGGTCCATGCTCCCGATGGTCATCGAAGTGGACGGTCAGTTTTGCGGGCAGCTCACCGTCGGGAACATCGTTCGAGGTGCGCTGCGGTCGGCGTGGATCGGGTACTGGGTCGCCCAGGAAGTCGGCGGCCAGGGTGTGGCCACCGCTGCACTCGCGCTGGGCGTCGACCATTGCTTCGCCTCGGCAGGTCTGCATCGTCTCGAAGCGACAGTGCGGCCGGAAAACGAAGCGAGCCAAGCGGTTCTGCGCAACGTCGGGTTCCGCAAGGAGGGTCTGCTGCAGCGTTACCTCGACGTCGACGGGGCGTGGCGCGATCATCTGCTGGTCGCCATGACGGTGGGCGAGACCCAGGGGACCGTCGTCGACGGGTTGGTGCGTAGCGGCCGTGCGTCCTGGGGGCGCTGACAGATTCGTATGCGTTCCCGGGATTCGTAGGCCTTGTTGAGCGTACGAATCCCGAACCGGTCAGCGGTTGGGACGTCCACCGGGGAAGGCCCGGTCCAGCGCGTCGTTGAGCAATCGCCGCAGGCGTTCGGACTGCTGCAGATCCGCCCACGTCCAGCGGACCACGTGGATCCCCATCGCGCGCAGAGCATCCTCCCGGAGCTTCTCCCTGACCAGCGATTCACGGTCTGCGTACTTGCCCAGTCCGTCGAACTCGCCGACGAGACGCTCCTTCCAATCGAAATCCGAGCGGGCGACGAAGACCCCGCGGCCGTTGAAGAATCGGTGCTGCAGTCGCGGCTCCGGGATTTCCGGCCAGTCGAGCATCAGTGCACGACTCCACGATTCGCCGATGCTCTCCGTCAGCGGACTGGCCAGCTCGGCAGCAGTGCGTGCCCGTGCGATCCCGTCCCGTCGGCCCATCCGGTCGAGCACACCAACCAGGTCGACGGCGCCCGCGCGGTACGCGGATTCGACGACACACAGGGCCTGCGCACGCGAGACGATGCACGCCAGATCCAGCGCGGTTCGAGCGGCGCCGGTGACGCGAAGTCCTCCCACGTCGACACAGTCGATGTCGTCGAGCGACACGCGATGTTCGACGCACCTGCTCGTCGACCGTCCTCCGCCGTGTCCGTTCACGCTGACGTGCACGCGGGATCGGTCGGGGTGCAGCGTGGCAAGGTCCAGCACTGCTGCCGCGGAGTGGTGGCTGGCCACCGAGCGTGACGATCTACGCCCAAGAGCTGCGTGGATCCGGAGGCGGTACTTCTCGTCGGGTGTCGAGGCGCGCCACAGCTGGGCATCGACGTAGACGCCGGGGCAGACCCGGATGAGCGATTCGGTGCGGAGCAGTACTCGAAGCTCGTCGTCGGTGTACCGGCCGGAACCGCGTCGGATCAGAGTCACGGGTTCGAGTGTCGGGCATGAGAACTGCGCGGACCCCCTGCCTGCGGAGGCCTGTGGACAACCGGGAACCTGTGGATGGAGGGTCCGCTGGTCGGATGTGCTCACCTTTCCGGGATTCGTAGGCGATGTTGTGCGTACGAATCCCGAACCGATCAGCAAGTGCTGTTTCCATGTGACTGGTGTGACACGAGTGCACTCGTGACCGGCGCGTCGTGCCCGGTGGTAGCCCGCGTCCCGTTACGCTGACGGCCTGGCTCACAAGTATGTGATTCGCGTAGGGAGGTGGTGGCTGTGCCCAATTCGGTGATCTGGATCGGACTCGTCGCCATCTGGCTGTTCGTGTTGGTGCCGATGGTGGTCAATTCTCGCCCGCGCATCCGTCGTACCACCGACGTGGCCCTCGCGACACGCGTCCTGCACCGGGGTGGTGCGCGTATGCGTGTCGATCCGGGGCCCGCCGCGGGCCATCGCAGTGACCCCGACTGGCGACCGTCCGACGTTCGTAATTCCGACGTTCGACGGGCAGACGTTGGGCAGGCAGACGTTGGACAGGCAGACGTGCGCCACCTTGATTCGGAGGATCCGATGGAGACCCACGACGAGCAGGATCAGCGCGTCGAGCACGAGGACGACTACTTCTCCGAGGACTTCGTGCCGCAGCGCCGCGGCCGCGGCGGTTTCGACCCCGAGGCCGACGCCATCGCCCGGGCCGCTCGCTACTCGTTCCGCCAGCGTGCGGTGCTGGGGTCGGTCTTCGTCATCGCGATGTCGGCCGCGCTGGGATTCCTTGCCACGCCGATCTTTTGGTGGGTCTTCGCCGTCACGCTCGTCGGACTGTCGTCGTACCTGTTCTACCTGCGTCGTCAGGTACGTATCGAAGAAGACATCCGCCGTCGACGCATGCATCGTCTGCAACGTTCGCGGCTGGGCGTCGAGTCCAATAGCGATCCGGAGCTCAAGCTCACCCCCGAACGCCTACGCAGGCCAGGCGCCGTGGTGCTCGAAGTGGACGACGAGGACCCCGCCTTCGATCACCTCGAGCACTACGACGACGAGGTCGGCGACTCCTATCTCGACGTCAGAATGCGTCGAGCTGCGGGGGAGTGAGGCAGATTTCTGGCAGTCCTTTCGGGCTGCTAGAGTTCGACACGATCCTGGTTCGCCGGGTCAGGGGCTGTGGCGCAGTTGGTAGCGCGTCTCGTTCGCATCGAGAAGGTCAGGGGTTCGATTCCCCTCAGCTCCACCACGAAGCCGCGCGGCTTTACTGCTTGTCCAGACCGGTTTCCGTCCACAGGTAGTCTCGCGCATCTCTGAATGTCTGCGCCACGCCACGGCCGGCAATGGCTCGATACCGACCGATTTGATCGTCGTCCAGCGCATCGAGCACCGCACTGTCCCCGACCGACAACCATCCTTGTTCCCGCACCAATTCGTGAATCCGCTTGCCGTGCAGGGACGCGATGCCCTCGACTCGGATGCCTTTGGGGTCGGTGGACGCAGCAACGTAGTACGCCTTCTTGCCCGGGTATCCGGCCTTGACCTTCTCTCGAAGTCTGTAGAGCGCGTCTGCGGCAGCGTTCAGAGCGTTGTCGTGCTCCTCGGAACCGGCGTCGGCGGCCATCAGGCGGTCGTACTCGGCGTCGAACCGTCCGAACAGTGTCGCAAGATATTCCAGGTCACTCATGCGGGTAATGATGCCTCACCATCCTCCGCGTACCTGGTTCATGAACGGGGACGGTGATTGTTGCCGAGCTCTCCACGATCGCGCCAGCCACAGTTCGATCAGCTCCGATGGCACCCCGGCCTGGTACGACCACCGGGCCAGCAGCGCGCAGTACCGCACGTATCGGCTGAGGGTGAGCGATCCGATTGCGGGATTGTCTACCCAGCCGTGGTGCACCAGCGACGCCAAACCTTGCTGATCGACCAACTGCGGGCACTGCAATGAGCTGTCGGAACACACCGCCCAGGCGTACAGGGACAGTGGCGTCGCCCCGACTCCGGGAGCGACGGGCCAGCCCGACCACTGACGTTGCGGGCCCACATCGATGAGCGCGGGCGATCGCTCGAACGAGGCGAGCGCGCGGGTTATCTGCGCGAGGGGTGGGTGCGTCGGTTCGGTGTCACGGACGTCGGGAAACCGCTTGGCCCTCCCTCGGCCGAGGTTGCCCATGAGCCAAGCGACGCAGAGATAGAGCCGCACCAACTCGGGTGGTCCGCTGTAGGCCAGATCCCGCGCATCCGCCCGAAGCTCCCCACGTTCGAGTACGGCAATACCGGTGTCGGTCCGGACACGCTGGGAGGTGCGTCCGTGCAACCGCACCGGGATGGCCGCGCGGTCGAGCCGGGTGTTCCACCAGTCCAGGTCCACCGTCGCAACGTCGTGGAGAACGTCGTGGTCGTACGAGTGCGTGCGGCACCACTCGAGGCACAATTCCGGAAGTGCAGGGTCCCCACTCGCTGCTGTCATGTCGGCGATGGTGGCAGAACCCACCGACACGGTCGGCCCCGGATCGACGAGTGGGTCAGCTGTGCGTCACGCCCGCGCCGACCTCCACCGATACCACGCGTGCCCCGAACACGCCGTCGACGATCTGCCGCACACCGATCGCGAGCTCATGAGCAGCAACGGGATTGAGCATGTCGGCCATCGACGGGATGCCGATGTCCACCGCTGCGTCGAAGGACATGTCCACTGTGCCGTCGGCGTTCCCCTGTACCGACCATCTGCCGTCGAAGGAACCGAGATCGCCGCTGGACTGTTCGAAACAAACGGTGCGAGCCGCGACGTCGACGGTGTCGTGCTCGACCCATTGCAGCAGTCCGCCGCGGAAGTGCGTCGACCAGGACGAGGAATGGTGCAGGGTTCCGTCGTCGTGCGCGACCGGATCGGTGACGGTGATGTAGTCGACCATCGTGACGTGCTCGGCGAACGATGCGAAATCACGGATGCGGGCGAAAACGTCGTCGGCGGAGTATTCGGAAATTCGGGCAACGACGCCGATGCTACTGGGGGACATGTCTTCTCCTTGTTTCGACGGGATGTAACCGTCAAGCGGGTGTGAGCATGGGGTAGGCGCCGGGCGAGCGGTCCACCAGATGTCGGGCGGTCAGCCGGGCCGACAGATCGATGGACTCCGGGGTCTGGGCGGGAGGTAGCGGGCCGACGCCCAATGACGTGGGAAACGGCGTGGTGTTGAACAAATTGGCCACCGACGCCAGCAGGTTCGCGAACTTCCTCTGGGCGGGCAGGTCGAGCATGTCGAAGAACGCCGGCTTCCACAGGCGTTGGAACACCTCCGGATACAGGCGCCGAGGGGCGTCGACCGAGACGCCGAGTCGGGTGGCCTCGTCGACCATGACGGCGATGAGTGCATCGATGTCCAGGGCCGCCGATCCGCTGGTGACCCACACGTGATCCCGGCTGTAGAGGCCGCGGTGGTCGACCACCGCGGCGATCGACTCCGCCACCACGTCGCAGGGGACGAAGTCGTACTGCAGCGCGTCCTCGCACAGGACAACGGGCAAAGTGCCTTTCAGGAACGCACGAATCAGGGTGTGCAGTCCCTGCAGCTCGGAGATCTGTCCCGTCGTCGAGTCGCCGCACACGATCGACGGTCGGACGATGGTCCAGTCGAGGCCGCTGGACCTCACCAGCGCCTCACCTGCCCTCTTGCTCGCGATGTACGCGCCGGGGTGCATCGTGGCCATCCCGCCCGTCACGTCCGGCACGACGGGTTGCTCGACGAAGGCGGTGCTGACATGCACCAGGCGGGCGGAGGCCGCAGTGGCCAACTCGATCACGCGCCGGACTCCGTCGACGTTCACTGCTCGCGTGGACTCATCGTCTACGCCGAAGTCGACGATGCCGGCACAGTGCACGACCACATCGAGATCGCCTGCCAGTGTGTTCCATTGGTGGTCGGAGAGGCCCAGGCGAGGGGCGCGCAGGTCACCGCGCACAGATCGTCCCGCATGTGAAACTGATCGGCGGCCCTCGAGTACCACCACGTCGTGCTCGCGGCCCAGGGCTGCGAGGGTGGGGAGTCCGACCACGCCGGACGCACCGGTGAGAAGAATGTTCATGACAGTCCTTCCGAAAATGTGCTCTGCAGAGCGCCCGCGACGGCGTCGAGGAGCCAGTCGACGTCGGCGTCCGTCATGGTGGCCGGTGGGGTGAGCCGCACGACGGGGCTGGCGTTGAGGGAATGATTGGCCACGACGCGACGGTCGAGAAGCGCGAGCAGGAACCTGCCGGCGGTACCTGCGTCGCCGAAGTCCAGGCCGATCAGGAGCCCGCGACCACGAACGTCCACTGCAGCACAGCGTGCGGTGAGGCAACGGAGTTCGTGCAACAGGGCGGTGCCCAGTCTGTCCGACCTCCCGACCAGGCCCTCGTCCTCGATGACCTCGAGTGCGGCGCAGGCTGCGGCCATGCCCAGCGGAGCACCCGAGAACGTGGAGGTATGAATTCCGAAGTCGATGTCGAGCGCGCTGAACGCTTGCGGTGTCGCCACTGCGGCGGACACGGGAATTACACCGCCGCCAAGGCTCTTTCCCACCAGCACGATGTCCGGCTCGACGTGCTCGCGTTCGCTTTCCCACCAGACTCCGGTACGCCCGAGGCCGGTCATGATCTCGTCGATCACCAGGAGCGCGCCGCGACTGCGACAGAGAGCGGACACGGCCGCAAGGTAACCGGGGGGAGGTATCACGACCCCGCCCTCGCCCTGAATGGGTTCGAGAAACACACACGCGTCGGACGCGTTGTCTCCGATAGCATCCGACAGGGCTGCGACATCCCCATAGGGAACGCGCGTCGCCGGTACGACGAGGCGCCTGAACGGATCCTGGTAGGACGGGTTCGCCGTGAGGGCAAGAGCGCCAAGTGTTTTACCGTGGTAGCCGCGCCCCGCCCCGATCAGTCGGTGATGCCCCGTCGCGCAGGCCATTTTGACCGCCGCCTCGGTGGCTTCGGTGCCCGAGCCGCCGAAGTAGACCTTCGACAAGGTGCTTGGTAACCGGGACGCGAGCGCCGCAGCGGCCTCGGCCACCCGCGGCTCGAGCAGGGTGCGCGTCGCCACCGGATTGCGTGCGAGCTGAGCGATCACTGCCTCGGTGACGCGCGGATGACGGGCACCGAGCAGCAGCGTCCCGTATCCGCCGCAGTTGAGGTACTCCACGTCCTCGGTGGACCACACGCGAGCGCCGAGCGACCTGTCTTCGACGATGTCGCCGAGCATGGATGCCACGGTTGCACGAGACTCGGACAGGTGCTCCCGAGTGTGGGTGAGCACCCTGCTGTGCATCGTCGTAGAAATCGACATGAGTCGTAGCTCCTGGTGCGAGGACAAGTGAACGGACCGACACGCGTCGACGGTGCCGCGCGTCCACACCGTATCCGCCCCCTCGAGGCCAGTCAAAGGTAAGCGAATTTCGAAAAATGTTGTCATGCAACATAAACGGTGATTGTCCGTTCAGAGGTGATGCCTGTCGGTGAGCGAGCTTCGAGCAGGTATGGGTGCATCTCGGATGGCCACCGAGCGGCGAATACTCGTTAACTACACTTGCCGCACCCTTTCTCGTTTCCCGCACGCGTGTCATGCGGCGTGGTCGGGTGCGGGAGCGGAGGAAGGGTGCGACTGGCGGGGGAGTCAGCGCTTCTTGCGAGCGCGGTACGCAGCCACGTTGGCCCGATTGCCGCAATTGCCCGTATCGCAATAGCGGCGGGAGCGGTTGCGGGACAGGTCTATCACCACCGCGTCGCAGTCCGGCGACTCGCAGACCCGCAATCGCCCGAGTTCCTCAGCGCGGACGATCTCGGCGAGCGCGACCGCTGTCTCGGCGTTCATGCGGTCTGCGAGCGGCGCGTTGTCGTCGCTCATGTGCAGGTGCCAGCCCCAGTCGCCGTGGCAGGTCAGGTGTGGCCGGGCATCGGACCGGTCCAACATGTCGTTGACCAACGGCACGACGTCGTCCGGCCGGGACAGCGTCCAGATTTCCCGCCACGGCCCGCGTAGTGCGCGCACGGTGTCGAGTTCGTCCAGACTTCCGTCTCGTCGGCCGGTCCACTCGTGCTCGTCCAACATCGAGGCCAGCACCGCCGTGTCGGTCAGGTATTCGTCGTCGTTCGCCGAGGTGTTGATCAGCGCCGCTGCCCACGCCAGGGCAGTCCGTGTGTCATGAGTGAAAAGCATTTGACTCGTGACCTCCTTGATCTCTACTGTCATGACCAACTTACAGTTCGGTCATGACATGGCCGGTCTTTCGAAAGGCGTGTCGATGCTGTCTTCCCGTTCCGGTGTGGCGTTCGCGGTGGTGTCCGCGCTCTCGTTCGGCGTGTCCGGCCCCTTCGCGAAGGCGTTGACCGACGCGGGGTGGTCCCCCGAGGCGGCGGTACTGGCACGGATCGTCGGCGGCGCAATAATTCTTGTTCCCGTCATCGCCTTGGTGTGCCCACGCGCCTTGCTGGGTCTCCGGACCGCCCCGATCACCGTTGTCGCCTATGGCGTCGTGGCAGTGGCGGGCGCACAGGTGTGCTTTTTCAACGCGATACAGCACCTTTCGGTGGGGGTCGCGCTGATGCTGGAGTATCTCGGACCCGTTCTGGTCATCGGGTGGATCTGGTTGCGTACGGGACGCCGTCCCCACGCTGCGACACTGGCCGGCGTTACGCTGGCTCTCGGCGGCGCGGTTGTGGTGCTGGACGTGTTCGACGGCGCTGTTGTCGACCCGGTGGGTGTTGCCTGGGGATTGTCTGCGGCGGTGTGCCTCGCGTTCTACTTCGTCGTATCTGCCGACGGCGGCGACGCCGTGGATCCCTTGGTTCTCGCGGCTGCGGGCATGGCCGTCGGAGCCATTGTTATCGCCGCTGCCGCAATATTGGGAATGGTTCGGCTGCGGGTGTCGTCTGCCGATATCGAATTGGCAGGACATGCCGTTCCCTGGTGGTTTTCGGTGGTGACGCTCGCGGTGGTCAGCGCAGTGCTGGCCTATGTCGCGGGTATCGTGGCATCCCGATCGTTGGGAGCTTCCACAGCGTCGGTGATCGCGTTGGTCGAAGTACTCTGCGCCGTCGTCGCAGCGTGGATGTTGTTGGGAGAGAAAGTGTCATTCGGTCAAATGACGGGCGGTGCAGCAATTCTCGCCGGGGCCGCGGTGGTGCAGTGGCGAGCTCGGGTGGTCGCGTCACCGGAACCTCCCGTCGCTCTTGCAGGAATGGACGAATCTCGTGGGGTGACCCTTCTGCCCTGAGTGGGCACTGTATGGTGATGAGGCGTAGAGGTATTCGGCGGACTGACACTTCTCTCGGGCGGGGTCGCGGTTGTCAGTTCACTGTCGGAAGTGCAGTTACCTTCACGCGATCAGCCATCCGTTCTACGGGAGCCCGCCATGTCAATCGAATTCGTCGATCTCGCGGAGACGTGGGTCGCCGGACTACCGGTCCGTAGCCCTAAACGTGCCCTCGGCTCGTTGTACGACACAAACCTCGAGCGTGCATGGTCGGGAATTCTCAACCAAGACATCGGGGAACCGCTGGGGTCCATCTACACCGATTTCGTACCCGCTATCGGTTCCTACAGCACCCAGATCGTCGGTTACCGCGTCGCAGATGGGGATGTTCGTCAGGGTCACATCGTGGCGCGGGTTCCGTCCGGCAGGTACGCAAAATTCTCCGCGGTGGGTAATTTTCCTCGGGTACTGACCACGCTGTGGAACGAAATCACGCATGCCGAGGAGATCGGCGCGTTTCGTCGAGCATTCACGGGCGAGTTCGAGGTTTATCCGCACGCGTACAAAATCGAAATGTACGTACCGGTGGCCCCCGCCGGCGGTGAGCGGTGACGTTTCGGTTGCTGGCCCGTCCCGGCGTGGTGTTCGGTGGACTGGTCGTCCCGGGTGTCGATCCGGGCCACGAGGGAAGCGCGAGCGACCTCGTCGTCTTCATGCGGGAGCGGATCCGCGAACGCGAACCCGAGGGTGTCGATGTCTACACCGTCTACGTTCCCGACCAGCGCGGAGTGAGCAACGTCGTCGTCGGAGTACCGCGAGCGACGGTGGACGACGTTCCCACCGGGGACGTCTTCGTCACTGTCCCGTCCGGCGTTTTCGCGGTCTTCACGCCGTCGTTGATGCTGCCGGACCGCGCCGAGGATGCGTGGGCGCAGGTGGACGACGCGCTCGCCGAGGGAGCCATCGCCCGCGCGGGCGGTGTCGAATTCGAGTGTCTCTCCGCGGATGGCAACGTCGAGATCTTCGTGTCGATTCTGTTGCAATGATTCGCGGCGCTGTCTGCATTCGTCCGACACACCCGTTGTCGGCGAACGAGACGTATCCAAACCGCGATTTTCCGAACTTACCGACTGGTAGGAAATGTAGTTACAGTAAAAGCGCTCGGTAATGACCCGGCCAAGGTTGTGATTTGGTCTCGGAAGTATTTCTGTCAGGACAAGCCGACGCTCCTTGTGATTATCATTGCTCAGCGCACAAACACATCTGGACCACTGTCCGTGCGCGTGTCACGAGGTTGGGAGCGAACAATGGTCAGGCAATTACGTGCAGAGGCAACGCGATCTGCGGCCCTGCGGGCGGCCGCAGACTTGTTCCTCCGGGTCGGACACGCCACAGCGACGCTGAGCCAGGTTTCCGCCGAGTCGGGCGTGACCAAGGGCGCGCTGTACTTCCACTTCGCGTCGAAGGAAGAACTGGCGCGCGCGCTGGTCGACGAAGGCCGTGAGCGTGTGGCTGCTGCGTGCACCGGGATGGTCGACAGCCGATCGCCGGCGCTCGAATCCGTCATCGGTATCACCTACTCGGTACTCGACCTCGCCAACACCGACAACCTCGTCCGCATCATGTACCGGCTCCAGCTCGAGGTCGACGCGCCGGACCCCTCTCGCGGCAGCGTCTTCGCCACCTGGCAGACCATCTTCTCTCATCTGTTCGAGCGCGCTATCGAGCACGGCGACGTGATCGACTCGCTGGACTCCGAGACCGCGTCGTGCCTGGTGTCCGAGATGCTCAGCGGTGTGTTGATGGTCGCCGAGGGCACTGCTCGCCTCGGTGGAGCGCCGGCACGCATGGAGCAGGTCTGGCACACCATTCTTCCTTCGTTGGTGCCGCCGGAGAAGCTGCCGTACTTCCGGGAGTTCGCGTCGCGCAGCCTGTCCAGCTTCGTTCGCGACCGCGCTGCGGGCGACACCGTCTCCAGTGATCACGCGCCGGCCGGCGAATCTGCACGCACTCTGCAGTAGGGCTGGCGCCCGGAGGCGTTCTGGAGGACACTCGGTGTGACGTGGACCACATAATGTGTGGATCCTGCACAGCAGTCGACTTCGGGAGCGTCACCATGAACCAGACCGCAACATACGATCAGGCCGTATCGCACGATCGCCGCATGTCGGACACCGAATTGCGCAAGGCCATCCGCGTGCTTTCCTCGCGTGCGGACGACGCGCGCCGACGCGGTGCGGAAGAAGATGCGGCGCGGATCGAGCGCACTGTCAGGGATTATCAGGACGATATGAGCACCAGACCCTGACGCGAGGGCGGCATCTCAAGACGGGCCGAACCGTTCCGTCCTGATGTTCGACGCCGAATGGCCACGTGTAACCAGCATGTCGGCCACCGCGTCAACGAAACTTGTCGGGCCACAGATGTAGCACCGCGGTTCGAATTCGGTCGGCCACCCGTGCGCATCGAGATCGGCGAGCGTTATTCGGCCCATCGGCCGCGACGAGCCAGCAGGTGAGCGCCTGGTGAACAGTGTCGTGACGTCCACCCCGGCCGGAGGCGCCGACCATTCGTCCTCGTAGTAGATCTCTGCGGGTTCTCGCACCGAGTACAGGACTCGGAACGGCACGCGGCTCCCGGCCGACGCCCCCACCATCGCGCGGAGCGGAACGATGCCCGATCCACCGCCAACGAGCAAAATCGGAGGCGACGGTGTCTCCTCGGGAAGCGGCGGACGCCACACGAACCACCGGCCGATGGGGCCACGGATCTCGAACTGGTCGCCCACCTCGAGATTACCCGTGAGATAGGGCGAGACTTCGCCGTCGGCGACGTTCTGCACCGTGACCTCGATGTCGGCACCCGGTTCCGACGGGCGAGGCGCCGACGCGATGGAGTAGCTTCGCTGAGCCGAATAGCCGTCCTCGGCCGTGAGTTTGACGTCGATGTGCTGTCCGGCGTGGTGCCCGGGCCACTCGTCGACCGCGAGAACCAGGGTCGACGCGGTCGGTGTTTCGCGTCGCACGGCGCGAACGGTCGCGACGAGCCAGGGTTTCGCGCGTGACACCTCGCCGGTGACCACCGTCAGTCGCCCTGGTAGCGCTGCTCGCGCCACGGGTCGCCGTAGTCGTGGTACCCGCCGCGTTCCCAGAAGCCCTGCTCGTTGTCGTCGGTCAGTTCGATACGCGAAATCCACTTCGCAGATTTCCAGAAGTACAGGTGTGGCACCAAAAGCCGTGCGGGACCGCCGTGTTCGCGCGCCAACGGCGAACCGTCGAATTCGGTCACCACCCAGGCCTTGCCGTCTCGCAGATCCTCCAGCGGGAGATTCGTGGTGTAGCCGTCGTAACCGTGCACCACGACGTATCCGGCTGCGGTCTCGAGATCGTCCAGCAGGACGTCGAGGCTGACGCCGCTCCACCCGGTATCGAGCTTGGACCATTTGGTGACGCAATGGATGTCCACGGTCGGGCTTTCGTGCGGGAGAGCTGCGAACTCGTCCCACGTCCACTGGCGGGTCTCACCGGTTTCGGAGGTGATCGACAGCGACCATGTGTCGGTGGACACCGTCGGTGCGGGGCCGATGGCAAGGACGGGGAAATCCTTGGTGAGGTACTGGCCGGGGGGAGTGCGTGAGTCGTCGTCACGCCGCCGGCCCACGAAACCCTTCGAGATCAACGCCATGGTGGACAAGTTTGCTCTCGTTCGCCGATCCGTGACAAGTCGGGGCCGGCACATCGGTGCTGACAAGTCGGTGCTGACAAATCGGGGCCGACGAGTCGACGTTGCGCTGTACTGTCGGGCGCAATCGAGGTGGAGGGCCGGTTGCTTCATGGTGCTGGGCAGGTTGGGTGGATACAAGCGGTCCCGTCGGTCATTCGATGATCTGCGCGGTGTGGCAGTCCTCGTCACGGGCGCGGCCAGCGGCATCGGTCGGTCCACGGCACTGGCGGTCGCGCAGCGGGGCGGGCGAGTGGTTCTCACCGATCTCGACGAGGTCGGGCTGGCGTCGGTGGTGCGTGAAATAGCAGGTGCATCAGGCACTGTCGCGTTCTCGCGTGCTCTCGACGTCTCGGACTACGACGCGGTGCGGACGTTCGCGGACGCGGTGCACGACGAGGTGGGGAGCCTCGACGTCGTCATGAACATCGCCGGTATCTCCGCGTGGGGCACCGTGGAGAACTTGGCGCACGAGACGTGGAAAGCGCTGATCGACGTCAATCTCATGGGCCCGATCCACGTGACCGAGTGCTTCGTCCCGCCGATGATCGCGGCGGGTCGGGGAGGGCACCTGGTCAACGTCTCGTCGTCCGCCGGGTTGCTCGCCTACCCCTGGCACGCGGCATACAGCGCCAGCAAGTTCGGGGTGCGTGGGATGTCGGAGGTGCTGCGGTTCGATCTTGCACGGCACGGAATCGGTGTCTCCCTGGTGGTTCCGGGAGCGGTGAACACCCCCCTCGTCGAGACTGTCGACATCGCCGGCGTCGACCGGGACGACCCGCGCGTGCAGAAGCTGACGGCGCGATTCGAGTCGCACGCGGTGGAACCCGATGCCGTGGCCCAGAAGATTCTCACCGCGATGGCGAAGCGGCAGTTCTTGGTGCACACCAGCAACGACATTCGGTTCGGCTACTGGATGTCACGCAAGTTCGCTCTGCCGTACGAGGTAGTGATGCAGGCAGCGAACGATTACTTCTCGTCTCTGCTCCGTGGGCCGAAAGGGCCGTGACGCACTACCGTCGACACATGGACCCGACGATGCCGATGCCACCGCTGGGCGCCGATTCCGAAGTGGGAACGCTGCGGACGGTGATGCTGCATCGTCCGGGCGACGAGCTTCGACGGTTGACTCCGCGCAACAACGATCAGCTGCTGTTCGACGGACTTCCCTGGGTGGATCGCGCACGCGACGAGCACGACGCCTTCGCCGACATCCTGCGCGGTCGAGGGGTGGAGGTCCTGCTGTTGGGAGACCTGCTTACAGAGACACTCGAGCGTAGCGGCGCCGCGCGGGTGCAGGGGGTGGCCGCTGCGGTGGAACCACGCCGCCTCGGACATGTGCTCGCGCGCGACCTGGCGTCGTATCTCCGCGGACTCCCCGCACCAGAACTGGCCACCGTCCTGATGGCAGGGATGACGTTCGACGAACTGCCGGTTGCCGACGATTCGGGGGTCTCGCTGGTGCGGCGTATGCACCACGGCGCGGACTTCGTCATCGAGCCGCTGCCCAACCTTCTCTTCACCAGGGACTCGTCGTTCTGGATTCAGCAGCGGGTGGCCATCACCTCACTGGCCCTGCGAGCGCGTGCGCGCGAGACCTCGCTTACCGATCTGATTTACGCGTTCCATCCTCGCTTCCTCGGTGTGCGTCGCGCCTACGAGTCGCACACCGCTCCGGTCGAGGGCGGGGACGTGCTGTTGCTCGCACCGGGGGTCGTCGCGGTGGGTGTCGGTGAGCGTACGACGCCGGCGGGAGCCGAAGCGCTGGCGCGCAGCCTGTTCGACGACGAGTTGGCGCACACCGTGCTGGTGGTTCCCATCGCGCAGGAGCGTGCGTCGATGCACCTGGACACCGTCTGCACCATGGTCGATACCGATGCGGTGGTGATGTATCCGATCATTCAGGACACCCTGTCCGCGTTCACCATTCGACGCGAGGACTCCGGGGTCACCATCAGCGGCGCGGATCCGTTTCTCGAGGCCGCGGCAGAGGCGATGGGCATCGCGAAACTGCGTGTGATCGACACCGGTCTCGACAACGTGACCGCCGAGCGCGAACAGTGGGACGACGGCAACAACACGTTGGCGCTCGCTCCGGGTGTGGTGGTGGCGTACGAGCGCAACGTCGAAACCAACGCTCGACTCGAGGCGTCGGGTATCGAGGTGCTGCGTATCTCCGGGTCGGAGCTCGGTTCGGGGCGCGGTGGTCCGCGCTGCATGTCCTGCCCGGTCGCCCGAGACCCCCTGTGACCCTGTGACCGCGACCACGACGGGAGAATCGGCTCCATGAAGTTCGTCATCGACATCGACATCGACTCTGGAACGCCGCCGTTCGATCAGGTGCGCACCCAGATCGTCGCTGCTGTGCGGTCGGGAACGCTGATCGCCGGGTCGAAATTGCCCACGGTCCGCGCCCTGGCCGCGGAGCTGAGTCTGGCGCCGAACACTGTGGCGAAGAGCTATCGCGAACTCGAGAAGGACGGCGTCGTCGAGACGCGAGGGCGATCGGGCACGTTCGTCGCGTCCGGCGGTGATCCGTCCGCCGCTGCCGTCCAATTGGCGGCGACGGACTATGTTCGGATAGCTCGCCACGCCGGCATCGACGACGATGTGGCACTGCGGTACGTCCGGAACGCATTTCGTGCGTAAGGTTCCCGCGTCAACCGACTGACTCCAGTACATCGAGATCGAGGACAGCTACGTGAACTCGCCCATCGTTCGAAACATCGCCACGCTCGTCGCCCGCATCGCGTTGGGCATCATTTTTCTCGCCCATGGATGGCAGAAGCTCAGCACCAACGGGCTGGCGGCCACCACCGATGGCTTCGCAGCCATGGGCATTCCCGCGCCCAAGGTGTCGGCCTACTTCGCCACGTTCGTCGAACTGATCGGTGGTGGTCTGCTGATCCTCGGGTTGCTGACTTCTGTCGCCGCGCTACTGCTGGTGGTCGACATGGTCGGCGCTCTGGTCTTCGTGCATTACGACAAGGGTGTCTTCGTCGGCGAGGGTGGTTGGGAGCTGGTGGTCGCGTTGGGCGCGGGCGCATTGCTGCTGGTCGCCGTGGGCTCGGGCGACTACGCCGTAGACCGCGCCTTCGGCAAGAAGGGCCGCTCCAGAGCGTGAGTGGGCGTGGCTCAGCGCCAGCTGGGCAACCACAGTTGCTGCTGCCACGTCTCCTGGGTGATGGGCACCCCGGTGAGAATCGGCCACAACCACACGAAGTTCGCAACCACCACCGCGATGTAGACCGTCGCGACCAGCAGACCCGCGGTCCGACGATCGCGCCGTCCCGCCCGGCCCAGAATGTCGCCGATCACCAGCGTCAGCCCCATGATCAGGAGCGGGGCCAGCGCCGAGGCGTAGAAGAAGTACATCTGGCGGTCGAGCGAAAGGAACCACGGGACGATTCCGGCGCCGTAGCCGACCAGAACGGCGCCGTAGCGCCAGTCCTTGCGAGCGACGGTGCTCCACAATGCCCACCCGAGCATCGGAAAGGCCAGCCACCACATCGCTGGTGTGCCGATGAGCATCACGGCCTTGACGCAGTTGCCGCCGCTTCCGCAGCCGGTGATCTGCTCGCCGTCGGCAAAGTAGTACAGCATCGGCCGTAGACCCATCGGCCACGTCCAGGGTTTCGATTCCCACGGATGCAGGTTGCCGGCAGAGTTCGTCAGGCCGGAATGGAAGTCCAGCACGTTGCCGCTGTAGTACCAGAGCGAGCGCAGGGCGTCGGGCACGAACGAGAACGATCCGCCGTACCCCACGTCGGTGCCGACGGCGTGCCGGTCCACGGCGGTTTCGCTGGCGAACCATCCGGCGTACGTGGCCAGGTACACCCCTATCGGGATGGCCACCAGGGCGTACAGCGCGGGACCCACGTCGCGAACGGCGGTGCCCATCCACGGGCGAGGGATCCCGTACTGACGTCGCGCCGCGACGTCGAAAGCAACGCTCATCAACCCGAAGAACGCGACGAAGTAGAGCCCGGACCACTTGGTTCCGCAGGCCAGCCCCAGCAGCACGCCTGCGCCGAAACGCCACCACCGAACGCCGAGTCGAGGCCCCCACGAGCCGACCTCGGCGCGCCCTTCGACGGCGACGCGGTGCATTCTCTCGCGCACGTCGTCCCGGTCCCGGATCAGTGCGCCGAACGCGGCGACGACGAAGACCACCATGAAGATGTCCAGCATGCCCACGCGCGAGGTCACGAAGGTGACGCCGTCGGCGATCAGCAGGACGCCCGCGACGGCGCCCAGCAGTGTCGAGCGCGTCATGCGGCGCACGATGCGCACGACGAGCAGCACCAGGATCACTCCGAAGACGGCCGACGACAGACGCCAACCCCACCCGGTGTAGCCGAAGACCGCCTCACCGAGCGCGAGCAACTGCTTCCCGACGGGTGGGTGCACCACCAGTCCGTATGCCGGGTTGTCCTCGACGGCAGTGCCACCGGTGAGCACCTGATAGCCCTGCGGTGCGTAGTGCTTCTCGTCGAAGACGGGGGTGCCGGCGTCGGTGGGGTAGCCCAGCATGGTGAAGCGTGTGATGGCCGCAGCGATGGTGAGTACGGCGGTGGTGATCCAGCCGCGCATCCGATCGGTGGGGCCGAAGACCGCCGGCGGCAGCGCCGGTCCGGGGGAGGCGACCTCATCGTGGTGATCGCCCGGCGCACGCCCGATGCGCGCGGTCAGCAGGGTCACGCTTCGATCGTAGGCTAGGTTGCGGCGGGCACGGCTCGGACAGTCGAACGCCGACGGTAACCGCGCTGGCGGCGACAAGAGATGAGGCAACAGGTGCTGGTACTCGGAGCGACCCCGATGGGTGATCCGGCGGACGCCTCTCCCCGGTTGCGGGACGCCTTGGCGACAGCCGACGTCGTTGCTGCCGAGGACACCCGTCGAACCAAATCGCTCGCGACGGCGCTGGGCGTGCAGATCACCGGGCGCGTGGTCAGTTTCTACGACCAGGTCGAGGTCGATCGAGTTCCCGGCCTGCTCGCCGAGATGCGGGAGGGCCGCCGTGTCCTGCTGGTCACCGACGCCGGTATGCCGTCGGTCAGCGATCCGGGGTACCGACTGGTTGCGGCATGCGCCGAGGCGGGCATCGCGGTCACGTGTCTACCCGGCCCGTCCGCTGTCACCACCGCACTGGCGCTGTCCGGGCTGCCGGTGGAGCGTTTCTGCTTCGACGGCTTCGCGCCGCGCAAGCGAGGCCAGCGCCAGGCCTGGATGCGCACCCTGCTCACCGAGGCCCGCGCTGTCGTGTTCTTCGAGGCTCCGCACCGCATCGCCGACTGCCTGGCCGACGCAGCCGAGGTACTCGGCCCGCAGCGCCGCGCCGCCGTGTGCCGCGAGCTGACCAAGACCTACGAGGAGGTCAAGCGCGGGACGTTGGGGGAGTTGGCGGCGTGGGCCACCGACGGCGTGCGGGGCGAGATCACAGTGGTGCTCGAGGGCGCGGCCCCCGTCGCGGCCGATCCCGCCGACCTCGTGACCGAGGTGGAGGATCTGGTGACTGCAGGTCTGGGTCTCAAGGATGCGTGTGCCCGGGTGGCCACCACGTCCGCCGCCGAGGTGTCCAAACGTGAACTCTACGAAGCAGTTCTGTCGTCACGCTCGGCGGACTGAACTTCTCTCAGCCCACCACTTGTTGGCGTAGACCGTCGGTGGCCGTTTCGAGCACCGACTTGGTGCCGCGTTTGACGATGAAACCCGGTACCGGAATCTTCGGATCGAGAGTCATCTCGAACTCGACGTGCGTCCCGGAATCCGTACTGGTCAACCGATACTCGGCGTGCTGGGACTTCTGTTGAGTGCTCTCCACGGCGTCCCACTTCACCGACGTGTCCGTCCAGGTGTACTCGAGAACCTGTTCGTCGGTGAAACCCATGACGGACACGGTCATCTCGGCGAGTACGGGGCGACCCTGATCGTCCCGCTCGCGAACCTTCACCTTCTTGTGGATGGACGACCACGCCGGCAATCCTTCGACATCGGCTATCGCCGCAAGGACGTCCGCCATGGGGGCCTCGATGTCGATCTCTCTGTTTCCACTGACAGCCATGAAAACGAATGTAACCGACCGTGCACACCTACCGAGTGATATCGAAGTATCGGTGGTAAGACTCACGAAACCGCTTCAGGCGCCCTTGTCACGAGCAATTGTCACGCCCCGGGGCGCAGCTCCGGTTGTGTTGTCTCCCGGACTCGTTCGTCCACGAAGGAGCCGATCTCGCGGATGGCTCTACCCGACTCGGGAACGAAGTCGGCCGCGTGGAACACGTGCACCTGGTCTTGCCATACCTGGAGTCGACACGGGACGCCGGCCGCTGCGAGACGCTCGGCCATCAACTCGGAGTCGGGGTACACCATCTCGGTCGATCCCACGTGCAGCAGCACGGGCGGCAGCTGGGACAGGTCGGCGTCCACCGGACACACACGCGGACCCCGCCGACCCTCCACGACGATTCGTGCATCGACCTTGTCTGCCAGCTTGGTCAGCTCCGTCACCGAGCCGTGGGGGAACACCGCACATCGCTGCGAGTTCGGATGATCCATCTTCCGGGTGGGGTCGAGATCGGTGAGTGGTGAGAGCGCGATGATGCCGGCTGCGGGCGCGATGCCTTGCGACGACAGGGACAACGCGACCATGAAGGCCAGATATCCGCCGGCGGAGTCGCCCGCGATGAAGATCTGCTCGGGCAGGTACCCGGCGTCGAGTAGGTAGCGGAACCCGCTCACCCCGTCCTCGACGGCGTGCGAGATCGGGTTGCGCGGCATCATGCGGTAGTCGACGGAGAGCACGTCGGCACCGGTGGCCCGTGCAATGCGTGAGGTCATCCTGCGGTGGCTGTTGAGGCCGCACACCACGAACGCGCCGCCGTGCAGGTACAGAATGACGCGATCGCGGTCGCCGCGGCGTGCGGGTCGCTCGCTGGTGCCGTTCGGACCTGCCCGTCGCGGGCTGTCGGTGCGGACCCACTCGGCGCTGCACTCGTCCAGCTCCACCGGGGCGCACGTGGTCTCGCCCACCGGGGGAAGGAATCGGCCGGCTTGATCGACCAGCTCCATCGGCCAGGGGAGGGCCTGGGTGCGAGACCAGACGCCGAGGAACGGGCGCACCGTGGTGCGGAGAACCGTGGACAAGATCTTCGACTGGACGCTTGCTCCGGTGAAATCCTGACGCTCGATCAGCGGGGAGGAGGAGAAGGAACGACGGTTCGCACTGCGACGTGACGTGTGTGTCATCGGCGACAGGGCGGTCGACTCGGCCGAGGCGATACTCATGTGGCGGCCCTCACTTTCTTGCTCCTACTATTAATCGCACGATAGGGCGAAAACGAAACACTTCTCGAGGAATAGTTGTTGCCGGGGTCACAACGTGACGCCGCGTAGTTGAAACCGTTGCCAGTTCGTTACCCGAGCTTGTGACTTCTGGGTACCACCGAGAAATTGCCGGTGAAACATACCGATTCCATGGTTGTTTCGTCCGAGAGAGGTTCCACATGCCCTTCATGCCGGTCACCGAATCGATGTTCCTTCTGGCCGAAACGCGCGAGCATCCCATGCACGTCGGTGGGCTCCAGCTGTTCGTCCCACCAGAGGACGCGGGCGAGGACTTCGGTCTGAAAATCTACGAGACCTTCCGCGACGCCACGGACGTCTACAAGCTGTTCCGCAAGCGGCCGGCCACACCCGTGAACTTCATGGGAACGGTGCGGTGGATCTTCGACGACGATCTCGACTTCGAGCAGCACGTACGGCGCATCAACCTGCCGCGACCGGGGCGTATTCGAGAGCTGCTCAGTTACGTGTCCGCTGAGCACAGTGCGCCGCTGGATCGCCACCGCCCGATGTGGGAGCTGCACATCATCGAGGGCCTCGATGACGGTCGCGTTGCGCTGTACAGCAAGATCCACCACTCACTCGTCGATGGCGTGTCAGCGCTCAAGCTTTTCGAGAAGACCCTCTCGTCCGACCCCGACGCACGTGACTGTGGGCCCATCTGGAACCCCGCGCTGTTCGAGCGCAAGAAGACCGCCGAGGTCGTGAAGACCGACGGCGGCGGCGGACTGATCTCGACGATCTCCTCCGGCGCCAAGGTTGCCGGTCAACTTGCCGGTGTGGGTCCTGCCGCAGCCCGAATCGGTGTCAACAAGATCCGTGGGAACGACATGGTGCTGCCCATGTCCGCGCCGCGCACCATGCTCAACGTCCCCATCGGCGGCGCCCGACGGATCGCCGCGCAGCAGTGGTCGAAAACTCGCATCAAGGACGTCGCCTCCGCGCTGGAGGTGACGATGAACGACATCGTGCTGACTATGTGCTCCGGGGCTCTCCGCTCCTACCTGATCGACCGCAACGCGCTCCCGGACCAACCGCTCATCGCGATGGTCCCGGTCTCCACGCGTGAGGCGGGAGCGGACGCGGACGGCGGCAACGCCGTGACCACGGTGCTGTGCAACCTCGGCACCGACCAGCCGGACCCGGAGCGCCGTCTTGCCTCCGTGGTGTCCTCGATGAACGAGGCGAAAGCGGTGATGCGGGATCTCTCCCCGTTGCAGGCGCTGGGGTTCGGTGCCGCGGTCATGGCACCCCTGTTGCTCACTCCCGTTCCCGGTTTCGTGCGCAACACACCGCCACCGTTCAACGTCATCATCTCCAACGTCCCCGGTCCGAAAACCGAGATGTACTGGAACGGAGCACGACTGGACGGCGTCTACCCGGCGTCTATCGTGCTGGACGGGCAGGCGCTGAACATCACGCTGGCCACCAACGCCGACCACGTGAACTTCGGGTTGGTCGGTGACCGTCGCAGTGTCCCGTCGCTGCAGCGGATGCTGACACATCTCGACACGGCGCTCGAGGAACTGGAGAAATTGACGGACCTGTGACGCTTTCACTGACGGACGGCACCGCCGTCCGGCAGTGAAGCTCAGTCCTCGGCGTCCACGTAACGGGGGAAGACGCCTACCGGCTTCGGAAGCGGGACGCCCGGCGTGAGTCTGGTTGTCAGCGTGGTGAAGTCGCGCTCGGTGACCCCCAGGAGATCCAGCAGCTTCGCGCCGGCGTCGGGCATGAACGGCTGGGTCAGTACCACCGCGACACGAACGACCTCGAGGGTCACGTAGAGCACCGTCGCCATCCGAGCGGGGTCGGTCTTGCGCAGCACCCACGGCTCCTGTGCGGAGAAGTACCGATTGGTCTCCCCGAGGACCGACCAGATGGCTTCCAGAGCCAGGTGCATCTCCTGTGAATCCATGTGCGTGCGAACGGGTCCCACCAGCGCGTCGGCACGGGCCAGCATCGCGTCGTCCTCGGGCGTGAAGTCGCCGGGGCTCGGAACCTGACCGTCGCAGTTCTTGGCGACCATGGACAGTGAGCGCTGAGCAAGGTTGCCCAACTCGTTCGCCAGATCCGCGTTGATGCGCGTGACGATGGCCTCGTGGCTGTAGCTGCCGTCCTGCCCGAACGACACCTCGCGCAGGAAGAAGAATCGCACCGAGTCGAGCCCGTACTCGGCGACCAGAGATGCCGGATCCACCACGTTGCCCAATGATTTCGACATCTTCTCACCCTTGTTGGTGAGGAATCCGTGCGCGAAGACCCGCTTGGGAAGCTCGACTCCGGCCGACATCAGGAACGCCGGCCAGAACACGGCATGGAAGCGCAGGATGTCCTTGCCGATCATGTGGACGTCGGCAGGCCAGAACTTTCCGAAGGTGTCGCCGTCGGTGTCCGGGTACCCGACGCCGGTGAGGTAGTTGGTCAGCGCATCCACCCACACGTACATCACATGCTCGGGATCACCCGGAACCGGGACGCCCCAATCGAACGTCGACCGCGAGATGGACAGGTCCTTGAGCCCCGACCGCACGAAGCTGGCCACCTCGTTGCGACGCGTCGCGGGCAGAACGAAGTCCGGATGCTCGTCGTAGAGGGCCAGCAGCTTGTCCTGGTACGCCGACAGCCGGAAGAAGTACGTCGACTCCTCGGTCCATTCCACCGGCGTTCCCGATTCGGTGGCGATGCGGGAGCCGTCGTCGGCTTTCGTGGTCTCGTTCTCGGCGTAATACGCCTCGTCCCGCACGGAGTACCACCCGCTGTACGAGTCGAGGTAGATGTCGCCGTTGTCGGCCATCTTCTGCCACAGGTGGCGTGCAGCTTCCAAATGATCGGGGTCGGTGGTTCGGATGAACCGATCGAACGTGATCTTCAGAGACCTCTGCATCTCCTCGAACGCATCCGAGTTGCGCCGCGCGAGGTCGGCGGTGGAAATGCCTTCCTTCGCCGCGGTCTGCGCCATCTTGAGGCCGTGCTCGTCGGTGCCGGTGACGAACCGGACGTCGAACCCGTCGAGGCGCTTGAACCGAGCGATCGCGTCGGTGGCGATGTACTCGTAGGCGTGGCCGATGTGCGGATCGCCGTTGGGGTACGCGATGGCGGTGGTGATGTAGAACGGTGGCCGGTCCGAACTTCCCGTGCCGGCAGCGTCGGGAGTCTCGAGGTCGGGGGTCTCAGTCATGGTGCGCATACTCTATCTTTCGTGCCGAAAGACCGTCCCGCCCCCGACTTGCCCACTCCTCTCGCGCCGCTCGTCGACGCGCACACCCACCTCGACGCCTGCGGGGCGCACGACGCGCAGAGCGTCGCTGCCGTGCTGGACCGTGCCGAATCCGTCGGGGTTGGCCGCGTGGTCACCGTGGCGGACGATCTCGATGCCGCGCGTTTCGCCGTGGCCGCCGCGCACTGGGATCCGCGCGTTTACGCGGCGACGGCGATTCACCCGACGCGGGCGAACGTTCTCACCGACGAGGTGAAGGCCGAGATCGACACGCTCGCGCGCGATCCACGCACCGTGGCGGTCGGGGAGACCGGCCTGGACTACTACTGGCCGGGGAAGCTCGACGGTTGCGCCGCCGTCGACGAGCAGGTCGAGGGATTCCGGTGGCACATCGACCTGGCCAAGCGTGTCGGTAAGCCGTTGATGATCCACAACCGCGACGCCGATCACGACGTCCTGGCGGTGTTGCTGGACGAGGGTGCCCCGGAGACGGTGATCTTCCACTGCTTCTCGTCGGGGCCCGAGATGGCGGAAGTGTGTGTCGACGCAGGCTACGTGCTCAGCTTCTCCGGAACGGTGAGCTTCAAGAACGCGTCCGAGCTGCGGGAAGCGGCGAAGCTGGTGCCGGACGGGCAATTCCTGCTCGAGACGGACGCGCCGTTCTTGACCCCGCATCCGTTTCGCGGGGCGCCGAACGAGCCGTATTGCCTGCCGTACACAGCGCGGGCGCTGGCCGACGCGACGTCACGTACGGCGGAGGAGGTTGCCGCATCGGCGACCGCCACCGCCGAACGGGTGTACCGCCTGAGCTAGTTGGGCGGCGGGAACTGCCCGTAGGGCGTGATGGTGTTTCCGCCGGACAGGACGAAGTCCACCGTCGAGGTGTTCGACGGACAACAGAACGCGTCGTCGGGGCCGAGCCAGCGGTATCGGACCGTCACCGAGGTGTCGGTGGCGCCCACCACCGAGGTGTAGCTGTACGCGTCGGAGGTGGCGGTGCCGAGGTAGTCGCCCGCGTTGGTGAAGAACAAGATGTGGGACTGGACGGTCCCGTTCTGGATTCCGGTCCCAGTGGCACGAGCCCATTCCAGTGTCGGGCATCCGTCGGCGCTGGTCCCGGCGGTGCGATCGTCGACGACGAAACCGCCGCCCGCCGAGTCCGTACCCAGGCGCGCCAGCGCGGTCTGCACGTTGTCCGAATACGGATCGACGCACGGAACCACCTGCGCGGGCCGTGCTGGTGCGGGAGCCGGCACGGTCACCGTTTCGGTTTCGGTGCGAGTCTCGGGCGGAGCAACATCGGAGGTTGGACCGGCCGATGCGGATGCCGTGTCGGCCGGGACCGCCGTCGCGCTGCCGGTGGTGTTGCCGGGACTGCACGACACCGTGGCCGCCGTACAAGCCGCCACTGACAGGGCAAATATGGACCGAGAGAGTGTGTTCACCCGAATCTCACTCGTCGCCGTAGGTCTCCACCAGCCGGTCGAACTCCGCGCGGTCGATCAGGCCGGGTTCGCCGATGGCGAGGGCTTGGGCGTACTTGCCGGCCAGGTGATAGTCACGACCGAGCGGGCCGCGTTCGCTGTCGTCGTCACCATCGCCGTCCCCTCGGGCGCTGGCGCCAGGGGTTTCCATGTCTTGCATCCCGTCGGCCTGCCGGCCCAGTCGAGCGTCGATCTTGGCCGTGATGTTCTGCATCGTTTCTTGATCGTCACTCATGTGTGTGCCTCTCACCTGGTGTGGGAACTGTTCAGAGAACCTTGTTGAGAAAGTCCTTGGTGCGATCGTTCTGCGGATTGCCGAACAACTCGTCCGGCGAACCTTCTTCGACGATGTACCCGTCCGCCATGAAGATCACACGGTCGGCAACCTCACGGGCGAACCCCATCTCGTGCGTGACCACCACCATGGTCATACCGCCCTTCGCCAGGTCGCGCAGAACCTGCAGCACCTCGCCGACCATCTCTGGGTCCAGGGCGCTGGTGGCCTCGTCGAACAGCATGATGTCGGGATTCATGGCCAGCGACCGGGCAATCGCGACGCGCTGTTTCTGCCCGCCGGAGAGCTGAGCCGGCTTGGCGTTCTCCTTGTCGGCCAGGCCGACCTGCTCGAGGAGTCTGACCGCGTTCTCCCGCGCGGTCTTCTTGTCCGACTTCTTCGTCTCCACCGGCGCCAGCATCACGTTCTCGATAACGCTCATGTGGGGGAAGAGGTTGAAGTGCTGGAACACCATGCCGATGTGCTGGCGTACTGCATCGAGATCCACCGAAGGATCGGTGAGGTCGAACCCATCGACGGTGACGGTGCCGCCGGTGATCTCCTCGAGCTTGTTCAGGCACCGCAGAAACGTGCTCTTACCCGAGCCGGACGGGCCGATGACGCAGACCACTTCGCCGGAATGAATGTCGACATCGAGACCCTTGAGCACTTCGAGATCGCCGAAGGACTTGATCAAGCCGGTTGCACGGATCTTGATCTCGTCGGGGGTGGTCGCACTGTTGTCGGTGCTCACTTGTTGATCCTCTTCTCGAGACGGTTCGACAGCATCGTCAACGCCATGATGATCACGAAGTACATGACACCGATGATCAACCACATGTTGAAGGACTGGAAGTTGCGGGCGATGATGATGCGCCCCGACTGCGTCAGCTCGGCCAACCCGATCACCGACAGGATCGAGGTGTCCTTGAGCGTGATGACGAACTGATTGATGTACGACGGGATCATCGTCCTGATGGCCTGCGGCATCACGACTTTGCGCATCGACGTCAGGTAGCTGATGCCGAGGCTTCGCGACGCTTCCATCTGGCCCTTGTCGACGGACAGGATGCCGCCGCGCACGATTTCCGCCATGTACGCACCGGCGTTGAGCGAGAGCGTGATGATGCCTGCGGTGAAGGCCGACATCTGAAAGTTCAGCGCCGCCGGGATGCCGAAGTAGATGAAGAACGCCTGCACCAGCAGGGGAGTGCCACGGAAGATTGCGACGTACGTGGCGCCGATGCCGCGCAGCCAGGATTTGGTCGAGACTCGGAACAGTCCGAACACCGCGCCGAGCAGCAGTGCCAGCACGATCGAGATGACCGTCAGCACGATGGTGAGCCAGAGGCCCTTCAGCAGTTCCTTGTACTCGCTCTTGATCAGGCCCGGAATCGAATTGTCCGACTCCGTTGCGGCCGCCCCGATGTAGGTGTTCAGGATGTCGTCGTACTGGCCCGAGGACCGCAGGTTGTTCAGGCCGGTGTCGAACGCCGTCAGCAAATCCGCGTTCACGCCCTTGTTCACGGCGAAGCCGTAGTTGCTGGGCGATTCCTTCTCGGTGACCGTCTTCAGGCCGTTGCCCTGTGTGATGCCGTACTGGAGCACCGGGTAGTCGTCGAACACGGCGACCGAGTTACCGGTACCCACCTCGTCGTACATGCTGGCGGAGTCGGCGAAGTAGCGCGTCGTGAAGCCGTACTGCGCCTTGATCGACTCGGCGAAGTCCGCTCCCTCGGTACCGTTCTTGACCGCAACCTGCTGGCCTGCCAGATCGTCGTACGAGCTGATCGACGAGTTCTCCAGCACCGCCATCTGCACGCCGGACTCGAAATATGGGTCCGAGAAATCGAAGACTTCCTCACGTGCCGGGGTGATGGTCATGCCGGCGATGACGCCGTCGGCCTGGTTTGCCTGCACGGCCTGAAGTGCGGCGTCGAATCCGAGCGGGCGGATGTCGACGGAGAATCCTTGATCGTCGGCAATGGCCCGAATCAGGTCCATGTCGATGCCGACGAACTCGCCGTCGGCGTTCTGGAACTCGAACGGTGCGAACGTGACGTCCGTGGCGATGGCGAAAGTGCGACCCTCTACAGAACTCGGGGGTGCGGGCGAACTCGGGGGTGCGGGTTGAGCCTGCGCGACCGGCGTGAGCATCAGCGTGAGCAGCAGCGTCAGCGCGGCTACTAACGGGAGTCGGCGTGGCTGGCGAACACCGCCCGTGTGGGGCGGAACAGTCGGATTCACGAGAGGCCTTTTCGAGAGCAGCGATCTTGGTCGGATCGGACCCTAGCCGCCGCGGGGTTCGCTCCGATCGTTACCGATGAGTAAGAAGTCCGTCGGCCGCCACCGATGACACGAAGTTGCCGAACCAATACTCTCCCGTTACCGTACTGTGATTATGCACGCCCGAAATCGCCGAAATGGCGTCAGCGGGATCTCGAGCCTCCGAGGAATGTCAAGTTGCGTTATTCGTCCGTGATGTCTGCTTTGGCTACTCCATGTCGCACGTAGCCCGGCTGAACTCCGCCCGCTCGCGGCTCCTGTACACCACCGTCGGAGCGCTGCTGGTGACCCTCGTCGTCGGCGGCGGTGTCGCGGTGGAGCGGCACAAGACCGTCGTCATCGACGTCGACGGCCAGCAAGTCGAACTGTCGACGATGAGCACCGATGTCGGCAGTGCGCTCGCCGCCGCTGGTTACCAGCCTGCCCCGCGCGACGAGGTCGCACCGGCGGCCGACGCCCCCCTCGTGGACGGCGAGACCGTGACACTGCGCCGTGCCAGGGAAGTGACGCTGAAGGTAGACGGCACACCGTCGACCGTGTGGACCACTGCATCGACGGTCGCGGAGGCACAGAAGCAACTGGGCATCGCACCCGACGTGCACATCGACGAGCCGGCCGCTGAGCCGCTGCCGCTCGACGGCGCCACCGTCAGCGTCGTACTTCCGAAGTCCGTGGTGCTCGCCGACGGCGGCGCCGAGCCGAAGCCGATGCGCTTCGCCGCTCCCTCGGTCGGAGACTTTCTCGCAGCGCACGATGCCGCTCTACAGCAGGAAGACACCGTCGTCCCCGCGGCGGACGAGCCGCTCACCGACGGTGCGACCATCACGGTGACCCGCATTCGCACGGAGACGGTGGACGTGACCGAGCCCGTCGCGGCCCCCGATGTTCGTATCGAGGATCCGACGATGAACATCAGCCGCACCGTTCAGGAGTCCTCGGGAGTGCCGGGGGAGCAGAATGCCACGTACGCCGTGAAGAAAGTCGACGGTGTCGAAGTCTCCCGGTCGTTGATCGCCGCGGACGTCACCGCACCGCCCGTGCCCACGACGGTTCGGGTAGGCACCAAGCCGGGTACCGAGGTGCCGCCGGTGCAGAACGGTGCCATCTGGGATGCGCTCGCCCAGTGCGAGGCCACGGGGAACTGGGCCATCAATACGGGGAACGGTTTCTTCGGCGGCGTGCAGTTCGACCAGAACACCTGGGAGCGGCAGGGCGGGCTGAAGTACGCCCCGCGAGCCGATCTGGCCACCCGTGAAGAGCAGATCGCCATCGCCACCCAGACCCAGCAGACGCAGGGGTGGGGCGCCTGGCCGTCCTGCACCAGTCGGCTCGGTCTGCGCTAGTTTCTCGTCCGACTAGTCTCCTTCTGTGCCCGCATCTTCCCCGTCCGAATCCGGGCCTGCCCGTGTTCAGCTGCTCGGTCCGGCCGAGGTTCGCACGCTCGCAGCAGAGCTGGGAGTTCGTCCGACGAAGACGCTGGGGCAGAACTTCGTGCACGACGCCAACACGGTGCGGCGCATCGTCTCCGCTGCTGGGGTCGGCCCGGGCGACACCGTGCTCGAAGTGGGACCAGGGCTGGGCTCGCTGACGCTTGCCCTGCTCGACGTGGTGCACGGCGTCGTCGCCGTCGAGATCGATCCCGTCCTCGCCCAGCGGTTGCCGCGCACCGTCGCCGATCGCGCCGCCGAGCGGGCAGAGCGGCTCACGGTGGTCGAGGCCGACGCGTTGCGGGTGACACGCGACGACATCGTCGGCGAGCCCACGGCGCTGGTGGCCAACTTGCCCTACAACGTGGCGGTGCCGGTTCTGCTCCACCTGCTGGCCCTGATACCGACGCTCAGAACCGCGTTGGTCATGGTGCAGTCCGAGGTGGCCGACCGATTGGCAGCGCCTCCCGGCAGCAAGACGTACGGCGTGCCCAGCGTCAAAGCGGCGTATTTCGGCGATGTCCGGCGTGCGGGCGCCGTCGGACGATCGGTGTTCTGGCCGGTCCCGAAAGTCGAATCCGGGTTGGTTCGCATCGATCGACATTCAGACCCGCAGTGGTCGATGGATCAGAATTTTCGCCGGACGCTCTTCACCGTCGTCGACGCCGCGTTCGCGCAGCGCCGCAAGACGCTGCGCGCCGCGCTCGCAGGCTGGGCAGGATCCCCCGCCGAGGCGGAGCGCCGCCTCCTCGCCGCGGACATCGACCCCTCGGCACGCGGTGAGACGTTGGACGTGTCCGCGTACGTACGTTTGGCGCGAACCCCCGCCTGACATCACCAGGCCCGATCGGTCCGGTTCGGCCACCGGACCCGCGCCGACTACAGTGAGAAGACGTGCTCACAGTCGTTCGCCGGCCCGTCTCGGTCCGTGCTCCCGCCAAGGTCAACCTGCATCTCGCAGTCGGTGACCTGCGACCCGACGGCTATCACGAACTCACCACCGTCTTCCACGCACTTTCCCTCGTCGACGACGTCTCCGTCGTCGCGGCTCAGCACCTGTCCGTCACGGTGCTCGGCGATGACGCGTCCGCCGTTCCCACCGACAGCAGCAATCTGGCGTGGAAAGCGGCCGAGTTGGTCGCCGCAGCATCGGGCCGCGCGCCCACCGTCGCCATCACCATCGACAAGGGCATTCCCGTCGCCGGCGGTATGGCCGGGGGCAGCGCCGATGCGGCCGCGACGATCGTCGCGCTCGACGAGTTGTGGGATCTCGACCTCTCACGCGAGCGCATCATGGAATTCGCCGCTCAGCTCGGCAGCGACGTTCCGTTCTCGATCGCCGGTGGCACGGCGGTGGGAACGGGCCGCGGCGAGAAGCTGCTGCCGGTGCTCTCCCGCGACTCCTTTCACTGGGTGCTGGCGCTCGCTCGGGGTGGACTGTCCACACCGGCGGTCTACCGAGAGCTCGATCGCCTGCGCGAACGGGGTGAGCCGCCGCGTCTCGGTGATCCGGACGCGTTGATGCAAGCTCTGGCGTCGGGTGATCCGGCGCGGGTGGGGCCGCTGCTGGGAAACGATCTGCAGGCGGCAGCGTTGTCGCTGGAACCGGGCCTGCGCCGCACTCTTCGCGCCGGCATCGAGGCCGGCGCCATCGCCGGCATCGTCTCGGGCTCGGGGCCGACGTGCGCGTTCCTGTGCGCATCGGCGGAGCACGCGGTTGAGGTGGGTACCGAACTCTCCGGGGCCGGCGTCTGCCGCACGGTGCGGGTGGCCGGCGGGCCGGTTGCCGGCGCGCGAATTCGAACCGACAAAGACCGGGGACACTGATGGCCAACTTGATCAACCTGGAGCAAGTCTCCAAATCGTTCGGCGTGAAGCCGCTCCTCGACGGAGTATCGCTGGGCGTGCAGGAGAACGAGCGCATCGGAGTCGTGGGCCTCAACGGCAACGGCAAGACCACCATGCTCGAAGTTCTTGCCGGTGTGGAGCCGCCGGATTCCGGGCGGGTGAGCCGAGTCGGCGGGCTGCGGATGGCCGTAGTGACGCAGCGCGGAGTGCTGCCGCCGGGATCGACCATCGGTGACGTCGTGTTGGCGCCGCTGGACGTCGCGGAACACGAATGGGCGGGCGATGCGCGCATTCGAAGCGTGCTCGACGGCATCGGCATCACCGGCCTCGGCCTCGATGCGCCCGTGGAGCAGCTCTCCGGTGGCGAGCGCCGCCGCACCGCGTTGGCCGCGGCGCTGGTGCAGGACCTGGATCTGCTGGTGCTGGACGAGCCGACCAACCACCTCGATGTCGAGGGTGTGCAGTGGCTGGCGGAGCACCTGGTTAACCGGCGCTCCTCGCTGGTGGTCGTCACTCACGATCGGTGGTTCCTCGACACCGTCGCCACCCGCACCTGGGAAGTGGTGGGCGGACAGGTCGAGACCTACGAGGGCGGTTATGCCGACTGGATCTTCGCCCGCGCGGAACGGGCGCGTCAGGCGGACGCCGCGGAAGATCGCCGACGCAACCTTGCTCGCAAGGAATTGGCGTGGTTGCGACGCGGCCCGCCTGCTCGTACCTCCAAGCCGCGTTACCGCATCGAAGCGGCCGAAGCGCTGATCTCGGACGTGCCGCCGCCGCGCGATTCGGTGGCGTTGTCGAAGTTCGCGCAGACGCGGCTGGGCCGCATCGTCATCGAACTCGAGGACGCCACCTTGGCGACACCGGACGGTCGCACACTGGTCGAGGACTTCACGTGGCGTCTGGCACCGGGTGAGCGCATCGGCCTGGTCGGTGTCAACGGATCGGGAAAGACGACGCTGCTGCGCACCATCGCCGGAGAGCTCGAACCCGCGACGGGCAAGCGCATCGAGGGTCAAACGGTACGCATCGGATGGCTGCGTCAGGAACTCGACGACCTCCCTGTGGGGATGCGTGTTCTCGAGGCGGTGCAGGACGTCGCCGAGCGCATCATGTTGGGCGACAAGGAGGTCTCCGCCGGACAACTCGCGGAGCGGCTGGGCTTCACGCCTGCTCGTCAGCGCACGCCGGTCGGAGATCTGTCCGGCGGTGAACGTCGGCGCCTGCAGCTCACACGTGTGCTGATGTCCGAGCCCAACGTCCTGCTTCTCGACGAGCCCACCAACGACCTCGACATCGACACCTTGCAGCAACTGGAGGATCTGCTCGACAGCTGGGCCGGCACCATGATCGTGATCAGCCACGACAGGTACCTCATCGAGCGGGTGTGCGACTCGACATGGGCGCTGTTCGGCGACGGCAAGCTCACCAACCTGCCGGGCGGAATCGAGGAGTACCTGCGCCGCCGAGCGAAGATCGCCGCTGCGGACGACGCGGCTCCGGGAATGTCCGCGGGTACGGCAACCAAGTCCGGGAAGCCCGCGGTGGCCAAGGGCGGCGCCGATGAGCGCGCAGCTCGCAAGGAGCTGTCCAAGCTGGAACGGCAACTGGTGAAGCTGGACGACCGTGTGCGGTCGTTGCACGCGTCGCTCGCCGAATCGGCGACCGATCCGACGACGTTGCAAGGGCTGAACGCCGAACTCGTGACCGTCGTGGCGGAGAAGGAGTCCGTCGAGGAGCGGTGGATGGAGTTGGCGGACGAACTGGACTGAGCTGGGCGACCTGGACTGAGCTGGGCGGACCGGGGCGCGGGCTACTCTCGCGTGCACTGCGGTCGACGGTCGGCCGCCGGTGAACCACCAGGAGTGGCGATGACGTCCGTCGTGTCCGAGGTCATGGGCCCGGAGTTCTACAAGCTTCATCCGAAGGTGCAGTGGCGCTTCGGTTTCGGTGCGCAGGACAAAGTGGCGCAGTTCGGAACCGGTGTCATGGAGTCGATTTCGCACTCGAAACTGTTGCCACCTCCAGCCCTGTGGTTGGGCGGCAAACGCAAAATGGTGCCGTCCGATTCGGGTACCGACATTCCCTTCACCATTGCCAACTACGCCTACGTGGACGATCTGGGCAGGGAGACACTGGCATTCGTGCGTCGGTTTCAGTTCCCCGGCCACGAGGTGTCTCTCGACTCGGTGATGGTTGTCGGCCGCCGCGGTGCCCTGGACTACATCGGCGCCGGACCCGACATGGTCGTCCACACGACGTGCTCCGCAGACGCAGACGGCGGTCTCCGCCTCGACAGCGGTCTGCCGCGGTTTCTTGCTCCCCGAGGATCGATCAAACCGCCGTCACTCCTATCCGCCGAGACTCGCGGTCGTGAGTGGTGGGACGAGCAGGAGCAGCGACATCGCATCGATATCGAGGTGCGGGGGCGCACCCTGGGACAACTTTTTCGATACACGGGGTGGTTCACCGCTACCCAAGAAACCTGCGAAATAACCGATTTGCCTGACGAATTGGGTCCAGGGCGCACTGACCCCCGAGAGTGACTGGTCGGCGCCGGTTTTCGGGCAGGCTCGAGCGAGACGCACGCCCCGAATCGAATAAAACTCTCGATCGTCACCAATCCCCCGTATGACATAGTTCCGAATGACCGATGACACAACCGACGCAGCCGGTGTTAGGCACCGGGGGCGAGCGGCACACAAACAAGTACGACGAAGGGTTCATCACATGAGCGTCACCAAGAACAAGAGCGCAGTTGCAGTCGGCTTCGCAGCCGTCGCACTGCTCGGCCTGTCCGCATGCTCCTCCGATGACGCGAGCAGCACTGCAGACTCCGCCACCAGCAGCATGGAGTCGATGACCTCGTCCGCCGAGTCGTCCTCTTCCTCGACTGCCGCCAACTCCAGCGCGGATCCCGCCGCCAACCTCGTCGGCTCCGGCTGCGCCGGTTACGCCGAGCAGGTCCCGGACGGCGCAGGCTCCGTCAGTGGCATGGCAGCCGACCCGGTCGCAGTTGCCGCCGGCAACAACCCCCTCCTGACCACGCTCACCGCAGCGGTGTCCGGTGGACTGAACCCGGATGTCAACCTGGTCGACACGCTGAACGGCAGTGAGTTCACCGTCATCGCCCCGACCGACGACGCGTTCGCCAAGATCGACCCCGCCACCATCGAGACGCTGAAGACCGATTCGGCTCTGCTGACCTCGATCCTCACGTACCACGTGATCCCCGGCCAGCTGTCCCCCGACGAGGTCGCCGGCGAGCAGACCTCGGTCCAGGGTGCCGACGTCAACATCACCGGTGAGGGCGAGTCGCTCAAGTTCAACGACTCCAACCTCGTCTGCGGTGGAGTCACGACCGCCAACGCGACCGTCTACATGGTCGACACGGTCATGATGCCCCCCGCATGATCCATCTCTGACCGGTAATTCCGGCAGTTACTCTCTTCGCGACGGTTGTCCCCCGACTGTGTCTGTCGTGAAGTAGGGACAAAGGCGACCCGAGATCCTTCTCGGGTCGCCTTTGTGCGTCGCGGTGGTTCCCGCTGATCTCTCGTGTGGAACTGTCCTCGCGCACGAGAAGGCCCCCGGCACTATGTGCCGGGGGCCTTGACGTTTATTCGTGTCTGCCGATCAGCGGAAGCCCTTGGCGGGGTTCTGGAGATCGAGCACCACGGTGGTGCCGTTGGAGCGGACGTGCAGCTCGGGGCTTGCGAGTCCACCGGAGGTGAGGTACTCGCCGAGAAGCTGGAGAAGCTCGTCCGGGCCCGTGGAGGAATCCATCGGACGGGTATCGCGGCTCGTGATTTCGTTCTGCGTCAGGCGGCCGGCGATACGAATCGACGCGATGCCCATGGCGGTGCGGCGATCCGGGCTGGGGTGGCGACCGGAAGAGAAGCTGCTGCTACTGCTGCTGCTGGACGATCCGTTGGTGGACGAGCTGCCGCCAGGCAACGCGTGTTCGGAAATCTGATCACTGGTTGTCATGTCGACCTCACTCGGTTTCGGGGTGACGCTCGAAGAAGTTCCACTGGACCGGTGGGCGGGCGCCTTGCCAATCTTGATGCCCGTCAGCGGACCGCTTGATCCATCGCTCATGCTCGGACTACTCCTCGATCGTCTCGTTACTTGTCTCGAGTACTTCCACCGTAACAAACCAGAAGTATGCTCGTACCGACAAAAACTACCACGAGATTGCTTATTCGACCAGATATTGCCCAAACAATTGTTGTGCACTCCAGAAACTGGGTAGGAACTGGGCGAGATCTCCCAATTCAGTCCGCCGCAGCTACCAGGCGCTCCAGCGTGAGTTCCGGCAACTCCTTCTGGATGTACTGCAAGCGCCAGCGGTCGCTCACCAGTGCTAGCATCACGCCGTCGCTGCGAGTGAACACCTCGACGCCACGCTGTCGGCCGAGTTCGCCGGCGGAGTCCGCGTCGGTGCGTCGCGCGATGGAATAGCCGAGCGGTTCCATTCGAGCTTCGACGCCGAACTCGGACTTCATCCTGGCCGACACCACCTCGAACTGCATCGGACCCACAGCGGCCAGCACCGGGGACGCGTCGCCGCGGATGTCGTTGCGCAGGATCTGCACGACTCCCTCAGAGTCCATCTGATCCACTGCGCGCCGGAACTGTTTGTACTTGCTGGCGCTCTCGGCCCGCAGTACGGAGAAGTGCTCGGGGGCGAACGACGGAATGGGCGGAAACTCCACCTTGCGGTCCGCGTACAGCGTGTGGCCCGGAGCCAGAGCGTTGGCGTTGACCAGTCCCACGACGTCGCCGGGGTAGGCGTTCTCCACCGTGGTGCGCTCGCGGCCGAACACCGTCAGCGCGTATTTGGTGGTGAACGGCTTGCCGGTCTGCGCGTGGGTGACCACCATGCCGCGCTCGAACACGCCGGAGACGACGCGCATGAATGCCAGCCGGTCGCGGTGTGCGGTGTCCATCCCGGCCTGCACCTTGAACACGACCGCGCTGAACGGATCGGTGACCTCGCGTTCGCCACCGGCGACGTCGGGGCGTGGTCCGGGCGGCGGTGCGAAGGAGACCAGCGTGTCCAGAATCTGGTGCACCCCGAAGTTCAGCATCGCCGAGGCAAAGATCACCGGTGAGGTGCGCCCGGCGAGGAATGCCTCCTCGTCGTGGTGCTGGCCGCTTTCGACCAGCAGCTCGCTCTCCTCGACGGCGGTGGTCCAGTCGTCCCCTTCACGGGCCTCGGCGACGTCGGCACCCATGAACTCTTCGGGCGCGATGGTGGCGCCGCCCGCGGTTCGGGTGAAGTGCACGTACTGGTTCCCGGAGACATCGAGAAGACCTTTGAAGTCGCCGGCGATACCGACGGGCCAGTACAGGGGAGTCGGAGTCAACCCGATGCGCTCGTCGATCTCGTCCAGTAGCTCGAGCGGGGTACGGCCGGGACGGTCCCACTTGTTGATCACGGTGATCACCGGGATGCCGCGGTGACGGCACACCTGAAACAGCTTGAGAGTCTGCGGTTCCAGGCCCTTCGCGGCATCGATGAGCATCACGGCGGCGTCGACGGCGGTGAGGACGCGGTAGGTGTCCTCGGAGAAGTCGGCGTGCCCGGGGGTGTCCACCAAGTTGATGGTGTGATCGGCGTACTCGAACTGCAGCGCGGTGGAACTGACCGAGATCCCGCGCGCCTTCTCCATCTCCATCCAGTCGGACACCGTCGAGCGTCGGCCGGACTTGCCGTGGATGGCCCCGGCCTCGGAGATCTTGCGGGCGTGCAAGGCCAGTGCCTCGGTGAGCGTCGACTTGCCGGCGTCCGGATGCGAGATGACTGCGAAGGTACGGCGGCGCTCGACCTCGTGGCGAAGATTCTTCGGCGCGGAGGTGCCGGCGGTGGAGTCCGCAGCGGTGGTGGCTGCAGTGGTGTTCGCTGCATCGACGGACGGGGTGCTCACGAAGGCCTTTCGGGCGTAGAGAAACTGAACGTGTCCAGGGTACTCGGCCGACACGCCGGGTCCGTCTTCCGTAACGCCGGTCACTCGACTCCGTATATATCGAGAGTGCGCGACGCAGCACGGTGCACGTCGACGAGCAAGGAGAGGCAACGTTGAGCAAGTTCACCGAAGAGATGTATGCGACCGCCGCTCGCACCGACCGGGGACTCGTCACCGGTGAGCCTGACGCTCCGGTACGCCAGACGTGGGGCGACATTCACGCCGTCGCCCGGTGCATGGCGGGTGGACTCGCCGCGGCCGGAGTGTCGCGTGGTGACGCCATCGGAGTGCTGGCCGGTCTGCCGGTCGATATCGCGCCGTCCTGCCAGGCCGCGTGGATGCGCGGGGCGTCGGTGACGATGTTGCATCAGCCCACCCCACGTACGGATCTCGCGGTGTGGGGCGCGGACACCGAAGCCGTCATCCGGATGATCGACTGCACCGCAGTGGTCCTGGGAGCGCCGTTCGATGCCGCCGCGTCCATCTTGGAGGAGCGCGGCATCACCGTCCTGACGGTGGACGACCTACGCCGCGGTGACGACATCGACCCGGTCCACACCGACGAAACCGACATCGCCCTGCAGCAACTCACCTCGGGGTCCACCGGATCGCCGAAGGCCGTGCGCATCACCCACGAGAACTTCTACGTCAACGCCTACGCGATGATCGATCGCATCGAGTACGACTTCGCCTCCGACGTCATGGTCAGCTGGCTGCCGCTCTTCCACGACATGGGCATGGTGGGCTTCCTGTCGGTGCCGATGCAGGTGGGCGCCGAAGTCGTCAGCATCACGCCGTTGGATTTCCTGCGCTCACCGCTGCTCTGGGCACACCTGATCGACAAGTACCGGGGCACCGTCACCGCGGCTCCGAACTTCGCCTATTCGCTGCTCGCGCGTCGGCTCAGGCAGGCACCGGACGATCTCTCGCTCGACATGTCGTCGCTGCGTTACGCCTGGAACGGCGCCGAACCGGTCGACCCCGACACGATGCTCGCACTGGCGGACGCAGGAGCCCGGTTCGGCTTGGCACCCACCGCGCTCGCTCCCGTGTACGGCATGGCCGAAACGACCCTCGCCGTCTCGCTGCCGGTCCCGAACCAGGGGCAGGTGCTCGACGAGGTCGACGCCGACCTGCTCGAGGTCATGGGCCGCGCAGTGCCCTCGACCAAGGGCAACGTGCGACGTCTGGCCACGTTGGGGCCGATGGTGCCGGGCCTCGAAGGCCGAATCATCGACAACGAGGGGCAGGTGCTCCCCACTCGAGCAGTCGGTGTGCTGCAGGTGCGCGGCAAGGCGGTCACCCCCGGGTACATCACCGTCGACGGCCCGGTTGCGACGCAGGACAGCGACGGGTGGCTCGACACCGGTGACATCGCGTACTTCACCGACGAGGGTCTGGTGGTGGTGTGCGGCCGGATCAAGGACGTCATCATCATGGGCGGCCGCAACATCTATCCCACGGACATCGAACGAGCGGTGAACACGGTGGCGGGAGTGCGACCCGGCAATGCCGTGGCTATCCGACTGGACGCGGGGGACAAGCGTGAGAGTTTCGCCGTGGCCGCCGAGACCAACGAGATCGGCGACCCGGACGCCGTGAAACGGATCGAACACGACATCGTGCACGCGGTGTTCAGCGAGGTCGGAGTGCGGCCCCGCACGGTCGCCGTCCTCGGCCCCGGCATGATTCCCAAGACCTCGTCCGGCAAGCTCCGGCGCGCCAATTCTGCCGCGCTCCTCGGCTGACGCACCCCTACCAGTCCTACTGAAGGGCACCTTCAGTCGATCTAACCGAGTGAAGGTGCCCTTCAGTCGATGTGGAGGGCGGGGTCAGTAGCTGTGGGGGCGCGGTCGTCAGGGGCGGTGCACGCGGTTCTGCGCATCCTCGAGGCTCGTCTTCAGCAGCAACTCCACCGCGTCGGCGGCTTCCTCGATGACGATGGACAACTCGTCGCGCTCGGCCGGGGCGAAGGGCTTGAGGACGTAGGACGCCGGATCCATACGTCCGGGCGGACGGCCCACACCGACGCGCACGCGCAGATAGTCCTTGGTGGACAGAGACGTGGAAATCGAGCGCAACCCGTTGTGTCCTCCCTCGCCGCCACCGAACTTGAGGCGGACGTGCCCGAGGTCGACGTCGAGTTCGTCGTGCACGACGATGATGTCCGTCGGCGCAACCGAGAAGAAGCGTGCGAGCCCGACGACGGGTCCGCCGGACTCGTTCATGTACGAGCGCGGTTTGCCCAGTACGACGGGCCGATCACCGAGACGTGCCTGTAGCACGTCACTGTTGCTGCGTTTGTGCGCCGAGAACGACCCGTGCATGCGGGCGGCAAGTGCATCGACCACGACGGCCCCGACGTTGTGCCGCGTGCGTTCGTACTTCGGCCCCGGGTTGCCCAGCCCGATGACCAGTGCCGGCCGATCGTTCATGTGTCGCAATCACTTTCACTGGAACGACAACGGCGCGCCGCCCGGTGGAACCAGGAGGCGCGCCGCATCGTCGACGGGGGTGTGTCAGCTGTCGCTGGAGGTGTCGGCCTCGTCGGCTGCCGAGCTGTCCTCGACGGCTTCGTCTTCCTCGGCCGCGACGTTGCTGGCGAGATCGCCCGCTCCCTCGGCCTCGAGGGCTGCCTCACTGGGCGCCTCGACGACGTTGACCAGCAGGAGCTCGGGATCGGAGATGAGTTCTGCGCCCGAGGGCAATTCGATCGAGCCGGCGTAGATCTGCGTGCCGATCTCGGCGCCCTCGACGGAGACCTCGAACTGGTCGGGGATCTGGGCGGCGTCGACCTCGATCTCGATGACGTTGGCGTCGGTGTAGACCAGCGCGCCGGGAGCGGCGTCGCCGTCGACGACGATGTTGATTTCGACGCTGACCTTCTCGCCGCGGCGGATGACCAGCAGGTCGGCGTGCTCGATGTACGGGCGGATCGGGTGAACGACGATCGACTTGGTCAGCGCGAGGTGCTTTTCGCCGTCGACGTCGATCTCGATGACGGCGTTGGTGCCGTCGTTACGCAGGATGGCAGAGAACTCACGCGAGGGAAGTGCGAGGTGCTTGGGATCGGTGGAGTGGCCGTACAGAACGGCAGGCACCATGCCGTCGCGGCGGGTGCGACGTGCGGCGCCCTTGCCGAACTCGGTGCGGGTGGTCGCGGTGATCGAATTGGTCTTGGCCATGGGTGGCGTATCTCCTCGTGAAAGACAGGTGCGGCGGGTACTGCTCGCCCGGCGTGGACACGGACGAGGACGGCCGAGAAGAAAAAGACCGCGCCTGCGTCGATCACGGTGACCTTCCCGCTGAAGCGGAACCATCACCCTCGCCGAGACAACCTCGGGAACATTACCCGACGACGGTCTTCATTGGCGAATCGCCTCGGCCAGTGCACGGCAGTCGGCGGCCGCGCGGTCGATCTGATCGGTGGTGAGGAAGTAGTGGGGTGACGCGCGCACGATCGAGTCGAGTCCGCGCCTGGTCATGTCGAGCAATGTCGACGACGCCGAGCTCACCGTGACCGTGACGTCGCGGGCGGCCAACGCGTCCTTGACCGCGGCGGCTTCCATACCCTCGATCGTGAACGTCACGATGCCTGTGCGCGTGTCCCCGAGATCGTGCACGACGATGCCAGTCGTCTCCGACAATGCAGATCGCAGCCGTTCGGCGCGGAAGCGAACGGCAGCCTCGACCGTCGCGGCACCCAGGTCGAGGAGGTAGTCGACCGCTGCGCCGAGGCCGAGGCGAGCCGCGACGTCGTGCTCCCACGTCTCGAAGCGGGTGGCGTCGTCGGCGATGGAAAACGTGTCGGGACCCGTCCACGACGCGCTGTAGAGGTCCAAAGACCGGGGCTCGATGGTTTTGATCACCGACTCTGCGACGTGGAGGAACCCGGTGCCGCGCGGACCGCGCAGCCACTTGCGTCCGGTCGCCGACACCGCGTCGACACCCAACTCCTCGACGTCCAGCGCCACCTGGCCCAGCGACTGGCACGCGTCGAGCAGTACCAGCGCGCCGTGCCGGTGCGCCATGTCGGAGATCTCGCGCACCGGGTTCAGCAGGCCGCCATTGGTCGGAGCGTGCACCAGCGAGACCACGGCGACGCGGTCGTCCATCATCGTCGCCAGCGCGTCGAGGTCGATGGTTCCGGCGGCATCGATCGGGATGGTCTCGACGACGGCTCCGGTGGCCCGTGCGCGTTGCAACGCGGCGATCGCGTTGGTCGCGTATTCGACGGAGGAAATCAGGATGCGGTCGCCTCGTTCGAGAGGGATCGAGTAGAAGAAGTCGCACCACGCTCTCGTGGCGCTGTCGGAGAGCGCGATGGTCTCGGCCGGGGCGCCGATGAGGCGTCCAACGGAGTGTCGAACGGCAGCGACGTCGTCGGCGCGTTCGCGGGCGGCGCGGTAACCGCCGATCTCGGCTTCCCGGCGCAGATGGCCGACGACCGTGTCCACCACCTGCCGCGGCGGGAGCGAGGACCCGGCGCTATCGAGGAACACCCCGGTGTCTGCCGCAGGGGTGTCGGCGCGGACGAGCGCCAGTTCGTCAGCTGAAAGTGCGTCGCGTTCGGTCATTGCTACCGACACTACAAGCGGCCGACGACGGAGAACGGTTATTGTCGAGCCTGCCGGGGTAGAGCACTACAGGGACTCGCGTGTCGAGTTCTCGTATCGAGCGGAGGCATCCATGACGGCCAGTTCCAGCGATCTCAGTTCGCGTCCGGCCGCGGAGGCGTACCTCGCGCGGGTCTGCTTCAAGGTCGGCCCACCTGCCCTGGTGGGTGCCGAGTTGGAATGGTTCACTCGGACGCCATCCGGCGCACGTCCCTCCCTCGATGCTCTCGCCGATGCGCTGGGTTCACATACCCCGCAGTCTCTTCGGTCCGATTCGCCCGCTCTCGCCCTCCGTTCCGGAAGTGTTGTTTCCGTCGAGCCCGGCGGCCAGGTCGAATTGTCCAGTTCCCCCGCAACTTCCGCCGATCGGTTGGTCGACGCCCTTCGTGCCGATCAGCACCAGTTGGCCGATCTGCTTGCACGGCACCACATCACGATTCACGGTGGTGGCGCCGACGAGGTGCGACCACCCGAACGGCTCCTGACCCTGCCGCGGTATCGCGCCATGGAACGTCGGTTCGAGCAGTTCGGGCCCTTCGGCAAGCTCATGATGTGCAACACCGCCGCCGTGCAGATCAGCGTCGACGCAGGTGGCAGCGACGAGCAGATCAGAGATCGGTGGGCCACCCTGCACGCGATCGGTCCGGCGCTGCTGGCGGCGTTCGCCACCACATCCAGGCTCCACGGTGCACCGGATGGCGCGTGGGCGTCGCAACGCATGCGGTCCTGGTTCGAGCTCGATCGCACGCGAACCCGAGTTCCCCTCGGCGTGGATCCGGCTGCCGACTACGCCCGGTGGGTGTTGGACGTGCCACTGCTGTGCGTGCGACGCGGCGGCGAACTGTTCGAGCCGCAGACGGAGGCCACCTTCGCGCAGTGGTTGAGTGGAGACGTGGACGACCAGATGGGTCGGCGTCCCACCGTCGCCGATCTCGAGTACCACCTGACGACGGCGTTTCCGCTGGTGCGCGCCAGCGGTTACCTCGAAGTCAGGTATCTGGACGGCCAACCCGACGGTATGTGGGATGTACCGATCCACGCGGTGGACGCGCTGCTGTCCACCGACACCGTGGCGGCCGAGGCTCGAACCATGGTGTTGCACACGGTCAACCGGTGGGAAGACGCTGCACGCGACGGCTTGGCCGACGCTGATCTGCGGTCGGCGGCTACGGATCTGCTGTACCTGGCCGCCGATGCCTCTGACGGTGTCGCGAAGGACCGATTGGCCGCGGCCGCCCGCCGCTGCCGCACGGGCACACCGCCCGAGCCCGACACAGTGGGGGCGGCAGACCACAGTCGACCACGAGACGATGCGCAGAAGGAATTTTCGCTATGACGACGAACATGACGGTCGATCGAACCGAAATTCGTGAGAAAGTCGCCGCGATGCTGCGACGAAGCCGGGCCAGGACTCTGTTGCTCACCGACTGCCTGGACGACGATCAGCTTCGCGAACAGGTATCGCCGCTGATGAGCCCACTGGTGTGGGATCTTGCGCACATCGGAAACCAGGAAGAGTTGTGGTTGGCCCGCGACGTCGGCGGATTCGATCCGATCAGGGCCGAGATCGACGACCTCTACGACGCGTTTCGCCATTCCCGCTCCTCCCGCCCCGGCCTGCCGTTGTTGACACCGTCGGAAGCGCGCGACTACGCCGCCGAGGTGCGTCGCCTGTCTGCCGATGCGTTGCGGCAGTGCGATTTCGACAGCAGCCGGTTGACCCGGGACGGATTCGTCTTCGCAATGGTGGCTCAGCACGAGCAGCAACACGACGAGACCATGCTGGCGACGCACCAGCTTCGCAGCGGGCCTGCCGTGCTACACGCTCCGGACTCGCCGCGCGCCGAGGTCCCCTCGACCGGCGACGTCGAGGTGATCGTTCCGGGAGGCGCGTTCGAGATGGGTACCAGCACCGACAGATGGGCGCTGGACAACGAGCGGCCCGCGCATTCGGTGGACGTGCCCACGTTCGCGATCGACGCGGTTCCGGTGACCAACGGCGACTACATCCGCTTCATCGCCGACGGTGGATACGACCGCGAGGAACTCTGGAGCGAACGCGGCTGGCAGCATCGCATCGACGCGGACCTCACCGCGCCGCAGTTCTGGACAACCGGCGCCGACGGTCTGTGGTGGCGCCGAGTGTTCGGTGAGCACAAGCAGATTCGACCTCTCCAACCCGTGGTGCATGTCAGCTGGTTCGAGGCCGACGCCTACGCCCGGTGGGTAGGTAAGCGGCTGCCCAGCGAAGCGGAATGGGAGAAAGCGGCGCGGTTCGACCCGGCCACCGGCGAATCGCGTCGGCATCCGTGGGGCGAGGGCGACGCGGGGGACGTGCACGCCAACCTCGGCCAGCGCCATCTCGAGCCTGCCGATGTCGGCTCGTACCCCGAGGGTGCGTCGGCGTTGGGCGTCGAGCAGCTGATGGGCGACGTGTGGGAATGGACGTCGTCCGGCTTCGACCCGTACCCCGGCTTCGAGATGTTCCCGTACCCCGAGTACTCGGAAGTTTTCTTCGGCGGGGACTACAAGGTGCTCCGCGGCGGATCTTTCGGTACCGACTCCTCCGCCGTGCGCGCGACCTTCCGAAACTGGGATCACCCTATCCGGCGGCAGATTTTCGCCGGCTTCCGCTGCGCGCGTGACGTCGGGACCGCCTAGGTCATGTGCCGTCACCTCGGATATCTCGGCCCCGACATCTCGGTGGGCGAGGTAGTGACGACGGGTCCGACGTCCTTGATGTCGCAGACGTGGGCGCCGCGAAACATGCGCGGTGGCGGCACCGTCAACGCGGACGGATTCGGCGCCGCCTGGTGGTCTGCCGGCGAGGCGTCGGCCTTCCGCAGTGCGATGCCGATGTGGTCCGACCCCGCGGTGACCGACACGCTGACTCACGTCCGGTCGACGGCCGTACTCGCCGCGGTGCGATCGGCCACGGTGGGCATGCCGGTCGAGAGGTCCGCATGCGCTCCGTTCGTATCGGGCAAGTGGGCGTTCAGCCACAACGGTGTCGTTTCGGGGTGGCCTCAGTCGCTCACGTCGATGGCGTCGAATCTCCCGGTGCACGCATTGATGACGCTTCCGGCGCCGACCGATTCCGCGGTGCTGTGGGCGATCCTGCGGGAACGCCTGATCGCAATGGATCCCGCCGAGGCGGTTGGCGGTGTGGTAACCGAGGCCGATGCCGCCGCGCCGGCGTCCCGGCTCAACTTTCTACTGGGCGACGGTGAATCGCTGTGGGCCACCACGCTGTATCACTCGCTGTCTGTTTACCGAGACGAGAGCAGTGTCATCGTCTCCTCCGAACCGCTGGACGATCGGCCCGGATGGGAGCCGGTGCCGGACAGGCACCTGGTCCGAGCCGGCATAGGTTCGCTGCACATCGACCCGCTCTGATGTCACTCCCACCAGCAATACCCGCCCCGGCACTACCTCGAGCAGTTGACACACAGGAGTTCCTCATGACCGCGCCGTCGCTCGACATTCACATCACCGCCGACGATCTGGAGAAATCGCTCCGAGACGACGCGATGCGTGGGCTCACTGCGAGCCCGAAATGGCTGCCTCCCAAGTACTTCTACGATGCCGTCGGCAGCGAGCTCTTCGAGCGCATCACCGAGCTGGACGAGTACTATCCCACACGCACCGAGCGCGCGCTGCTCGCGGAACGGGCGTCGGACATCGCGCGGGTCACCGATTGTGAGGTGCTGGTCGAACTCGGGTCGGGATCGAGCGACAAGACTCGCCTTCTTCTGTCCGCCGGGCTCGAGCACGGCTCGCTCACCCGCTATGTACCGCAGGACGTGTCGCCGTCGGCCCTCACCGGTGCCATGGAGGAGATCTCCCGCGAGTACCCCGGCCTCGACGTGCACGGGGTCGTCAGCGACTTCACCGACACGCTGCGCACATTGCCGTCCGGCGGCCGGCGCACCATCGCGTTCCTGGGCGGAACGCTGGGCAATCTGGTGCCGGAGGAGCGAGCCGACTTCCTCGACGACATCGCCCGCACCCTCGAGGCGGGGGAGCACCTGCTGCTCGGGGTCGGACTGGTGATCGATCCGGCAATCATGGTGCCCGCGTACGACGATGCCGAGGGCGTCACAGCCAGCTTCGATCTGAACGTGCTGTCCGTGCTGAACGGGACTCTGGGCGCCACGTTCGACGCCGACGACTTCGAGCACGTCGCGGTCTGGGACGAGCGCAACGAGTGGATCGAAATGCGGCTCCGTGCACGCCGCGCGCACACCGTCCGGGTGGAGGCGCTCGATCTGGACGTCACCTTCGGCGAGGGTGAGGAGATGCGCACCGAGATCTCCGCGAAGTTCCGTCGTGAGTCGATCACGGGTGAGCTCGCAGCAGCGGGCCTGTCGGTGCAGGAGTTCTGGACCGACGCGGACTCTCGGTTCGCCCTGATTCTCGCGCGACGCTGACTCTCGCGCCTCACGCAGGGTGGGTCAGGGCGTGAGGTTGGTCAGGGAGCAAGTCCGCGCTGAGTCAACCAGTTCGAGATGATGCTGATCCTCGCCTGGTCGCCCAGCGATCCGGCGAGGAGCGCGTCGTAGGCGTGATTGGCGTAGGGCAGCGTGAACATCGTGATGTCGACACCGCCGTCGCGGGCGCGGCGCACGGCATTGCGTGTGGTGCCGGCCGGGATCAGGCTGTCGTCGTCCGGTGAGATCACCAGAGTCGGTGGTGCGTCGGGGGTGACGACCGCGTCCGACGAGAGTGCTCGATACCGCTCGGGCACCTCGCCGGGAGTGCCTCCGGTGTAGAGCTCGCCGATCTGTCGGACGTTGTTGGTAGCCGCGCCACCGCTGAATCCGTTGAGCCACGCGCCCGCTGGATCGAGTGCGGGATACTGCGTGACGACGGCCGACGGCACCGCGATGGTTCCGCGGCACGACGACGTGGCGGTCCCCTTTGCGGCACCCCACCCGGCCGTCACCGCCAGCTGGCCGCCGGCCGAGTCCCCTGCCAGGACCAGCCGAGACGCATCGCCGCCGTACCGCGCGGCGATGCCGCCGATTCGGGCCAGGGCGCACCCCACCTGCGGCCCCGCGACGTCCCACGTCGCGAATCCCGCAGTCGCCAGCGAGTACTCGATGCTCACCACCAACCATCCGCGGTCGGCGAATTCTTCCATGGTGGCGGACTCGTCGTTCTCGTTGCCGGAGATCCATCCACCGCCGTGCACGTAGAGCATCACCGGAGCGCCCGGTTGTCCCGGACGGTCCTGCTCGCGCGGTAGGTACACCGCCGCGCCCAGTCCGTCCTCGTACTCGATGTGGGCGTCGGCGCGGTCGCCGTTCATCCGCGAGATTGCGAGGGCAGCAATCGGATCCGTCGACCCGCCTGCCGCGGACACCGCGGCGGAGAACGTCGCCACGACGTACACCCACCCGACCGTCCCGGCCAAAGCCACCGCCAGGACGGTGGCCGATACTCGCGGCCTACCGCGGAGGAAGGTCCACGACGCGGCCGCTACGACGACGACGCCCAGCAGAACGAGGTGCGGGGAGACGGTGGTCGACGCGACCGTCGACGCGGCACCGAGCAGGCCTGTGTTCGGTACCAGCGCGCCGAAGGCAGACAGTGCAACCACCAGTGCTGCAGCCGCGGACACTCCCAGCACGGTGGCTGTGAGCTTCGGACGAGACGGTCCCTCTGTGCGCGGTATTACGCGTTTCCGTTGAACAGGCTGGTCACGGAACCGTTCTCGAAGACCTCACGAATGGTCTTGCCCAGAAGGGGAGCGATCGAGAGCACGGTCAAGGACGGGAACAGCTTGTCCTCGCTGATGGGCAGCGTGTTGGTCACCACTACCTCCTTGGCGCCGCACGAGGCCAGACGCTCGGCTGCGGGGTGGCTGAGCACACCGTGCGTCGCGGCGATGACGACGTCCCCGGCCCCGGCTTCCTTGAGAACCTTGACCGCCCCGGCGATGGTGCCGCCGGTGTCGATCATGTCGTCGATGAGGATGCAGGTACGGCCCTCGACCTCGCCGACCACGCGGTTCGATTTGACCTGGTTGGGCACCAACGGATCACGCGTCTTGTGAATGAATGCCAACGGTGCGCCACCGAAGGAGTCGGCCCACTTCTCGGCGACGCGCACGCGTCCGGAGTCGGGGGAGACGACGGTGATGTGCTCGAGGTTGTAGCTGCCGCGGATGTGCTCGGCGAGCTGGCTGTGCGCGTGCATGTGATCGACGGGGCCGTCGAAGAAGCCCTGGATCTGGTCGGTGTGGAGGTCGACGGTGATGATGCGGTCGGCGCCTGCGGTCTTGAGCAGGTCGGCCACCAGGCGCGCCGAGATGGGCTCACGGCCGCGGTGCTTCTTGTCCTGACGCGCGTACGGGTAGAACGGCAGAATCGCGGTGATGCGCTTGGCCGACCCGCGCTTGAGCGCGTCGATCATGATCAGCTGTTCCATCAGCCACGTGTTCAGCGGGTACGGGTGGCTCTGGAGGACGAAGGCGTCGGAGCCGCGCACCGATTCCTCGAAGCGCACGAAGATCTCGCCGTTGGCGAAGTCGCGGGCCGTCTGAGGGGTGACCTCGATACCCAGTTCCTTGGCTACCTGCTCCGCCAGCTCGGGGTGAGCGCGACCGGAGAAGAGCATCAAGTTCTTCTGGTTGTCGATCCAATTGGCTGTGGTCACTGCTCTACTCGCCGTCCTCAATGTTGGTGCTCGTGTCGTCCTGTGGAGATCTGTCGACTGTTCGCGTGGCACGCTCCGCAGCGTCGGCTGCCGGCGTCCCTGGCCGCTTTTTCTGCACCCAGCCCTCGATGATCCGTTGGGGACCACCGGACACTGCCAGCGCACCCGCGGGTACATCATGTCGCAACACCGTTCCGGCTCCGGTGTAGGCCCCGTCGCCCACCCGCACCGGTGCGATGAACATGGTGTCCGACCCGGTGCGGACGTGGGAACCGATCTCGGTGCGGGCCTTACCGACGCCGTCGTAGTTGACGAAGACGCTCGACGCCCCGATGTTGGAGTGCTCGCCGATCGACGCATCGCCGACGTAGGTCAGATGCGGCACCTTCGAGTGCGCGCCGATGGCGGCGTTCTTGGTCTCCACGAATGCGCCGAGCTTGCCCGCCTCGCCCAGGGAGGTGCCGGGCCGGAGATAGGTGAACGGGCCGACCACAGCGCCGGCGCCGATGGTCGACTCCGACCCGTGGGTGCGCACCACCGATGCGCCCGCGCCCACCGCCACGTCGGTGAGCGTCGTGTCCGGTCCGATCACGGCATCCTCACCGACGGACGTCCGCCCGTGTAGGTGAGTGCCCGGCTTCAGCACGGCGTCCCGTCCGATGGTGACCTCGATGTCCACCCACGTCGATGCCGGGTCCACGACGGTGACACCGGCGCGCATGTGCCGCGCGAGCACGTGCTCGTTGAGGATGCGCGTGACGTCCGCGAGCTGCACACGGTCGTTGACGCCCCGGACGAGTGCGGCGTCGGTCAGCTGAGTGCTGAAGACCGGCAACCCCCGGTTGCGCGAGATCTTCAGCACGTCGGTCAGGTAGAGCTCCTGCTGGGCGTTGTCCGTCCCCAGCGAGTTCAATGCGACGCGCAGCGCAGCGGCGTCGAACGCGTACACACCCGAGTTGACCTCGGTGATGGCGAGTTGTTCCGGAGTGGCGTCGGCGTGCTCGACGATCTCCTGCACCCGCCCGTCCTCGTCGCGAACGATACGGCCGTACCCGAACGAGTCGTCCGGGACGGATGTGAGCACGGTGACAGCGACGGTGGTGGCGGACGACAGATGGTCGTCCAGCAGGGCCTGCAAGGTGTGTGCGTCGAGTAGCGGGACGTCGCCGGCCGTGACGACGACGGTGCCGTCGAAATCGGGCGGAAGCGACTGCAGACCACACCGCACCGCGTGGCCGGTGCCGTTCTGCTCTTCTTGGACGGCAATGTCGATGCTCCGGTCGAGGGTCTCGGCGAGTTCGCCGACCGCTGCGGTGACTTTCTCGCGGTCGTGACCCACCACGGTCACCAGATGATCCGGGTCCACGCCGTGGGCAGCATGCAGAGCGTGGGCGAGCATGGACCGGCCGCCGAGCTCGTGCAGAACCTTGGGCGTCTTCGATCGCATTCGGCTGCCCGCCCCAGCGGCCAGCACGACCACAGCGACCTTCGACGTCATGAATCTCCTCGATCGATTTGGTCTACGGCGCCACAGAACAGCTCCGCCGCGGGACAACCACGGCTCCGCCGCCAGGACTCGAACCTGAACTATCTGAACCAAAATCAGAGGTGCTGCCATTACACCACGGCGGATCACAGCCTCGGCCGACACGCACCGAGCAGACGAATTCTCGCACGTGCGTCGAGCGGATAGATCCTTGCACGAAGGCCCCCGCTGCGTAAAACGATGCAGCAGTGCGGGTCGGCGTGCATACCGGTCGGTTCTGATCTCCTCGACCGGTGGCGAATCGAACCGCCCGCTCGTGTCAGAGTTGTCGTATGACGTGGACAGTCGCATGACCTGGACGCAGGAGACGACATGACCGACGAGATCCTTCCGCCCGAGCGCGACAAACGCGTGCGCATGACCGGTACCCAACGACGCGCCCAGCTGATCGAAATCGGACGCAGCCTGTTCGCCGAGCGCGGGTACGAGGCAACCTCCATCGAGGAGGTCGCGCAGCGTGCGCAGGTGAGCAAGCCCGTCGTCTACGAACACTTCGGCGGGAAGGAAGGGCTCTACGCGGTGGTCGTCGATCGCGAGATGTCCACCCTGCTGTCGATGATCACGTCGTCGCTGACCGAGAACCGGTCGCGCGTGCGGGTCGAACGTGTGGCTCTCGCGCTGCTGACGTACGTCGAGGAACGCAGCGACGGGTTCCGGATCCTGGTGCGCGATTCCCCACTCGCCGCCGCCGAGGGCACGTACTCGAGCCTGCTGAACGACGCTGTCGGCCAGGTGGGCCATATCTTGGCCGGTGATTTTCGGCGTCGAGACATCGATCCAGCCAATGCTCAGCTGTATGCGCAGGCATTGGTCGGAATGGTGTCGATGACTGCACTTTGGTGGCTCGACGAAAGGTCACCGTCCAAGGAAGTCGTGGCCGCCCATATCGTGAACCTCTGTTGGAACGGACTGACGAATTTGGAGTCCGATCCCCGATTGGGCAGCTGAAAGCGCGGCGTAGCCAGGGTGTGTGACGCCGCGGAACCGCGTCGGTCGCGCGGACACAACACTCGGACTGTTGGACGAGTGCACGTGTCGATCTCCGGTCGAGTGGTACCGTTCCCAGGTCGTTAACGTATTGATTGCCCCACACTTCTAGGCGGATCGCATGGTCAGACAGGCACGCGCCGAGATCACCAGAGACACAGTGCTGGCGGGGGCCGCTCATGTCTTTCTTCGTTTGGGTTACGCCAATGCCAGCCTCAGCGAGATCATCTCGCAGTCGCAGGTAACCAAGGGCGCTCTCTATTTCCACTTCGGGTCCAAGGAAGAATTGGCTCGGGCAGTGATAGACGAGGGTGTCCGGAGACTCACGGCTGCATGCCGTGCCCTCGACGATGGCAGAATTCCTGCCCTCGAGGCGGAAATCGGCGTGTCCTACATCACCGTCGATCTCGCGATCACCGACCCCATGGTTGCCGCGATGTTCCGGCTCAATCATCAGATCGGGGATTACCGCGGCACTGGCGAGAACGTCATGGAGGGGTGGACGCAGTACCACACCGGCCTCGCTCGTCGCGCTATCGACGAGGGCGACCTCAACGACGACCTCGATCCGGTGACCGTCGGGATGCTGTTCCTGGAGGTCATCGTCGGTGCGCACATGGTCGCTGTCGCTACCGACGGTACGAAAGAACTGTCGGGCCGCATGGAGCGGTTGTGGCACTACCTGCTGCCGTCGCTGGTACCGGAGCGCAAGCTGGACTACTTCCGGGAGTTCGCTGCTCGCCGCGTGCTTCGCTACGGCGCCTGACCGAGTCCTGAGGTAGCCGTGCCGGTCCTCGGGTGTAGCAGTGCTCGAGATGTCGGCGCCACCTCCTAGAATCGACAACGAGTCCTAGCGGCAGCGTCGGATCTCCTGGTGAGTCCGATGTCGCGGCAGGATCATGTCGTCTTGTCGTCAGGAGCTGTTGGTGTCCTCACCGTCCTTGTTCAGTCCAGCGGTACCGGATGCCGACGGCAGGATGTCGGGGCTCCTGCGCATCGCGCTGAGTGACACCTCGTTCGCCGGTGTCGTGCAGATGGCGGGCACGACATCGGTCACCATGGTGGCGCCCACGTCGGCGCGCGCGTTCATTGCTGCTGCCATGGCGCAAACTTCGCCGGTCCTGTTGGTCACCGCCACCGGGCGCGAGGCGGACGACCTGACGGCGGAGCTCACCGACATGGTCGGCGGCGCAGTCGCACAGTTCCCGTCGTGGGAAACGCTTCCGCACGAGCGGCTGTCGCCGGGTGCGGACACGGTGGGGCGCCGCATCGAGGTGCTGCGTCGGCTGGCCCGGCCCGACGACGCCGACTACGGCGTACCGCTGAAGATCATCGTCACCACGGTGCGTTCGGTGTTGCAGCCGATGGCCCGCGGCCTGGGTGAGATCGAACCCATCGGCCTGCGAGTGGGGTCGGAGTTCGATTTCGAAGATCTGCAGAAGCGGCTCGTCGAGCTGGCCTACACGCGCGTCGACATGGTGGGTAAGCGCGGCGAGTTCGCGGTACGCGGCGGCATTCTCGATCTGTTCTCGCCGACGGCCGATCACCCGGTGCGAGTCGAGTTCTGGGGGGACGAGGTCACCGATCTGCGCGCTTTCGCCGTCGCCGACCAGCGATCGCTTCCCGAGATCGAGGTGGAGACGGTCATCGCACCGCCCTGCCGCGAGATGATCCTCGACGAGGCCGTGCGTGAACGCGCCGCGCGGATCGCCGCCGACAACACCGGCGACGCCGCACTGGTGGAGATGCTGGAGAAGATCTCCGCGGGCATCCCGGTGGAAGGCATGGAGGCACTGTTGCCGGTGCTGAAGGCGGGTGGTCTCGAGCTGCTCACCGATGCGCTGCCGGCGGACGCGCACGTGTTGGTGTGCGATCCGGAGAAGGTGCGCACCCGTGCCACCGATCTGGTGCGCACCGGCAAGGAGTTCCTGGAAGCGTCGTGGACGGCGGCAAGCATCGGTGCCGCTGCGCCGCTGGACACCAGTGCCCTGGACACCAGCAGCGTCGCCGACGAGAGCACCATTCTGGACCTGAGTGCATCGGCGTACCGGTCGCTGAGTCAAGTCCGCGCGACCTGCGACGACGCCGGCCGTGCGTGGTGGACGGTGGGCCCGCTGGCGTCGGGCAGCGACGAGGAAGTGGTGTTGGACATCGCGGCCGCACCCGACGTGCGAGGGTCCGAGGAAGCTCTGGCCACTCTGTTCCAGATGTTCACCGCCCACCTCGCGTCCGGTGGACGGGCGGCCGTCGTGGTCGCCGGGGCCGGAACGGCGCAGCGCACGGTCGAGCGCCTGCGGGCCGCCGATGTGCCCGCCGTTCATCTCGAGGCGGGAACCGAGCCCGGCCCCGACGTCGTGGGTGTGATGTGCGGTTCGCTCGGTTCGGGCCTGGTGCTGCGCGACGCGGGTCTGGTGGTGGTCACCGAGTCGGATCTCACCGGCAACCGCGTTGCGGCGGCGGGCGACGGCAAGCGGCTGCCGGCCAAGCGTCGTAACCAGGTCGATCCGCTGGCGCTCACCGCGGGCGACATGGTGGTGCACGATCAGCACGGCATCGGTCGGTTCGTCGAGATGGTCGAGCGCACCGTCGGCGGCGCGCGCCGGGAGTACCTCGTGGTGGAGTACGCACCCAGCAAGCGCGGTCATCCGGGGGACCGGCTCTTCGTGCCGATGGAGTCGCTCGATCAGCTCTCGCGGTACGTCGGCGGGGAGATGCCGAGCCTGAGCAAGCTCGGCGGCTCGGACTGGACCAACACCAAACGCAAGGCGCGCAAGGCCGTCCGGGAAATTGCGGGCGAACTGGTGCAGCTCTACGCGGCGCGTCAAGCGGCGCCCGGGCATGCTTACGGCCCCGATACACCGTGGCAGAAGGAGATGGAGGACGCCTTCGCCTTCACCGAGACCGTCGATCAGATGACCGTCATCGGAGAGGTCAAGTCCGACATGGAACGAGCAGTTCCGATGGACCGCGTGATCATCGGCGACGTGGGGTACGGCAAGACCGAGATCGGGGTGCGGGCCGCCTTCAAGGCCGTGCAGGACGGCAAACAGGTGGCCGTTCTGGTGCCCACCACGTTGCTGGCCCAGCAACACCTGCAGACGTTCATCGAGCGGATGGCCAGCTTCCCGGTCACCGTTCGGGGATTGTCGCGGTTCACCGATGCCTCGCACTCCAAAGAGACCATGGCCGGCCTCGCCGACGGCACCGTGGACATCGTTGTCGGTACGCACCGCCTGTTGCAGACCGGTGTGCAATGGAAAGACCTCGGGTTGGTGATCGTCGACGAGGAGCAGCGCTTCGGCGTCGAGCACAAGGAGCACATCAAGGCTCTGCGCACCCACGTCGACGTGCTGACCATGTCGGCGACGCCCATTCCGCGCACACTCGAGATGAGCATGGCGGGCATTCGAGAGATGTCGACCATTCTCACCCCACCCGAGGAGCGGCACCCGGTGCTCACCTACGTCGGCGGGTACCAGGAGAAGCAGGTCGCGGCCGCGATCCGGCGCGAACTGCTGCGCGACGGCCAGGTGTTCTACGTGCACAACCGGGTCAGCAGTATCGACAAGGCGGCCGCCAACATCCGTCGTCTGGTGCCCGAGGCACGCGTCGTCGTCGCACACGGTCAGATGAACGAGGACGCGCTGGAGAAGACGGTCCAGGGATTCTGGGAGCGCGAGTTCGACATCCTGGTCTGCACCACCATCATCGAGACCGGGCTCGACATCTCCAACGCCAACACGCTGATCGTCGAGCGGGCAGATTCGTTGGGCCTGTCGCAGCTGCACCAGCTGCGTGGCCGCGTCGGACGCAGCCGAGACCGCGGATACGCGTACTTCCTCTACCCCCCGGAGAAGCCGCTCACCGAGACGGCGTACGACCGTCTGGCCACCATCTCGCAGAACTCCGACCTGGGCGCCGGCATGGCAGTGGCCATGAAGGACCTCGAGATCCGCGGGGCCGGCAACGTGCTGGGCGCCGAGCAGTCCGGACACGTCGCGGGTGTCGGATTCGACCTCTACGTGCGACTGGTCGGCGAAGCCGTCGAGGCGTACCGGGCGGTCGCGGACGGCCGACCGGTGACCACCGACGAGGCGCCGAAGGAGGTGCGCATCGACCTCCCTGTCGACGCGCACATCCCGCCCGACTACGTCACCAGCGATCGTCTGCGTCTCGAGGCCTACCGCAAGTTGGCCGCGGCACAGAACGACGCAGAGATCGGCGCCGTCATCGCCGAGCTCGTCGACCGGTACGGCCCGGTGCCGGCAGAGGTCTCCAGACTGGTGTCGGTGGCCGTGCTGAGGATTCTGTGTCGGTCCTACGGGGTGGTCGACGTACAGATCGCCGGCACCATGGTGAAGCTGGCGCCGATGGACCTGCCGGACTCCAAGCAGATACGGTTGAAGCGGCTCTACCCCAGCGCAACGTTCCGGGCTACCACCGGTTCGGTGCAGATCCCCATTCCGCGCGTTGCCGGTGGTGGAGTCGGTTCTGCCCGGGTGCGCGACGAGGAACTGCTCCAGTTCGTCGCCGACGTGCTGCTCGCGCTCGACGGGCAGCCGGCCGGTTCCGTGCGAGTCGAGCAACCGATTGGGGTGTGAGCGCGTGTGACGGTACTACTACTCGATCCGCTGCGCCCGACGATGGTGCCGGTGCAGGCAGTGACGCTGCTGGACAAGCCCGTGGGTTTCACCGAAGAGGTTCCGGTGTCCATTCGGTGGCGGCTCACGGGGTTCACCGCGGTCGACGATGCGGACCAACCCGAAGTTCTCATCAGCACCAGTCGTGACAATCCCGACGTGCAGGAGCGAATTCGCCGCGGTGAGGACGTCATCGAAGTGCCCGTGCCGAAGGGTGGCCACCTCACCGAGGCCGTGTTCGTGATGGACAAACTGCGCTCGCTCGGTGGGTGGGAGGCACAGCAGACGCACGAGACGCTCCGCACATATCTGTTGGAGGAGACGTACGAGCTTCTCGACGCCATCGAGTCCGGCGACTCCGCGTCGATCCGTGAGGAGCTGGGGGACCTGCTGCTGCAGGTGTTGTTCCACTCTCGCATCGCGCGCGACAACGTCGACGATGCCTTCGACATCGAGGATGTCGCATCGACGCTGGTTGCCAAATTGACCCACCGCAGCCCGCATCTGAACGACACGTCCGGCTCGCCCGTCGATGTCGCTGCGCAGGAGAAGGCGTGGGAAGAGCGCAAGGCTGCGGAGAAGCTAAGGGCGTCGTGCCTGGACGGTGTCGCGATGGCGCAGCCGTCCCTGGCGCTGGCGCAGCAGGTCGCGACGCGAGCGGTCAAGGCAGGTCTGCCCAAGGAATTGGTACCGGACGGCATGCTGACCGTCACCATCGAGCTGTCCGGTGGGCACGGCTCGGACAGTGCGGAGGATGCACTGCGCCGCACGGTGAACGAGTTCGTCGCCGACGTGCGCGCCGCAGAACGTGGCGCGGCCATGGACGGTGTCCGGTCGGCAGAAATGGACGGCCGCGCGTGGTCGAAGTACTGGCCGGGCACGGACATGTTCGGTCGGCCACTGGCCGACGGATCCAGCGAGGACGCGGTGGCGGCAGAACGCATCGCCGTTTCGCACCGTCGGCCGCAGAGCGAGAACGGGTCCGCTCCTCACGGCTGAGGTACGCCCTCTTCAGTGATTTATTACATTCCGTCGGGATGATGGGCACATGCACTTCAAGCGCCTCGAGCGGTGCCGAGATCTCGCGGCAGCCATGACCGCTGTGGCCCTTCTGGCCGGATGCAGTGACCTGGGCCGAGCGCCCGTCGACATCCCCGACGGCATCCCGCCCGGCGCCGGTGCCCCACTGCCGCCCATCGACGTCGACGGGCCCGGGCGTACGGCGGATCTGCTGGCCGGTTGGGCCGCTCCGCTCTCGGAATCCACCGGTATCGGTACTACGGCGCTCGAGGCCTACGGCCATGCGGCAGCGGTCATGGCCGGATCGGCGCCCGATTGTGGCCTCGCCTGGACGACGCTCGCGGGCATCGGATGGATCGAATCGCGGCACGGCACCTTTCGCGGCTCCGCCGTCGACGCCAACGGCTTCGCGCTTCCCCCTATCCGCGGAGTTCCGCTGGACGGAACGTCGGGCAACGCCGAGATCCTGGACACCGACGGCGGCGCACTCGACGGTGATCCGACACTCGACCGGGCCATGGGTCCGATGCAGTTCATCCCCGAGACGTGGCGCAAATGGGGCGTCGACGCCAACGGAGACGGTGCGGCCGATCCGGACAACCTGGACGACGCCGCGCTCAGCGCCGGCCGGTACCTCTGCGCGCGTGGCGGTGACCTGGCGTCACCGGAGGGCTGGCAGCGAGCGCTCAACGCCTACAACCTGTCCGGCGTCTACCTGAGGGATGTGCGCGACGCGGCATCGGCGTATTCAGTCGGCACCAGACCGGCCTGACGGTTGCCGGGCGTTCCGCCTCTCTGCGAGTCGCACAGAGAGGGAGAAGCCCGCGGCGGCTAGTCTGTCTTCGGACCGCGCCCCGATTCCGGTGCCGGTTCAGCCCGAAGATTAGTGCCCAACGCCTGACTAGGAGTTCACTCGTGGCCATCATCGAACAGGTCGGAGCTCGCGAGATCCTCGACTCACGTGGCAACCCCACGGTCGAGGTCGAGGTCGCACTCGACGACGGCACGCTCACGCGTGCCGCGGTCCCATCCGGCGCATCCACCGGTGAGCACGAGGCAGTCGAGCTTCGCGACGGCGGCGACCGCTACGGCGGCAAGGGTGTCGAGAAGGCCGTGAATGCCGTGCTGGACGAGATCGCGCCGGCCGTCATCGGCCTGGACGCCATCGACCAGCGCACCGTGGATCAGGCCCTCCTCGATCTCGACGGAACAGCCGACAAGTCCCGTCTCGGCGCCAACGCCCTGCTCGGCGTCTCGCTCGCCGTGGCCAAGGGTGCTGCCGAGTCGGCCGGTCTCGAACTCTTCCGCTACCTGGGCGGACCCAATGCCCACATCCTGCCCGTGCCGATGATGAACATCATCAACGGCGGCGCGCACGCGGACAGCGGCGTCGACGTGCAGGAGTTCATGATCGCGCCCATCGGTGCGCCCACGTTCAAAGAAGCTCTGCGCTGGGGCGCGGAGGTCTACCACGCGCTCAAGTCCGTCCTGAAGGATCAGGGCCTGTCCACCGGCCTCGGCGACGAGGGCGGTTTCGCACCCGATCTCGCCGGCACCAAGGCGGCACTGGATCTGATCTCGCAGGCCATCGGCAAGACCGGACTGAGCCTCGGCACCGACGTGGCGCTGGCCCTCGACGTCGCCGCCACCGAGTTCTTCACCGCAGGTACGGGTTACGCGTTCGAGGGCAGCACTCGCACTGCCGAGGAGATGTCCGCGTTCTACGCCGATCTGCTGAACGACTACCCGTTGGTGTCCATCGAGGATCCGCTGGACGAGAACGACTGGGACGGCTGGGTCGCGCTGACCGACAGCATCGGTGACCGCGTGCAGATCGTCGGCGACGATCTGTTCGTCACCAACCCGGAGCGCCTCGAGGAAGGCATCATCAAGGGTGCGGCCAACGCACTGCTGGTAAAGGTCAACCAGATCGGCACGCTCACCGAGACGCTCGACGCGGTCGATCTCGCGCACCGCAGTGGCTACCGCACCATGATGAGCCACCGCAGCGGCGAGACCGAGGACACCACCATTGCCGACCTCGCGGTTGCCGTGGGTAGCGGGCAGATCAAGACCGGTGCGCCGGCTCGAAGCGAGCGCGTGGCCAAGTACAACCAGCTGCTCCGTATCGAGGAAGCGCTCGGCGATGCCGCTCGCTACGCCGGCGAACTCGCCTTCCCGCGCCTCGACTACACCGCCAAGGACAGCTGAGCCAGCGATGAGCGACCGGGACAGGAATCGGAACGCGGCGCGGCCAGGTGGCCGCTCGCCGCGTTCCGACGCACGTCCCGGCCGCTCTGCTCGGCGTGAAGGCAAGGCCACGTCGACGTCGCGCTCGGTGTCCGGCGTCGTCAACGACGTCGTGACCGAAGGCGCCGCCCTGGTGGGTCGCCGGGGTCGGCGGGCTCGGGGCGAGAAGAAAGAGCGAACCTTTCTGGGGCTGTCGACCGGGAAGGCCGTCGTTCTCGCCGTCGTCGTCTGTGCGCTGGCGCTGACACTGGCAGTTCCTCTGCGCACGTACATCTCTCAGCGATCCGATGCAGCCGAGGTTGCAGCAGAGCGTGTGGTGTTGGAGGAGCGGGTGCGCGAGCTCCAGATTCGCAAGGATCAAACCGACGATCCCGCCTACATCACCGCCCAAGCCCGCGAAAGACTGGGCTACGTGATGCCCGGCGAGACCCCGTACCAAGTTCAATTGCCCGGCGCGCGTTCACGTTCCGACATCGAGAACGAGCCCCCGCCACCTCCACCCGGTCCGTGGTACAGCGATCTGTGGTCCACCGCGACCACCCCTCGCTAGCATCCGCCGGTCCCACGAAGAGAGTTCTTTCCCCATGAGCGACGTCTCGCCCGAAGATCTGGACGCCGTTTCCGCGCAGCTGGGCCGCGAGCCTCGCGGCGTGTTGGAGATCGCCTACCGCACTCCGGACGGTCGCCCGGCCGTCGTCAAGACGGCCCCGAAGCTGCCCGACGGGACGCCGTTTCCCACGCTGTTCTATCTCACCGATCCGCGACTGACCGCCGAGGCCAGCAGGCAGGAGTCGGCCGGGGTGATGCGGGAGATGACCGAACGGCTCGGCGTCGACGAGGAGTTGGCGGCCGGGTACCTCCGTGCGCACGAGGAGTATCTCGCGGAGCGGAACGAGATCGAATCTCTCGGAACAGATTTCACCGGTGGTGGCATGCCGGACAGGGTCAAGTGTTTGCACGTGTTGATGGCTCATTCGTTGGCCAAGGGTCCGGGCGCCAATCCGTTGGGTGACGAATCGGTGGCGTTGGCCGCCGAAGGCCCGTTGCGCGGTACCGCGCTTCCCGCCGATTGGCCGACCATCGAAGTGTTACGGGCAGGGGAGTCACGGGCATGAGAGTCGCTGCGATCGACTGCGGTACCAATTCGATTCGCCTGCTGGTTGCCGACATCGACGACGACGGTCTGCGCGACCTGGCGCGCGAGATGCGGGTGGTCCGACTCGGCCAGGGTGTGGACGCCACCGGATCGTTCGCCCCCGAGGCCGTCGAGCGCACCGAGCAGGCGTTGACGGAGTACGTCGGCATCATCGCCGATCTGGGCGGGGTCGACGCGGTACGGATGGTCGCGACGTCCGCCACCCGCGACGCCGACAACCGAGATCTGTTCTTCGACATGACTCGCCGGGTTCTCGCGCCGGTCGCAGACGGCGCCGTGGCCGAGGTGATCACCGGTGACGAAGAAGCTCGGCTGTCGTTCGCCGGAGCCGTCGGTGATCTGGACGCGTCGGAGGGCCCGTTCCTGGTGGTCGACCTGGGCGGCGGCTCGACCGAACTCGTCCTTGGTGATGCCGGCGGTGTGCGCGCGGCGTTCTCGGCGAACATCGGCTGCGTGCGGCTCACCGAGCGGTGTTTGCAGTCCGACCCGCCGTCGGAGTCGGAGCTCACTGCCGGCCGCGAGTTCGTTGCCGAGCGGCTGCAGCCGGCGTTCGACGCCGTTTCTGTCGGTGAGGCTCGTACCTGGGTCGGAGTTGCCGGCACGATGACGACGCTCGCCGCCATTGCGCAGGATCTGGACCACTACGATCCTGATCGAATTCATCTCTCGCGCATCGGGTTCGGCCAGCTTCGTGAGGTCTGCGACCGGCTGGTGTCGATGACGCGCGACGATCGTTCGGCCATCGGATCGATGCACCCGGGCCGGGTGGACGTCATCGGCGGAGGGGCCATTGTGACCTCCGTGCTCGCAGATCACATCGGCTCCGAGTCCGGCATCGACACCCTCGTGGTCAGTGAGCACGACATCCTGGACGGCATTGCGCTCAGCGTCGCGGGCAGGTGACGGTCAGGCGGTAGTCCGACCATTCGCCCCGACCGTCGAGTGCGGTGGGGTCGATGAAGGTGGTGGTGGCCCAGATGTCGGCCCAGAGCAGGCTGGGCCCGGTGATGGTGGTCGAGAAGCTCTGCTGCACGGTGCCACCCGTTCTCGGATCGACAATGTGGGCTCCGCGTGCCGCCGACCCCGACGTTGCCACCGCGCCCTCTGACACTTCCACGACGCTCGCAATTGTCGAACGGTCCGCCGGGTCCTCGATACCGATGCGCCACGCCGGAAACTGCTCCGGGGATGTGCTGCCGCACAGGATGTCGCCGCCGGCGTTGATCGAGAAGGCGAGATTGTCGATGTCTCGCAATGACGCTGCGGCCTCGGTCACCGCCCACGCCTTCACCAGACCGGTCGGGTCGAATGCGCGGGTGCCGTCGGGACCGACCAAGTCGGTGGTGAACAGCCCGTCCGTCGCCAGAGCTGCTGTGGAGCAGAGGGACTGGACTCGGTGCATCCATTCGCTGGCCCGGGTAAGCCTGCCCTGCCTGAGTTGCATCAGTTCGCTGTCCGCCCGCCAGGTGGAGAAAGTGTCGTCGGCCCGGCGCAGGGTGGCGAAGACATCGTCGACGGCGTGGGCGATGTCTGATCGCTCGGTGTCGTCGGCGCGGACGTGCACGGAGATCGGCAGACCCATGACCTGCTGTACCCACGCTCTGGTGGAGAACTGCACGGTGATCACAGGTTGGCCTGGTCGATGGCGGACTGCAGGCTCTGAATGTAGCCCTCGGATGTGACCGTTGCGCCCGAGACCATGTCGATTCCGGCGCTCTGAGCGGAGACCGTCTCGCTCTCCAGGATCGGGACCGCCCGAGCGTTGATCTGCTGATCCTTGCCGTTGCCGTTGGGGTAGACGACGGCGGTGGCGTCGGTAATGGTCCCGCCGGCGACGGTGATCTGTACCTGGACCGGTCCCCATCGGGTGGAGACGGACTGGCCTGTGATGGTCTGGGCCGCAGCGCTGTCGGTTGTCGGTGCTGCGGCTGTCGTGGGTGATGCCTCGGTGGTGGCGGGTGCAGTGGCCACGACTTCGGTCATCGGGGTAACCCCCGTGGAGGTGTGGTAGCTGAAGACCAGGACGACGGCGGTGACGGTGCTGGCGAGCCACCAGGTGATGCGGCGCATGATGCCCCTCGGTATTGAAAGTAGGTCAGATCTCGAAGTTCTCGATGTGGATGTGGTGTGCGGGTGTGCCCGCGTCGAGCGCTGCCCGGCGCACGGCCTGCGCCCAGGAAGGCGGGCCGCAGACGAAGACGTCTCGGTCCGCGACATCGTGGCAGATCTGAGTGAGGATGTCCGAATCTTCCCATCGCGCAGCCTGAATCGGCAGCCAACTGTCGCGGCCGGGGATGCGGTGGCCGTCGACCAGTGAGTATTCCGCTCCGAGGTGGTAGGTGAGATTCAGCAGTTCGTGGTGGAGGACGGCGTCGTGGTGCGAGCGCGAGCGGTTGATCACTGTGACGTCGCCGGGGGACTGCGGCAGAGCTTCGAGCAAGGAGCGCATGGGAGTGATACCGATCCCGGCTCCGATCAGCAGCACTTTGCGTCGTGTTCGGTTGCCGGCGTGCATCTTTCCGTACGGGCCCTCGACCAGGACGCGTGTACCCGGCGTCAAGCGGGTGAGCCGCTCGGTGCCGTCGCCGACGATTGCTGCCGTGAGTCGCAATGTGGTGCCGTTCGGTGCAGCGGACAGTGAATACGGATGTGCCCGTGACCAACCCGGACCGTCGAGGAAGCGCCACTGGAAGAACTGGCCGCCGTGGGCATCGAGTCGAGCAACACCAGGACCGCCGACGACGACGGACACCACGGACTCGCTCTCGCGGTTTACAGCGACGACGCGCAGCGGGCTGCGCAGCGAGCGCCACAGCGGAAGGCCGATGCGGTACACGAGAACCGTTCCGGCGCTGACGATGTAGAGACCCCACCAGAAGACCGTCGCGGTCGTGGACTGCTGGAACGACTGGCCGGCCCACAGCTGGTGGGGGAGCGCGAGACCCGTGCCGAGGTAGGCGTAGAGGTGAATGAGGTGCCAGGACTCGTAGCGCAGGCGTCGACGCGCGGCCCGGAACGACGTGACGACCACCATTACCAGCGCTGCGGTGCCCAGAACGGCGAGCAGCATGCCGGGGTAGTTCAGCGTCAGGTCGACCGTCGTGGAGAAGAATCGAGCCGGGTCCGCCGCGGCGTAGCCGACGATGACCGTCGCGATGTGCCCCATCATGGCGGTGAACGAGGTGAAGCCGACGATGCGGTGCAGGCGGGTCAGACCGTCCTGGCCCCACGCCTTCTCCGCCCACGGGACCCGCGCCATCAGGAACACCTGAAGCAGCATCAGCGCGGACGCGAGGAGGCCGAGCAGTCGGCCGGCCGAGGTGAAAGCCGTCTCGGTCGAGGCGGTGAGGTCGTGAACGCCGCCGTCGGCTATCCATAGGGACACGACGACGAGGACGACCGACCACCCGGCCATCGCGGACACGTCGCGCCACCATCGGTGGATGACCGGTGTGCGGTGGGGTGTCCGCGCTGGTCGTGGGATTTCTACCGTGCTCATGTGTCCACTATCGGTGCCGGGTATCGGGTGTTGCTGTGACCGACCCGGGTGTTTGCTGTGAACGTCAGGGGGCGTGCGGGCCGGTCTTCTTCACTCGGGCCGGTGCTCGGGCTTCCCACGCTTCTTCCAGGGGTTCCTCGAGCTCATCCGGATCGACAGCGTCCAGTCTCACCAGCACGGACGCGTGGCCGGCGTAGTGACCGGTGGTGAAGAACTTCTCCGGGTTCGAGCGAATCAGCTCGTCTCGGTCCTCCACGCTGGGCCGCCACGCGACAAGTACTGCGGGCATCTCGTGGATGCGCGCGAACAAGACGTTCTTCACTCGGAATCCAGGAGTGCCGTACGAGGGCTTCTCGGAGACCTCGCGCAGTGACAATGCGATGCGTCGGACGTCGTCCTCGGTGGACATGGCAGTCACACCGTCCCGACGATGCGGCGCAGCTCGGCAACGTGCGCTCGGTACGACGTCAGCCCTTGAGGAGTCAGGGAAGCGCTGGTTCGCACGCGGGAGTTCAACGTGCTCTTGTGGATACGGATATGGCCCGCCTCCTCGAGTGTGCGGAGCTGCTTGCTGAGCACCGACTCGCTCACGTCCACGCTCTGCCGAATCGTGGCGAACTCCATCGAACTCACCTCGGCCAGTAGGGCGCAGATCTGCAAGCGATGCGGGGCGTGGATCACGGAATCGAACTTCGGCAAGACGGTCACGCTGCTGCTCGCAGTTCTGCTTCGTATGCCTTGTCCCAGCGGTAGCCGAGCCAGGTGACGACTGGGAAGACGATGGCGGCGATGATGAGACCGGCCCCGTGGAGCACGTCGGGGAACTCGAGAAGCATCGACGCTCCGAGCCCGCCGCCGATGAACAAGCCGGCGGTAAGCGCGTACTTCCTGGGGTGGCTGCCTTTGGTTCCGTCGACCCACATACCTTTGCTGCGTTTGTAGTACTGAATGAGGCCGAATACGGCCAAACCCCCCGCGATATATACGGCAACGAAGACCCAGCGGTTCTGCAGGAAGGTGGAGGCGATGACGATGCCCGCCACCAGGCCGAGGGTGACGTGGTAGCCGGCGGGCGACTTGGCGCGTTCGGCGAGGTGGTCGCGCTGGCCTTGGATAGCGGACAGGGCCTCGGTGGGGGAGTAGTCGTCGTTCATGGTTCCTCCTGAGTGATGGCTTTCCGATATGGAAAGTCAACCACTCAGTTTCCGGGTTGGCAAGTGGGGGCAGGAGGCTGTGAAGGTCTGGCGCGGCCGGGCGATAGGGTGGTGCCGCAGGTTGAGCCCCCATAGCCCAATTGGCAGAGGCAGCGGACTTAAAATCCGCACAGTGTCGGTTCGAGTCCGACTGGGGGCACCATATTTCCCAGGTCACAGCGTTAGCGCGCTGCAGTCCTGGTTCGAACACGTACTTCGGTGTCACAGAATGTCACAACTCAAATTAACTGCTCTGGATCGGCGCTCGAACACGCCAACGAATCCACGTGGACTCGCCCGGACCAACCGCCCGCTGGAGGTTGTCCGAGCGAGCGTAGAACAACGCTGATGGAGCCCTCCGCACGACAGAAGATGGCGCTACTCGAAGCTGCTTGCCGCTTCCATCAAGGCTTCTTCCTGTGAGTGTGCATATACACTCAGGGTGAAGGCGGCCGAGGCGTGCCCGAGCCAGGCTGCAATGACAGCAATGGGAATCCCCTGCAGATGCATGAGGGTCGCGCACGTATGGCGCGCGTCGTGAAGCCGCACGTGCTTGAGGCCGGCGGACTCGAGGATCTTCTTCCACCTGAACGTCAGCAAATTCGGGTGCACAGGAAGTCCAGTCGGAAGACGCACTACATAATCTGAGTCCCGGTAGTGCTCGCCGAGAGTCAATTTCTCTTGAGCCTGTTGCGCTCTCGCTGCCTTCAGTGCGGCGGCAAGGGGTTTGGTGAGTGGCAGCGTGCGCCGAGACTTCTTCGTCTTCGGTGATCCTTCGATTATCGCGCTGCCTACCGCGATGCGGGTGTTCGCGATCTTGAGCTTCGACTTGGTCAAGTCCACGTCCGACCAGCGCAGGCCTGCGATCTCGCCCCTTCTCAATCCGTGCATCGCCAATTGCCATGCCTGGGGCAAGGGTTCGCGGCCAACGTGGGCGAGGAGCTTAGCCGCCTCGGTCCTGGACAGTGTGTCCATCTCACGAGCCTCGGACGGCAACCGGTCGACCATTGCAGCAACGTTTGGGACTGCCCCCACTTCGGTTGACATCTGATCTGTGAGGATCGCTCCTCACGGTGGAAGGATGTTCCCCATGCCGAAAGCATTCCCCGAGGAGTTCCGCCGCGATGTCAGCGCGGTCGCCCGCAAGGGTGAAGCCCCGCTCCGCCAGATCGCGAAAGACTTCGGGATCTCCGAAGGCTGCCTGTACCGATGGCTCAAGATCGCCGACCGCGACGACGGCATCACCCGAAGCGAGGGGCCCACGGCGAACAGCGAGTCCGTCGAGCCGAGGGAAGCCCGTAAACGCATCAAGATGCTCGAGCAGGAAGCGGAGGTGATGCGCCGCGCCGTCGGCTACCTCTCTCGGGATGTCAACCCAAAATGATGTACCCGCTGGTCCTCGACCTTGCCGCCGACGGAGTGCCCGTCACGGTGACCTGCCGGGTGCTTGGGTTCTCCACTCAAGCGTTCTACAAATGGGAGAAAGCTCCAGTCACGCAACGTGATTGGAACAATGATCACCTGATCCACGCCGCCCGTTCCATCCACGCGGACGATCCTGCGTTCGGGTACCGGTTCATCGCCGACGTGCTTCCCGACCGCGGCATCACCGCCGGCGAGAACAGAGTTGCGCGGTTGTGCTCACAGGAACGTATCTGGTCCGTCTTCTCGAAGAAGCGCGGCTTGAACAGGAAGGCCGGCCCGCCCGTGCACGACGACCTCGTCGACCGTGAATTCACCGCAGAGGACCGCGATCGAGTCTGGCTCACCGACATCACCGAACACCGCACCGACGAAGGGAAGCTGTACCTGTGTGCGATCAAGGACGTGTGGTCGAACAGGATCGTCGGATACTCCATCGACGGGCGGATGAAGGCATCTCTGGCGGTCAGCGCGCTCAACAATGCTGTGGCGCGACGTGGCTCGGTGGGGACGATCGTTCACTCCGACCGAGGTAGTCAATTCCGCTCACGCAAATTCGTACATGCGTTGTCACACAATGGATTACGCGGATCCATGGGCCGTGTCGGGGCGTGTGGTGACAATGCTGCGATGGAGTCGTTCTTCGCTCTGCTGCAGAAGAACGTGCTCGACAGTCAGCGGTGGTCCACCCGCGAGCAGCTTCGCCTGGCGATCGTCACCTGGATCGAGAAGACCTACCACCGCAAGCGCCGCCAACGGCGCCTCGGCAAGCTCACGCCGATCGAGTTTGAGACAATCAACCAGACCGCACACGCGGCCTGATCCGCTCAACCCCACAAGTCAACCGAAGTGGGGGCAGTCCCAAGTGCATCGCGCCGATCCACGCTCTATTCAGTTGGAACTGAATCACCCCAGGTATCGTGCCGCTTCCTTCTGAGTCAGGAAGGATGCATGCCATGCCCAAGAAGATCGATCCGGAGGTCCGTGCGCGGGCGCTGAGATTGTTGGAGTCCCACGGCCAGGAGTACGCGTCGCTGACTGCCGCGGCCACCGCGATCGCGAAGCAGGTCGGTGTCGGGTCGGAGACCGTGCGCCGATGGGCCGTCCAGGCCGAGGTCGACGCCGGCGCTCGCCCCGGCACCACCTCGGAGGAGTCCGCGGAGATCAGGAAACTCAAAGCCGAGAACAAGCAGTTGCGTGAGGATGTCGCCATACTCAAGGCGGCGACAACTTTCTTCGCGGGGGAACTCGACCCCCGCAACCGATGATCATCGGGTTCATAGATTCGTTGCGTGCCAACGGTTTCGTGGTCGAGTCGATCTGCAGGGTCCTGCGTCAGCAGGGCGTTGCGATCGCCGCGAGAACCTACCGGGCATGGAGAACGCGCCGGCCGGCGCCGCGGACGGTGTCCGACGCCGTGGTCGTCGACTCGGTGCGCGATGCGGTGTGGAAAACCGATGACGACGGGCGCCGCCGGATGACACCGGAAGGCCTGTACGGGCGGGTGAAGATGCGCGCCCACCTCGACCGCACCGCCCTACCCGGTGTGTCCTACGGGGCGATCGACCGTGCCATGAAAACGCTGCACCACAACGGGGTCCGGCGGTCGAAGGGAATCCGGACGACGATCCCCGCCGCGGACGGCATCCGGGCCGGGGATCTGCTGAACCGGCAGTTCCGGGCGGATGAACCCAACCGCGTCTGGGTTACCGACTTCACCTATTGCCGAACCTGGGCGGGGTGGGTGTATGTGGTGTTCATCGTCGACGTCTTCTCCCGCCGCATCGTCGCCTGGCACGCCTCCACCTCGAAGTCGGTGGAGCTGGTGACGGTGCCGCTGCGGATGGCCCTGTGGCAACGCCGGAAGGACGGTCATCCGGTGAAAGCTGCTGAGCTGATCCATCATTCGGATGCCGGCAGCCAGTACACGTCGATGAAGCTGACCGAGAAGTTGGCGCTCGAGGACATCGCCGCGTCCATCGGATCAGTCGGGGACGCCTACGACAACGCCCTCATCGAGTCAGCGAACGGGCTCTACAAGACCGAGTGCATCCGCACCACGATCTTCCACTCCGGCCCTTATCGGACGAGCTCCGACGTCGAATTCGCCACCGCCGGATGGGTCGATTGGTACAACAACAGTCGGCTGCATTCGAGCATCGGACACATGCCCCCGATCTGGGGGCACCTCCCGCTTGCGGGGGAGTACGAGACGCTCCACTACTCTGGCCTCACCACCGAGGATCAGCCCCAACTGGAGGCGGCACAGAACCTGGGGTGATTCAAGTTCGGCCAGAGCGGCATCGATGCCGTCGAACACGGCGTTTTCTGCCCATCCTCGGTCGTCGTACCTGGCCCGATACGCTGCCACAGCCTGTTCGGCGACTGCATGGTCCAGGCCGAAGCCCAGGAATGACTCCAGTAGTGGGGGACCGACCACCGTGCTCAACATCGCGGTCGTGGGCTCGGGTCGACCGACGGATGCCATCGCGTGGCGGAAGCCAGCCCAGATTCCCGGAGCGGAATCGGTGAGCGTTCCGTCGAGATCGAATAGAACGGTGCTGGCGCGGAACGAATCCGAGGTCTCGCTCGATGTGGTCACTTCGTCGACATCCTTCGATCGTGTGGCAGGTGCTGGCCGCTGAAGATTCTGGAAGCAGTAAGCTGCCCTGTCGAATAGACACCCGGACAAGCAGATTCGACCGGGCCGACAATAACGTGCGGTAGGCGTCGGGTAGATCCCGGGGACTTCTCGGGTGAACAACAATGGGGTCGCGCAGCCATGGGGGCAGCGACAACGCGCCTATGGAAAGCGAGGCAGGGCGGCACCCGCATCAACACATCGTGACTATTCAGTAACTCGTGAGTCCAATCGGGTCTGCTCGTTCTTCGGTAATACCCAGTCCGAAAGCATCAGCTACGCAGCTATTTTCGCGACTATGGGAGAGCGCCGACCTACGGGATCGGATAATGCCGTTCTGAACTGTCGATGCATCGGGGCCGGGCATACTGCAGTGACGAATCCATGTCGGATTTCGCCACCGTAGGACTCCACTTCGCGGCGCCCGCAAGTGGTTGTGCTGTGTTGGGGGATCGTCAGGCGTCGCGGATGTGGATCTGCTCGCCCTGTGGGCTGAAGAGCGTCAGAATTTCCGATGCTGTGTCGCCGCTACCGGTAATGCAGTGGGGCTGCCGTGTGTCGAACTCGGCAGCGTCACCCTCCACCAGAGTCGTCACGTTGGCCCCAAGTGCGAGGTCGACCGAGCCGCTGAGGACGTAAAGCCATTCGTATCCGCCGTGAGTGGACTGCTTGACGGATTGCCCGTCCCGGCGAGGAGGGAGGACGACTTTGAAAGCTTGCACTGGAGCGCCTGATCGGGTCAGCGGGAGGTAGACGCGTCCATGCTTTCTGATGGGTTTCGGGTGGATGCGTGGGTCTCCCGAAGGTGGAGCTCCGACGACGTCGTCGAGCGCGACTCGGTAGAGCTGGGCCAGAGGGATCAGCAGGTCCAGGGTAGGGCGCCGGTGGCCGGACTCGAGTCGGGAGAGCGTGCTGACCGATAGCCCCGTCGACTCGGCGACGTCGGAAAGCTTCAACTGGCGTCGCTGTCGCAGATCTTTGAGGCGTGGTCCGACGGCTCCGAGCATGCTGTCGACGAGCCCGTCCGATTGGTCGGCGTGATCCGGTGTTGTTTGCATGTTTCGCAAGTGTAGTTGCTGTTTCGTCGTGGTGGGGCGCAATCTGGTGACCCTGCACCCGTCCACGATCGAAAGGTCATTGAAATGAGTTCGTCTCTGTCGACCGAGACAGCGCAACCGCCGGTTACTCGGTGGATCGCGCTGGCGGCGATCACTACTGCCGCGTTGATGGTCGTGCTCGACGCCTCGGTCATCAACATCGCGCTGCCCCAGATGCAGCAGGGACTCGGGCTCAGTGATGCAGCCCGTGGGTGGGCGGTGATCGCCTATGCGGTGACCTTCGGTGGTCTTCTGCTTCTCGGTGGTCGGATTGCCGATCACGCCGGGCGCAAACGGGTCTTGATGGTCTCGCTCAGCGGGTTTGCCGTGGCATCGCTGATCGGCGGTTTGGCAACGGGCCCGGAGATGTTGATCGGGGCCCGGGCGCTTCAGGGCATCTTCGCCGCCGCGCTTGCGCCGGCCGCACTGTCCCTGGTCGCGGTTACCTTCACCGAGCCCCGCGAACGGGCCCGCGCGTTCGCGGTTTTCGCTGCGGCACAGGGGAGCGGCGGCGCGATCGGCCTGCTTCTGGGCGGCGCGTTGACCGAGGCTCTCGGGTGGCGTTGGTCGTTGTTCATCAACGTCCCGATCGCACTGGTTGCGCTCGCCCTCGGGCTGCCGACGATCATCCGTTCTCGCCCGCACATGAGCGGTCGCCTCGATGTCCTCGGTGCCGTTCTGGCGACGCTCGGTACCGCCTCGCTGGTCGCGGCGTTCAGTGTCGCGTCCGAGCCTGGCGGCTGGACCTCGCCGACCCCCTATGTCTACCTCGCGGTTGCGGTGTTTCTGATCGGAGCATTCGTGCGGTGGCAGCGGAGAACGATCGACCCGCTTCTGCCCGGGCGAGTCGTTGCCGACCGGACTCGCGGCGGGGCTTATCTGATGGCGAGTTTCATGACTGCCGGAATGTTCGGCATGTTCCTGTTACTGCCGTACTACCTCCAGGACCGCCTCGGATACAGCCCCCTGTTCACCGGGTTGGTCATTGTGCCGTTCAGCGTCGCGCTCGTCCTGGCCTCGATGCTCGTGCCCACGCTCATGTCGCGTGTCTCGGCCAAGACCGTACTGGTCAGCGGAATCCTGATCGCAACCATCGCGATGGCAGGCCTGGCGATGGTGATCGCTCTGCCGAACCCCCTGGTCGAAATCTTGGTTGCGACGACGGTGATGGGTGCAGGCATCGGCCTGGTGTTCACCCCGCTCAACATCAGCGTGGTCGCGGGCGTGGACGCTGCCGATGTGGGGGTCGCCAGCGCCATGTTCAGCGTCTCCCAACAAATCGGCGGTGCCGTCGGCGTTGCCCTTCTCAACGGCATCTACATCATCGGCGCATCGGCTGATATCGACTCAGAAGGTTTTTCTTCCGAAGCGCTAGGAATGACCTTTCTCGTCGCCACCGTCTTGTACGCCATGTCGGCGGCCGTCGCGATCACCGTCATCCCTAGCAGGGAAAAGGTGCCGCTCTGAAGACAGCGCGGCCACGAAAACCGATGGATTCGCAGGCTCGACGCGTGTGCGTCGAGCCCCACCAACGGCGACAGTGTCGCCCGACACGAGAACGGACAGAACAGATGGCGATGTACGACGCGGATTTCTGGGAGCAGCACTACCGCGACACCGACCCGGCGTGGGGGACCTCCCCCAACCAGGCGCTGGTCGACACGATCGACATGTTCTGCCCTGCCGCAGGCGCAGCCTTGGAACTCGGTGCCGGCCACGGCGGGGATGCGCTCTGGCTCGCGGGCGGGGCGCTGATCATCATCGACCACGGCTCCACAGCCCCATGGTCCTGGAGCTCCGCCTCGCACGCGCACCCGACGCCCGAGCAGGTAGCGAACGCACTCGACCTCGGCCCTGAATGGAACGCCGAGCTCCTCGAAACACGTGCACGCACGGCCACCGGCCCGGGCGGACAACGTGCCGAAGTTACCGACACGATCGTCGCCCTGCGACGGAAAGCAGTGTGAAATGACGACGACTTCGACCACGTCGCGACTGTGGCAGCCACTCGAACTCGGCACCGTGCGCCTCGACAACAGGCTCGTATTGGCCCCGTTGACGCGCCGACGCGCCGCCGAGAACGGGACACCGACACCGCTCATGGCCGACTATTACGCGCAGCGGTCCGGGTTCGGACTTGTCATTACCGAAGGCATCTACCCCAGCCGTGAAGGCCGTGCCTACCCGAACCAGCCCGGGCTCGTCGACGATGCGCATGAACATGGCTGGGCCACTGTCATCGATGCGATACACGCACACGGAACACCGATCTTCGCCCAGCTCATGCACGCCGGCCGCATCACCAGCCCCGAGATCACCGGCACCGACACCGTGCTCGCCCCCACCGCCATCGACTTCGAGGATCACATCGGACGTCACTCGGCACGCCACACGACCGCAGCCACGTCCGGTGACATCTCGCAGCTGATCGACGCCCATGTCCAGGCCGCCGAACGCGCACGTCGAGCGGGATTCGACGGTATCGAGCTCCACGCCGCCAACGGATACCTCCTCCAGCAGTTCCTCGCCCCGTCCACGAACCACCGGACCGACGACTACGGAGGATCGCCGCACCGCCGGGCGCGGTTCGTCATCGACGTCGCCGACGCCGTATCCGACGCGATCGGAGCGGACCGTGTCGGTATTCGAGTCTCACCCGGGGCCAACATCCAAGGGGCGCTCGAACCCGACGAACAGGACGTCGCGGCAACCTACGCGGCGCTGTTCGGCAGCCTCCGGACACGTCCCCTCGCGTACGTGAGCATGGTCCATCCCGACGCCGGAAGCGCACTCGTTCAGAACATTCGGCGTACAAGCGGATCGCCGATGATCCTGAACACCGGATTCTCCGCAGTCACCGACCGGCAGACTGCGGACGGTCTGATCGATGCCGGCCACGGGGAGGCCGTCGCCGTCGGACGCGCCGCGATCGCCAACCCGGACCTACCTCACCGCTGGCGAGCCGGCCGTCCCGAAAACTTCCCGGACCGCACGACGTTCTATGTCGGCGGCGCAGCCGGGTACACCGACTACCCGACCGACGACGCGCCACAGCAAGACCTTGCCGCACACCAGCGGCACGACCATTGAAGCCGAACGGGTCGATAGTGGTGCGGCGTCGCCTAATGCGGTGTTGCTCGCGCCATGTCGAAGAATGTCACGGACATGGACCGGAGAAAGGGCCGGCGCTTCGCTGTTTGCCGGCCCTTTCGAAGCAACGAGCTATTGATCCGTAGGTCCGTCGATCGTGACGGCAGTGCCCAAGTCCGTCTGCTCGATGATCACGGTGTTGTCGTCGGTCGGTGCCGGAGGCACGGCACCCGCACCCCCGGCGCTGCCGGTATTCAGGGACGCCAGCCACTGCTCGATCGAACCGTTGCCAGCCACGAGCGGATCGACTTCACTGATGATCTCGACGACCTGGCTCGAGTCCTGCGGCTCGACGATCGGCGCATCCGGTGCTGCCTGGGCCGATGCAACACCGATCACACCGACCACTGCGGTGGCTGCGGCACCGACGACCATGGTCTTGACTGCCATTTTCTTCGACATCTGATGTCCCTTCGTTCTTCGGTTTCACCGAATCGGTGCCGATCCGGTGAAACCCACGATGCAGGGAGATTCTTCGCCTTTCCTGAACGGACCTGAATTAAAGTTCAGGTCGGTAGCGGACAATCGAAGCCATGCGAGTTCTGGTTGTGGAAGACGAGCCGACGCTCTACGAGGCATTGCGAACGGGCCTGGGGGCTGAGGGGTTCACGGTCGACGTGCGTACCGACGGCCTGTCCGGCCTCGAGGCGGCTCGGACCGCCGAGTATGCGGTCATCGTTCTCGACGTCATGCTGCCGGGCATGAACGGCTATCAGGTGTGTCGTACGTTGCGAAGTGCTCAGAAGGACACCCCGGTCCTGATGCTGACTGCGAAGCGGGGTGAGTACGACGAGGTCGAGGGACTCGAATGCGGGGCCGACGACTACCTGACCAAGCCATTCTCGTTTCCGGTTCTCGTTGCCCGCATCAAGGCGCTCGTTAGTCGGTCGGCGGCGGTGCCGAATCGTGATCCTCTGCGGGTCGGCAATGTGGAGCTCGATCTCTTTCGTCGTGTCTGCTCCGTTGGCGATGGCCGAATCGTGCTGACCAACAAAGAGTTCGATATCCTCGCGATTCTCGCAGACAACCGACGCCGCGTGGTCTCCAAGCAATTGCTGATCGAGCATTGTTGGGAGGATGCGGTCGACGCCACCGCCAATCTCGTGGAGGTGCATGTCTCTACGTTGCGCCGCAAGCTCGGGGCCGTGGGTGCCGGCGATATGATCGAAACTGTTCGCGGACACGGGTATCGGATATGCATCTGATCGCCGGGCTGGCGCATCCCCGACAATGGTCCACCAGGACTCGGGTGTCGCTGGGTATTGCTTTCGCGGTGCTCGCGGCCGCAGCTCTGCTCGCCGTGGTTGTCACGCAAGCCACCGCAACCTTTACTCAGAGCGAATACACGGAGAGTCTGCGCGCGCAGGTTGCCGCGCAATCGACCGGTACTTCTGCTGGTGACGTGGGGTCGATCGTCGGCTGTCCTGAAGATGTGATCGTCAGTATCGACCCGCCGCTACTTCCCGACAACCCGAGCTCGACGTCCTACGATGTGGCGTGCGGGGAGCCAGCGGACTCCGCCTTCACGCTCGACGTGCCGGACGTTCGGGCACTGACAGCTGCGGCCACGACGTCGACTTTACGAATCATGACTTTTTTGACGCCGGTGATCCTGCTCTTCGCTCTGCTACTGGGCCGTTTCGTGGTCCGTTGGGCCTTCGCCCCCGTTCGGGAGATCACTACCCGTTTCCGTGAGATCAGTGTGGACAAGCTCGATCTACGCGTCGACGCGCACGGCGCACGTGACGAAATTCGCGATCTGGCAACGGTCTTGAATTCAGCACTGGGCAGACTCGAGGACTCGGTGGCAGCGCAGCGGAGGTTCGTCGAGGACGCTTCCCACGAAATAAGGACGCCGCTGGCCGGAATCACCTCGAGCCTCGAGGTGGCGTTGCTCTACCCCGATGCTCGCCCGTGGAGCGAGTCGGCCACGGCGGCGCTGGCGGAGGCCGCCCGACTGAACCGCTTGACCGCCGACCTGCTGGCTCTCGGCACCGAGCGGACGGACCGCGGCGACACGACCGACCTGCTCACAGCAGTGAACGACGCGGTCGCGTCACCCCATATCGATCGTCGAATCGCCGTGGACGTCCAGTTGGACGGGTCTATCGGAACACCGAGAGTGCCGCTGGGTATGGACCGGCTCCGACGCGTTCTGGACAATGTGATTGCCAACGCCGTTCGGCACGCAGAAGACGATGTGCGGGTGACTATCTCGTCTCCCTCGGCAGGATCGGAAAGTGTCTCTGTCACCGTCGAGGATGACGGCCCGGGGATTCCGTTGGATATGCGCGAAAAGGTCTTCGAGCGGTTCGTTCGGTTGGATCGGTCGCGTGATCGTGCCACTGGTGGTTCCGGTCTTGGTTTGGCTATCGTGCGAACTTTGCTGACCGGTGTAGGCGGTTCGGTCAGCGTCGATAGCCAGAGTTCGCTCGGTGGAGCTTCGGTGACGATGGTTCTGCCGGTGATGGCGGTGTCAGAGAACTGATCGGGCCCGGACCACCTGAGCGCTGTCGTCAGGTCTGTCGACGAAGCCCGCAGCATTCATGAGAGCCGCGTTGCCGACGGTCGCGACTTTGTTCCGCATCGAGGGATGAATGGTTCACCTCGGCAGGGCACGACACTGCAGCAGGCACTGTGCCTCTGATCACTGCAGACTACGGCCGCCGAGGTGCTGGGCGAGAAATTTTTCCACCTCGAGGTAATAGCGAATACTGTTCTCCGGGTTGATGAATCCGTGCCCTTCGTCGTCGAATACGAGGTAGTCGACGTCGACGCCACGCGACCTCAGGCGTTCGACGACGTTGTCCGATTCTGCCTTGACGACCCGAGGATCGTTGGCGCCCTGTGCAATCAGGAGCGGTGCGCGTATCGCGTCGAGCTGGGAGATGGGTGATCGTGCGAGCATGTCGGCCAGCTGTTCGGGATCTGCGGGGTCGCCGACGAAGCGGTGCCAGCTGTTGATGATTCCCGGACCGATGAAGGCCGGCTGGGTGAGCATGAAGTTCGACAGGTCCGAGATGCCGACGCAGTCGATCGCCGCGGCAAACGTGTCGGGAGTGAACGACGCGCCCACCAGCGCCGCATAGCCGCCGTAGGAACCACCCATGATGGCCACCCGCTCGCGATCGGCGTACCCCGCTTCGACCGCCCAGTTCACTGCATCGATCAGATCGTCGTGCATCGCGCCCGCGAATTCACCGACCCCGGCGTTCGTGTGCGCTGTGCCGTATCCGACCGACCCGCGAAAGTTGACCTGTAACACTGCATATCCCCGGTTCGCCAGCATTTGCGCGATCGGATCGAAGGTCCACGAGTCTCGATACCAGGGGCCGCCGTGCACCACCAGAACCATCGGCAGATCCTCGGGGTCCACGCCGACCGGAAGCGTCAGATACGACGGCAGAGTCAGACCGTCGCGCGACTGAACGCTCACCGGCACCATCGGGGCCATGTCCTCGGGATCCAGATGTGGATAGGGGCGGAAGAGCCGACGACTGGATCCGGTGTTGTGATCGTAATAGTAGGTGACGGCCGGATCGCGGTCGTGGACGAAACTGACGATCCATTTCTGTCCGCTCTCGTCGGAGGACAGTGCTCCGATGTCACCGTCGAACAGTTGCTCGAGATTCTTCAGGATTGCTTCGAACTCCGGTTCCAGTGCATGGATCACCTGGCGTTCGCCCAGATACCGAACACCGATGAGCTCTCCGGTTGCGCTATCGCAGATCAACGGTGACGAGGTTTGCTCGACGGCTCGTCGCACGCCGTCGAGTTCGAGTGTCGGGTGACTGTCCACGACGGTCTCCTCGCCGGTCTCGAGGTCGAGGCGGCTCAGATAGGTCAGGTCGCGCCTTCGGTTGGACCCCAGCCACATGCCGGTACCGTCCGCGGTGATCTGCATCGGATGGAGGCCCATCGGGTAGTCGGTGCCGTCGAACGACGCCACCGTGGTTTCCACTCCGGACTCGTCCACACGCGTGATGTCGATGGTGCCTTCCTCGGTCATCGCGAAAGCGAACACTTCGCCGTCGGCACCGAGCATCGGATATCGGCCTACACCCGGGCTTTGCCGGATCATCGTCAATTCACCTGTGGCGATCTCGATCTCGTAGAGATCGAACTCGGCGATGCTTCTCGCATTGATCAGGACGGAGTAGACCCCTGCTCGACCGCGAACGGGTTCGAGGGCCACCGCGCGGGAACCGGGGAACGGCGTCAGATCGACTGCCGCGCAGTCTGGATCCTCCAGGTCGACGCGGAATACGTGGTTGTTCTCGTCACCGGCGGTGTCTTGCAGATACAGTAGCCAGCGCGGGTCGTCGGTCCATAGGAACTCGTGCACACTGCGAGTCTCGTCGGCTGTGACGCAGCGTGGCTCGCTGCTGGGCGAGAGGTCTTCGATCCACACGTTCAGGCGGTTCTTCCACGGCGCGAGGAACGCCATCGCTTTGCCGTCGGGTGAGATCGTGGCACCGGAGCGAACAGGTGGGCCGAAGAAGTCCTCGACCGAGATAAGTTGGGGTGCAGTCATGATTCGTCCTTTCGTTCGGGCTGTTACAGAGCGCAGCGGGTGTCGGCCGGTTGGGATCACGCCCGGTTGGGATCACGGCGTGGACGGTCGCCGGCTCGAGTATCCGTGGGGCGTAACGAGACGGTTGCCAAGCAGGTTGTGAATTTCCTGTTGTCCCGCGATGCGGTGATAGCGGCACCTGGACCGGTGGAGTCGCAGTTCGTGGTTGTGGCGGGAGTATGCGGCCCTGATGTCGTTTTGTCAGCGACGCGCAACTGGTTTTGCACCACCCTTCAGTTCGGTCACCAGTGCAGAGGGGTCGTCGACATACACGCTGAGATGTCTGATGGACGAGGCCTTGCGATGCTTTGGGAACAACGCAGGTAGTCGAATTGAGATCGGTTGAGTGAGAACGATATCGATGTTTGTGCCGTCGATATTGGGAAGAAGCAACCGGTCCTCTATGACTATGGGGTTGGTTTCGGAGAACCGGCGCGACAGGGCAACCGACGCGATGCCCGAACGGTCGATCGAGGCAATTGTCGAACCGGACTGCCGCACGACGAAGTGAGTGTCGGTCAGGTAGTGCGGACGGACGCGGTGAATTGCTAGATAGCCGAACAGCGCGAACAGGGACCACACCGACAGTAGTGCGAGGGCGATACGCAGCCACATCCATGGAAGAAGGAAGTGAAGCACGCCGATCTCCACGACGGTGGCCACGCCGAAGGCAACCGGTAGCGTCATCGTCCCGCGGTTCGACCGGAACACCAGCGCGCCCGGCTCGACGTCAGCTACGCGGCCCCGGATCCACAACCAGAAAGACGTGTAGGCGCGAACCTCCGTTCGGATCATCGGCCAGAACGGCGAGTTCCCGGCCGTAGCAACCACCGCAGCTCTGGCATCCGCTCCGTCGCGTCGACGGGCCCGGTATGTCGCCACCAGACCGAGCATGACGATCATGGCCACGGGAAGTTCGACGGTGGCGAACAGCAGCGCGGCCTGCCCGGGCCTGAGGACGCCGGTCGCGAGGAAGATCGCGTCGACGAATAAGACCGCTGCTGCAAGCACTTGCATGAACCGGTGAAAACTCGAATTGGCCATCACGTTCATGAGACACCCTTCGCAAGGCTCGACTTGGTCGCGAGCCCGCGTTGAACACGGGAGACCACCTCGCGTTGAGCCGGGTCGGGAATGATCTCTTCGAGTGGGATCGGCACACCGGTCTCACTCGACTGCGAGATATCGAATTCCGCAGCGGCGAAGGGTTCTGCCTCCTCGAACCACGCCATCAACGTCTGGGACAGACGTCCTATCTCCGGTTCCGCCGAATCCAGCGTCTTTCCCTCCAAATTCGACCACTCGGCCAGAAGCTCGGAGTACCGGGAACGCTGCTCTTCGTCGGCGATCGAAGCCGCGTAGAACGTCAACAGCTCCTCCGGCGCTTTACCCGAGATGGCGAGGACCTCGAGCAAATCGCGCTCACGCTCGAGCGCGGCGCGAACGGTAGGCGTCGGGGCAGATTCGATCGCGCCAACGAGCAGTCCGGCGAGATTGCTAGGCAGCGCGGAGAGCGGTCTCCCGCTCTCGACATCGTCGACCATCGAGGAGAGCTTGACCAGCCGGTGCGTAAGTTTGGCGCGTTCGGCCTCGAGTGCAGCGATCAGTGCGCGCAGGTCAGCGACTGTGTCATCGGTGCCCTCGACATCAGTGGCGTCGTGCGCGAGAACCACCGCAACCGATCCCAGCGGGACGCCGTTAGCCGCGAGCCAGCGGATACGCATGAGTCGAACGACGTCGCTCATCGTGTATTCGCGGTAGCCGTTCGCGCGTCGTCGAGGCTCGGCGAGAAGACCGAGGCGATGGTAGTGACGCACTGTTCTGGGTGTGGTGTCGGCCGCGGTAGCGAGTTGACCTATCTGCATGCCTTCAGTGTCAACCATGACCTAACGTCAAGGTCAATGCATAGAATCTACGATGCCGGATTCGACTTTCGATCCACGGCACTGTGGCCAGACAGTCCGAGCGGTGCATCGTCGGCGGCCTCGCCGACGGCGCGGACATCATTGTCACCACCGGTGCGCCTCAGTCCAACCACGCCCGGCTGACTGCGGCAGCAGCTGCCCGGGTGGGCGTCGACGCGGTGCTGGTGTTTCCCGGCAACAAGCCCGAAGGTGCGCCGGCCGGAAACCTACTGCTCGATGCAATGTTGGGGGCCGAGATCGTCTGGTCGGGGGACACCGGACCCGATGCAGCCGTCGATGATGTCGCCGAGGCGGTAGTCCAGCGGTTGCGTTCACAGCGGCGGCGGCCCGCTCTCATCCCGTTCGGTGGGTCCAATGCCGTTGGAGCGCATGGGTACCGCCTTGCGGGCGTCGAGCTGCTGGCACAACTGCCGTCTGCCGACGTCATGGTCTGCGCAGTGGGCTCGGGCGGCACGATGGCCGGACTCGTCGCCGGACTGGGAGTGGATCGGGTACTCGGCGTCCGTACCGGCGCGGTCGCGGATCCGCGGGCGACTGTCAGTCGATTGCTGTGCGAGATGGGCGAGGAGGTGGACCCGAGCTCACTGCGTATCCGGATGGATCAGGTGGGTGAAGGGCGAGGACTATTCGGCCACGAGGGTGTGCAGGCCGCGGACTGGACACCATGACCTCCGCCTGATGCGTCCCCCGGACGTCGTGGACTTCCTCGACGCCCCGATCTCCGATTCGTGGCCCCCGGAAGCGCACCGTGCGGTACGTTTTTTGGAAGGTGACGTGCACTGGGCGGCCTCGCATCCGAAGGAAAGAAGCCAGGCGTCCGGCTTGCGTGGCGCGTGGGTCGATCGACGGTGATTCGAGGAGATGCACATGTCCGAACGAATCGTGTGGGCTGTGCGATCGGTACTCGCTGTCGGGGTAGTGGTGGTGATGTGCGGCTGCGCCGACCAGGATGTGGACCCGGTCGGTGCTGCCAGCGGACAGACGCCGGTGGAGTGCCGCAACGTCGATTCCTATTCCGGACGGTTCGTCGTGGGTAACCCGCCGGCGGGGCAGGCGCCGGAACTGATGCCGATCGAGCCCGGTACCGAGGTAACGCAGGTGCCCGTCCCGATCCTGAGTTCGGTCGACGTCGAGAGCAATCCCGGCAGCAGCGTCGTGACGTACACCGTCCGAGGCGACGGAATGATCGGGTGGACGGCGCGGTTCGTCCAAACTGCGCAGCTGCGAGGGACGGGGGACCTTGTTCCGGTCACCGAACCGTGCCGACTACAGGTCGACCTGACCGGGGTCGACTCGAACAGCGTCGACGCCGGCTCCGAACGGCCTACGTCGGTGACAGTCGACAGCCTCGGTTCGCCGGTAGCCGAGGTGCTGACCTACCGCAGCAGCGATAGTTTGCTGCAGTCGTTCGTCGGCATCGGCGATGCGGAACCGACGGTGACGGTCGAGGCGGTGCACGGGTCGGCGGTGCTCAGCCTGACCGTCTCGTCGTGATCGCACGGGTCCTGGGTTCGCCGCCGCCATGGGTTGGGTCCATGTAAACAACGGTGACGCCCACGCAGCGGCCCCGCCGACAGGTAATTCCGTGGTTACGAACGCTGGCCGATTCTCCTTTTCGTGATACACATGTATCACGAAAGGGGATGTTGGCGTATGGCGAGTGCTCGGTGGGGTGCGCTGTGGGTGGCGTCGGCTGCGCAGTTGATGGTTGTGCTCGATGTGTCGGTGATAAACGTCGCATTGCCGGCGGTGAGCGACGAGCTGACCATGACCGATTCGGCGTTGCAGTGGGTTGCCAGTGGTTACACGTTGGCGTTCGCCGCAGGGTTGTTGGTCGGCGGTCGATTGGCCGATGTGTACGGGCTGCGCAGGGTGTTCGTCGTCGGACTCGCGGTGTTCGTCGCGGCGAGCGTGGTCGGTGGGCTGGCGGTCTCGGCGGAGATGCTGATCGCGGCTCGCGCCGTGCAGGGGGTGGGTGCGGCGATCGTGTCACCTGCGACATTCACGATGCTCACGCGCGCCTATCCGGAGGGTCCGGTGCGGACCCGGGCGGTGGCGGTGTGGACCGGGGTGAGCCTCGCCGGCGGCGGGGTGGGAAACATCGTCAGCGGCGTGTTCACCGAGGTGCTCACCTGGCGGGCGGTGCTGTTGATCAACGTGCCCATCGGCCTGATGGTGGTCGTGTGTGCGCTTCGTGTCCTAGGTGGACGCGAGGACCGTGACACCGACGTTCGCATCGATATCACCGGAGCTGTTCTGGCCACTGTCGGTCTGTGTGCGATCACCTATGGAGTGAGCGAGATGGGCGCGGGCGCCGGATGGACCGCCGGTGGGGCAACGGGGCTCGGGGCGGCGGCATTGGCGATACTGGTTGCTCGGCAACGCCGCAGCAGTTCGCCGATCGTGCCTGTCACGTTGCTCCGCAATCGGATGGTGGCCGCAGGGAATGTGCTGACCCTGCTGAGAATGTGCTGACCCTGCTGACCGGGGCGTCTTTTCAGGTGCCGATATGGATCTTCCTGACTTATTTGATGCAACGGTCGATGGGCTACAGCCCGGTGCAGGCCGGCCTGGGCTTCATCCCGCTCACCTTGGCCACCGTGGTCGTCGGTGTTGCCGTCACCCCGCGCCTGCTGACCCGGATGCAGCCACGGCACATCATCGTCGCAGGCGCAGTCTTCGCCGCCTCAGGTATTGTGTGGCAAGCATGGGTATCGCACGACAGCTACCTCACCGCCATCGCCGGCCCGACGATCGTCATCGGAATCGGCGGCGGTCTCATGAACACCCCATTGGCCACCGCAGTCACCAGCGGCATCGATGCAGCAGACGCCGGTGCGGCATCAGGGCTGATGAATACCAGCAAACAATTCGGCGGCGCCCTCGGGCTGGCTGCCCTTGGCCTGATCACCAGCTCCTACACTGATTACCGGCCGGCCTTCGTAGCCATGGCAGCCTGCATGGGACTCGTCGCCGCGGGAGCCGCGGTCGCCCTGACACCCGCGAGACCACGTGTGGATGCTAATGCGACCACCGTGGACCGGTAGCACGCGGAAAGGAACACGCTATGCCAGCACGTGTCGACCACGATGAGCGCCGCCGCACCATCATCGACGGACTCCTCGAGGTCGCCGCACGCGACGGCCTGCACGCGGTGACTCTGCGCGCAGTCGCAGACGCCGCCGGGGTATCACTGCGATTGGTGCAGTACTACTTCGACGACAAATCTTCGTTGCTTCACGCAGGACTGCATCACCTCGAAACAACAAGCAAGCAGCGCTGGGAGCAGCGCATAGCAGACCTCGGACCGACAGCCACACCACGCGAGGTCCTCGAAACCTACTTCGAAGAAGCGTTGCCCACCGACGACAGCAGCCGCCGATTCCACACCGTGTTCACCGCCTACACCGCACTGGCGGTCACGGACTCCGCATTGGCCCGCACTCCATTCGTCGAGGGCCCCCGCCGCATCCAAGCCACCATCGCCGACATGCTGTCGACCGCCCGGGCCGAAGGCGACATCGGGCCGGACATCGACCCTGAGCGAGAAGCGCAACGACTGACCGCTTTTGAGCACGGACTCGGAACAGGCCTACTTATCGGCCTACATACTGTCGAGTCAGCGAACTACCTATTCCGCTACCACCTCGATCAGCTGTTCATCAAACGAACGCCGACGGAGCGAACGTGACCGTTGCGTAACCGTTCCTCGAGTCGGCCCGGCAATGCCATTTTGCTGCTGCACGAATCCGATGAGCGAAACATGTTGTGCTGTAGAGCTTTCGACCCGCCTTGGTTTCACGCGACAGCAATTCTCATGTCGCATTGACCCCATCGCCATGCACTGGATTCGCCTCCGCAGCGAAAATGCCGGGTCTGGACGTGGAGGTGGGGAGACCAGCCCGTCGGATGTCTTCTTCTGATGACACGGTGAACCGCGTCCAAGGTCGGACGAGTGACGTACGATGAACCCCATGACTTTGCAGAAAGGCGCATGAGCGCCCCGTCGCACGAACGCCGGCTTCTTCGTCCGCGTTACCTTCTGTTAGCCGATGAATTTTTGTGGTTGATCGATGAAACGCAGCCTGTAGCTGCCCTGCTCGACTACTCAACCGCTGATTTAGTCCACATCGTGTCGTGGCCGGAGATACTGTCGTCCACGTCGTCGAGCCTCACCGTTGCATCCGACGCGGACGGCATCTGGGCGCAATCCCGAGGTTCGGACACCTTGGCCCGCATCACTGTCGATGGTGTTCATCACGCCGAATATCTTCAAGGCACCCAACTGCTGACAGCAGGATCATCGGGTGCGTGGTGCTTTCGGCCCACGCGGGTACGGGACGACGTTGCGTCCAGCGCAGACGCACGCCCTCTGCGCCAGGAGAGCCCCGGACCGCCGCTCCTTCGGGCCTACCCGAGCGGTGGGACTACAACGGTCGATCTCGATGGGATACTCGTGACGGCCGATGTAGACGGCGACACAGTGCATCTCGGCGTAGAGCACGATCCTCGGTCACGAACTTATCGAGAATCGCCTGCGCCCTCGGGATACGTTCTCAATCGCACCAAGTCGTGGATCCACTTGCCGGTGGATGCAACGCCTGATCGTATTCGGCTGGACGATTATCCCAGGGTGAGTGCGGCCGGGCACTGGTTCACGAGCGAGTACGCCGACGTCAGTTACAACGAGGGCCACCGCCGTAAACGTGCTGTTGCGCAGGGTATCCGGTGGCACTGGGGCCTGATCGACCGTCGGAGCAATGTGCTTGTGGTTAGGGCGTATCGAGATGGATCGAGGACTCCGGAGGTGGAACTGCGATTGCCCGGCGTGAGCGTGGCCGCGGGCGCCGCGCACGGTGACAGGCTGTGGCTTCTCGCGCATTGTGCAGGGAGCGGTAGGGAAACGCGTGCGCTCATGCAGCTGAGGATCGGACAGAACGAACCCACATTCCTGACTGCCGCCGATGACCTCGACATCTCCCGCTGGTGCCGAGCGATCGCTCCGGATCCTCCGGATCATGCGTCGTACGTCCGGTACTGCATACGCACCCTGCACGGACGCCGGTTCTCGGCCTTGATGCACGATGTTCGGGCCGAGTTCGTCGGCGACTGGCCGCACGGACGACTTCACGTGAGTTTTACCCACGACGACTACGAGGGACTTCGCTTGGTGGCGAGGTTGCGTCTGTACGACGAGCAGGGGCGGCGGCTGGACGACGTGACTCGCTACGCGCCAACGGATCTGATGGAACAGGCGGACACGCGCGGGTATCCGGACCGATCGCACGCAAGAGGCGGGGTGTTGTACGTATGACGCATTGGGTCGAAGTACTCCTGAAGGTGGTAGACGGTCCGACCTCACCCGTGATCGGCGTCGTGCGTGCCGCTCATGTCGAGACCGGCTCTCGGGTCGGCTACGACGCGCACTATGGCATCCCCCCGTCGCATGTGGGCTTCGGGCTCAGCGAGATGCGACTGATTCGGGATGGGCGCAAGACACGTCTGGAATCGCCGGCGGGCGAGCCGCGGTTTCTCTCCGATGGTGAGAACTGTTGGGTCTTCGACTCGCAGCACGAAGACCCCATCCTCACGAATCTGCTGAACACGCGCGTGCACAACCCCGGCCGGGAACTCATCGTTTCTCGTCCGGTGGAACATTGGGTACGCCCGGGCCACAGGCAGCCGACTCGCGCAATAGAGACCACTGTGGTTCTCGGTCGACGCTGCTGGTCGATCGAGTTCGAAGCCGGGCACGGTGGTCGGCCTGAGGTATTGACCGTCGACATCGAGACTGGGGCAATCCTCGAGCAGGACTGCGCGGAAGGTACTGCGGCATACAGAAGTTGTGACTTTCCGGCGAAAGGGTTGCCGGACTCGACGTTTTCTTGGAGCGGACCGGTCAGACCGCGTCGGGACGTCCATGCCGGAGACAGAGCCCGTTGGCTCGAGCGTTCGACGCGTGACATGACATGGTTTCGCGACACCGTCAGTTCACGACGAATGCAGGCCAACATTCTGGTGGATTTCACGCCGACGGAGGTTCTGCGAGATGTGGAGCACCCGGACAGTTTCGAGGCACATTTCGAGAAGGGCGCTGGCCGTTTGTGGCGACGGCGACGGTCCGACGAGGAGTGGTTGCTTCCCCGAAACTGGACGCGGCACTATCCGACCCCTATCCGGGGTTGGTCGACACGGGACTTCGACTGGGCGTGTGCAACCGGCCTCGGTCCAGACAGTCTGACCGACGAGACCGTGCTCGCTCTGCAGTCCATGCTGCATCCCGGGCAGCCCGTGGTCGGTGTGCCGCCGCTGTGTTCGACGCCCTGAGCATCAGTCGGCCAGTTCGGGATTAGCTGTAGGGCGTTCCGTCGTCACCAATGTGGAAAGCCTAACTGAGTGGCGTAATCCTGTTGCCGAAGGTCGAGCACCGTGTCGATCTGCGCTGCGGCGTCGTCACCGAGAACCAGTCGAAGGGGTCGGGAACCTTGCCGGCCGAGATGGTCGGCGATCATCGCGGCGATGGCATCCGGTGAGGTTCCGCCTCCGGTTGATCCAGGGTCGACCGGCCACGGAACTTCCGCTGTGCCGAGGGCCTGGATGCGCACCTCGTCGTACTCCCGTCGGGGACGGGTGAACTGCATCCCTGTCGTTGCCCATTGGGTGTCCATCGCGCCGATTTCAGCGATCGTGACCCGCACGCCCATCGGTGCCACTTCGGCAGCAAGTGCCTCACTGAAGCCTTCGAGGCCCCACTTCGCGGCGTTGTAGAGACCGAAGAAGGCCATGGCCCCGACACCCCCGACGGACGAGATCTGAACGATGTCTCCCGTGCCCTGCGCTCGCATCACGGGTAACGCGGCTTGGGTGAGCCACAGAGGTCCGAGTAAGTCGACGTCCATGATGGCTCGGACCTCGTCCTCGGTAGCCTCCTCGATGGCCCCCACGAGGCCGTACCCGGCGTTGTTGACGAGGACATCGAGCCGACCGGTGATTCGGGTGACGTCGTCGACGATCCGACGGCAGGCCGCCGCGTCCACGGGGTCGAGCTGCAGGACGGTGAGCCGGGGGTCTGCGATCGGCAAGGTTGTTCCGCGCGTGGTGGCCACGACGTGGTGCCCGGCAGCTAATGCGTGCTTGACCAGGGCAAGTCCGAGACCACCGCTCGCGCCGGTGATGACCCATGTCTGAGTGCTCGGCATGAGCCTATTCAACACCAAGTGAGACGCTGCGTCTCGTTTCTAAGATGAACATATGGTTCGACCTGGCACCGTGCGGCGCGTCCATGCGGCAGTTCTCGGTGTGGCCGAGCGTGGCGGTCCGGGTGCGTTGACCATGGAGGGGATCGCCGCTGAAGCCGGGGTGGGCAAGCAGACCCTCTACAGGAACTGGACGTCGGTTCACGCCATCCTCTTCGACGCGCTCGTAGGCGACGAAACACACTCACCCGACTCCCCTGAGGGCGAGACGGTCGAGGAGCTCTTGAGAGCGGCGATCGACGAGATCTCGACAGAGCCGCGCTGCTCGCTGTTGCGCATGCTTGCAGCATCGATCCAAACTGATGACGACGTCGCTCGCGTGTTTCACACGCGTCTCCTTGCGCCTCAAATCGCGCACATCCAGCGGATCGTGAGGAGCGCCGGAGCGAAAGACCCGAGTCAAGCGACCGAGCTGTTGCTCGCTCCCATCTTCTACCGGTGGTTCATGCGACTGCCGCAGTTCCAGGCAAGCGAACTGCGCGAACATGTTCGTACCGTGCTGCCACCCACGCTCTAGCAAACTCCCTGCTCCGTCGCCGACCAGATCTGATATCTTCCTGGCATCTCCGAATTCGCTTTGTGACCCAGTCTCGCGTCAGCCGTGAGTCGCGCTTGTGCGCGGCGGTGATTCCGTGTGCTCCGAGTGGGGACCCGTTCGAGGGTTCCCTTCCCGTGTCCTGCACCGGAAACTCTCCTTGGAGCTCACATCACTATGTCACCTACTCACACTGCGCATCTGCGTGCAGATTGCAGTAACTGTTTCGCTCTGTGCTGCACTGCCTTCGGCTTCTCGCGGTCGATCGATTTCGCCGAGGACAAACCTGCCGGCACACCATGTCGAAACCTCGCTTCGTCCTTTGACTGCACCATTCACGACGGCCTCCGGGCTCGCGGGTTCCGGGGTTGTACGGTCTTCGACTGTTTCGGTGCCGGACAGGCTGTCTCGCAACGTCTGTTCGGCGGGGTCGGCTGGCGCGATCGCCCGGACACGCGGCACCAGATGTTCTCCGCCTTCTCGATGATGAAACAGCTCCACGAAATGCTGTGGTACTTGTCCGAGGCGCAAAACCGCACGTACGACCCAGCCGGTGTTCGTGCCCTTGCATCGACCGTCAGCGCATTGACGTTCGGCACCGTCAGCGAGTTGCTGTCGGTCGAGATGGGTGACCTACACGGCGCGGTTCGAGACGTTCTCATGAGTGTGAGCGAGGAGGTCCGAGCGTCGTATGCCGCCGAGGGCGGTGCGGTGGACCTGCGGTTGTTCCCCGGGGCAGACCTTGCCGGGCTGGATCTACGGGGAAATAGACTGTGTGGAGCGGACTTACGTGGCACGTGTCTCATCGCCGTGGATCTGAGAGGGGTGGACCTTGCCGCGGTAGACCTGCTCGGAGCCGATCTTCGGGATGCAAGGTTGGATGGCTCCGATCTGTCGGGCGCGCTGTACCTCACTCAACCGCAGATCAACGCGGCGAAGGGCAGTGCCACTACTGTGCTGCCGGCCGCTCTCGTTGCCTCGGCGCACTGGTAACAGCAGAACGGGTGATCACCATGGACGTGAACCCGTGACGGTGCGATTGGCGGGTGCAGGCGATGTTGTGGCCGGCGGTGTGCACGCTGGTGGTCTTCGTGGTCCTGTCGGTGGTGGCCGTTGTACGCGACGGATTCGCCGGGGTGACGTCGCTGATCGCGTGGTCGCTGGTGATCGTTCCGCTGGTGGTGGTCGTGGTGTGCACGCTGCTGGGCGGCACGGCTGTGGTTGTTGCCCTGGTCGTTCGAGTCCTTGTGCGCGCTTTCGCCCCGACTATGCCGATGTGGACGCAGACGGCCGTGCTGATGTTCTCGACGGGGGTATGTGTCGCACTGATGGTGTCGCTGTCGGTCACGGTAGCGACGGGATCTGCGAGTGCCGTCGCGGCGGGTTGGTGGTTCGCTGTTGCAGTCGGGGCTGTGTCCATGGTCGCGTCGGGGGTCTACGCACGTGATCTGTACACGGGGGACCGGTAGCGGGCGGGGGCACCGCGATTCGCCCCATAACAAACCATTGAGTCGTTTAACGTGTAACGATGTCGTGGACGTCGTCACCCAAGGACTCGGTGCTGGGGTTGGCTGTGCTCCTGTACATCGGAACGGCGTTGGTCGTCCCAATCGGTGGGGCCGCCCTCGCCATTCTGGCCGGGGAACCGTACGAGGTCGTGTCCGGGTGGCTTGTCCTGGGCGTCTTCGCATTCGGGCTCGGAGCGTATGCCACGGTGTATTCCATCTATGGCTTGTATCTGAAGTTGGTGTCATCCCATCGTCGCAGGATAGAACCGGCGTTGTCGGCGCGCTTCGAGACGGGAGCGGTGATCCTCGCGTGGGTGTCGCTGATTGTCGGGCTCACCGCTCTGGTGCCCGTTCCGGTGATGGTGACCGGTCTGGCTGTCGCCGCGCTGTTCAGCGTCGTTGGCGGCATCTACCGCTGGTGGTCGACGAGGAGAAGTGCAGAAGTCGTGCGATGACGGCGCCGATACGACATCGGTTGTCGATACCTCCATTGGGACGGAGGTGTGGCCGGTGCCGACCGACGCGAGCGGCCGGCCCCAGTCCGGATCCGTCGTGGACGCCGAGTCGGGGGTGTATTTCGTCGGTTCCTCGTCGATGGCCCAACTCGCGGTTCCCGGGTGATCTCCGTCGGCACTCTATCTATGGCAGAGCCAGCTCGGCTCCGGTTGCCGCCACCACCGTGTCGACGTCGACGCCCGGTGCCAACTCGACCAACGACAACGACCCCTCGGGCTCGACGTCGATCACGGCGAGGTTGGTGATGATTCGATTCACGACGCCTTGGCCGGTGAGCGGCAAGGTGCAGGTGTCGAGGATCTTCGGGTTGCCCTCGCGGTCGGTGTGTTCCATGACGACGATGACCCTGCGGGCGCCGTGGACCAGGTCCATCGCCCCGCCCATCCCCTTGACCATTTTGCCGGGGACCATCCAGTTCGCGAGATCCCCTGTCCGCGAGACCTGCATACCGCCCAGAACAGCGGTGTCGATGTGACCGCCGCGGATCATGCCGAACGACAACGACGAGTCGAAGAAGGCCGCACCGGAATTGACGGTGACGGTCTCCTTACCCGCGTTGATCAGATTCGCGTCGATGTTCTCTTCGGTCGGGTATGAACCCGTTCCCAGAATTCCGTTCTCGGAGTGCAGAACTACACGGACATCGGGCGTCAGGTAGCCGGGAATCAGCGTAGGCAGGCCAATTCCGAGGTTGACGTATTCTCCGTCGACCATCTCCCTCGCGGCCCGTTCGGCCATCTGCTCACGAGTCCACCCCGCCGCTGCTGTCGTCATGGTCGTCCTCCTGCACTGACGGTGCGCTTCTCGATCTTCTTGTCCTGCAGTCCCGTGTGCACGATGCGCTGCACGAACACTCCGGGTAGGTGCACTGCTGCGGGGTCGATGTCGCCGGGATCGACGAGGTGCTCGACCTGGGCAATCGTGATCTGCCCGGCCATGGCCGCGAGCGGATTGAAGTTCATTGCCGTTTTGTCGAACACGAGGTTTCCCTCTGTGTCCCCTGTGTGGGCATGCACCAGCGCATACTCGGCGTTGATCGCCTCCTCGAGGACGTAACGCTTGGAGCCGAACACCCTGGTTTCCTTCGGGGGTGACGCGATCGCAACGGATCCGTCGGCGTTGTAGCGCCACGGCATACCCCCGTCCGCGATGGGACTGCCCACTCCGGCGGGAGTGAAGAACGCCGGAACGCCGTTGCCGCCCGCCCTCATTCGCTCGGCGAGCGTTCCCTGAGGCGTCAGTTCGACCTCGAGTTCACCGGCCAGGTACTGCCGCGCGAACTCCTTGTTCTCCCCGACGTACGACGCCGTGACCCGACGAATGCGGCCGGTGGACAGCAAGAGTCCCAGTCCGTGGCCGTCGACGCCGCAGTTGTTGGAGAACACTTCGAGATCGGTGGTGCGGGTGGCGGCCAGAGCCGTAATCAGTGCGTCGGGGATGCCGCACAACCCGAATCCTCCCACCGCGATCGTCGACCCGTCGGCGATGTCGGCCACCGCGTCTGCGGCCGATTCGTAGACTTTTCCTGTCACGTCGATCCCTCCTGTGTCCATCTAGCAAACGCTCCTGCGCGTAGTCAGTAAACGTGAAGATGTAGCCCAACAGCATATTTACTGCTCCTTCAACAGAAAAGTGGCCGCTACGCGAACGTCTGTCGAAAATTCGTTCACTCAGTGGACGAATTGCTACAGTGCGGGCCATGACTCCCAACGTGGTAGCGCGCGCGACGACGCTGCTGCGGGCGGTCGGCGCCGCGGAACCGAAGGGTGCGTCGACGACGGATCTTGCGCGCAGTACCGACCTGGCTCGCCCCACTGTGCATCGTTTGCTCGGCGCCTTGGCTGAGGAGGGCTTCGTCGACCGTGACCCGTCGAGCGGACGCTGGGCCCTCGGACCCGAGATGTACCTGCTCGGCTCGGCTGCCGCCAGCCGATACGACGTCACCCGTCATGCACGCGCGGTCGTGCATCGGCTCGCGAGCATCTCCGGTGAGAGTGCTTTCCTGTCGATTCGCCGAGGTGACCACACGGTGTGTCTGCTGCGCGAGGACGGCAGTTTCCCACTGCGCTCCCACGTCCTCTACGAAGGAATACGTTTGCCGCTCGGGGTGGCGTCGGCGGGATTGGTGATCATGGCTCACCTCTCCGACTCCGAGATCGATGACTACCTTGCGCGCGTGAAGCTCCGTTCGGAATGGGGTGACCAGCATGCCGCGGACCGAATCCGCGAACGCCTTGCGGCGACTCGTAAGACCGGGTACGCCGTAAATCCGGCTCTACTGGTCGAAGGAAGTTGGGGCATCGGCGCGGCTGTGTTCGACCGATTCGGCGCACCGGCCTGGGCTCTCAGCCTCACCGGCGTAGAAACGCGATTCCGGCCCGAGCGTCACCACGAACTGGGCACACTCCTGCTAGAGCAGGCACACGTTCTGACCGGGATACTGCGCACTACTCGCTGACGTGGTCAGCCCAATTCGCGGGTGTCAGTCGATCGGAATGGCAGTCGGATCGGATTGGACGCGTGAGAGTACGCGGCTGAGGGCGAGCGCTGCCGTGCGAACGGCGGGCGCCAGCAATTCGGGCTTGAACTTGTCGACCGGGACGGACACCGACAGAGCTGCCACGGGTGCGCCGGAGACGACAATCGCCGATGCCGCACAGCATCCGCCCGTCGTCGCCTCCTCGCGTTCGATGGCGACACCTGTCCGTCTGATGTCGTCCAGCTGTTTTTCCAGGACGCCGGGGTCGACGATCGATCGGGATGTCAAGCGGTGCAGCGGTCGTGAGAGAACCGTGGACCTGATCCCCGTGTCGTCGAATGCGAGCAGAGCTTTGCCGACCCCTGTGCAGGACAGGGGGAGGCGGCCGCCGATATGAGAGGGAAGCGGAAGTGGCATGTGGCCCTGGAGCTTCTCGACATAGACGACCTCTGTTCCGTCGCGGACGGCCAGGTGTACTGTCCACTTGGTCACCGCGAACAGATCCTGCATGAACGGCATTGCCGCAGAACGCAATCGATGCTTCACCGCAACTCGCTCACCGAGTTCGAACAGCGGCATGCCCAGTTCGAAGTGTCGTCCGTTCCGCACCACCCACCCGAGGTCGACGAGATCGACGAGGAGTCGATGCGTCGTCGACCGTGCGAGCCCCGTCTGCCTGCAGACGTCGTTCAGACTCATCATGGAGCCGCCTGGAAAGGTGCCGAGTACCAGCGCGGCCTTGTCGAGCATCGACGTCGACACACCATCACGTCCCATGGACTGAATTCTAGGCCCACCTCGCCCTCGTTATCCCGTGAGACGGGATGAATTCTTTCGGTGATACCGGCTGATCTCTAGCGTCGGAACCATGACAACGGCCGACACCGACCCGATCCATGCCGCAGCCGCTCGGCTCGCGACCGCAGCACGCACAGGCATTCCATGCGCGCCGGTCCGCGATCTCATCGGCAGTGACGACTTCGGGACGGCGTACCAGGTGCAATCGCTGAACACCGATGCACTGCTGGCGTCGGGAAAGCGTATCGTCGGACGCAAGATCGGATTGACCTCGCCCGCCGTCCAGAAGCAACTCGGCGTGAATCAGCCTGACTTCGGGGTGCTCTTCGACGACATGGAGTGCGCTGCGGACGAGACAGTGCCCATGACCCGATTGCTGCAGCCGCGTATCGAAGCAGAGATCGCGTTCGTGCTGTCGGCGGACATCGACACCGAAATCTCCGCGGACGACGCGTCGGGCTACGTCGAGACCGTCCAGGCCGCCTTCGAAATCGTGGACAGCCGAATCGCCGGCTGGGACATCACCCTCAGCGACACCGTGGCGGACAACGCCTCCTCCGGGCTGTATCTCCTCGGCGAGTCCCGGTCCGTCGCCGAGGTCGGGGAACTCGCCGACGCAGAGATGACGATGATCGAGAACGGACGCCAGTGCTCGCAGGGCGTGGGCAGTGACTGTCTCGGCAGCCCGTGGAATGCGTTGGCGTGGCTTGCGAACACCAGTCGGTCCTACGGATCCCCGCTCCGCGCGGGCGAAGTCGTACTCTCCGGCGCCCTCGGTCCGGTGGTTCGCGTCCAGCCGGGGGCGACATACACAGCTGACATCACCGGCCTCGGATCTGTCCGAGCCACGTTCTCCCACTGAAAGCAGGCATCCATGAGCAAGATCAAAGTAGCGGTGATCGGGTCCGGCAACATCGGCACCGACCTCGTCATCAAGCTGAAACGTGTGGCGAAGAACGTCGAGATCGCCGTTCTCGTCGGCATCGACCCAGCATCGGACGGGCTCGCACGCGCCCGCCGGCTGGGTATCAGCACCGTCGACTCGGGCGTTCAGGGTCTGATCGAGCACCCCGACTTCGCGGATATCGACATCGTTTTCGACTCCACCTCCGCCAGGGCGCACGTTGCCAACGAAGAGGCTCTTCGGCCTTACGGAAAACGTCTGATCGATCTCACTCCCGCAGCCATCGGTCCGTACGTCGTCCCGGCTGTGAATCTCGAGGAGCACCTCGACGCGCCGAACGTGAACATGGTGACCTGCGGTGGGCAGGCGACGATCCCGATCGTCGCTGCGATCTCTGCGGTCACCCCGGTGCACTACGCCGAGATCGTCGCGTCCATCGCGTCGAAGTCCGCCGGCCCCGGTACCCGCGCGAACATCGACGAATTCACCGAAACCACCGCGGCGGCAATCGAACAGGTCGGCGGCGCAGCGCACGGGAAAGCCATCATCGTGATGAACCCGGCCGAGCCGCCACTCATCATGCGCGACACGGTGCTCGCCTTGGTGACCGAACCGGACCAGGACGCCATCCGCACGTCCGTACTCGACATGATCGCTGCCGTGTCGGCGTACGTACCCGGATACCGCCTCAAGCAGGAGGTGCAGTTCACCCGACTCGACGACGCCGAATCGGTAGCGACTCTGACCGGTGGCGTCGACAAAGGTCCCGGCCTGTGGAAGGTGTCGGTCTTCCTCGAAGTCGAAGGCGCCGCGCACTATCTGCCCGCATACGCCGGCAACCTCGACATCATGACCTCCGCGGCCCTCCAAGTTGCCGAGCGAATCGCCCAGAACACGCCCTTGGAGGCTGCACGATGACCGCTACGACCAGGCCGAACGCACAAGACGGTGCGGCCCTGTACATCCAGGACGTCACTCTGCGTGACGGCATGCACGCCATGCGGCACCGCATCAGTCCCGACAACGTGGCACGGGTGGCCGGGGCTCTGGACGCGGCAGGTGTGGATGCGATCGAGGTCACCCACGGCGACGGTCTCGCCGGACACAGCCTGACCTACGGCCCGGGAAGCAACACCGACTGGGAGTGGATCGAAGCCGCCGCCGCAGTGGTGCACCGCGCCAAGCTCACCACCCTGCTGCTTCCAGGGGTGGGCACTGTGGCCGAACTCGAACATGCTTTCAAGCTCGGTGTGACATCGGTGCGGGTGGCGACGCACTGTACCGAAGCCGACGTCTCGGCTCAGCACATCACCAAGGCGCGTGAGCTGGGTATGGATGTCTCCGGTTTTCTGATGATGTCGCATCTGGCCGAGCCTGCACAATTGGCCGAGCAAGCAAAGCTGATGGAATCGTATGGCGCACATTGCGTCTACGTCACCGATTCCGGTGGGCGTCTGACGATGGATGGCGTACGCGACCGCGTGCGGGCTTACCGCGACATCCTCGACCCAGGCACGCAGATCGGCATCCATGCGCACCAGAACCTGTCGCTGTCCGTCGCCAATTCCGTTGTCGCAGTCGAGGAAGGCGTCACGCGCGTCGACGCGTCACTTGCCGGTCACGGCGCCGGCGCAGGCAACTGCCCCATCGAACCGTTCGTCGCTGTGGCCGATCTGTACGGGTGGAAGCACAACTGCGACCTGTTCGGACTACAGGACGCCGCCGACGACATCGTGCGTCCGCTGCAGGACCGGCCGGTACAGGTCGATCGGGAGACACTGACCCTCGGCTACGCCGGGGTGTACTCGAGCTTTCTACGACACGCGGAATCCGCAGCGAAACAGTACGGTCTCGACACTCGCGCAATACTTCTCGCCGTCGGTGAACGCGGTCTCGTGGGCGGGCAGGAAGATCTGATCACCGATATCGCACTGGACCTCGCGGCGGCGAAGGGGCACAGATGAGCACCGATGCGCAATAGCGTGCACGGCGCTCAACCTCGCGCGGATGAAGATCAGTTGTTTCGGTTCGCGGTCCGTGTCATTCGACTGGCTTGCTGAGTTCCTGCACACCATCCAACGTGCTGACCTGCAGGTCCGAAATTCGTTGTGCTGCCATCACGACGGTGGCGTGCGGTCCACGTGATACGGGGGCTGGGAACATCGCTGCGTCGACGATGGACAGGCCGTGCACACCGCGCACTCGCCCGATCGGATCGACGACCGCGAGCGGATCGTCGTCGGCACCCATCCGGGCGCTACACATCGTGTGCAGCGATCCGCCAAGAGGTGTCGACCACTTCGAGGCGTCACGCCAGGAATTCACGGCTATCTCCGACGACAGTGCCGACTCCATCAGTAGATCCTCGGCCAGTCGTATCCCGGTGCGCATGGCTGTGCGATCCGCCGCGCTCTCCGCGTACCTGTGCTCGACCCTCGGTGTGGAGAACGGATCGTCAGTGGTGACGGTGATGATTCCCCGCGCGTCGGGGGTCATGTGGGCGACTCCGATGGCCGGTGACATCGGGGACAATCCGGGGATCAATCGATCGAAAGACGAGGTGTAGGGGCGAATCTCGATCGGACCGGCGTGCAGGACGACCTGTAGCGGCGTTCCGCGCTCCGCGCCGTCGAAAGCTGTGTTCGGCCAGTAGTCGATCGTGATCTCGGGGTGGTCGGCCATGCCGACCCCGACGCCCGGAAGGTGCTGCGCGATGGGTATGCCTACCCGTCGAAGCGTCTCGGCATCGCCTATCCCGGAGTGCAGCAGAAGGTTCGGTGTGCGGATTGCGCCGGCGGCGAGCACCACCTGATCAGCGTGGACGACGAAGGTGCCGTCGTCGTCGCGGCCGGTGACCCCGACGGCCCTGTTGTCGTCCAACAGAAGTCGCGCGACTCGCGAGTGTCCCCGAACGGTGATCCTGTCGGCAAGGGGCGAGAGGTAGGCCTCGGCCATGGAGATCCTGCGCCCATGAAGCACGTTCGACGGGACCGCTCCGATACCATTGCCCGCTGTAGGTGCGTTGAGATCGTCCACGTGTCGGTGTCCTGATGCCATACCTGCCTGCAGGAACACTTGCGCGACAGGCGCGGTGATCGCGCGCGTCACCGGTACCGGACCGGTCGAGCCGTGATGGTCGAGCCCTCCGAAGTCGTGGTCGGTCTCGATGCGGTTGTAATAGTGGGCAACGGACTCTCGGTCCCACAGGTGTTGCGGCCAGGTGTCGAAGTCGGAGAGGGGTGCTCGCACGAAGTAGCCCCCGTTGACGGCACCGGACCCACCGAGCACGCGCCCTCGTGTGCCGACGAATTGTCGATCCCGAACCGTCCCTGCGAGAATCGGGTCGACATAGGGCGACCCGGGGCCGATCGGCATGCGGCGAGAGTCCACCAGATCGGGCGGCCATGAGTCGGTGGCGGCCGAGGGTGGGAAGGCCGGGCCGGCTTCGATGATCATGACCGAGGCCCCGGCCCGTGCGAACGTCGCGGCGGCGACGCATCCCGCGCTGCCACCGCCGACGACGACGACGTCAACCACGGTTCCGGTCCACGGACCTCACCGGTACCACCACCAGTCCGCCATCGATGTGCGGCCACCGTGCGGACCCGAGATCAGCCATGTAAGTGGGTGTGCACAGCCTGATCGCCGGTGACTCCCAAGGCTCTGACGAAACCGTCGGGTACGACGATGTCGTCGGGACGCAGATCGGCAACCGAACTCTTCCCCATGCCGAGCAGTGCGCTGTCGATTCCCATGCGCAGGACGTCCAAGACGTTCTCCACGCCGGCCTGTCCGTTGGCGGCGAGACCCCACAGGGAGGCGCGCCCGATCATCACCGCGCGGGCACCGAGGGCGACGGCCTTGACGACATCGCTACCGCGGCGAATTCCGCCGTCGAGGAGCACCTCGATCTCGTCGCCGACGGCCTCGGCGACGGCGGGCAGCATGCGGATGGTGGCGGGTGTGCCGTCGAGGTTGTTGCCACCGTGGTTGGAGACGGAGATCGCCGAGAACCCGGCGTCGACCGCGCGGCGGGCGTCGTCGACGCGGGAGATGCCCTTGAGCATGAACGGGCCGTCCCACTGCGCGCGCAACCACGCGATATCTTCCCAGGACGGCGGCGCGGTCTGCTGCCACATGCCGTACGCGCCGAAGAAGGTCGGCGGTTGCGGTGCGCCGGCGGGCAGGATGTTCGGGGCCGTCAGGTCCGGGATGCGGCCCGATTTGGCGAATTTGTAGAGCCATGCCGGGCGAATGAGTCCTTCGGGGCCGAACTTCAGCATCGCCTGCAGATTCATCGTTTCGGGAATCTGAGGCGAACCCCAGTCGCGTCCGTAAGAGAACGACCAGTCGAGGGTCAGGATGATGCCCACCGCACCTGCGGCTTTCGCCCGTTCCATCCGGGCAACCATCTCGTCGCGGGTGCCGAGCCAGTAGACCTGGAACAGGGTCTGTGAGTTGACTGCGGCGACGTCCTCGATGGACTTCGAGGCGAACGACGACAGTCCCATGATGGTGCCGCGCGCCGCGGCAGCGCGGGCGACTGCGACCTCCCCGTCGGGGTCGACCGCCTGTACGCCGGTGGGGGAGATGATCACCGGCATGGAGATATGTTGGCCCATCACCGTTGTGGACTGATCACGCACATGCGCGTGGCCGGCGACGTGGGGCGCGAAACCGAGCTCGACGAACGCCGCCATGTTGTCGTCGTAGGTGCTGCCGCGTTCGGAGCCGGCGATCAGCGCCGAGTACACCGACGGGGGGAGACGCTTCTTGGCTCGTCGCTGCATCTCGGCGACGGTCTCCATCCACGGATTCCTCGCCCACGGGTTGTGGGCGTGGAGGTCGCGGAGCTTCACTGGTCGTCCTTGTCGATAGTCATGCCTGCGAGCGGGTTTTCGTCGCACAGTTTCGATGCCGGCCGGCCTCCGGCCTTCCCGAGAGCTGGTGCGCCGTCGCGGCGGGTGAGCAGCGTCAACGGGACCGAGGCTTTCGGGGTGGATCGCTTTCCGGTGCGGGAGTGGTCGACACTCGACTTCGGCACGGTGCCGCGGTCGGCGGCGAGAGCGGATTCGCCGTAGCCCTGAACGCATTCGGGGTCGGGGCCGTCCATGGGGAGTCCGGTGAAGAACTTCGCGGCCATGCACCCGCCGCGGCAGGCGTCGAAGTGCGCGCACTTGGTGCAGGCGCCGCTCGTCTGGGGCGAGCGCAGTTCCTGAAACAGCTCGGAGGTCTGCCAGACGGCCTGGAAGCCGCCCATGTCGGAGGTGGCGTCCCGAACGATGTTGCCGGCAAGAAACTGCTCGTGGATGGCGAACGGGCACGCGTAGACGTCCCCGATGGGATCGATCAGGCACACCACTCGCCCTGCGCCGCACAGGTTCAGACCCGGCAGGGCATCGCCGAAGGCGGAGAGGTGGAAGAAGGAGTCGCCGGTGAGCACCCCGTCGCCGTTGGCGACGAGCCAGTCGTAGAGCTCGCGCTGTTGTCCGGCGGTGGGGTGAAGGTCGTCCCACACGTCCGCCCCGCGCCCCGACGGGCGCAGGCGAGTGATACGCAGCGTGGCGTCGTACTCGTCGGCGAGGGCCTTGAACTCGTCGAGTTGCGAGACGTTGTGTCGGGTGACGACGACGGAGATCTTGGCGTCCCGGAACCCGGCGTCCTTCAGGTTCTTCAGGGCGCGAACGGCCATGTCGAACGAGCCGGGCCCGCGAACAGCGTCGTTGACTTCGGCGGTGGCGCCATCGATGGAGATCTGCACGTCGACGTAGTCGGAGGCGGCGAGGCGGGCGGCGACCTTCTGGTCGATCTTGACGCCGTTGGTGGAGAACTTGACGCCTACCTGGTGAGCGGTGGCGTAGTCGACGAGTTCCCAGAAGTCGGACCTGACGGTGGGTTCGCCGCCGCCGATATTGACGTAGAACACCTGCATCTTCTGCAGTTCGTCGATGATCGACTTGCATTGCGCAGTGGAGAGTTCTCGCGGATCGCGCCGCCCCGAGGAGGACAGGCAGTGCACGCAGGAGAGGTTGCAGGCGTAGGTGAGCTCCCACGTCAGGCAGATGGGGGCGTCGAGGCCGAGTTCGAACTGGTCGACCAGGCGGCCGACCGGTTGCTCGGGGCGGGCGAGGGTGGAGGTCATGCCGAGTCTTCCTTACCGGGAGAGGGAACGATCATGTTCGAGCGCGCCAGAATCGCGAGCGCGTCGGCGTACCGGGGCATCGCCGCGTCCGACACGCCCGCCGCCGTCAATGCCGAACGAGCGTCGTCGTGGTCGGGCAGCGAGCGAACGATGTCGACGATCGCCGTGTTCTTGAGGAACGAGAGCTTGCGGGTCCCGAAGTGATACAGCAACGCGCCGAACGGTTCCGGACGCAGCGCCACCTGTGGGTGCAGCTGCCAGCGATCGTCGATGTTCATCGGTCGACTCAGTACACGCCGCACATGCCGTCGATGGAGACTTCCTCCACCAGCGACTCCTGCACCAAAGGCTGCTCGGCGGGCTGAGATGCTTCGGACGCGGAGTTCGACTGATCGGACATGAGAACCTCCAAGGAGTGACGCGAGGCGCAGGAATCACCGGTCGGTGGCGCGCATCACAGACCATAATGGCACTGAGTGCACAAAGTAAACAGATCGCAAGAAAATGGAGGAATCGTGTCGGAGCAGGATTCGCCAGGCGCGGTGGGGAGGCCGCCGTCGACGACCAAGGGTGGTATCAGTGACGTGGGCATCGCCCTGTTCGCAGAGCGCGGGTTCGACGCGACCAGTATCGATGACATCGCCGACGCCGCGGGGATCGCTCGACGAACCTTCTTCCGGTACTTTCCGACCAAGAACGCTGTTCCCTGGGGAGACTTCGACGCCGGGTTGGTAGTGCTGCAGAGCTTGCTCGCAGAGATGCCGGCATCGATGACGGTCCCCGACGCGGTGATCGCAGCCTTGCTGCAGTTCAACACCTTTCCTGACGAGGAACGTGAGGTACATCGGTCTCGCATGCGGTTGATCTTCGAAGTGCCTGCTCTACAGGCATATTCGATGGTGATGTATGAGGGGTGGCGTGCAGTGATCGCCGAGTTCGTTGCAGGACGGGAAGGTCTCAGTCCTGACGATCTCTATCCTCGAACCGCCGGCTGGCTTGCCCTCGGGGTCGCGATCTCGGCGTACGAGCAGTGGCTCGCCGACGGGGACAAAGAATTGGCCGATCTGCTGCGACAAGCCTCCGAGCCACTCAGCAGCGGGCTTCGACGAATTCCGAGCAGGGAAGCACCTGGAGATCATTGACAGCGCACCAGAAGTTCCTTTGATACCAGGGTCGGTCCCGCGGTCATAGACGAATTCGCCGGAAGCGCTGCAGCGATGTGGTGACCGTCACGCGCCATCGGAGGTGACGTCGTCCAGGACGGAAAACCGTAATACACAGTGCTAGTTCACAACGCCACATGGCGTCCGAGGGTCGAGTTTTCGATTAACGTTCGCAAAGACCATTCAATGCTCGACGGGGGAAGCAGTCGTATGAAGTCATCACGTCGTTCGGTAGGGGCCGTATTCTTATCGGCATTGTTGTCAGCGGGGGTGCTGGCCGCACCGGCGTCGGCGTCACCGTCGGATATGACCGACGTGCTGTTCGTGGCCAACAACTGGGACGGCACCGCGGATTACGTGAGTCCGGACGCGTCCTTGACCCCGATTGGCCGGGTCAACGTCATTCCGGACAAGGACCAGCGGTTGGCGGAGATCTACAGCAATCCTGTTCGCGCAGGCTTCTACTTCGGCATCCGAGAGCTGATCGGCGAGGGCCACGATCAGTACGCGGACGACCTGTACACCACGAGGGACGGTCGAAACCTCATCGTCTCGCGGCCGAGTTTCGCCGATGTGGTCTCCATCGACATCGCCTCCGGCGCCCTCGCGTGGCGCTTCGCCGTCGACGGTCAGCGCGCCGATCACATGGCGATCTCCGACGACGGCACCCAGGTTGCGGTGTCGGCATCGACCGCGAACACGGTGCACATCCTCGATACCGCCGATGGTCGTGAGATCGGGCGTTTCCCCACCGGGACGTCGCCGCACGAGAATGTGTTCACCAAGGACGGTCGCTTCATCATCAACGCCAGCATCGGCAGGGTCGAATCTCCCTTCGACGCACCGGAGCTGGGCATTACCAAGTTTCCCCGCTGGATCGCCTTCTACGACCGCGCAACCGGTCAGGTGGTCCGGAAGATCGACATCGGAGCCAAGCTGGCCGAGGCCGGACACCCCGGTATGAGTGCGTCCGTTCGTCCGATGACGCTCTCGCCCGATGAGCGGTACCTGTATTTGCAGGTTTCCTTCTTCCACGGCATCGTCGAGTACGACCTGCAGGAAGACCGCGTCACCCGCATCGCTGACCTACCCATTTCACCTGCCGCCGCAGCACTCCCGCGTGAGGCCTATCTGCTGGATTCCGCACATCACGGTATCGCGATGAATCTCGAGGGGACCAAGATGTGCGTCGCCGGAACGATGTCCGACTATGCCACGATCGTCTCACGAGAGACCCTGACCGCAGGTCCCCTGGTGACGTCGGGACAGAAGCCGTACTGGTCGACGCGTAGCGCGGACGGTCGATACTGCTTCGTTTCCTGGTCCAAAACCGACAAGGTCTCCGCGATCTCCTTCGACACCGGACTGGAGGTCGGCTCGGTGATGGTGGGCGATCACCCGCAGCGTATGCGCACGGGTGTCGTCGACTCGTCGATCGTGGGTGGTTGATTATCCCCTCAGTACGTTCGCGTGCTCGGCTGCTCCGGATCTGGGCTGTGTCGACGTCCGGCTACCCTCGGGGGTGTGACCTCGAAGTGGACCACCGCAGACATTCCTGATCAGACCGGCCGACGGTTCGTCGTCACCGGGGCCAACAGTGGTCTCGGGGCGGCCACCGCGCGGGCAGTGGGCGCCGCGGGAGCGGAGGTGGTTCTTGCGTGCCGCAATACCGACATGGGCGGACAGGTCGCGCGCGAGATAGGGCCGAACGCGAGTGTCCGGAAACTCGATCTTGCCGACCTCGCATCCGTACGGCGTTTCGCCGATGAGACCGAACCGTTCGACGTGCTCGTCAACAATGCGGGTGTCATGGCGCTGCCGCTGAAGAGGACGGTCGACGGCTTCGAGATGCAGTTCGGGACCAACCATCTGGGCCACTTCGCACTCACCGGTTTGCTCGTCGATCGAGTGTCGACACGCATCGTCACACTGTCGAGCCTTGCGCACACCAGCGGTGACATCTCGCTGGACGATCCGAACTTCGAGCGCCGCAGCTACAGTCGGTGGTCGGCATACGGGCAGTCCAAGCTCGCAAATCTCTTGTTCGCCTACAAACTTCAGCGGCGACTGTCGGAGGCACGATCAGGTGCCATCTCCGTGGCAGCGCACCCGGGAATCTCATCCACGAACCTCGCCTCGCACACGGAGTCGGTCTTCGACAAGGTCCTGTCGTCGGGGGCGCGACTGATCGGTCAGAGTTCGAGCATGGGAGCGTTGCCGCAGTTGTACGCGGCCACGGCAGGCGGAGTCGAGGGCGGCTCGTACATCGGACCCGACGGCTTCCGAGAAATGCGTGGGCACCCGACTGTCGTCTCGTCCAACCGTCGCTCGCGTGACCTCAAACTTGCGACGGAGTTGTGGAACCAGTCCGAGAGTCTCACCGGCGTGAGCTACACGAGCCTGCGCCGCGACCCGCCGATGTCCTGACGCCCCGCTGGTTCGACACCCGAGCTTCGATCGACGTTGGCCCGTTCCGCGATGGCCTTCTTGCTTGCCATGAAGTCCCGAGGCCGGTTGATGCAATCGGCGGCGATGAGCTCGCCTCCGCGCAGGTAGTAGCAGGTGAAGTCGCGATCACGTTCGGGGTCGCCGTCGATGACCACGTCGTCGTATCCGGTGTTGAGGCCGGCGATCTGCAGTTTGAGGTCGTATTGGTCGGACCAGAACCAGGGGAGTGCGGCCATGGTGGCCGATCCGCCGGTCATCGTCGACGCCGCCACCTTCGCGTGTTCGTTTGCGGCGCAAACACCTTCGAGGCGAACGCGTCGGGAATACCGTTCGATGTCGAACGTCGCGCAATCCCCGGCGGCGAGGATATTCGGATCGTCGGTGCGTGCACGGCTGTCGATGACGATTCCGTTGTCGACGGCGATACCCGCCGATTCGGCGAGTTCGGTGTTGGGGATGATGCCCACTCCGACGACCACCAGATCGGCCGGCAGCGTGTCGCCGCCTGCCAGAACGACTTCGCGGACCCTGCCGTCTCCGCGGAACTCCTCGACGAGGGCATTCGTCCGTATCTTCACGCCGGCCTCCTGGTGGATCCGGGTGAAGAACGCCGACACCTCCGGGGCGGTGACGCGTTCCAACACGCGCTCGGTGGCCTCGACGACGGTCACGTCCAGCCCCAACGCGTTCAGTGATGCCGCCGTCTCCAGACCGATGTATCCACCGCCGACGACCACCACTCGCTTGCCCGGTGTCGCGGCCGAGCGCAGAGACGCCGAATCTGCGGCGGTCCGGAGGTAGTGAATCCCCAGCAAATCGGCTCCCGGCGTTGACAAGCGGCGAGTGCGCGCCCCTGTGCACAACGCAAGTGTGCTGTAGGACCGCGTGATCCCGGTGTCAAGCGTGACGGTGCGAGCCCGACGGTCGATGCCCGTCACCGTTGCGTCGACCAGTTCGATGTTCTGCTTGTCGTAGAAATCCGCCGCGCGAATAGCCAGAGCATCGAGGGTGGACGTGCCGGCCAGGTAGGCCTTCGACAAGGGGGGGCGCTGGTAGGGCAACGTCCCCTCGTCACCGACGAGGACGATGTCTCCCTCCCACTTCCCGCGGCGCAGGTGTGCGGCGAGCCCCGCGCCGGCGTGGCTGGCGCCGATGATCACGGCGCACTCGGTGCTCACTTAAGCCTGCTGCCTCGGGGTGAGGGTGACCATCATCTTGGAGATGCCTCGCACGAAGTTCGATTGGACGTACTCCGGCTTGCCTACCACCTCGATGTTGTCGAACCGGGCGAGCAGTTCTTCCCAAAGGATGCGCAGCTGCATCTCGGCGAGCCTGTTGCCCATGCACCGGTGGACGCCGAACCCGAATGCGATGTGGTTGCGTGCGTTCTTGCGATCGATGATGAAGTCGTCGGGCCGGTCGAACACGCGCTCGTCGCGGTTGCCGGAGGCGTACCACATGACCAACTTGTCACCCTTGCGGATGAACTGGCCGTTGAGAATGGTGTCTTCCTTCGCGATTCTGCGCATGTACGCGAGCGGGGTCTGCCACCGGATGATCTCTGACACCATGCCCGGAATCAGCTCGGGATTGGCCTTCAGCTTCTCGAACTGATCGGGAAACTCGTTGAGCGCCAACACTCCACCGCTCATCGAGTTGCGCGTGGTGTCGTTGCCGCCGACGATCAACAGGGTGAGGTTGCCGAGGAACTCCATGGGTCGGTCGATGAGATCCTTGGTGTCCTCGCCCGCCTGCAGCAACGAGATCAGATCGAAACCGGGCTCTTCTCCTGCTGCTTTGCGGGCGGCCTTGCTGTGCCAGAGGTTGCTCAGACCCTTGGCTGCGTCGACCATCGCGCCGAACACCTCGTCGTTGTCCGAGGGGCCTCCGTTCGTCTGTTCCATCGCCGTCGCCAGGTCCGACCATTCGACGAGTTTGTGCCGTTGCTCGTAGGGGAAGTCGAGCAGCGTCGCCAGCATCCGCGCCGTGAGCTCGACGGACACTGTGCGGACCCAGTCGAACGGCTCGTCGACGGGTAGGTCGTCGAGGACTTCCTGAACCCGGGACCGGATCAGGCCTTCCATCTCACGCAGATTCTTCGGAGCCACCACTCCCTGGACTGCGGCCCGCTGCGAGTCGTGCCCGGGGGGGTCCATCGCGATGAACATGGCGATGTCCATGAAGCGAGGCGGTTTGCCGATGATGATGAAGGGTTCTGCGGAGAACACCTTGTGGTTCTTGTCGACGGCGATGATGTCCGCGTGTCGGGTGACCGACCAGAATGGTCCGAACGGGCTGTTCGGCTGAAAGTGCACCGGCGCCTCGTTACGGACGCGCTCGAAGTAGGACTTCCAGCGCCCCTGGCGATAGAGGAACGGGTTGCTCAGATCGATGTCGGCGAGTTCGACGTCGTCGACCGGCGGAATGGGCGTCTCGGTGAACATGACCTGGCCGTCGGTGCGGGTGACGATCCTGCGTGTCTTGTCGTAGAGGTGCGCGCCGCGGATCTGCAGATTCATCGGGATGACGGACCTGGCGGTGCTCGAGACGGTGTCGGCGATACTCATTTTTGCTTCTTCTTTCCGCAGTCAGATCTGGAATTCGGGTACGCGGACGGTGAGGCCGTCCCAGGACTCGCGTGCGGTCATCTGGCACGAGAGTCGGGACGTGGGCTCGCGCTCGGGGTTCATCGCGAGCATGTCTTCCTCGATTTCGCCGTTGGTGCCGACGACGTCCGTCCATGCGGCATCGACGACGACGTGGCACGTTCCGCAGGCCGCTTCGCCGCCGCAGTCCCCGTCGATACCCGGGATGGCGTTGTCGACGGCGACCTGCATGAGGGATGTGCCCTCGATCAGCGGTGCCTCGTGCTTCTCGCCGTCGTGGGTGACAAAGGTGACGTTGGCCATGGCGTTCTCCTCGGTGAGTGACTGTGGTCCAAGTCTCTCCTCGACGAGTTGTCCGAACCAGGCTCGAACGTGTCGATTTGTTGTTAATTTGGCTCACGTGGGATTAGACGAGTCGGGAATGCCTCCGCTTGCGTTCGCGCAATTGATCGGCAGCGGCGCACTGGGCGAGCGGGCGGAGGCAGCGTTCCGACGCATCCTGGTGCGCGACGGCGTCAGCACGACGGAACTCATCACCCGCGACGGTCAGGTGCCGCTGCGGTGGTTCAGGGAGGTGTACCCCGATCTCGACCGCGAGCAGGGGTTCCGGCTCGGTGCGACGTTCGCGCGATACGTGCAGCCCACATCGTTCGGGCCTCTCAGCGTCCCGCTGATCAGTGCCGGGTCTGTCGCAGAGATGGTCGAGTTGTTGGAGTTTCTTCCGCTGATCTCGACGGCTCTCGCTGTCCAGATCCAGCACACCGATCGCGGGCTGACCATTGGGCTCGCGGGCCGTACCGGCGACGACGGTCTCGACAGCATCGCGGTCGCCTACGGGGGCTCGTGCCTGCTGCGCTTGATCGACATGCTCGCCGGCTCCGCACGAACGGTCGAGTTGCACCTCGATATCGGAGCCCTGGAGACGGACACGCTCGACGACGACACGGTCCGGCGCGTCGTGTTCGACGCGCCGTCACCCTTCGTCTTCGTACCGGCGAAGATCCTGGCCGAAGCATGCCGATTCTCCGACTCGGTGTCGTACCAACTCGGCATCGCCCAACTGAGGAAAGCAACCGAAGGCCGCCGCACGAAGTCGTACACGGACACCGTTCGCGCACTGTTCGCCGACGACCACGACTGCACGAACAGCGCGCACTGTGCACGGCGCCTGGCCATCTCCACCAGCACCCTCAAACGGCATCTCGGTAACGAGGGCACCACGTTTCGTGCACTGCGCCAAGCATTCCTGCAGGAGCGCGCGACCGTGCGTCTGCTCGATCGCTCGGTGACGGTGGGGGAGATCGCGGCCGAGCTCGGTTACAGCGACGTCGCCGCCTTCTCGCACGCCTTCACGCGCTGGACCGGTCGATCACCGAGGGAGTTCCGGGACCACACCGTCTCTCCGGCCTGATTTCAGGCCGTGTGGAAATGTTTGGGACAATTCGGTCATGACGACGAACGGGCACTCGCCCTCCGCCGATGGGGACAACGAGCAGGGTCGAGCCAGGCTGGATCAGCGACCCGCACTCGATGACGTCGCCAGGGGGCGGCCGTCGGCGACGGAAGTGGCGACCAACATCGTTCGCGGCGGTCTGATCGGTCTGGCGGAAACGGTCCCCGGGGTCTCCGGCGGCACGGTCGCTTTGGTCACCGGCATCTACACCAGGGCCATCGCGTCGGCGAACAATCTGACCAACATCCCGAAAGCCGTAGTGACGCGGTCCAACGTGCGCGCCGCGGTCCGTCAGGTTGATTGGTGGCTGCTCGTCACGGTCGGCGTCGGCATGCTGGTGATGGTGTTCTCGGTGGCGGGGATCATTGCTGATTTCGTCACGAATCAGCCCGTCTACTCCAAGGCTTTGTTCATGGGGATGATCGCGTTGTCGGTGGCGGTCCCGTTCATGGAGATCGCTCGTGGCGCTTTCCCCACCACTCGGTCCCGATTGTCGGCCGTGGCACTTTTCGTCGTTCTGGCTGTCGGGGTCGTCGTTCTCACGTCGTTACCCGGGTCCGAGGCCTCGAATCCGTCGTTGATTCTGGTGTTCTTCGCCGCGACGATCGCAATATGTGCGCTCGTGCTGCCAGGCGTATCGGGGTCGTTCTTTCTCCTGGTCGTCGGCCTGTATGCGCCGACGCTGACCGCAGTCGACGAGCGGAACGTGACCTACCTGGCTGTGTTCGCTCTGGGCGCGCTGGTGGGGTTGGCCAGCTTCGTTCGGGTGCTCGAGAGGTTGCTGGCGAACCACCACGATCTGGCGATGGTCGCCGCTGCCGGCCTGCTGCTGGGGTCGTTGCGAGCACTGTGGCCATGGCAGGGCGAGAACAGAGAATTGCTGGCGATCGGCAACGAATGGCCCATTGCCGTGGGATTGTTCGCCATCGGAGCTGCGGTGGTGGCTGTGGTCGCCATAGCTCAGCGGCGATTGGCAACCACACGTCAGCCATGACCAGAACCGCTGCCCGACTTGGACGGGCTTTCTGACCTGCGGCTGTGCTCGCCGGGAGCAGTTGCCCAACCAATAGGCTGCGTCTTCGTGTCACAAGCGCCTCGTGAAGTCGAGCAACAATTCGGTGACCGCGTCCGGCTTCTCTTGTTGAACCCAGTGACCCGCGTCGGGTATCAACTCGCACAGCAGCATGTTCGTGCAGACGCTGTTCTGCATCCTCTGTAATGCGCCCGGCACTTGGTAGGCCCCCCAATCCCGCTCTCCAGCGATGAATGCCGAAGGAACATCGATGGTGCGGCCGCCGAACAGTCGTAATGAATCCACGACCCGCGGGTTCGTCGCGGCTCGGTACCAACGCATTCCGCCGTCGAACCCGGTATGACCGAATTCGTCAGCGTAGTAGGCCAACTCGTCGTCGGGCAACCATGGGGTGGCCTCGATCGCCCTCGCCACCTCGCGAGCCACCACCTCGGGCATGCCCACCCCCGCAGGCAGTACGTAGTAGGGCGGCAGCTCGGCGAGACCGTCTGCGTCGAAGGACCCCAGTTCGTACGGCCGGTTCCCCGCCCAAGCGCCGCTCTTGACGTAAAAATACCCGCGAAGGAACTCACGCATGCCCTGGGCGGGCCCATTCATCTCGTCACGCGCGCGCGGCGTGCTCAGGTACAGGAGGTAATGCTCGCGGCCCTGTCCCAGCAGACCGACGATCGCCGATCGGAGCGAGGGACCGTTGCTGTCGATCGGCCACGACGGCGGGCCGTCGAATGGTGCCGACATCATCACCAGCGACCGGAAGAGGTCGGGTCGAATGAGCGCACACCACCCTGCGAGCGGCGACCCGAAATCGTGGCCCACAACAGCGCGAACCGTGTCGCGACCCAACGCTGCGACCAACGCGACGACGTCATTGACCAGCCGCGGCATGCTCGAGTCGAACGGATCAGCGTCAGGATCGCCACCGTCGCCGGTCGTTCGACCGTATCCACGCAGATCGGGAGCGACGACGTAGAAGTCCGCTGCGGCCAACTCCGGTAATTGGTGGCGCCAGCTGTATGCGAGCTCGGGGAAGCCGTGCAGCAACACGATCATGTGTTCGGCATCCGGCGATCCACACTCCAGTACATGCATGTCCAGCCCGTTCACCGACGCGATGATCCGCGACCCCACTTTTTCCGGCAGTGGAAATTCGCAAGTCATCCGCGGAGCGCCCGTGTGGTGCGGAAAGGGTCGAAGTCGTCCGTCCACGCTGGAAGTGAAGCGGCATCGACAAGTGTCGCCCCGGAACGGATCTCGGCAACGAGATCCCGCCCGACGATGGTGCCCGCGGCGTGGACCCCACTGAGCATCGAGCCCACCGTTGCGGGGCCCCACGATGTGCTCGTCCCGACAAGGAAGAGACCGTCGATCGGTGTGGTGTCGCGGGGTCGAAGTGGGCCGAACTGTTTCGTCGATGTCTGCAGGCCGAACGCGGCGCCGGCCGTGTTGTTGACGAATCGTGTTTGGGTAGCCGGAGTTCCGAGCTCGGCGATCTTCACCTTCGTCGATGAACCCGGGTATACCTGCTCCATACGTTCGAGCATCCCGTCGATGACAATCTTTTTGACGTCCTGGTACTCGGTGTTCTCCCGGTATTCGCCCGAGGCGATGTCGAACCCCTTTGTTCCCCACAGGCGGGAACTTGCCGGAGTGATGGTCTGTACCTCGATGGTGGAGTGTCCGGTGGGGGCCGCTCGGTAATTGGACGGATCGCGCCTCGACGAAGACTGGACGAACATCGGCTGGCGCGCCGCCATCTGCCGTGCCCATTGGTCACCTGACTCGGCGCCTTTTCCGCCCATGACGGTGCTACCGAACGAGGCCAGGGATCGGAAGGATGCAGCGTCGTCGAAGCTGGGAATGGCGAAATAGTTGCTGTTCGGCGTGTCGGCCAAATCCATCTCGACTCCAAAGAAGCCGTTGATCAGTGGGTGCGACATCTTCCAGTTTCCTACTCGTTTTGCGAGCCGTCGGGGGAGTTTGTCGAGTCCGACCAGGTCGGTGTAGGTCTTGATGATGTCTGCGTTGGAGACGACGGTCGGGGCCGACACGGTCTCACCGCCCACGAGCCGGACTCCGGTGACGCGGTTGTTCTCCACCAGGATCTCGTCGACCTCGCTGCTGGTGCGGATCGATCCGCCGTGGGCCGTGACGACCTCGGCGTAGCCGGCAGCCAGCATCTGGCCGCCACCCTTCGGGTAGTAGGAACCGGTTCCCACGTAGTCCTGATAGAAACCGGCCATGGCTGCGGTCGGTAGAGTCACCGAGCTGCTTGCGAGCGCGCCACACTGGACGGAGAGAGCGAGAGCCGACCTGGACGAGAACCCGCAGGCGGCAAGGGTCGCCACGTGCGGCAAAGCCATGAACGGTGCGGCTCGACCGGCGCGTGCTGCCCACCGCGCGACTCCGGCGGCGGTGTCCACGTCATTGCGATCGTGGGCCTCGCCGATGCGTCGCATGATGCTGTGAAACCGGCGGACGGCTCGCTTCTCTTCTGGAAATGCGCCCAGCAGGCTGGTCAGGAAAGCATCCCAGCCGACGGGGCACGCCAGCTCGAATCCGGGCGCGACGATTCGGTCGAATCCACTCTGGTCCATGGGAAGCCAGGTGATACGGTCGTCGATCCCGATCCCGCGCATCATGGCGGTAACGAGTCCATCGGGACCACAGTGGCTCATGTAGTGCACGCCGCAGTCGAACTCCCACTTCGAGCGTCGTCCGAAGACGTGGGACGAGCCGCCCAGCGTTGTGTAACGCTCGAGGAGGAGGACGCGCTGGCCGGCCGCGGCCAGGTACGCGGCAGCCGACAGGCCCCCCAGCCCAGACCCGATGACAATCGAATCCCAGTCCGTGCGTGCGGATGTGTTGACGGAAGTCATGATTCCCCCTGCGGACGAACTGCGCCCAGATCGGTAGACCGGTTGGTATAGCGGCAATAGTACAACGGTCGGTCTACGTTTTGTCCAGCATGGGCATGTTGCCGCCTACTGCGGCCCGCGAATGCCGTCGAGGTGGTGTGTCAAGAGAATGTTCAGTTGCGTTTCGACGTCGTCGAGGGCTGAGGTCGACTTCTGCGCCACGCACATCATGACCGCACCTTCGACTGCCGCGATTGCAGTATTCGCGAAAGTGCGAGACGTGACCTCGCAGAGGCCGTGTCGCATCAGAGATGCGGTGATTGTCGCCTGCCACGAGTCGAGTGCATCGCCGGCCAGGTCCGAGACAGCGGGAACGGACGAGCGTGAGACGGCTGCTGCGGCAATCGGGCATCCCGCGTCGAAGTCGCTGTCCGTGACGACCGTTTTCCAATCGGCAATGAACTCGGTCAATGTCTCTTGCGGGGTGGACATCTCGACCAATTGCTCGATCCGCCTATGGATGAAGTTGCCTGCGACTCGGGTGGCTTCCGCCACGAGTCCCGTCTTGCCATCTGGAAAGTTCAGGTAGATCGAACGACGTGACACCGATCCGCGCTCGAGAATCTCCGCAACTCCGGTTCCCGCCACGCCGTGGCGTCGAACCAGGTCGATGGTGCTGAATACCAGCTTGTCGCGTGCTTTCACAGATCCTGTCCATCGCTCGGCCCCCGCCTCCTTGGCATCATACCGATCGTTGTACCGACTTCGGGCCGACCTATTGTCGTGTTGCAAGTATATCGATCGGTGTACTACCGTCAGGACGTTAGTAGATCAATTGGTGTACTACATTCGAATGCTGTTGATGATGACGGCCACTGCTCCGGGCCCATCGCGGGAAGAGAGACATGACAACGTCGACATCCGAAAACGCTGATCAGGAACACGAACCTGTCGGACTCGCGGATCCGCTGACTCTGGCGTGCGGGCAGGTATTGCCCAATCGCATCATGAAGTCCGCCCTGAGTGAGGGGCTCGGTACGGCCGATCATGGACCCGACATGCGAGTGGAGCGTCTGTACTCTCGCTGGGGCACAGGCGGGTACGGCCTTGTAGTTACAGGCAACGTCATGGTCGATTCGCAGCACCTGGGCGAGCCAGGAAACATCGTGGTCGAGGACGATCGGCACCTGGACGGTCTGACCCGGTGGGCGAAGTACACGAAGGATGGTGGCACCCCCATCTGGATGCAGCTCAATCATCCGGGGCGTCAGGCCAATCCGATAGCCACCAGGGAGCAGCCCGTTGCGCCCTCGGTAGTCACCTCGAAAGTCGCGACGATGGTCACGCCTCGGGCGCTGTCCGACGGCGAGATACGGAACATCATCGGACGATTCGCAACAAGCGCCGCCGTAGCGGAGGCCGCGGGATTCGACGGAGTCCAGATCCACGGTGCGCACGGATATCTCGTCTCTCAGTTCCTCTCTCCACGCACCAACCATCGCACCGACCGGTGGGGCGGAAGTACGGAAGCGCGGACGACTTTCGTCCTCGAGGTAGTGGCTGCGATTCGTGCCGCGGTAAGTCCGGGTTTCGCGGTGGGCATCAAACTGAACTCGGCAGACTTCCAGCGCGGTGGCTTCGACGAGAACGAGTCGAGAGCGACCGTCGAGAAGCTGGCCCGTTCGGGCGGCCTCGACCAGATCGAGATCAGCGGAGGCAGTTACGAATCGCCGGCGATGATGGGCCGATTCACAAGCCCCGTCAGTGACAGCACTCGCCGCCGAGAGGCCTATTTCCTGGAATACGCGCGGATGGTCCGAGAAGCGGCGGGGTCGATACCGTTGGCGGTCACTGGGGGCTTCCGAACCCGTGAAGGGATGAACGACGCTGTGGCATCGGGTGATTGCGATGTCGTGGGCATCGGGCGACCGAGCACGGTGTCTCCCGACGCGGCGGCACGCATCATCGGCGGTGCCGCCCGGCTGGAGGTACCACCGGTGTCGCTACATGTCCCGAAGCGGATCTCGACTCACGGCGCCTGGCGATCCGTGGACGGCGCGATCGATCTGCAGTGGCACACCGATCAATTGCACCGCCTCGCTGCAGGCAAAGAGCCGGATCCGGCGCGATCGCCGTGGCGAACGCTGGTCACTACCGTGCGACGCAACGGTGTCGACGCGTTCCGCAGTCGACGCGCCGGATCCTCGGAGGTCGACCGATGACGAGATTTCCCTCGACGCGACCGGCCCCTCGTCCCGAACTGATCGCACCAGGATCGCCTCTGTACTCGATGTTGTGCGACGCCACCATGCTGATCTATCCGCTCCCGGCCTTCCTGCTTCCGCTCCTCCATCCCGCCACCGCCGACTCCACCTCCCGCCACGACTACGCGATCGGCGATGATGCCCACGTAGGCCACCTCGTCGCGCGTGTGGTCGAGACCTTCGACATGGTCGGCGGGGTGGTCTACGGTGGCGACGACTCCGACGACGTCGCACTCTCGATACGCGAGTTGCACCGTGATCTCGGCGGCTCGGTCGCAGGAGAGGATTACCACCCCTGGTCGAGAGATCTGTGGACGTGGAACTGGGCCGCGATCACCGCTGCCATCATGAACGTCCACGGAGCCATCCGCGGCTGGCCTTCCGACACGTTCCGCGCAGATGTCTACCTCGGAATGATCGAGATCGGGCGGCGGTTCGGCGTTCTCGGGATGCCTGACACCATCGAGCGCTTCGACGAGATCTGGCCGGTCGAACGCGACCGGATCGCCGATACCGCAAGCCCTGCTGTCCTGAAGGTGGCATCCACGATCTGGGCGTCGGGGATGCGTCGCCCGCCCCGATACGAGTCCACATCGCCGCTCGTATGGGCGATGGCGACCGCGCCGATTCGGCATTGTTACCGAGTGTCGATCCGCGCAGGTGTCCCGGCCGAGCATCGCGCTGCGATGGGGCTACCCATCGGCAAGCGAGATGACGTGTACCTCGCAGTCCACCGACTCTTCTGGCGTCTCGTTCCTCGGTCCGTCACTCACCGAATCGGCGAGCGGTACTTCGAGCGTCTCGTCGAAAGAGGAAAACCCGTGTGGCGGCGAAGGTTCTCACCCGAAGCCCTCGAGAAGAAGCGCGAGAAAGCGACGCCTGCATCAACGATCGAACCGAGAGAGAAAGGCGCCTCCGATGCTGTCTGAACGTTTCCGCCGTGACCGCACCCTGACGGCATTGTTCGCTGCCGCGCTCGTGGGTCAGAACGCAATAGCCATCCCGTACGTCCGCGCCCGTGGATGGCCTTCCGTTGCGGACTTCTTCGTCGGAGACATCTTGAAGACGACGCCGGGTCGGTTCGCGCTGTTCGACCTCGCCTTCGTGGTGTTGTCCTTCCATACCTGGGCATTCATGGAGGCACGTCGGCTCGGCATTCTGCCTGTCTGGGCACTGTCGTTCGTCATGACGTTCAGCGTCGGAATCGCCACCGCGATCCCGTTCTTCCTGGTTGCACGCGAGCGACGCCTGCGCGTGCACTGATCCCACTTCTTCCATGAGAGCCCAGGTAACACCCGATGAACGAGCACTATCCGTATCTGTTCGAACCGCTGGCGATCGGTCCGATGACGCTCCCCAACCGCATCGTGATGGGGTCGATGCACACCGGACTCGAGGATCGTTTCTGGCACACGAAGCGGTTGGCGGAGTACTACGCCGAACGCTCCAGGGGTGGTGTCGCCCTCATCGTCACCGGTGGTTTCTCCCCGTCCAGGACCGGGCTCCTTCTGCCATTCGGTAGCAAATTGACCAACCGGCTCGAGGCACGTCGCCATCGGCGGATCACCGGTGCCGTGCACGCTGCGGGTGGCAGGATTGCTCTGCAAATATTGCATGCGGGGCGTTACGGGTACACCCCGTTCAAGTTCGGTGTCGGTTGGGAGAAGTCGCCGGTCCACCCGTTCAGACCGATCAAGATGCCCGAGTACGTCATACGCCACGTCATACGCTCGTACGGCCGGTGTGCCGAACTCGCGCGTTCCGCCGGCTACGACGCGGTGGAGATCATGGGCGGTGAGGGATATCTGCTCAACGCGTTCCTGTGCCCGCGCACCAACTCCCGTACCGATCGCTGGGGCGGCAGTACCGAGAATCGCCAGCGCATCGTGCTGGAGATCGTCGACGAGATCAGGAGGCGCGTCGGGCCGGATTTTCCGATCATCATGCGGCAGTCGATCGCCGATCTGGTCGAGGGCGGCCAGACGTGGGACGAGATCGTTCGCCTCGCCACAGCGCTGGAAGCACACGGGGTCAACGCCATCAACACCGACATCGGGTGGCACGAAGCACGTGTGCCCACGATCGCCACATCGGTTCCACGGGCTGCGTTCGTCTCTTTCACCGAGCGCCTGCGCGACGAGGTGTCGATTCCGTTGATTGCCTCGAACCGCATCAGCACTCCTGAGGTGGCCGAGGAGATACTGCGGCGCGGCCAGGTCGACGCGGTGTCGATGGCACGGCCCATGCTGGCCGACCCCGAGTTCGGAATCAAGGCCGCGGCAGGCCGCGCCGACGAGATCAACACCTGCATCGCCTGCAACCAAGCCTGCCTGGACCACGCATTCGTCGGAAAGAAGGTGTCCTGTCTGCTCAACCCGCGTGCAGGACGAGAGACGATTCTGACGTTGTCTCCGACGCGGCGCGCCAAGAGGATCGGTGTGATCGGCGCGGGCCCGGCTGGTTTGGCAGCCGCAGTAGCGTCGGCCGAACGGGGGCACCGGGTGGACCTCTACGAGGCCGGACCCGACATCGGTGGTCAGTTCGCCATCGCTGCAGAAATTCCCGGCAAGGAGGAGTTCGCCGAGACCATTCGGTACTACAGGCGTCGCCTGGAGGTGCTGGGGGTGGCGGTCCACGTGTCGACGCGTGTCTCGGCCGACCAGCTGATCTGCGAGAATTTCGACGTTGTCGTGGTAGCCACAGGCGTCGTCCCGCGGGTCCCCACTATTCCGGGAATCGATCACCCGTCGGTGGTCACATACGCCGATGCAGTCCTGGGCAATCGGGAGATCGGCTCGAGGGTTGCGGTCATCGGAGCCGGTGGAATCGGCTTCGACGTCTGTGAGTTCCTGACCGTCGCCGACTCGCCGACCCTGAACTTGAAGGAGTGGAATCAGGAGTGGGGAGTCACCGACGACCTGACGACGCCAGGGTTCGTCACGAAGCCGCGCCCGATCGCCCCCGCCCGCACCGTGTACATGGTGCAGCGTAAGACCGGATCACAGGGGGCCGGGCTCGGTCTCACCACCGGGTGGGTGCACCGAGCGTCCATCAGCAGGCATGGGGTGGAACAGATTTCCGGAGCGCACTACGACTTGATCGACGACCGAGGACTCCACCTGAGTTTTCCGGGTACTGGGCATGATCCGCGGATACTCGCAGTCGACACCATCGTTGTGTGCGCCGGACAGGAGTCGGTCCGGGATCTCCTCGAGCCGTTGAAGCAGGCAGGCATCGAAAGCCATGTCATCGGCGGTGCAGAGGTGTCAGCAGAGCTCGACGCCAAACGCGCTATTCGTCAGGGCACCGAGCTGGCCGCGGCGCTCTGACTCTCCCGAATCCGTAGGGCTACGACGGTCGACGTCCGGCCTTGCGGCCCTCCCCTGGCGGGCCTGCGAAGGCCTGGGCGATCCGGAGCCACTGGTGCGCACCTTCCCCAACTGCCACGACATCGCAGTCCTCGCGATGCCTGCGTTGGGTTACCAACAAGCAGAAGTCCAACGCCGTCCCGGTAACGATCTCCGACGCGTTCTGGTCACCCCAGCTCCAGACGGACCCGTCGGGACCTGTCAGCTCGACTCTGGGTGCCGGTGGAGCGCTGAGATTGTGCTGGCCGTAGGCGAATCGGCGGGTCCGCACGCCCAGTCCGGCGATGTGCCGGAGCCGAGGCGTTGCGACGCGGTCGACCCCCAGGGTGTCGAGAATGTCTTGGCCGTGCGCGAAGGTCTCCATCAGTCGTGCCGTGGCCATCGTGGCGGGACTCATCGGCGGGCCGATCCAGGTGAGCTTCGTCTCGTCGTCCACCTTACCCAAGGCGTCGGCCAACGCATGCCGCCGTTCTTGCCAATGGGACAGCAGGACTTCGGGTTTGCGATGGGTGGCGAATGTCGAGGTTCGATCCATCAAGTCGGCCACGCCGCCTCGCTCGGCGCGGAACGGCCACGAAACGCCGAACACGATCGACGGCACTGCGATGTCCACCAGCGACCTCACCTGGTGTCGATCGAAGGATTTCGCGAACTGCCACGCCCCTGCTCCTGCGGCCGCCGAAACGATCGACGCTGTGTCGGTCACCGCCAGGTGCGCGACTTGACGCGCGATCGTCCACTGCGGCGCGCACGTCTGCCATGACCATTCCGAATCGGAGAGACCGCTCAGAACAACGGACAACTCGTCGCCCTCGGCGAGCAGATCCGCGACCACGCCGGTTGCCGGGCTCACCGCTCGTCGTTCTGCGCTGTCGTGATTGCGGAGGGGCCCGCGTTGGTGACTGTGTCGCGATGGTCGAGGGGAGTCGCCGGGTGGGCGGGGCAGCTGACGACGGCAGTGACCTGTTCCCCGCAGCCGCGGTGGCGGACTTGCCAGGAGCCGCCTGAGCTGGGTGCACGATGCTTGTCACCCCAGTTCAGCAGCGCTATGACGATCGGGAAAAGGTCGAGGCCCGGGGCGGTCAGCCGGTACTCGCGTCTGGCGCGTTGTCCGGGGTCACGGTATTCGCGGGATTCCACGAGGTCGGCGTCCTGGAGCTCTCGGAGTCGCCGTGCCAGCACTGCTTCGCTGAGGCCGATGTGCTGCTGGATCTCGTCGAATCGGTGCACACCGTTGAACAGTTCTCGAACGATGGGCAGTGACCACTTCTGTCCGACGACGTCGACCGTTGCCTGCACCGAACAGTTCTTGGTGTCCACATCGAGCCATCGCATGGTTCCAGCCTAGATCGTCGGATCTCCACTCGCGGGCGCGCTCGGAGAGCCTGCCGCGGGCGGGGAGAACCGAGTAATCGCAGTTCGCAGTTCGTCGAGGTAGCGCTCGGCGACTTGCCGGGGAGTGATTCCGTACTTCAGGCACAGCGACGCGGCAGCTGCGGTCGCAACGGCGTGCTGGGCTCCGTTTCCCATGAACTTGGTCACCGATCCCGCAATGTGGGTGACGCTGATGTGCTTGCCCGCCATCATCACATTGTCGAGGTCTGCCGAGTAGAGGCACCGGAACGGTACGTCGAACGGGAGCCCGTCGCGGGTGTCCCACTTCCAGTCCTTAAGGCGGAAGTCGTACGTGTCGTCGATCGGGTAATGCAGACAGAACGCACCGGAATTCGACACCACCGCATCGGTGAACACTCGGTGTTCGCGAATGTCGTTCTCGGTCATCACGTAATCGCCGAGATAGCGGCGGAACTCGCCCTGAGCGGGGACGTGGGCGACCCAGTCGAGCGCCAGGTTCGCATACATGTCCGGCTCCAGCGTCTTGACGTTCGCAAACGTTCCGTAGATAGCGCACAAAAGGTGATCTCGGATGTCTTCGCCCCGGGTGTAGGGGTCGAGCCACTGGCCGTACTCCCAGAAGTGGGTGGCCGGGACCAACATTCGCCGGCGGGTGGCTGGATCGGGATGGCGAAACTTGCCAGCGGCGGGGCCCGGTCCGTTATCCACTCCCGGCTCGACGAGCTGCCCGCTCAGATTTGCGTAGTCCTTGGCAACATCTAGAGCCCATGGCACTTCCGGAAAAGGGACAGCAGATGTGTGTTCGCGCGTGCGAAACATCAGTGTGTGGCCGTGATGTTGATCGAGATGCTGTGCAGGAGCCGTCGGTTCGTCGTACTCCGAGGCCGATTCGTTGCCGAACAGGGTCCGCGCCCCAGCGAGCAGGCCGATGACGGCTTTGCCGCTGCAATCGATCACGATGGGTGCCCGCAGCCGGACCTCACGACCGGTTCGCTGGTCGCGTGCATCGACGGCGGTGACTGTCCGGTTGTCGGTCACGACATCGACGACTGTGTGCTCGGTGAGGATCGTCGCGTCGGCTTCCGCGTCGAGAACGTCGTGCGCCACCAGATCCCCGTCGGGGTGTCGGGCGGCCAACTCGTCGACGAGCGGGCCCGTTTCGCCGCGAGGGGTGATTCCGATCTCCCTGCTGGCGTTACCGCCGAGCACGGGCCGGTCGTGGATGAGCGCGACCCTCAGTCCGAGGCGAGCAGCTGCCAGTGCGCCCGCACTACCTGTGACCCCGCCGCCGACAACCACCACGTCGAACTCGCCGCCGTCGGTCGGGGTGTCCGGTGAGCCGACCAGCCCTGCGCGCCAGACCAGCAGATCTGCCCCGACGTCGGGCGGCGGAACGTTGTCGAGGCTGAGATAGAGTGCGTCGCACCGTGCGTCGAACCCGGTGAGGTCGTGCAGTGTTACGTCGGTGGCGCCGCGTGCGAGCTGCACGGCGGGCGCGGCTTCCCATCCCCAGCCCTGTCCGCTCGCTCCGAAAGTTCTGGAAAGAGTGCGGCTCCCGATGGTGACGGTGAACTGCCCGGGGTGGTGCGAGGGAACCCAGTCCTTGGTGCGAACCCACACGTAGTACTGACCCGCCCGGGGAACGTCGATCGTTGCTCGGGCGTCGGCGACAGGTGCGCCGAGTCCGTGTCCGAGTAGATAGGGCGCGCCCATCTCGTGCGCGAACTGCGCGTCGAAGGTCCAACCGCCGGGATCGGTGAAATCCTTCGCCTGGACGAGAACGTGGCGCGGCTCGGAGGACGTCGGATGGGTCTCGGTCATCGTGTCTGCGCCGGGAGGTCGTCGATGTTCATCACGGCATGGACGAGTCTGGGGAGCGTGACATCGACGGTGGCTCGATGGCCGGCCGAGCTCGAACCCGTGCAACAGTCGCCGACGACGGTGGTGTGCAGACCGGACTCGATCGCATCGCGTGCGGTCGAGTCGATCTCGATGTCCGTGCGACTGCCCGCGATGATGACGCGGTCGAGGTGTTTGTCGGCGAGCGTGGCCGACAGGGACGGATTGGTGAACGCCGACAGCCCGGGGAACGGTTCGAGGATCACCACGGTCTCCGGCAGGCCACGGGGTGGATCGGGTGCGTCGCAGTCGGCGGGCCGATCTCTGGAGGTGACGATGGCGCTGATACCGGCGGCTCGTGCCCACCGCATCAGCCGAGCACCATTAGGAATGTCGTCGGGGTGCACGCCGGGTCCGGAGGTCACGATGAGGACCGCTGTATCCGTTGCGCTGTAGGCGATCCGAGGACGCATGCGCCAGGTGACCAATCCACGCATCGCACGGTCGACCCCCGCGTTGAAGATGCTCATGCCGCGAATTCCGCGGTAGTGATCAGTTCGTGAACGACCAAGGGGAGTGAACCCCGCACCGCGGCCTCGTGATCGGCGGGTGTCCAGGACGCGACTGCGTCGGTCAGGACGCTCACGCGATAGCCGAGGTCGACGCCTTGCCGGGCAGTGGACTCGATACATGTGTTGGTGAGTAGTCCGCAGATCGAAATGTGATCGACGCCGATGGATCGTAGATGCGCATCGAGGTCGGTACCGCCGAACCCGCTCGATACGTGATGCGGGGTTGCGACGAACTCACCGCCGACAGGCGCTAGCTCGGGATGGAACTTGCCGCCGAATCCATCGAAGAATCCACTCAGACGCATCAGGTCCTGGTTCGGGGTCGGATGTTCGTGCACTCCACACTGGCTAGCCCGTGAATGCGGGGCGTAGACGACGGGAGTCCCGCGGCTGCGGCAGGTTCCGATGGCGGTCCGTAGATTCGCGACAAGACCTGTCTCGCCCGCGACCTCCCGCAGTAGCGGCCACCCCTTGCCGCGTCGAGATACGAAGTCGTTCAGCGGATCCACCACGACCAAAGCTGATACCACGTGCGACCCCCATTGCCATGTCGACAATCCGTCGTTGGACCACCGACGGTTGACTTTCAGAAATGAAGTTAGCCAAAATGGCGCCGGGCTGTCAACAGTGAAGCCAGGGGATCGCGGACGCACACTCAGTCGGTCTGCATGCTCGTGCGGGAGCGACGGGCAGCAGCGGAGCAGTATCTGCTGGGCCGCGCCCTTCGCGCCGAGCGCACGTGGAACAACCCTGTGATCACCCGGCTGGTACTTACCAGGGTTCCCGATTTCCATCCGAACCGGGACGATCGAAGCGACTGGACGGCACGTAAGGCGCATGTCGGCTGCCGAGTGAGATGACGGCCTACTTCACAAGCGATCCACGAGACAAGAGGGAAATCGGCAATGGCGGGCGACAGGTTCTACAGAGATCAATCAGTGTGGCGCGAGCTCCAGCAGTTCCTTCCACATCGGTTGCAGTTGACACAAGCTACTGAGCCCGAGGAGGACTTCTGGCAGTGGCGGGGCCACAGAGTTCAACTGGACCGCTACCGCAATGTCGACGCACGAGCACGTGTCGTGCTGCGTCCGCGCCGGGCACCCTGTCCGGCATTGTGGGAATGACATTCCTGGATCAACGAGTTCTGCGCGTTCGAGACGAATCGCCGCACGACATCATCACCCCGCGGCTCGGCGTGCCCGCAATGCGCGTGGTCGACAGGACGCCCCTGCGGCGCATCGGGTATCCGATGAAACTGGCATCGAAGATGTCGACCCTCACGAATAATCGGGACGCCACGCGGATGCTTTTGCGCGACAAAACGTCTGCAGGAACTCGATGTCGATCGCGTTCCTGAACAGCTACACGAACTACACCCCGGCAGTCGAGCCTGCACACTTCGATGCGTGCCCCGTTCTGCTCACCCAGCCCGAGCTCGATCGTTGGACCCCACGACACCTCAGCACTCCTGTGCTGTCGAAGATCACGAAGGTGCCCGTTCACGAGCCCGTGTTGCCGGGGGGCAGGACACTTGCCCCTCGAGGATTTGGGTCTGCAGGTCATGCTCGACCACATTGCGCATTTCGCTCGCGATGTCACCGCCTGAGCGGCAGGAGTCAACTGCAGTGCAACAGAATTGAACGTAATGGGCAGCGCAGTCCAGGTTTCTGTCGACCATGGAAGCAGGGCTGGATCGCGCATTGCATGATACCAATCGGTGTACTATCCTCCAAAAATACACCAATCGGTGTATTTTGCTCAGGGGGGAGCCGACATGACAGTTGAGCCCGAGGTCGAATCGGTCCAGCGAGAGCGGACTCGGAGGCATCGAAGCAGAATTTCGAGAGACCGCCGTAGCTGGGCGCCCGACCGACGCCTGACCGCGGAATCGAAACTGCCGACGCAACAGTAGGAATAATCGGATGCTGACGGATGGACATGGTCGAATGACCGGCTCGGGTGCTGCGCCACTGGCGGGCTTACGCGTACTCGACTTCGGTCACTACATCGCAGGCCCGATGGCCGCGGTGTTTCTTGCCGACCAGGGGGCCGATGTCATTGCCATCGATCCACCGGGTGGCCCGACATGGAAGCATCCGTCCGCGGCTGTGCTCGCACGCGGGAAACGCAGGATCGAACTCGACCTCCGGACGGCGAGCGGCATCGAGGCCGCGCTGCGGCTCGTGGACGGGGCGGATGTAGTCCTCGAGAACTTCCGTCCCGGTGTGATGGAACGATTGGGAATCGGATACGACATTGTGTCGCAACGCAATCCCGGTCTGGTGTACGTCTCTGTACCAGGGTTCGCCAGGCACGATGAGCGCAGCGAGATGGCCGGGTGGGACGGGGTGGTCAGCGCGGCGTGTGGGCTCTACACGAACCTGTCGACGGTCGGTTCGGTGCTGAACCTTCCACCGGTCTTCACCGCACTCCCTGTCCCGTCGGTGTACGCCGCCGTGCATGCGGCCATTGCCGCGGTGGCCGGAGTGCACGGACGCGACCTCAACGGGCACGGAGACTGGGTCGAGGTGCCGCTGCTCGACGCGGCGATGTCTGCGGCTGCAGGATTTCTGCTCCGCGTCACCGATCAGCCGAGTCGTTACAACGAACCACCGTTGCCTTCGGCGCTGCTGGATCGACTCGACCTGCGCCGCCTTCCACGCAAGGTTTCGCTAGCCCTCGAAGTGCGCGCTCGTGCGTTGTTCCCGCCCTTCTTCCGCAACTACCGGACGTCGGACGGGCGGATGTTGTTCCTCTGCGCGATCGACCACAAGAACCATATCGATCGCGTCGTGAGCACGTTGAAGCTCGACGAGCGGGTCGCCGAGCTCGGTTTCACTCGGGGCGATGTGCTGGACACACCACCTACGAAGACCAACATCTACGCGTATCGCTCGCACCCACGATGGAACCGATTGACGCGAACGCTTCAACGACGCATTGGCGTCCACGCTGCGGCCGATATCGAGAACCTCCTCGCCACGCAGGGAGTTCCGGTGGGAATGCAACGCACCACCGCCGAGTGGACGGCCATGCCGGAGATGCAGACGGCCGGCGTCGTCATCGCGACCGACAACGGAATGCAGCCCGGTGTTCAAGTCGATCTGGTCGGAACCGCCGGGCCCGACCACGACGCGGTAATGGCCACCCCGCCACCACTGACCGAGAGTCACGCCGGCGATGCGGACATCGCGTGGTCGAGTGACCAGCAGCCCTTCGCGATGGTGCCCGGCGAGAGTGCGGGTGCGCAGTCCGTTGCACCGCTGGCCGGTGTCGCGGTGCTCGACATGGCGAACGTGATCGCAGGTCCGGTCGCTGCTCGGACTCTCGCTGAACTCGGTGCAACGGTTACCCATGTCGATCCGGTCGTCCCATCCATGGGGCCGCGGCTCCTGCTCCACATCGGCCTCGAGGTCAATCAAGGCAAGCAGAGCATCGCGATGGACCCGTCGGCACCCGATGGCCGAGCGGTCCTCGACACGCTCGTCGGTGACTCGGATGTAGTGCTCTACAACAAGACCGAGTGTCAGGCGCGGCGATTGGGTATTGCACCGGCCGACGTGCACCGTCTCAACGATCGCGCAGTGGTCTGTGCCGTCACAGCATGGGCGGGTCCGTATCCGGGCGACTGGGACCAACGGCCCGGGTACGACCCGGTGGTGCAGGCAGTAACCGGAGTGATGTCGCGATTCGGCGGCGCGGACAATCCCACGGTGCACGGTGTCGCCGCCACGATCGACTACTTCACTGGCTATTCCGGTGCTTACGCTACGATCGTCGGTCTTCTGGCCCGACGACGCGGCGCACGCAACATCACCGGCCGGACGTCGTTGGTCCGTAGCGCGGGCTGGGTTCAGCTGCCGTTCGTCACCGGTCGCGACGTCCCCGAACCGCAGGGCCATGCTCCGGTCGGATGGCACGCGACAGACCGGTTGTACAAGACCCGTAACGGCTGGATCTACGTGTGCTCGACACCGAATGCGTGGCCATCGATCGCACGTGCACTGCAACCGCATACTTCGAATGCCGAGGTGGAGTGGTCGGATGCAGGACCCATACTAGAGGCGCTCTTCGCGCGACATCCGACTACTCGGGCGCTCGAGATCGCCTGCAGTGTCGGCTTCGCCGCGCACGAGGTCGTCGATGTTCGGGCCATGACCCGACGTGCGCTCCCCGGCCGGTTCGACGACACTCCCGTCACTCCAGATCTCGCATCCGGGCGTGTACTGCTGGCCGAGCACGCGAGCGGTGCATCCCTGGTGGTACCGGACAGCACCTGGAACAGGCCTCTTCGTTCTCCGAGGCGACGTTTGACGTCCGCGCCCGCGCCGGGCGCGCACACTGTCGATCTCGTGCGTGCCAGTTCAGGCGGTCAGGTCTCTGCGACATCACCGGCCTTCTCGGCTGGGTGGTTCAGCTCTGATGGCGGGTACCTGCCGAAGTGAGGTGGTGATCGAACGACACCGGCGGCACCGTTGTCGGTCGGAAGCTGCTGCCGAAATACGTTCCCGTGCAGTCCAAGTCGAGTACGTCACTACCACGCTAGGGCCGTGAATACGATCCAGTCTCCGGTCACCCGGGCACTTCACGAGTAAGGAAAACTCATGGCCGACTCCGATGCAAGTAATACTCACAGTGCGGGGTACCCCCAACCTCGGGAGGCACCCGCTATACCGGGTCCGCCCGCTCGCGAATCGTGGAAGTGGATGCGCCGCATGAGCATCGACGTTCTGGGCACGATGGATGCGATGGCCGAAGAGTACGGCAACATCTCCCGGCTGAATCTGGGGCCGCGCAACGTCGTCGTCCTCCGTGGCAACGACGCTGTGAAACACGTCCTGGTCTCGCACCAGGACCGCTATCCCAAGTCCCCGAATTTCGATCTGTTCCGTCCGATCCTCGGAAACGGGTTGGTGACCAGCTCCGGATCCACGTGGCGTCGCTCGCGTGCGATCGCCGGTCCCGTCTTCGCCAAGCGGCACCTCGGCGTCTATGCCGATCACATGGCGGCGGCGGCCGACGACGCTGTAACCGCTTGGGATGGAGTTGGACTCGACAGATCCGAGGTAGACCTCGACGGTGAGATGCTGCGAGTCGGCCTGGACACCGTGTTCCGTGCGCTGATCAGTGGGGACATCAGCACAGTCGACAACGATCTCGGCAGCCTGATGGCGGAGTCTCTGCACGAGATCGGCAGGATCAGCCGAAGTCTCGGCCCTATGCTCCTACAGGATGTCGATCATGTAGGGATGATTCGCGCGGCACGGGTGTTCACGCCGCGGCGCTGGCGGAGGTACACGACCCAGGCGAAGGGCGTTCACGCCGTGATGGAGTCACTGGTGGACGACCGTTTCGACCATGGCCAGCAGGGACGGAACGACTTGATGTCACTGCTGATGGACAGCGCGGACCCGGACACCGGAGAGTTCCTGTCGAGGCAACAGGTGATCGACGAGGTGGCCACCTTCATTGCCGCAGGACACGAGACGACGGCGCACGGTCTGGCATGGATGTTCTACCTTCTCGGGCACCACCCCGACGCACGGGAGCAACTCGATGCGGAACTCGATCGGGTTCTGAAGGGGCAGCTTCCGGGCGTCGACGATGCCGACCGGTTGCCATGGCTGACGGCATGCTTCAACGAAGCGATGCGGCTGTATCCCCCGGTATGGCACATTCCCAGGACTGCATTGCACGACGATGTCATCGCCGGTCACTTCGTGCCCGCGGGTTCGAGAATCATGGTCAGTGTGTGGAGCACACATCGCGACCCAACGGTCTACGAACGTCCCACGGAGTTTCTCCCCGACCGCTGGATGAACGGCGCGGCACGCGATCGTCCCCGGTTCTCGTATCTCCCGTTCGGTGGAGGCCGCCGCGCCTGCATAGGGCAATCCTTCGCGAATCTCAACGCAGTACTGCTCGGTGCGGTAGTCGCGCAGCGCTATCACTTCGACACCGATCCGACAGTCAAAGTGAGCCTCGAACCCACCATCACCTTGCGCCCCCACCGCGGCCTGGCCGCGATAGCACGGCGCCGCCCTGCGTTCGTTCCGGTGACGTCGACACCGACATAGCGAGAAGGTCTGTCCCGGTTCAGGGTGCGAGTACGACGACGCCGTCTCGACTGCTCGGGATAGCGCGGTCACGTTCGGGGAGATCGCATGTCGACCATCAGCCAGCGGGTGTGTAGCAAGCAAACCTCGGGCCCACTGATGTTCGCCGTCACGCGTCGGCGGCTGCCTTCCGCCGGAGCAACCCGACCGATTTCTTGATCCCGTACGCCACGATCGTCTTTCGGCCGTCGTCATGGGTCCACTGGAGCAGAGCCGAGCCGTCGTCGACGGACCCTTCCAGAACGGTGGGTTCGCCGAGCAGGGGGAGCGGTCCGACCACCTTGATCGACAGTCCGAGTATTTCGGTCCAGAAGTAGTCATCGGTCGGCGCGCACGTGGGCTCGAGCCCGAGCGCCGATGCGGCTGCGACCTTGCCCTGTGCGACGGCGCTGGACCAGAACGGGGTTCGTCCAGCGGAACCGCGGCGATACGCGACGTCGCCGGCCGCAAAGACGTGTGCCGCCGCAGTGGTGCACCGATCATCTATGGCGACGCCGCGTGCGTCCGCGACTCCCGATCCGTCGAGCCACTGCGTCGCAGGAACCTCACCGGCGCACGTGAGCACCAGATCTGCATGACGGTCGGAATCACCGACGCGAATACCGTCGACGGGGTCGCCGATCAGTTCGACGGGCTTGTCCGCACGTACGATCTCCACCGCCGACGACCGCGCCCGGGCCGATAGAGCTCGGGAGAGAAACGGTCCCAGCAATCGTTCCAACGGTGGGTCGACATCGACGACAGTGACCGGAATGTTGCGGTCGGCGCACGCACTTGCGACCTCCATTCCGAGAAATCCCGCTCCGATCACGATTGCGGACTCTGCGGTTTCGAGTCGGGACCTGAGATTGCGTGCGTCCGCCAACGTCCGGAGGACCAGCTCTCCGCCGCGGTCGGCGTCCGCTATGCGGCGAGCGCTGGCCCCGGTTGCCACGATCAGCGCGTCGTAGTGCACGCGCTGTCCGTCAGCAGTGCGAACTATCCGATCGTCGACATCGACGCCGGTCGCACTCGAGGCCACCATGTCGACGTTCAGATCGGCGAGGTCCCACGTGTCGGCGTCGCCCGCATCGCTCTTCAGCACCTGCTTCGACAGCGGTGGACGGGGGTAGGACCCATCGGCGTCGGCTCCGATCATGACGATCGGACCGCTGTGGTCCAGTGCTCGAAGCTGACGCGCTGCAGTGCATCCGGCGATCGAATCGCCGACAACGACGACCGTCGCGGAACCGTCGGTCACGAGTGCTCGCGCAGAGCCGCAACCGGGCAGACGCCCACTGCCGACTTCGCGGACGACTCCAATTCGTCGGGGATGTCCTTGCCGTCGAAGGCGTGGTGAAGTTCGCCGTCGTCGTCGAGGTCGAACACCTTCGGTGCTTGGTCGGCGCACAAGCCGTGGCCCTCGCAGCGGTCCCAATCGACGTCGATCCTCATGATGTTTTCCTTTCGGCAGCAATCAATTTCAAGGGGAGTCGTTCGAAGCGGTGAATGACGTTGTTGACAGCTCGCACCGGCGTGCCCGCTTCCTCGATACGCTCCACTTTCTCGGCCAGAATGCGCAAGATCGTCTTCGCCTCGAGGCGAGCGAGGCCCTGCCCGGCGCACCCGTGCGCACCTTGTCCGAAACCGAGTTGTCGCGTTGCGTCGCGAGTGATGTCGAACGAATCCGGATTCTCCCACTCGCGGGGATCGCGGTTGGCGGAAGCGTAGATCACCAGAACTCGGCTTCCTGCGGGCACGTGCGCACCATCGATGTCTACATCCCTGACCGCTCGCCTCGTGAACGCGCGAATCGGTGATTCGTAACGCACCACCTCGTTGATGGCGTTGGGGATGCGGTCGTGGTCCTCCCGCAGCATCGTCCACTGCTCGGGGTGCCGCGCAAACAGGTGCAAGGCACCCGAAATGGCGCCGATGGTCGTGTCCAATGATGGTGCGAGATAGTCGATCATCAATGCCGGGCACTGCGATGCGGGGATCGTGTTCTTGGCTGCTGCGGCAAGCACATCGGCGCCCATGCTGCCCGGAAGCACCGATCGCTCACGCACCACGCGCCGCGAGAAGGCCAGCATCTCTGCGGACGCCTTGGCAGCCTTGACCGAATGCCGATTGATCGGACCGAGTGAATCGAAAGTTGCTCCTGCCCAACGTAACAAATCGGCCCGGCCTTCGTCCGGCCAACCGACCAGATCAGGCACGATGGACGTCGGCAACGCGGTGGCCAGATCGTCCACACCGTCGACGACGCCCTTGGCCAGCGCCGCGTCGACGATGCTCTGAGCCTTCTCCTCCACGGCGTCGGTCATTTTCCGTACGGCCTTCGGCGTGAGCCGGTGCGCGAGGACGGAGCGCTTGAGGGCGTGCTCGTCGCCGTCGCTGCTGATGGTGGTTCCGCGACCGAGACGGTTCGCGACCGGGTTCAGTGCGACACCGTCCTTGGAGACGAACGTTTCATCGTCGAGGAGCACGGCCTTGCAGTCGGCGTAGCGCGAGATGGCGTATGCGCGAAACCGCGGCAGCCACACCGCGGGACCCAGTTCACGCAACTCGGCGTAGTGAGGGTGAGGATCGAGGATGGCGTCCGTGGAGTAGATGTTCGCCCGATACTTGGGGACGGTCGCACTCTTGGTCATGCGGACTCCTGGGGTGTGAGCGTCGAGGGGCGTGATCCCCGATTCGGGGCCGGGGTTGTGTGATCGCGTACACCCCCGCGATAGTTGACGATTTCGTCAACAAGTTATGTCTACTTCAGTGGACGAGCGGCAGTCAAGCAAAATGACGATTTCGTCAGAAATATGTCGGATGTACCTAAACCGCTGGTCATCGCTGAGTTGACAATTTCGTCAGTTCTCGGGAGATTGTGAAGACTGGCGGTCAAGGCCATGCACTAGTGGAACCGAGGGCATCTACTGTGACCGGAGAAAACCGACTCGACCGACGCAAGGCTCGCACCCGCGCCGCACTGCTGAACGCTGCGCAGGGTTTCCTTGCCAGCGGCCGGGTGCACGCGCCGGTTCTCGAGATCACGCAAGCGGCCAACGTCGGTATGGGGTCGTTCTACAACCACTTCGCCAGCAGGGAAGAGCTGTTCCAAGCGGCGTTGAATACCGCGCTCGACGACCTCGGTGAGTACCTGGACAGCCTGACGGGCAGCCTCTACGACCCCGTCGAGAAGTTCACACTCTGCTTCCGCCTCGCCGGCAGGTTCTTCCGACTCCAACCCAATCTCGCGCGCGTGATGCTCGATGCCGGGACCGGTCTACGGACCACCGAACGCGGACTGGCGCCGCGGTGCTTGCGCGATATCGAAGCCGGCTCTGCACAGGGACGATTCGACGTCGACGATCCGCACATGGCACTTGCGCTGGTTGGCGGGTCGTTACTCGCGTTGGGTCAGCTGCTGATAGCCCAACCGGGGAGAGACGAGGCAAGTTCTGTTGACCGGATGACAGCAGATGTCCTGCGCGGCTTGGGTATCCCGTCGGACGAAGCTCGAGACCTGTGCAGCCGCCCGCTACCGGAGTCCCACCGCGCAGGCATGAGGGAGCTCGTCGGCGTGCACACGGACGAGCACATACGGTGACCGCTGATCGGGTTCGGAACTGGTCTAAGCCGATCTCGGCAGCTCAGCCGCGAACCGGTCAGGGTTTGCAAGAGCAGCACCGAATCCGAACCAGGTCCGCGCTCGTGTCTGCTGCGTGCGAATTTTTGGCCGGTCCGCTGGGCACCGACGCGAGTGTTCGGCAGATCACCGGACGCGCGGATGTAGGCGTGGGAACGTTCTACAACCACTTCGCGAACAAATCCGAACTGTTCGAAGCGGCGATCGCCCTCACGCTCGACCGGTTCGGAACGTTCTTCGACGACGCGACGGCCGGTATCGACGATCCAGCGCTGCTGTTCGCCAACGGTGTGCGAATGACGTTGCACCTGCGGCGGAGTCATCGCCAGATGACCGACATCGTCATGAGACTGGGATTGTTCTCGATGACCAAGGACCGTTCACTGGTTCCCCGCGCCCTGAACGGGTTGCATGTTGCCGCCGACGCAGGACGACTGCGGGTGACCGATTTCGACACTGCGATTGCATGCACGGCAGGCTCGATGCTGGGTTGCCTGCACCTGCTGGCGGACGATCCGACGGCCGACGTGGGGAGCGTTGCGACCGAGCTGGCGGCGAATCTGCTGCAGATGTTCGGTCTCCCGGAGGCAGAGGCTCGTTCGCTCGCCTCTGTGCCCCTAGCCACCCCATCACTACCCACCCAGACGATGCCCCCTGGATGACGATTCGTCAGGAGTGAACGGCGTTGACGCCCGTGTCCTGAAAACGTGACGATGACGATCGGAGAAGGGACACCATGACTACAACACACACTGTCGGCTTCGACTCGGTGGACGACGCAACCACGGACGTGGACGTCGTCATCGTCGGACTGGGCCCCACCGGAGCCACGGCCGCAAATTTGTTGGGACAACGCGGCATTCGAACGGTGGTAATCGAGCGCGACCTGACTGTCTTCCCTCGACAGCGCGCGATCGCGTCCGACGAGGATGCGCACCGAGTCTGGCAAGGGCTCGGATTGTTCGACGAGATGGTGAAGACCATGTCGACCGACGTACGCATCCATCTGAAGCACGGCGATCGAACGTTCCTCTCGATGTCCTCCACGGAGAGTTTCGATCAAGGTGTGCCGGGAATGGCGTTCTACCACCAACCCGAACTCGAACGCGTCCTCCGCGATGGAATTTCGCGGTTCTCCACGGTGACCCTCCTGTCCGGTCTCGATGCCGTCGCCCTCACTCAGGACGGTGACTCGACCACACTGACACTACGACCCGTCGACGGTGGGCCGGATCGACAGATCACGAGCAAGTTCGTCATCGCAGCAGACGGCGGGTCGAGCTCGATCCGCAAGATGCTCGGAATCGCGTTGCCCGGCAAACATATCGAAGACCAGTGGTTCGACATACAGCTGCGTGCCTGGTACGACCTGCCGGTGGGGGCTCCACTGGACTTCACGTTCATCTCCGACCCCGAGCGACCCGGCGTCGATTGCCCGTGTCCCATGGGCTATCACCGCGTCGAGTTTCGGGTGAACAAGGGTGAGACGGTCGAGCAGTTGCAGACCGAGGCCGGTCTGCGCGGCCTGCTTGCCGAGCGAGGAATCGATTACGACCAGGTCGAGGTGTTCCGGAGCTGGGGATACACCTTCCACATTCGCCAGGCCGAGACCTGGAGTCGAGGGCGGGTATTCCTCGCCGGCGACGCCGCACACATCATGCCGCCCTTCGCCGGGCAGGGCGTTTCGTCCGGGGTGCGCGACGTGGCCAACCTCTGTTGGAAACTGGATGCCGTTCTGAACGCCGGCGCCGATCCTGACTTGCTGCGCAGCTACGAACCAGAGCGCCGACCCAACGTGGTCGCCCTGACCCGCTTCTCCCTCGGTATCGGGCGAATGGTCATGCTACGCAACGATACCGCCGCAGCGGCTCGTGACAGTCTCTTCGCCGGCGCATCCAAGATTCCGGGTGTGCGGCCATGGCTGACGAGCATGGGACTCAAACCGCGGTACGCGTTGGGTACGAAAGGTGGCTTCTTCGGGGGCACCGGGAAGCGCCGCAGCCCCCGCGGATCGTTCATCAAGCAGCCCTGGGTTGTCGGATCGGACCTCACCCCTGTACGCCTCGATACCGTCCTCGACAACAGCTGGACCTGGGTCGGATTCCCCTCCTCGCCCATTCCACAGGAGTTGGCCGACGCTGGTGTGGCCGAGGTGAAGCTGGAGTACGCCTCGGCCATCGCCACCCATTCGGTTCCCGTCGGCCACTACGTCGACAGTGAGGGAACTGTGGGCAGGCAGATGCGTAAGGCTCGTGCGACCGCATTCCTCGTCCGGCCGGATCGATTCATCTTCGGTTGCGACAGGGAGTTGACCCCCGACGACTACCGGCGCGTCTCGCAGGTGGTCGCTCGGAACCAGACCCGGAATGTCGCTCCGGATGGTTCGTCTGCCCATTCACGCGTCTGACGATCGGCATTGCTCACATGATCGCGCCTACCCGGGCAAACGAACTCCTCGCCGGCCGTGATGCAGCGCTGCCGACGACTCGCGCATCGGCTCGGACCTTCGGGATCCGCGAGATCTACGTCGGTGGTGGGTTGTACGCCGCCACGCATCTCGCCCCTGCGGCAGTCCGGTCACTGCTGCTGGCCGGCGTCGCAGTCGACGTGTGGGACACCGGCGTTTTCGCGCTGACCGCAGAGCTTCCTACGAAGACCCGAATCGCGGGATGCGCTGTTGCCGGCGGGTTTGCGGTGGCCGGGGTGCTGGCCGAACTGCAGCTCGATTCCCGGTAGCGTCCGACTGCCGGGCGGAGGGTCTGTCTCCGGTCAGGCGAGCGCGTCGGCAAGCATGTGCATCGCCGCCGTCGTGGACAGCGCACGCACGCTTGCACGGTCACCGGGCAGCAGAAGGGTGCGAGTAACGGTGGGTCGGTCGGCGGCGGCAATGGCGAAACAGACTGTGCCGACGGGTTTTTGGTCGGTGCCGCCGCCCGGTCCGGCGATACCACTGGTGGAGACGGCGATGTCGACACCGAGCCGGCTCATCGCGCCCTCCGCCATCAACGCAGCCACGGGTTCGGAGACGGCTCCGTGCTGGTCGATGGTGTCGTGGGGAACGTCGAGTAGGCCAATTTTGGCCTCGTTCGCGTACGAGACCACCGCCCCGATCACGTAGGCGGACGAACCTGCGCGGTCGGTGAGGCGGGCGGCGATCATGCCCCCGGTGCACGACTCCGCGGTGGCGATCCGACGGCCGGCCAGTCGCTTCGCCACGATATCGTCGATGGTGGACCCGTCGGTCGAGAAAACATGTGCACCATGATTTTTGTCGATGAGACGTTCGAGATCGGAGTACGAGGTTCTCGCCGTGTCGACGTACCGCGTCACCATTTCGAGCTCCCCGCGACTGAGGCACGTGGTGATCTCGAGGTCGGCGAAGCCCGCGATATCGCGTTCTGCTGTGCGTAAGGTCGCGGCGAGGTCGGCTTCGGACAACCCGTATCCGCGAATGGTGTCCTGGCGGACCTGCACGCGCCCGGCCAAAACCTCGGCGACGGGCGCGCATTCGAGAGCGGTCGGCCACATGGCCTGCAGTTCACGAGGTGGGCCCGGCAAGATCAGAACAGCAGGCAATGCGGCGGACTCGTCAGCCGGTATCGCGACGCCGGGTGCAGTACCGGTCGGTGGAATGGACTGTGCGCCCTGCGGAACCATGGCCTGCTTGCGAATTCCGGCTCTCAGCGGTTCGGAGTCGACGGCAGAACTGAGACGACTGCGCCAGCGCTGGACGATCGCGTGGATCCGTTGCTCCAACTCGCTGTCCAGTAGCAGTTCTCGGCCGTACAGCGCGGCGACGGTTGCCACGGTGAGATCATCGGCTGTGGGACCCAAGCCTCCGCTCGTGACGATCAAGTCGACCCGCTGGTCGGCGAGAAACTGTACTTGAGCTGTCAGGTCGTCGGGTCGGTCGCCGCAGATGGTGATGTGCGCGACGTCGACCCCCATCTCGAGGAGTTGTTGGGCCACCCACGGCCCGTTTCGGTCGGTGACCCTGCCGGCCAGAACTTCTGTTCCCGTGACCACAACACCCGCTCGCACTGCCATGCTTCGACCTTACGTCCACCTTTCAGCGTTGCTTCGCCTCGTAGCGCAGGAGCACCGCGCCTGAGAGCGGAACTCATCGTGGTCGGCCAGAGTCCCTGCCGCACGCATTCTCCGCGGCCGCACTCGACCACGCCGCATGACACGCGTGCGACTGCGGAGCATGGGTGCGGCTGACTGAAATGGGGTCGATCACCAGCCAGGGCGTGGCGAATCGAGTCATCGCCAACCTCGCCGTCATCGCCCCCGGGTGAAGTCCATCGCGAGATTCGGGTTGGCCACGGCCGTCACGAGACAGGTGCCGAATACGCCGTCGGTGTCGAACAAGGTCGCGGCGCCCACGGACACTCCGTCGGTACTGCTCTGATTGTCGGCTTCGAGCCCTACGTCCGACCCCACTGGTAAGCGGGAGAGCGTCATGGTGAGGTCGGCGTTGATGAAGCCGACGCCCTCGGATCCCCAATGGGTCACCATGCTGGTGTTCTCGCCGACCATCGCCGCCCGCACGAACGGGGAATTGGGGTGGCCGTTCAGCACGTCGAGCTGGCGGTGCCACACGCGTTTGCGGCTCCGGTTGGTGTGGTCCTCCATCGACAGTGACCAGCCGCCGGGGTTGTCCTCGGTGACATGGTCGTCGCTGCCGTACAGCGGATAGTGCTCGAATGGCTTGGTCGCCGTCAGTACCGGCATCGGCGGGGTGGGCACACGTTCGGTGCGCCAGGTGTGACCGGCGGGTTCGGTGGTGCGGCGCAGAAACACCACCGTGGCGCGTGCGACGGGTTGTCCGTCCTGCTCTACGGAAGCATCGACGACGCGGATGCGTCGACCGTCGCGGACCACAGTGGTGGTCACCGTGGTGGGTTCGAAGCGGGCCTGGCGGAACAGGTCGACGGTCAGGCGCGCCGGTACGAACGACTCTTCGGCGTGCCGCGCTTCAATTTCGTGCGCCGCGAGTCCGCAGACGGCCGGGCCGTTGATCATGGTCGTCGACCAGGGGCTTCGGGCGTAGGGGAGCGGGCGGTACTGCGAGCCGTCGTTCTCGAAGAACGCGAGTGGCGGGGCGTCCGAGTCAGTCATGCACGAAGTATGTCAAGGCGCCCTTGCATGCGACACGCAGTTGCAGTAACTTTGCCCGCAACGCCCTGTAACACTAACTGTGGGCATAGTTCCTCGAAAGGTGTATTCACCATGACGATGACAACCGAGACTCGCGCCCAGTACGAGAAGACTCTGCGAGTGCTGTCCGAGGCATCCGTCGACCAGCACTTCGACGCGTTCGTCGACATTCCATGGGACGACCCCGAGTACGCGGTGATCGACAACGATCCGCGCTGGATTCTCCCGGCCGCCGATCCGCTGGGCTCCACCGAGTGGTATCGGTCGCAGAGTCACGAGCGGCAGATCGAGATCGGGATGTACCGCCAGGCAAACGTCCTCAAGGTCGGGCTGCAATTCGAGCAGATTCTCGTCGCGGGCATCATGAACTTCGCCCTACGCCTGCCCAACAGCACGCCGGAGTTCCGGTACTCCACACACGAAGCCACCGAAGAGTGCCACCACACCCAGATGTTCCAGGAATTGGTGAACCGCATCGGTATCGACGTTCCGGGTGGGGCGTGGTGGTTCCGACGCATCGGGCCTCTTCTTCCCATCGCCGCCGGCATCATCCCGTTCGGCTTCTTCGTCGGCGTGTTGGCCGGCGAGGAGCCGATCGACCACACGCAGAAGGCAATCTTGCGCGCGAACAGCGTGCAGCACCCGTTGTTGACTCGCGTCATGCAGATTCACGTCGCGGAGGAAGCACGGCATATCGGGTTCGCCCACCGCTACCTCGAGCATCGGGCGCCCAAGTTGACGACTCGTCAGCGGATCGTGATGTCGGTGATGACGCCGGTGGTGATGCGCGTGCTGTGCGACGTCATCATGAAGCCCAGCAAAGAGGTGCAGCGTGAGCTCGGCATCCCCCGTGAAGTGGTTCAGCAGGTCTGGTGGAGCAGTGAGCAGTCGCAGAAGACGTTGCGCGACATGTTCGGTGACGTCCGCATGCTGTGCGACGAGATGGGGATGATGAACCGATTCTCGCGGCGAGTATGGCGCCTGATGAAGATCGACGGCCGGGCATCGCGCTTCCGCAGCGAGCCCGCCTCCGCCGCGGCCTAGTCGACCATGCCCCACGTCGTCACCCAGTCCTGCTGCGCGGATGCCTCGTGCGTGCTCGCGTGCCCGGTCAACTGCATCCATCCCGCACCGGGCGAGGCGGGATTCGGTACCACCGAGATGCTCTTCGTCGACCCCGCCACCTGTGTGGGTTGTAGTGCTTGCGTCACCGCGTGTCCTGTCGGTGCCATCGTGCCGGACACGGCGCTGACCGACGCACAATTACCGTTCTCGGTGATCAATGCCGAGTACTACCAGGAGAATCCGCACGCCGACCGCACCCCGCTGGCGCTGGTTCCCCCGCAACGACGCCTGACGCGACGCGGTCCGTTCCGCGTCGCGATCGTCGGCGCCGGGCCCGCGGGGCTCTACACCGCCGACGAACTGCTCAAGCACCCCGAGGTGACGTCCGTCGACGTCTTCGATCGGCTCCTGACCCCGCACGGACTGGTGCGGCATGGAGTCGCCCCCGATCACGCAAGTACCAAGCACGTGTCCGCCCTGTTCGACGCCATCGAGAACCAGCCGGGATTCCGCTACGTGTTGGGCGTCGAGGTGGGCAAGGACGTCACGGCCGAGCAACTCGGCGACGCCTATCACGCGGTAGTGCATGCCGTCGGAGCATCATCGGATCGTGCGTTGGGCGTTGCAGGAGAGAACCTTTCGGGTTCGATGGCGGCCACCGAACTGGTCGGGTGGTACAACGGACATCCTGATCGTCGTGAGCTGTCGGTAGACCTGAGTCACCAGCGGGTTGTCGTCGTGGGCAACGGCAACGTGGCGCTCGACGTCGCCCGCATCCTCACTCGCGATCCCGCATGGTTGGGTAGCGACACCGACGTCGCGCCCCACGCGCTCGACGCACTGCGTTCGAGTGCTGTGCGGGAGGTGCAGATCATCGGCCGACGTGGGCCCGCCGAGGCCGCCTTCACGATGCCCGAGTTGGTGGGTCTGTCGACCCTCGAGGACGTAGACGTGGTGGTGGACGCCGATCCCGACCTCCTGACGGGCGCCGATTCGCGCAGTCGACTGTTGGCCCAGATGGCGGCCCGCCCCGCACCGGCCGGCAACCGGCGTCGCATCGTGCTCACGTTCGCAGTGTCGCCGGTGGAGATCCTCGGCGCCGATCGCGTCACCGGTATCAGGGTGGCGCGCAACTCGCTCGCTCGTGCCGACGACGGCACGGTCATTGCGACCCCGACGTCGGAGGAGTTCGTCATCGACGCCGGACTCGTGGTCCGTGCGGTCGGGTTCCACGGCACCGAGGTGCCGGGACTGCCCTTCGACGAGATCCGCGGAATCGTGCCCAACGACCAAGGTCGCGTCTCGGACGGCCAGTACGTGGTGGGCTGGATCAAGCGTGGACCGCGCGGCTTCATCGGTACCAACAAGACCGACGCGCAGGAGACGGTGGAGCAGGTACTCGACCACCTGGACTCCGGTCTCGCTACCCCTCGCAGCGCACCCGACGCGCTGCTGGCGACAACCTGCCCGCACGCCGCAGGCCTCCGGGAGTGGCGTCGACTCGACCGCGCGGAGGTAGCGGACGGCAGGCGTGCCGGTCGGCCGCGGGTCAAGATCGTCGATCCTGAGCGTCAGCGCGCCGTGGTGCGCACCACCTCGGGTGGAGATGCCCGCCGGTTCGTCCGTACGTGAGATGCTTCGGTGCGATGAGCACCGATCAGTCGACCCCCGCCGACGGGCGTAAGCGGCGGTGGGACCAGCACAACGCCGAGCGACGGCAACGGGTGATCGGCGCCGCCCTGCAGGTGCTGGACGAGGACGTGCAGCCGGGAGAATGGGCGTCGGCCCAGCAGATCGCCGACAAGGCCAAGATCCATCGCACCGGAATCTATCGGTACTTCGACGATCGTGCCGATCTGGACGTTGCCATTCAGCGAGTGATCTGCGATGACCTGCGGTCGACGTTGAACGAATCGGTGACGCTCGTCGGGACAGCCAGGTCGGTCGCGCAGCGGGTGGTCGATTCGTACATTCGCTGGGTCGTCGCGCATCCGGCGTGGACCTACGTGATCGAGCAGAACGTGGCCGGCGCGGCGGAGTCGCCGCTGCAGGAATCCATCGCGCAGGTCGCCGAAAAAATCGAGTTCGCAGTACGAGGCTTCATCGCGTTGGTCGATGCAGATCTCACCGAGGACGATCTCAAGCTGGTGGGGCCGTGGGTGTCCAGTCTGATCTCGGGTGGAGTCGGTGCGGTGCGCACATGGCGGTCGCAGGACGACGCTGTCGATCTGGATACGTTCGCGCTGTTTCTCGCCGACATCATTTGGATGCAGATCACCGGGCTTGGTGCCTCACGCGGGGTGCAGATCCCCGACGTGCCACTCGAGGGATTGTTCGAGGAATGACGGCAGCGGCCGTATAAACGTCCGTGGGCCAGGACGATGTCTACTCACAATTGCATGAGGCTCATCTTGGCAGGGGGACAACAGGTCCCAGTACGCCTCGCTCGATCGCGTCCGATCAGCTTTCATGTCACCATGATTCAATTCTGGCGTCGCGTTCTCGCGGCCACGTGGGTTCTACTTGCAGCTTCTCTGGTGATCGTCGCGTTGCCGGGGCAGGCGAGCGCGGCCGGATCTGTCGACCGGGTCGGCTTCTTCTCCAAGGGCCTCGAGATGTCCGGCGTTCATTACTCGGCGGCGGGCGACGGGCCGCGCCCGGTTCTGGTGATGGCTCTGGGATTCGGATGCACGCAGGATGCGATTCTCCCCGAGGTGGCACCCCGGTTCACCGAGGCGGGGTTCGACGTCTTCACCTTCGACTACCGCTACTTCGGCGCGAGCGCGGGTGTGCCGCGCAATTTCATCGACATCCCGTCTCAGCTCGAGGATTGGCGGGCCGCGGTCGACGCGGCCAAGAACTTGCCCGGTGTCGATCGTGACCGGGTGGGAATGTGGGGAACGTCGTTCGCGGGCGGACATGTTCTGCAGATCGGATCCGAGAACATCCCCGGTGTCCGCGCGGTCATCGCGCAAGCTCCCCATGTGAACGGTATCGCCACGGTCGCAACCATCCCGGTGCCGATCTTGGCGCAGTTGACCGCTCTGGGTACTGCGGATGCTGCGGGTTCGCTGATCGGACAGCCGCCCATCTTCCTGCCCACCGCAGGTGAGCCGGGAACTGTCGCGATGCTGCCCCAGCCGGGTGCACTCGACGGATACAAGCGAGTTGTCGGTGCCGACTTCGACAACCGCACGACGGCGCGCACTGCGTTGGAAGTTCCGTTCTACTCGCCGGACCTGGTGGCTGCGCTCTCGAATACCCCCACGTTCATCGCCACGGGTGACACGGACAACATCGTGTCCTCGCCCGCGGCGCGTGCGCTCGCCGACCGGATGGGTGCAGAGGGCCGTGGCTACCCGGGTGGGCACTTCGACGTCTACCCCGGCGGGGTCGCGTACCCCCAGTTGATTCTCGACCAGATCGCATTCCTACAGAATCACCTGTGAAGCAGGCGTTCCGGCCGCGCGCTACAGCTCAACCTTCATCCGCGATGTCGGTGGGAACAGGCGCGGCCGGGACCCATTCCCGCAGGGGCTGGAGGATCTCGCCGTAGAAGCTGTCGACCGACGTGGTGACGCCGTGGACGAAGCCCGCGGCAGTACCCGATCGCTTACTGCCGACCGCAACATTGCGGTGTAGGACGAACTTCTCGATGGCTCCCAGCCGACCGGCCGCCAGGATCTTCGGGTCGGCTCGGACCGCGTCGATCGCTTCACACGCAGCAACGCCGGGTTCGGAGAAGACAGCTTCGACCAGCAGGTCACCCGGAGCGGCGTCGAGTTGACGAACTATCCATTTGATCCGCTTCGCCGTGGTCCCCTCGTCGGGTGCTGCGATAGTGGTTGTGCATGTGACTCTGCTCAGCCGTAGATCGGCCGTGACCGTGAGGTCTCCGGCAGTCTCCGGAATTGTGAAGACAGCGTCGAGCACACCGTTGTCGGCCAGCTTGGACACTGTCGCGGTGGTTCGGGCTTCGGCATCGTTCACAAGGCGGCGGGGGAGCGCGTGCTTCACCGGAACGCCGAGCTCGGCGGTCAATCTTTGCGCCAAGTGACGAGAAAGTGCCAACCATTTATCCGCGACTGCGGCAGCCTTCACATCGCCCGCGCGCACCGTGCCGGCGGCGGCGCTGTCTCGAACGTTCACCCAGTGTCGTCCCATGTCTGTGAACTCCGCGGCTCCGGATCGCGGATGGGCGAGGTAGCGCAGGAACTCACTGAGAAGCCATGCCTGCAGACCGTCGTCGATCCCACCGTGCGCTAGCAGCATTCGTGCCTCGTGGGTGACGTCGGCCCAGGACAGATGACGTAAAGCCACCTTCGCGAGTTTCCGACGGTCGACTTCTACGGGCAGTTCTCCGGCACCGGCGGGAATGTCGTTGGACAAGCTCACCACGGTGTCGTACTTCTGACGTCGGGCGACGTCGAGGTAGTTCTCGAGTTGTTCGCGGCCCAGTTGTCCGTTTCCCGTCTTCACCTCTACCAAGGCCGTCCAGATCTTGGATCCTCGTACTACGCGAAGGACCGCGTCGGGGATAACTTTGCCATCAGCCTTGGTGTACGACACCTCGATGTAACCCTCGAACCGACCGACCGGGGCGCCGAGGCGCGAGCAGATTGCTCGCGCGAACGGGCGGACAGCCTGCATGGTCGACACCAGCGCTGCAGTAGCTCGACGCTCCTGTTCGTCGCCCGATCCGACACCGACCACCGAGAACAGTCGAGCAGGCTGCCAGCTGTCGTTGTCGCGCAAATCGAATTGTGGCAGGGACACCGACCGCGCTGCAGGCTTGGCGGTGGTCACTCCGCGCTTGCGACGCGGTGCCCGCTCCGGCGAGGACGCGGCAGCATCTGCCGACGTACCGATATCGCGCATCGTATCCGCCGGCTCAGCGTCAGGTTCGGTCACGGGATCGGATGTCGGAATGGTGGCGTCGGATTCGTCGTCGACGCTCACTCCGAAATCCCCAGCCAGGCCCGCCAACCCGGTTGCCCAGCCCTGCCCGACGGCACGCAACTTCCAGCGGCCGGCGCGGCGGTACACCTCTGCGAAGGTGAAGGCTGTTTCTGTGTCCGCGTCTGCTGTCGAATAATTGGCAACAACGGCACCCGCCGCGTCGACTACGCGTAGATGCAATTTGCCGAGATCGCCGAAGGTGCCGGAATCGGTACTGCCCGCAATCGCGATTGTCTCGATATCGTCAGGAACCTCGTCCAACTCGATTGAAATGCGTTCCCGTGGGCCCGATTCACTCCGACTCCGTCCGAGGTATTTGACCGAGCCGTCGAGAGACGTGGGTTGGTTGTAGAACACGAAGTGATCGTCGGAGGCAACCCGTCCGCCGATCAGCAAAAGAGCGGACGCGTCGACGTCGCGGTCGGACTCGTCCCAGCCGAGAAGTATGTCTACATGGGTGAGATCATCGGGAAATTCGATGTTCTGTCCTTTGGACAATTCGACCGGGTACGTCACAGCAACATTCCTTCCATGGTGGTCACCGGAGTCGATGCCCCTTTTCGACCATAACCGACGGATGGGTTTGTAAGTGTCGAACGTGTCGCTCGTGTCGAGGTTCGACCGAAGGCACACACCGTCGTGGAGGTTTTTGGTTTGTCCTATACCCCCACTGGGTATGTACCGAACGCGCTGACGGCTGTGGCGCGCTGAAGTAACGAGCTCGACCGGGCAGCGAAGGAGGTCAGGCGTTGGGTGCATACATCGGACCGTTCTTCATGCTGTGCCTCTCTTTGATCGGCATCGGCATGGTGTACGTCCTGGCACGCGCGAGCGCAGTCGACTCCACCCCCGTGACCTCGTTCCCTTTCCTTGCGGGGTGGTCTCCGCACGAGCATGCGCTGTCCCGCTTCCATGCGCGCTGGTATCCGCTGACCGTGCTCTTCCTCGCCTTCGACGTGGAAATGCTCTTCATGTATCCCTGGGCCGTGGTGGTTGCAAAGGTCGGTATCGGGGCCATCGTCGAGATGTTCGTGTTCCTCGGGGTGCTGATGGTCGGCGTTGTCTGGGCGTGGCGTGAAGGAGCGCTGCGGTGGGTCTGAGGGAACTGCTCGCTGCCCGTGCGGTGCGAGTGGCGCACGTGCTGGTCGTCGAAGTGCCGGGGGCGGCTCGGACCCGCATTGCGGCTGAGAACGAGATCAACCGGCGCGGCTGGCAACTCGCCACCTCGCCTGCGGACGCCGATCTGCTGCTCACCTGCGGAGCGCCGGGCACCCAACTGGAGAGCGTGTTGACGCGAGTCTGGGATCAGATGCCGGGCCCGCGTGCTCGGGTAACTGCGCTGTCGAGCGACGAGGTCGCCGGAGCTATCGACTCTGCCAAGAGCGAACTTCTCGACGACCGGACTCAGCGCGGCGACGCGGGGGAGCGCAGCACCGAGGCGCCCGACCTCGACGACACTCACGGGGAGATGGACATGGCTCCGGGTGGTATCGCGTTGGCCGACGACGGCGCAGACACCGACGGTCTCCACCTCGATGTCCTCCACATCCCGTTGGGCCCGGTGATGCCGCACTGGCCCGCGGGGCTCGTGCTGGACTGCACCGTGCAGGGCGACCTGATCATGGGAGCGCAGTCCCGGTGGATCGACACCGACCGGTTGGCAACCGACACCGATGATGCCGACCCTCGGTGGTTCGCAGCTTTGCGGTGCGACGCCGTGGCACGACTGCTCGGTGTTGCGGGGTGGGACGCGGCCGCCGACAAGGCGAGGCGAATCCGCGACGGCGTGGTGGACGGCGACGCTGCCGATCTGTGCACCGAGCGCATGCAACGCCTGGCCACACGGGTCTCACGCAACCGAATCCTGCGGTGGTCCCTGCGCGGCATCACGGTTCCCGGTGATGACGGCGCAGCAGTGGAGGTCCACGAGCTGCCCGCGCAGTGGCTAGCCGCCGCAGCGGCCGCCCTGGTCGGAGCAGCCACGGTGACGACGGCCTCGTTCGAACCCGAAGAACTCGGCGCACTGGTGACCGGCCTCGATCTGGCCACTGCCCGAACAGTGGTGGCAGCACTCGCGCCGCGACTGACGGTGATGTCCGATGCCTGACATCGTCGAAATCGGGCCGGCCTGGACGTTGATTGCTGCGCCCCTGCTTCTTTTCTTTGCCGCTCTGGCCGCCGGCCTGGACAGGGTGTTCGCGCGGCGAGCTGCGAGCAGTCCGTTCGACGAGGCGGCGCGGCTGATGCGCCAACGTCGACGTACGACGGTGTCGGCGGACCGCCCGCTCTGGCGCATCGGAGTCGCCGGCCTGGTGGTGGTCGCGCTACTGAAAATAGCCATCCTGCCGCTGGGCCAATGGACCGTCGCAGATCTGTCGATCGGAGTCGTCTGGTTCAACGCCATGGATGTGATCATCTGGGCGGTGGTGTGGTTGGCCGGGTGGGGCGCGAACAGCCACTTCTCCCTGATTGGCGCTTATCGCTTTCTGGCGCAGGCACTCTCGTACGAGCTGCCGTTGATGTTCGCGCTGACGGCACCGGCAGTTGCCGCGAGCAGCCTGCGGCTCGGCGATGTGGTCTCGGCGCAGCAGGGCCTGTGGTTCGTGGTGTGGATGCCGGTGGCATTCGTCGTCTTCTGCGTGTCGGTGATCGCGTTCTCCGTGTGGGGACCGTTCTCGACGGCTGCGGGCACCGACATCGCCGGCGGCGTGCTGACCGAGCTGTCCGGTGTCGACCGGTTGATGCTGCTCGTCGGCCGCTACGCACTGCTGGCGTCGGGCGCGGCATTCGCCGCAACGTTGTTCTTGGGCGGTGGCTCGGGTCCTCTACTGGCGCCGTGGGCCTGGACGCTGATCAAAACGGTGCTGGTACTGGCCGCGTTCGTCGCGGTCCGGCGGCGCCTGCCGGCGATCAGGCCGGACCGGTTCGCGGAGGTCGGTCTGCTGATTCTGATGCCCTTGGCCTTGCTGCAACTGCTCGTGGTGTCTGTCGTCGTCGTGGTGGTGGTGAGCTGATCATGGTCGGATCATCGATCGCCGAGTCCATCGCGTTCTGGGTGCTCGCCGTCGTCGCGATCGTGGCGGGCGCGTTCGTATTCCGTTTCGACTCGATGGCGCGGGCAACCTATGCGCTGGCGCTGTCGTTCGTCGCCGTCGGCTGCGCCATCCTGCTCTTGCGTCTGGATTACATCGGCATCATCACCGTGCTGATGATGGTCATGGAGATGGCGATCATGGCGGTGTTCATGGTCATGCTGATGGGGATGAACCCGGCTCTGATGCCGATGAGCATGGTGCACAACAACAAAGGCGCCCTCGGTGCTTCGGTGGCGGTGTTCGTTGTGCTCGCGGCAGGTGCCGTGCTGGCTCCATGGCCCACCGGATCGAGGCCCGACCCCGGCCCACGATCGGAGCGGACCGCCGCGTTGGGCGAGGCCATCATGGGCCCGCAGATGCTGGTGATGATGTCGATCAGCGCCGTGCTGTTCGCGACCATCGTGGCGGGCATCGTCCTCGCCGTGTCCCGCGGCCGTTACCAACGGCTCGGGGACGACCTACAGCAGCGGCCGGCGAAGGATCCCAGGCCGGGCGGGGTGGGCCGATGACCCTGCAATCGGTACTTGTCGTGGCCGCCGCGTTGTTCGCGATCGGGCTCTACGGCGCGCTGTCCCAACAGGTCGTCGTCATGATCATGATGGGTCTCGAACTGATGATCAACGGTGTTCTCTTGGCAGCCTCCGCGATCTGGTGGTTCCTCGCGCCCGTTCCCGACGGACAGGTTCTGCTGCTGGTGATACTCGCGGCGATGACCGTCGAGATGGCGATGGGGTTCGCGGTCGCCTTGCTGTACCACCGTGCCCGCGGTGCCGACATGACCGACATGGCAACGGATCTCTCCCAGTGACGGCCCTGCTGTGGTCCCTGGCGCTGGTGCCCGCAGTACTCGGCGCAGTGCTGTGTCTCGGAGGCAGAGTCCTCGACCGGTGGGCTGTTCCGGGGGCGATCACCGTGTCGACTTTCGTGCTGGCAGCCGCGACGGCGGTCGCAGTCGGTCGGCCGACGGTGTCGGCGCCGTTCGTCGCCGGCAGCAACTTCGGGCTGTCGGTCGACGGCCTGTCGGCGCCGATCGTCGTCACGATCGCGGTGGTGTCCCTGCTGGTGCTGATCTACGCAGCAGCCGAACCCGTTACCCCGCGTCCTCGATTTCACGGCCTGATGCTGCTGTTCGTCGCCGCCGTGATGATCACCGCGACGGCCACTACGCTGCCCGCGCTGCTCTTCGCCTGGGAGCTGATGGGTGCAGCGTCGTACGCACTGATCGGTTTCTCCTGGAAAGACACCGGTCGCGTGTCGTCCGGGCTGACCGCGTTTCTGACCACCCGCGCGGCCGACATCGGCCTCTATCTCGCGGCAGGTGCCGCGCTGGCAGCCGGCAGCACCTTGTCCCTCGACGGTCTCGCCCGGCTTCCCGACGGCTACCGTGACGCCGTCGCGGCAGGAATACTCGTTGCCGCGCTGGGTAAATCCGCGCAGGTGCCGTTCACCTTCTGGTTGTCTCGGGCCATGGTCGGCCCCAGTCCGGTCAGCGCGCTGCTGCATTCTGCCGCCATGGTCGCCATGGGCGGGTATGTGCTGCTTCGGGTCTCGCCGCTGTTGCAGTCCACGAGTTGGGCGGCCGATACGACGGCGTGGATCGGTGCGGCAACGGCTTTGATCTTCGGCGCAGTTGCCGTGGCGCAGCGAGATCTGAAGCAGCTCTTGGCCGCATCGACTGCTGCCCAACTGGGTTTCGTGGTACTCGCCGCTGGACTCGGGTCGGTGGCGGGCGGGGCCGCCCAACTGATCGCACATGCCGCGACCAAATCCTTGCTGTTCCTCGTCGCAGGTGCGTGGCTGGCCGCACTGGGCACCAAGAACCTGGAGGACCTGCGGGGCGCCGCTCGGCGGTGGCCGGTTACCGGTGCGTTGTTCACGGTCGGCGCCCTGAGCCTGGCGGGTATTGCGCCGTTGTCGTTGTGGGCGACCAAAGATCATGTACTCGCCGCGGCCGGGACCGAACGGCCGGCGCTGTACGTGGTCGGATTGGCTGCAGCCGGACTCTCGGCGGCCTACGCCGGGAAAGCGCTGGTGGTCGCCTGGTCCGCGCCCGCCGCGGAACCCAATCTCGACAGCGAAGAAACGGGGACCAGGCGGATCGCCAGATGGCAGCAGGTACCGCTGGTCCCGCTTGCCGTCGGCGCAGCAGCGCTGGGGGTGCTCACCTTCGACAGTGTGCTGGCACCGATCGCCGAGGCCGTGGGGCTCCCCACCACACCCGCACCTGGTGCACTCGAGTTGGTCTGGTCGGCGGTGCTCGCGGTTGTCGTTCTGCTGCTGGTGTGGCGAGTCGCGGTTCCCGAACCTGCATGGGCGAGATCGTGGCTCGGGCTCGAACGAGCCACACACCTCGTCGTGGTCCGTCCGGTACTCGCCACTGCCGCAGCGTTGGCTCGGTTCGACGACCGCGGCATCGACCGCACGGTGACTGCTGTCGCGGCTGCTGCACGTCGCGGGTCGACGCTCCTTGCCAAGGGGGACGACCGAATTCTCGACGGTGTCGTGTCGGCCACCTCTGCGGCCACGATCGGTGCGGGAGGGCGAGCGGCGCGTGCAGACGATCGCGGCGTCGACGGCTCGGTAGAGATTCTCGCTCGCCTGACCCGCCGGCTGGGGACGCTCACTCGGCGAATCCAGACCGGCCAACTCCACCAGTACTACGTTCTCGTCGTCGCCGTGTCGGCCGCGGCTGTCCTGCTCGTTCTAGTCGTGAGGTGAACGTGCTCAGTCTGATCATTTTTCTCCCGCTCGTGGCGGCGTTGGTCGTCGCCCTGACACCGGCGATGGGTCCGAGCGTTGCCCGATGGTCATGGGTCGTGGTCACCGCCGCCGAGGTGGGGCTGGCAGTGTGGCTGTGGGCCGGATATTCCGCGTCGGCCGGCGGCCTGGCCTACGAGCAGCAGGTGCCGTGGATACCGACAGTGCGCAGCAGCTACCACGTCGGACTGGACGGGCTGTCTCTGCCGCTGGTGGTAATGACCAACATCGTATTCCTGGCTTGCGCCATCTACGCACTGCGAGAGCAGAATCGGCCACGCGGGCAAGCCGCACTGTTCCTCGCCCTGCAGACCACGTGCCTCGGGTTGTTCGCCGCCCAGGACCTGTTGATCTTCTTCGTCTTCTTCGACCTGTCCATCGTGGGCATGTACTTCGTCATCGCCGGGTGGGGTCATGGAAACGCCCAGCGCGCCGCATTGAAGTTCTTCCTCTACACGTTCCTGGGTTCGCTGGCGCTCTTGCTCGGCTTCATCGGCCTGTATCTCGCCGCCGATCCGCACACGTTCGACATGGTCGAGCTGGCGGAGGCTGCACCTCTGAACGGACGCGGCCTCGCGGGCGGCGTGGTGATGGCCGCGATCCTGCTGGGACTGGCGATCAAGACGCCGACATTCCCGTTCCACACCTGGCTTCCACCCGCGCACACCGACGCCCCCGCAGTCGGTTCCGCGGTTCTGGCCGGCGTGCTACTCAAGATGGGTACCTATGGTTTCGTGCGCATCGCGATGCCGATGCTGCCGGAGGCGTGGCGTGCATGGGCGTGGGTCGTCGTGGCCGTCGGCATCGTGTCGGTGCTCTACGGCGCGCTCGTGGCGCTCGCGCAAACTGATTTCAAGCGGATGGTGGCCTACACGTCGGTCAATCACATGGGCTACATCGTGCTCGCGGTGGGTGCAGCCGGTGTGGTGGCCGATTCCGCGGACCGCGCGCGGGAGGTGGCGGTGACCGGTGCCGTTGTGCAGATGGTCAGCCACGGGTTGATCACCGTCGCCCTGTTCCTGATCGCGGACGTACTACGCGACCGGGCGGACACCTTCACGATGTCGTCCTTCGGTGGGCTCGCGGGGGTTGCTCCTCGCTACGCCGGACTGTTCGCGGTGGCCGCGTTCGCCTCCCTCGGCATCCCGGCGTTCACCGGCTTCATCGCCGAGTTCCAGATCTTCGCGGGCAGCATCGGAGTGACTGCGATCGCCGCGATCGCGCTACCCGGAATCATCCTGTTGGCGGCCGTGATGCTGCGTGCGTTGCAACGGATCCTCACCGGTCCGGCCGGAGAAAAGTCGACGGGGTTCGCCGATGTGCGTCCGCACGAGTTCGTCTCCATCGGTGGACTGCTGGTGCTCTCGCTCGTGATCGGCGTATTTCCCGGGCCGCTCCTCGCCATCATCGAACCCGCCGCGACGACTGTGGTTCAGTTGGTCGGCCGGTAGATGAACATGGGCACCGATTCGGTGGCGATGGCGCCGGAGATCAGCTTGTTCGCCGGGGCCGTCATCACCCTGCTGGTGGGATCGTTTCTTCCGCGGAGTCGACAGTGGGTGTCCCGCGCGCTCGCCGTCGTCTCGTTGGCTGCGAGCTCGGGGACCGCGATCGCAGCACTCGTCGGCGCACCTCGGAGCGTATTCGACGGGACCTTCGCGGCCGACGACATGACGTCGATCGCAGCCTTGATCATCTGCGGCGCAACGCTTCTGGTGATTGCGCTCGGTGTGGACGAGCTACGTGGAAGTGATCGAGAGAGCGAAGCGTACGTCCTGATGTTGCTCGCGTCGGCCGGGGCGCTCCTGATGGCGGGAACGACGGACCTGCTGGTACTCATCGTCGCCTTTCTGCTGGCGTCGATCCCGCTGTACGCACTGATCGGGCTGGCCCGCACACCGGCCGCAGCCGAGGCCACGCTCAAGACCTATCTGCTCGGTGCACTGTTCGGCATCGGCTTGATGCTCGGCGTCACCATTGTCTATGGCGCAGGCGGCACCACCAGTTACGACGCTCTGGCTCAGGTAGTGCCGGGCATTTCTCCGGTGATCGTCGGGGTCGGTGTCGTCGCGGTGTTGGGTGCGCTGCTGTTCAAGGCGGGCGCTGTCCCGGCGCATTTCTGGGTGCCCGACGCAGCGCAGGGCGCGAGCACGTGGGCGGCCGCCTTCGCGACGACGGTTCCCAAGGTCGGGGGACTGGTGGCGATGTACCGGCTTCTGGACGAGGTGAACCCCGGTATCGAGTGGCCGCTGCTGGTCGCGATCATCGCCGCAGTCACTATGACGCTCGGTAATCTTGCGGCGTTGAACCAGAGCGATCCGAGACGACTGTTGGGCTGGTCGACCGTCAGCCAGGCCGGGTATCTGCTTCTGCCTGTAGCTGTCGCCGGTAGAAGCGATCTGGCGTCGTCGTCGCTTCTTCTGTACCTGGCCGCCTACGCGGTGACGAACGTGACGGCGTTCGCGTTGATCGCCGCATTCCCTCGACTGACCACACTGTCCGACTATCGGGGCCTCGCTCGCCGCCATCCGTGGCTGGCCGGGGCGTTGGCGATCAGCCTGCTCAGCTTGGTCGGGACGCCGCCCACGGCGGTGTTCATCGGCAAGCTCACCACCTTCACGGCGGCGTGGGACGGCGGATTCGCCTGGCTGGTCGGCCTTGCTGCCGTCAACACCGTGGCCAGCTTGTTCTACTATCTGCGTTGGCTCGCAACGGTTTTCGCCACCGGCCAAGTGAACAGCGAGTTCACCGCACCGCGTTCGGCAGGAATGCGTACCGCCGTCGTCGGTGCAGCGGTGATTCTCGTTCTGGGCGTCGGGTCGGGTGCGCTGGGGCTTGGTTGATCGTCCCGCGAATCTCACTCGCCGGGTCCGGTGAGGTAGTCGCGGCCGTGGGGGTCGCGGGTGTGGACGATGCCGCCGTCGGTGAGCATCCGGTAGTGCCATTGCTTCCGGGTTTTGAGTCCGTGGTGTCGGCGGCACAGTGGTTGCAGGTTGCCGAGCACGGTCCAGCCGCCCGTGGTGGGGTCGTCGTGGTCGAACGGGATCACGTGGTCGAGGTCGCAGTCGGAGCTGGGTACCGCGCACCCTGGGTGCACGCATACCGGGTACCTCGCTGTCACCAGGGCAGCGAGGGACTCCGACGGTCGATAGGTCAACGCTCCGTCCGGTGGTGTGGTGTGGCCGCCTTGCCCGGAGTGGTCCGAGGGTGCGGCGTCGAGTGAGCGTGGCGATCGCCGTAGACACTCCAGTTTCCGGGCGAGGTCGCGGGCTTTTCTGCTGTCCAGCCGTCCCCGGTTCGGGGTCCACCCGGGTGGTCTGGCACGGGTGCGGCGGACTTCGCGCGTGTCTATCGGGACGGGCGGCTCGGTGCTGGGTGTTTCGGTCTCGGGCTGCTCGGTGCACTGGCAGCGTGTGGGGGTGAGGGCGTCGGTGATGATCGCCTGCCAGGTGGCGTCGGCGGCGATCCGCCGGGCCACATCGGGGGGGATCTCGCCCCACCCCTGAAGGTGACCGGGTTCTCCGGCGAGTCCCGCGGCGGTGGCGGCGTCGAGCACGATGTACGCCCGCGTGGTCGGTCCGGTGGGGTGGGTGCCGCGGTGCGGGCACGCATCGGCCGAGCACTCGCAGGACACCGGAGTGCCGGTGAGGATCGCCCGAGCGGCGTCGAAGAACCGGGCACCGAGTCGGCGTGGATCACCCGCACACACTGTGCGGGCGGTGCCCAGAATGGAATGCCACATCGCGGCGATGTCTTCCTGTGGGCCACGCAGCCGCAGTTCCGCCTGACCGCGCGGAAGCCGACGAACGGACGCAGTCCGTTCTGTAGCAGCCTCCGCGCGGACCTTCCGGTGCCAGTCGGCGTCGAACTCCACCAGAATCCGATCGACCGCGGCAGCGACAGCGCCGGGGGTGCAGCGGGCGGCGGTGTCGACGATCCGCCGCAACAATGCCTCGGTGGCGTTGGAGAAGCCGGCCAACGAGCGGCACACCGTCCGGAACACGGGGTACACCAACCTGCCTGCTTCGAACGCCTCCCGCACCGCGGGGCGAGCGATACCGGTGAGGTACATCCATTCGGTGACCGTGGACGTCGACACCGCCAACGCCGAGGTGATCTCGGCGATCGCGGAGGCTTCGGCGGCTTCGACGTCGAACACCCCACCCGGCGCGAGGACAGCCGGGCGTCGAGAGGACACCGACGTAGGACACAGCGGAGGTGACAGTGTGGGCGAATCGAGCCTGGGCGTCGATCTTCGCCGCGACAAGATCCTTCACGGATACCGTTGCGTTGCCCACCGATTCACCCCCGACCGCGCCTTACCGATCGCCCCCCGACGATCTGCCCACAAGGTAGCGCGACCCACCGACATTAAAATTCGGCACGAGTTTCGCGAGGCTGGTGGGCTGAAACCGATCTACTCGGTTTTCGCTCGCGATGGTTCCCGTATCGTCGTCAGCGAAGTGTGAGGTATCAGCAGTGCGACGGCGCCGACCACCAGGTACAGCAATCCCAAGGCCCACGCTCCGGATTGCGTTCCATCCGAGTCGCTGCCGACGAACACCAAGAAATGCCAGCGCAGTTACTGACCGCATGCATCCAGAGCGCGATGCTCGCATGGAACTGGGCGACTTCCATCGCCTTCCACACCAACAAAGAAAAACCGATCGCAAATGCTGCGAAAGCACCGTTTGGAATTCGAGACTGAATGCTGCCCGGCATCGCGAACAACGGTAGGTGCGAGAGCCCACCGGATGCGGTGTCGACGCTCGCGGCGAGTGCGACGATGATGACCACCAGCGCGCCGAAACCCACAAATTTCCGCAGTCCACCGGGTGGCAGCCGCAGGCATGACCGGAAGAACCGCCAGGCGTCGGCGGAGGTAGATCGCCGGGCCACTACCCACCACACAGCTACCGCGGGTCCGACATCGCCCACCACGGAACATGCCGCGGCAACGGGCTCTGGGCCCACATCGTTGCGTAGCAACACAATTGCCACACCCCACCAGAGCCAGCTCCAGGCGAAGGCTGCGAACACGAACAATGCCGCGTCCCGAGCCTTGCCGCACGTTGTCCTGAGAATCGGACCACCCATGTCGGCATCATTCACCAAAAAAGGGGACCAGAACTGGTATTCGACGGCAGCCGACGACCGGTCTTCACGACCACGGAATCGTGGCCTGCAGGACCGCTTCTTGGAGCGCACCGGTCCGCAGGTGCGTCACTGTTTGATACTCCGGATCGGCGACCATCTCGCTGAACGCCTTACGCGATGGGTACTGGACCAGTAGCACTGCGTCCCAGTCCTGCCCGTCTTCGGCAGCGAGTGCCGTGGAACCGTCACCCGCATAGATCACTTTTGCTCCGTAGCGGGGCAGAAAAGTCTCGTCGAGGGCCTTCGCATACTCCGCGTAGGCCTTGCGGCCACCCTCGGCGAAGCGAAGCAGGTTGAGCATCACCACCGGTCCACCAGGGTCTTCTTCGAGGTAGCGCTTGAGGTCTTTTCCACGAGGATCGATCGCCATCGGTCGAGTATGCGTCAGTCCGAACCGCTTCGAAGCACAACGCCGCGCCGGCTCGATCACGACCTTCGAATTCTCGTTGGCCGATACGCGGGGTAGTGCCTAGAATGGCAGCGTGGATGCAAAATTCTTGGTGTGTGAGGGGGTTGTCGGCGTTTATCTCGCCGGCAGAAGACAGCTCGTATAGGACCCGATGTGCGCGGACGCAGATCGGGCAATGAGTCACTCCCATCTGCTATCACTATCCACGATCGGCGTACAACCATGATTACTTTGACCGACGCAGTTATCCGTTCCAGTCTCGTCAATGCGAGTCGCAAGGAGAAGTCCGACCTGACGCTCCCGGTCGGCTTCGACTCCATCGACTTTCAGTCCCTCGACTACTTGGGATGGCGTGATCCGAAAATGGGCCGCCGGGCGTATGCGATCGTCCCGTCTCAGGACGGGGAAATGACCGGGGTCCTACTCGTTCAGGCCCAGGCCACGCCGCATTCGCGCGCCCAGTGCTCGTGGTGTCACGACACTCGACTTCCGAACGACGTCGTCTTCTACGGGGCCAAACTGGCAGGGGCGGCAGGTCGACGTGGAAGTACCGTCGGGACGTTGATCTGTAGAGATTTCCAGTGCTCCGCCAACGTTCGCAACGATCCACCACTGCCGTATCCGGGATACGACAGGGCCGCGGCTCGTAGGCACAGGATCGACGAACTCCACGCACGCGCTACGAGTTTCGTCGAGCGTGTGATTCGGGAGTAGGGACGGTCCATCCTGGCCGCCCTCATGCAGGGTATCTTCGGTCGATCACCCGGCAGGACCTGACCGAGGAGAACGCCCGTGAGCACCGAGGAAGTCATCAGCTCTGCACGTGACGCGTCGACCGTGGTGGCGGACATGCTGGACGCCGTCGCCGATCGCCGGATCGACGCGGCCATCGCGGCGCTGACCGACGATATCGACTGGCACAACGTCTCGCTGCCCAAGATCCGCGGAATCAAGCGGGTGTCGAAGGTGATGCATCTTCTTGCGAAGCCGACGTGGGGCTTCGAGGTGACGATGCACAACATCGCCTCTCACGGGGACGTTGTGTTGACCGAGCGCACCGACGTGTTGCGCTGGCGGCGTTGGCGCATCGAGTTCTGGGTGTGCGGAACCTTCGAATTGCGGAACGGAAAGATCGCGGTGTGGCGCGATCACTTCGACTACGGCAACTTTCTCCGAGGCGCTGTAGTGGGCGCGCTTCGAGCCCTCTGACACTTACTGTTTCGTGCCCTCTCGCAGCGCCTCGCCCACCGCCGCGAGGGCGGCCAGGGCCGCAGAGATTCCGCGCCGGGTATTCGGATCGAACAGTCGCCGCGCCAACTTGATCGGCCCCTCCGGTGCTCGGGTCGCCGCCGCGTACGACTCCTGGCGAGCCTGACGAATCCCGGCGGCGACGCGTTCGGAGTCCTCGGGGTCGAGGTCGCGTAGAACACCGGCAAGTGCGATGAGCGACCGTAGCGAGTCGCCGTCGACCCCGTCGAGCAAGATTTTCAGCAGGGACGGATACGAGCGAGCCGCGCCGGCGAATGCCCGTAGCAAGCCGCTATCGTGCAGTGCGTCGACCAGGTCGTCGAGCTCGTCGGAGGCAGCGGTGTCGGGTGGCGTCGGCGGGGTGAAGGCGAGTGGTTTGGCCATCGGCTGCTCCTTTTTCAGGCTTTCGAACCGCGGGGCGCGGGATCGGGTGGGCTCACGTAATCTTCACGCGCCCATTTACGTTCGACCTCGACGCCATTCTGGGGCGTCGGATTCCCGTAGCGGTGATGGTTGCGCGGTAGGGGTGAGCCCGACGGATCACCGGCCATGTCGCGGGATCCCTTGCGACCTCTGTCGGCACCCCTGCGACCACCACCGCGCAGCTCTCGCGGGCCGTCGGCCCGCTCGATCCGAGCCGCTACTTCCTTGTACGCCGGGGTGTGCGAGTCGGGGTCGATCTCGTTGGACGTCAGGAGGTTGATCTCCGCACCCTGCATCGGGACCCAGACGTGACCGTCGGCGATCTGGTCGGAGAGGAGGACTCTCAGCGTGATCTTCCCGTTGGGCGACGTCAACGTCACCCAGTCGCCGGTGGCCAAACCCCCGTACTCCTCTGCAGTGCGCCAGTTCATTTCGACGTAGCTGTCGGGAACCAGCTCGCTCAGTCCTGCCGAGCGCAAGGTCAGATTTCCCTCGTGGAAGTGCTCGAGCACACGGCCGTTGTTGACGTGCAACGGGTACTCGTCGTCGGGTTGGTTGGTCGGCTCCCTGAACTCGAGCGGGTGCAGCCGGGCTTTGCCGTCGTCGAAGTGGAAGCCGTCGGGGTAGAGCAGGGGAGTGTCGGTACCGTCCGCCGCCACCGGCCATTGCAACGAGTCGTACCCCTCGAGGCGATCGAAGCTGACACCAGCGAACAGTGGTGTCAGCTCGGCGATTTCGTCCATTATCTGACTGGGGTGGGTGTATCCCCACTCGACACCCATGTGCGAGGCGAGGTCCTGCAGAATTCTCCAGTCGGGGCGCGAATCGCCGATCGGCGGCATCGCCTGGTAGAGGCGCTGAATGCGTCGCTCGGTGTTGGTGAACGTGCCGTCCTTCTCCAGCGATGCTGCTGCGGGCAGTACCACGTCGGCAAATTCGCATGTGCGAGAGAAGAACAGCTCGGACACCACCAGGAACGGAAGCCGTTCCAGAGCCTCCTGGACGTAGTGGATGTTCGCGTCCACCAGCGACAGCTCCTCACCGATCACGATGAGCGCCTGCAGCGATCCGTCGTGCGCCGAGTCCACCATGCCGTGGTTGTCCAGGCCTGGCTCCAGAGACAGCTCCCGTCCCCAGGCGCGAGTGAACTTGTCCCGGATGTCCTCGTCGCTCACCGACTGGTAGCCGGGATAGAACGAGTTGATGGTCCCGAAATCGCTGCAACCCTGCACGTTGTTGTGGCCACGCAGCGGGTAAGCGCCGGTACCGGGTCGGCCGTAGTTGCCGGTGACCAGCAGCAAGTTCGAGATTGCCGTCGAGGTGTCCGAGCCCATGTGATGTTGGGTGACGCCCATGGCCCACAGCCCGACCACCGACTCCGCCTCGGCGATACGCCGTGCGACGTCGCGCAACGTGTCGGCCGGGATACCGGTTCGCTCTTCCGCGTACTCGATGGTGAACTGCGCCAGTGACTCTTGGTAGTCGCCGAGGTTGTTCACCTTCTCGGCGAGGAACTTCTCGTCCGCCCACCCCTGTTCGAGGATATGGTTCGTGATCGCGGACAGCCAGACGAGATCGGTGCCGGGTTCGGGACGAAGGAAGACGTCGGCTCGTTCTGCGAGTCCGTGTTCGCGCAGATCGGCCACGATCAGCTGGTGCCCGCCCAGCTTCTGCGCACGGCGGATTCGAGCCGCGATCACCGGGTGCGAGTCTGCAGTGTTGGATCCGACGATCAGCACCAGTGCCGCGCGCTCCATGTCGCTGATGGACCCGGCGTCACCGCCGTAACCGACTGTGCGCCAGAGCCCTTCGGTGGCCGGTGCCTGGCAGTAGCGAGAACAGTTGTCGGTGTTGTGGGTGCCGATCACCTGCCGCGCCAGCTTCTGCGTCAGGTAGGACTCCTCGTTGGTGGCCTTCGAAGAGCCGATCACGGCCACGGAGTCGGGACCGCTCTCGGCGACGATGGCTTTCAGTCGGTCGGCGACGACGCCCAGAGCTTCTTCCCATGACGTCTCGACGAATCGGTCGCCCCTGCGGACCAGCGGCGTGGTGAGGCGATCCGGCGCATTGATGTGGTCCCAGCCGAACTTCCCCTTGACGCAGGTCGAGATGGAGTTCGCGGGTCCTTCGTGCTGCGGCTGAATGCGGAGGATCTCCCGCCCACGGGTCTCGACGTCGAACGAGCACCCGACGCCGCAATAGGTACACACCGTCTTGGTCGTGTCCGTCGCAGCCATTCGCGCGACGGATTCGGCCTTGGAGATCGCGTACAGCGGAAGGTATCCAGTGGTCGGTTCCACCGCCTTCACGAGGTCGATGGCAGGTTCGCGGGCGGCGTCCGGCCAGTCGGTCATCAATCCGTGGCGGCCCAACATCGACTTCTCCATCAGTGCGTTGCACGGACACACCGTCACGCAGTGACCGCACGAGACGCACGACGAGTCGGCGATGGACGAGCCGCCGTCCCAGAGCACCCGCGGGTTCTCGTCCTCCCAGCCGATCGACAGTGTCTCGGTGACCTGGACGTTCTGGCACGCCTCGACACAGCGACCGCACAGAATGCACTGGTCTGGGTCGTATCGATAGAAGGGATTGCTGTCGTCCACCTCGTATGGCTTCGGCTCGAACGGCATCCGTTCATGAGTCAGACCCGACGCTTCGACGCCGTGCTTGAGCTCGCACGAACCGTCGTTGTGGTCGCAGATGGTGCAATACAGGACGTGCTTGTGGACGAGCCGCTGCGCAGCCTCTTCGCGTGCCGTTGCAGAGGCGCCCTTCGTAGTGACCTCCAACCCGGACGTCGTGTCGGTAGCGCAGGACCGGACCATGCGGCCGTCGATCTCCACCATGCAGGTGTCGCACGTCTGGACGGCCCCGAGCGCCGGGTGGTAGCACACAGCCGGAAAGTCCTGCGCCGCATCGTCGATCAACGCCTCGAGGAGTGGTCGGCCCTCGGATGCAGGGACTGTTCTTCCGTCCACCGCGATGTCCACCTGTCGGCGGGTCTCGGCCGCCGCGTCCTGCGACAGTGGGGTGAATGTCGTACCCGCGGAATCTGCGGCATCGCCATCGGGTTCGGAGACAACGTTCGACACAAGAACTCCCTCGACCGTGATGAGTGATCTATTTCACCGTACCCACGTAACCGCCGGCGGGTGTTTGCTTTCACCGGTCTTCGGTCTGTTGCTGAGGTCATGGAACTACTACAGTCTGTAGTAATTATCCACCGGCCCGGCGGACGCAGTGTTTCGAGGAGTGATCATGATCGGCAGCTCGACTCTTGTGCTCGCGGCCATGTCCGACGGCCCGGCAGGTCTGCTACCCGCCCGAGAACAGATGGCCCTCTCGCTCGGGTGGCACATCATCTTGTCGTGCTTCGGGGTCGCGTTCCCGGCGATGATCTTCGTTCTTCATCGTCGCGGCATCGTCAAGAACGACCCGGTCGCGCTCGGGCTCGCCCGTCGCTGGTCCAAGGTCGCCGCCGTACTGTTCGCGATCGGCGCCGTCTCCGGAACGGTGCTCAGCTTCGAGATGGGACTGCTGTGGCCGGGCCTGATGGGCCGCTACGGCGACGTCATCGGGTTGCCCTTCGCGTTCGAAGGCATCTCGTTCTTCGTCGAAGCCATCTTCCTCGGGATCTACCTCTACGGGTGGGATCGCATGCCGCCCAAACAACACCTGCTGGCGTTGGTGCCGATGGGCATGGCCGGGGTCACCGGCACGTTCTTCATCGTCAGCGTGAACGCATGGATGAACAACCCCACAGGATTCGACGTCGTCGACGGCCAGGTCACCAACGTCGATCCCTGGCGGGCGATGTTCAACGACGGCGCATTCCTGCAGTTCGCTCACATGTGGGTGGGGGCGTACATGGTGGTCGGCTTCCTCGTGGCCGGCGTTTACGCGGCGGGAATGCTGCGTGGCCGACGCGACGCCCACCACCGCATGGGCTTCACCGTGCCGATGGTCTTCGCGACGGTGGCGGCGTTGGTGCAACCGCTGATCGGCCATGTCCTCGGTTTACGGGTGGGGGACACTCAGCCGGCCAAACTTGCCGCCTTCGAGCTGTCCACCACCACCGAGAGTCCGTCGCCGCTGCACCTCGGCGGCCTGCTGATCGACGGCGAACTGCGCTGGGCACTGTCCATCCCGCGACTGGGTTCGCTGATCGCCCGCAATTCCTTCACCGACCCCGTCGTGGGGCTCGACACCATTCCCCTCGACGAGCAGCCACCGGTGAACATCACCCACGTCGCGTTCCAGTCGATGGTCGGCATCGGAACTCTGCTGGCCTTCGCCGTCACCGTGTACTGGTTCGCGCGATGGCGCGGATGGGACCCGATGAGTCGAACGTGGGTGCTGCGGGCCGCAGTGGTGGCGGGTCCGCTGGCTGCGGTTGCACTCGAGGCGGGATGGATAGCGACCGAGGTCGGCCGCCAGCCCTGGACGGTGTGGCAGGTCCTGCGCACCACCGATGCGGCCAGCACCAATCCGGGTCTGTGGTGGAGCTACGCGGGAGTGGTGGTGCTCTACACCCTGGTGACCATCGGGGCGTACGTCGTTCTGCGGTCGATGTCGCGTCGGTGGCGTGAGGGTGGAGAAGAGCTGGCGTCTCCCTACGGTCCCGGTTCGGCCGCGCCCATCGAAGAAGTCCGGACGAGTTCGCGATGACGCTCGCCAACACCGTCGCCGTCGCGATGTTCGCCGGCGTGGTCCTGTACGCGCTGTTCGGCGGGGCAGACTTCGGCTCCGGATTCTGGGACCTCACCGCGGGCGGAGCCAGGCGGGGGGCCCGCACCCGCGCGCTCATCGACCACAGCATCGGACCGGTCTGGGAAGCCAACCACGTGTGGCTGATCTACATCCTGGTGTTCTTGTGGACCGCCTATCCGACCGTGTTCGCCGCCATGATGACCACGTTGTTCGTCCCCATGATCCTGGCGTTGCTCGGCATCGTATTGCGGGGTGCGAGCTTCGCGTTCCGTAAGTACTCGGCGACCTTCGCGCAGGCCCAGCTGTTCGGAGTGCTGTTCGCCGGATCGTCGCTGATCACCCCGTTCTTCCTCGGTGCCGTCGCCGGAGCGGTGGCGTCCGGGCGAGTCACCGTCGACGGCACCGGCGGACTCTGGTCGTCGTGGCTGCACCTCACCTCGGTGTTCGGCGGAATCATCGCCGTCGGAACCTGCGCGCTGCTCGCCGGAGTGTTCCTCACCGCAGACGCCCAGCGGTCGGGGGACAGCGCGCTCGCCGAGCACCTGCGGCCTCGCACCGTCGCGGTCGGAATTGCCACGGGAGTCATCGCTCTTGTCGCGCTCGAGCCCATCCGGCGCGACGCCCCGACGCTCAGCGAGGGACTGCTGAGCCGTGCTGCGCCCCTGATAGTGCTCAGCGCGATAGCCGGAACCGCAACGCTGGTCCTGGTGTGGATGCGGCGCTACAACTGGGCGCGAGGCACCGCACTGACCGCCGTCGCTTCGGTCGTCATCGGCTGGGGGGTCGGCCAGACCCCGTGGATTCTCACCGATTCCATCCGAATCGACGACGCTGCGGGGGCGCCGGCGACCTTGATGGGGCTACTCGTCGTGGTGGGACTGGCCGGGGTCTTGGTGGTGCCGGCGCTCGGATACCTCTACTGGCTCACGCAATCTCAGAAGTGGAGCGTCGCCGAGCACTGACCGCGCTCAGGGCGGTGTGGTGGCAACCCCCAGGGACAGGTGCCCCCACGGTCGCAGCAGTCGTGGTCCCGGTAGCCGGTCGGTATCCAACTCGGTCATCGTGAACCCGGCGTCGGTCACCAACTCGGGGACGTCGCGCACGAGGTGGCATCCGCCGGCGACGCGTTGCTCGATGCCGTCGAGGCGCCGCTGCCACGCCGCCACACCCGGGTCCGGGGACAGGCCGTGCTCGAGGAAGAACAGTGTGCCGCCGGGGCGGAGCACGCGTCCGATCTCGCGCAACGCCAGGGCGGGGTCGGGCACCGTGCACAACGTGAAGGTGCTCACCGCGGCGTCGCAACTGTTGTCGGGCAGGGGAAGCGATTGCCCGTCCAGCCCCACGAAACGCACCGGAATCGATGATGCAGCGATGCGGTCGGCGGCCAGATCCCGCGCGCCGAGGGACGGTTCGACGGCGGCGACGGACGTCACCGCACTGGGGTAGACCGGAACGTTGGTGCCGGATCCGAACCCGATTTCGACGACCTCACCACTCAGCCCCGCGAGCGCGCGGGCCCGCAAGCGGTGGACGTAGGACCCGTCGAGCACCACGTCGATCAGTCGGGGGAGCAGGTGGTCGGACCATAGCGCCACAGGTGGCCAGCTTTCGTCGTCGGTGTGTTGTTCGGCTGTTTGCCGTGCTGACGACCGACTGGGAATCCGTCGGGGTCCTGGTTGGTTTTGCGGAGCTGTGCAGTCGGGTGGAGGGGCGACAATTCTCTCTTTCGTCGAGCTGACCCGCGATCGTGCGTGTGCACCCCCACAGAGGTCCTGGCTACACCGAACGAACTTTACGGCTGGAGAAGAATCTTCACCGCGTTGTCCTGTTTGTTCTGAAAGATGTCGTAGGCGTGCGGCGCATCGTCCAACGGCAGGGTGTGGGTTGCGAAATCGTCGACTCCCAAAGGATCGCCGTCGGTGAGCAACGGAAGAATGTCGTCCGCCCACTTCTTGACATTGGCTTGACCCATGCGGAGCTGGATCTGCTTGTCGAACATTGTCATCAGAGGTAGGGGATCTGCCATGCCGCCGTAAACACCGATCAGCGAAACGGTGCCGCCGCGGCGCACGATGTCAATCGCGGAATACACCGCGTCGAGCCTGTCGATGCCGGCCTTGCCCATCATTTTCTTGCCGACGGAATCAGGTAGTAGACCCACCACCTGCTGGGCAGCCTCGGCCACGGGTGATCCATGTGCCTCCATGCCCACGGCGTCGATCACCGAGTCGGTACCGCGTCCATCGGTCATGTCCCTGATGACATCTCCGAGATTGCCGGAATGCTCTCGCAAGTCCACGGTTTCGATTCCTCGAGATCGGGCGCGTGCGAGGCGCTCGGGCACGAGATCGACGGCGATGACGCGGTAGCCCCGATGCGTGGCGATGCGCGCCGCCATGTCGCCGATCGGGCCGAGCCCGAGCACGGTGACCGATCCACCATTGGGAACGTCGGCATACTGGACCGACTGCCACGCGGTGGGCAGCACGTCCGACAAGTAAACGTATCGGGAATCGTTGTGTTCATGAGGAACTTTGATGTGAGTGAATTGAGCCTGCGGAACGCGAAGCAGTTCAGCTTGCCCGCCGGGAACGCTTCCGTACAACTCCGAGAACCCAAACAGTGCGGCACCCATCCCTTGATCGCGCACTTGCGTGGTTTCGCACTGCGTGGGAAGCGAGCGATCGCACATGTAGCAATTGCCACAGGCGATTTGGAACGGTACGACGATACGGTCACCTATCGACAGGTTGGTGACGTCCGATCCCAGTTCTCGGACAATGCCCATCGGCTCGTGGCCCAAGATATCGCCCGCGTTCATATACGAACCAAGAACTTCGTACAAGTGCAAATCGGACCCGCAGATGCCGGTGGATGTCACTTCGATGATGGCGTCCGTGGACTGCTGAATGGTCGGATCGGGCACTGTGTCGACTCGCACGTCCCGCTTGCCTTGCCAAGTCACTGCCCTCATGTCGCCTACCTTCGCTCACTGTTACTGGTCCTGCCGTAAAAGATCGAGTACCCACTCGGCCCGATGTCACACAAGTCCGATAGATCCTGCGTGCGGCGAGTCGATCCATTGGTGGCCCCCGGAGAGGGTGGTTCCGTGGTCAGCGGTAGAACGTAGGAGAGCGGGAACACCGGTGACCCGATGAAAGGGAAGTGTCGTCCATGACTGATGTTGAGAAAGTGACCGTATTCGGAACTGGAGTGCTCGGTTCACAGATAATGATGCAGGCTGCCTACCACGGGAAATCTGTTGTGGGATATGATATTTCGGAAGAGTTGCTAGCCAAGTTACCGGATCGCTGGGAATGGATGCGCGGATACTACAAGCGTGACCTGAAGGATTTCGACGAGGCGCGATTCGACGAGGCGATCGAATCCATCACGACCACCACCAGCGTCGAGGAAGCAGTTGCGGACGCGGACCTGGTCATCGAAGCGGTTCCAGAGGACCTCGATCTGAAGAAGAATGTCTGGTCGGATATTGGTGCGTCCGCCCCGGCGAAAACCATCTTCGTGACCAACTCGTCGTCCCTGCTGCCCAGCAGTTTCGCCGAGGCTACCGGGCGGCCGGAAAAGTTCCTTGCGTTGCACTTCGCCAACCTCGTGTGGCGGTACAACACTGGTGAGGTAATGGCAACTGCAGCAACGGATTCCGCTTGCTTCGACAGTGTGCTGGCCTTTGCTTCGGAGATCGGTCTCGTACCCGTTCCCGTCCGAAAAGAAGTTCCGGGATACGTGTTGAACAGTCTGCTGATTCCGCTGCTCCAAGCAGGAGCCAACCTCTACGTCGGCGGGGTTGCCAATCCGGCGGATATCGACAACGTCTGGCGCATAGCCACCGGAGCGCCCGCTGGTCCGTTCCAGATTTACGACACGGTCGGCTTCAACGTCGCAGCGCACATTGCGCGCGCAAGTGGGGGCGAGGATCAGGTCAAATTCGCCGACATGCTGCAACAAGGTATAGACGCTGGAAAGACAGGTCTCGGTGACGGCGAAGGCTTCTACACCTATGACTCCGACGGTCAGAGACTAGATGCTGTCGAGTCGTGGAACATCAACTGAATCGCCTGGTTATCGCCGCATCCCTCAGAGGTAAGGATCTGCCCAGGCGCTGATGATTCGACCGGCGCGAGCTGCCTGATTTTTCCCGGTGAGAAGGTGATCGGCGCCTTCGAGTGAGACGAAGCTCCGAGGATGGCGGGCGGCTTGAAAGATATCGCTGGCGTTGTCGATTCCCACGGTGTTGTCGGTGGGGGAGTGCATGACCAGCAGCGGTCGGCGCAGGGTGGTGATGCGCTCGGTGAGGTCCGCGTCGCGGATGTCGTCGACGAATTGCCGTTTGAGCGTCAGCGCTTTGCCGCCGGCGTGGAACGTCGCTTCGCCCTCTTCCTGGATTCGGCCGATGAGCGCATCGTAGTTGTGCTCGACGTGCGCGGGTTGAAACGGGGCAGCGACGATGGCCACCGCCTCTACCGTCGGGCAGTCGTGCGCGGCGGCGATGGCCGCCGAGCCACCGAAGGAATGGCCGACGAGCAGTTTCACCTCGCGCCCGGTCTCGTTCATGTATTCCACGGCCTTGACGGTGTCCTTGACCTTGTTCGAGAACGAACCGTCGCCCCAGTCGCCCTCGGAATGGCCCAGGCCGAGATTGTCGAACCGGAGCATTCCGATGCCCTCGGCGGCGAGTTGCTTGCACATCCGATTCGCCGCCGGACAGTCCTTGCCCAGCGTGAATCCGTGGGCGAACACGCCCCAACCCCGTGCCTCGCCCTCGGGAGCATCGACGATGCCTGCGAGTGTGGGTCCGGTGGAGCTGGGGAATGTGACCTGTTCCGACATGCACATGATCTTAGTGCGATTTGTGGCCAAAGTGACGCGTGATACGAACCAATGCCGGATACTGCGACGGTGAAACGGACCAAGGCCACCTTCTGGACGTCTCTGTCGACCGTGCTGCTCACTGCGGCAGCTCTGGTGGTCGGAGCGCCGGCCGTCAGCAGCGCGGAGCCCGGTGACTGGCGGTACACCATGGTCTCGTTCAGCAACACCAGCGACAGGGACCTCGACGTCTACGCGTCGACGGACGGCACCGACTTCCAGCCCGCCCGATTGTCGGCCTTCCGGCCGGAGTCCGGGCTAGTGCGGGACCCCAGCATCTTTCGCCACACGGACGGGATGTACTACCTCACCTACACGACGGGCGGCGCCGGTGCGAACATCGGTTTCGCCCGAAGCAGCGACCGCGTCAACTGGACGCCGATGGGCAACTGGCCTATCCCGTTCTGCTGCGCTCTGATGCCGGGAACGGGTGACGGAACAGGCTCGGCGAACATTCCGGGATTCGCAGGATCGTCAGCACTGAGGAGTCTGCCCTCGTTCTCCCCGTTCACCACCAAGGCATGGGCGCCCGAGTGGTTCGTCGACGGTGACCGCGTCAACGTCATCGTCTCGCTCTCCACTGGCGGGGGCTTCGTTCCCTACGTGATGACGGCTCTGGATCCCGCCCTCACGATGTGGAGTCTCCCGGTTCCGCTCGGTGGGATCGGCGCTGACCACATCGACACCACCGTGGTGAAGGTGGGACCGACCTATCACGCGTTCACCAAGAACGAGACCGAGAAGATCATCGAGCATGCGGTCGCGCCGACGCTGCTCGGGCCCTATTCCTATGTCCCTGCGGGCGATTGGGGTCCGATGCGAGAGGGCCCGGCCGTGGCGCAGCTGCCGAATGGAGACTGGCGGATCTTCTTCGATGCCTACACCGAGGGCAAGTACTTCTACTCCGACAGCTCCGACGGCTTGACCACGTGGTCGGAGCCGCAGGAACTCCCCGGTGTGTCCGGGACGATTCGGCACGTCGGAGTCATGCGGGAGCCCGCGTAGCGAGGTCCCGGCTACGCACTGCCCGTTCGAGTTCCGTACGACTTCGCCATGATCGACTCGATCACCCGGCGTGGCAGCAGACGCTGCGCAGTGAAGACCAGCGGGGCGCGACTACCGACTGCGTAAAGGGGGAGCGTCGTCTCGTCCTCGATCGCGCGAAGCACGGTTGCGGCGACCTTCTCCGGGGTGATTCCTTCGGCTTCCTTGGTGTCGAGGATGCCGATGGTCTTGGTGAACGCCGCTGCGTAGGGCGAGCCCTCGCTGATGTACTTGGTTCTGCGCTCGGACAACTTGGTGTTGATCGATCCGGGTTCCACCGTGGTGATATCGATGCCGAACGGCGCCAACTCTTCCCGCGCTGCAGTGGAGAAGCCCTTGATCGCGGCCTTGGTGGCGACGTACGACGAGCGGTAGGCGAGAGGAAAGCTGGCAAGCATCGATCCGACGTTGACGATGGTGCCCCGGCGACGCGCACGCATTCCGGGTAATACGCGCTGAATCAAGTCGATGCTGCCGATCACATTGAGCTGGAACAGTCGATTGATCGCATCGATGGGGAGCTGCTCGAGCGGGCCGCACTGACTCTCGCCGGCGTTGTTGACCAGCACGTCGACGTCGATTCCGTCGAGCGACTTCGCGAAGTCGGCAATCGACGTCGAGTCGGTGAGGTCGAGGTCCCGGAACTCCACGCCGTCAGCTGGATCGACAACCGTGCTGCTGTTCCTGCTGGTGCCGATCACTCGGTATCCGGCGGCGGTCAAGCGCGTCGCAACAGCGCGGCCGATACCGGACGATGCACCGGTGACGATTGCTGTTCTCATGAATGTCCTGTCTGTTGGTCGGCAGTGAACGAGGGGCCGAAACTGGGGATGCGTGTGTGCAGCGACGGGACGGAGCGACTGGTCGCCATCACCGTGCGGTCCGGGCGCACAACGGCAGCGACTGCTCGCCCCCGACGCAGCCACTCGCCCAGGCCGGAGGACAATGGGACTTCGACCACGGCCGCTCCGCGGCGCTCGATCTCGGCGCGCTGGCCTGTGGTGGGTGGGGTGGTGGTGACGAACAGGAATCGACCGGGCGCCACGTCGTCGAGGCGTCCGCCCTGTTCGAGCGCGGCATTGGGGCACAGTCGACCCGTGCGATCGCGCGGATTGAGCCAGTCGCGCTGCACGAATGCGGATTTGCTCAGTCGTGGAGTGGCACTGTCGGTAACCGTGGCGGCGACGAACGATGCTTTCTCCACCAGCGGCATCCCGCGTCTACGGAGCATGTCGCTCGTCGGTCCGCCACCTGTCATGGCCCAGCCGATCGCGACGGCGAGCTTGATCATCGATGTGGCGTGGGGTTTGCGCTCGGATTCGTACGTGTCCAGCGCATCCTGCGACAGCACGCCGCTCAGCACACCGGCAACCTTCCAGGCGAGGTTCGCGGCGTCGCGCAGGCCGGCCCCCATGCCTTGTCCGATGAACGGAGGCGTGAGGTGTGCGGCATCGCCCAGCAGCATGATTCGTCGATCGCGCCAGTTGTCCACCACCTCTGCTCGAAACGTGTATTCGGTGTGGCGAAGCACGGTGAGATCGCGGCCGTCGATACCCGTGAGCCACGGTGCCACCAGAGCGTGCACGGCCTCGGGGTCGGCAAAGGTCTCCACGGATTCACCGCCGAGCAACCGGAACTCCCAGCGGTACCGCGATATCCCGATGCGCATGAACGTGCCGGCACGTTCGGTGTCGCAGATCTGATGCACACCTTCCCAATGGCCGAGGTCTGCGTCGATGGAGATGTCGACCACCAGCCACCGCTGCTCGAATCCCAACTCGCGGAGAGTCGATCCGATCGAGCGGCGCACAACGCTGTTTGCGCCGTCGCAGCCCAGAACGTAATCAGCTGTGACGCAACGACGTTCGTTGGTCGAGATGTCGAGGTAGTCGATCCTGACGTGGTCGCGCTGATTCGCTACGTCAACGACTTCGCACCCGCCGCGGAACTCGACGCTGTCGAGCTCGTACATCCTCGACCGCATGATCCCTTCGAGATCAGGTTGATCGAACATATTGGCCTGCGGGTAACCGTGTGGACCGACTGCGGAGTCCCGACCGAACTCGGCGAGGGTTCGCATGTCGCGATCGACCAGTCGAAGCCCGAGGCACGGCCTGGAGATGCGCGCGAACCCGTCGGCGACACCGACCTGGCCGAGGATGCGATAGACCTCGTCGTCGAGATGTACTGCTCTTGGTTGCGGGTACACCTCGTCCCAGCGGTCGAGAACCAGGGTTTCGATGCCGTAGTCACCGAGCAACGACGCCGCTGTCATTCCGGTCGGGCCGGTTCCGACGACCACCACCGGGTAGTGGTCGACGGTCACAGCGCGGCCCGTACTTTCGTTCGCTGCATGCCCAGGTCGATCTTTCCGTCCGGGGTGGAGACCGTCAGTTCGACGACGTCGCCGTCCTTCAGGTAGTTGGGATTGGACCCCTGCTTCTTGAAGAACGTCTTCCACTTGACTGCGGGAGGCACCAGTGCGCCGATCATCTCGATCGGCTTTGCCGGAGCTTTCAGAGCCGTGCCGCCCGGCGTTCCGGTCAGCAGCAAGTCGCCGGGTTCCATGGCTTGGAAGCCGGTGAGCACCTTCAGTGTCTCGAGGGGCCGGAAGATCATGTCCCGGGTGGTGCTGTCCTGGCGAATCTGCCCGTTGACCCGCAACGTCAGGCCGAGTTCTGCGAACCGAGCGAATTCACCCTGCTCGAGCACCAGCAACACAGGTCCGACGGGAGTGAAGGTCGGGTACGACTTGCCCTCGTAGAACTGGGTTTTCGGGAGCTGGACGTCGCGCGCCGACACGTCGTTGGTGATGACCAACGCTGCGATGTAGTCGCCGATGGTCGACTCGGTCACCTCGGTGCCGACAGGGAAGGACTTGCCGAACACCAGACCGATCTCGATCTCGTAGTCCAGCAGCTTGACGTGCGCGGGTTTGACGATGTCGTCGGTGGGACCGCTGATGGATCCGGAGGATTTGCGGAAGAAGGTGAGGGGAACCGTCTTGGGGTTCATCCCCGAATCTTTCACGTGCGAGACGTAATTGGTCATCTGCGCGACGACGCGGCACGGCGCGGATACCGGGGAAACAAGCTCGAGCGTCTCCACCGGAACGGTGTCGGAACCGACGGCGGCAGTCTCGATGGCGGTCCGGTCGGCGAGTAGTTCTGCAGTTGTTGCCGCATCGGTGTCGACCTTGACGGCTCCGGCAGGCGTCGCCACCCACCAAGCGTCGCTGGTACGCAGAACGGAGATGCTCATGAGGTAGCTACTTTCATCAGGCCACGAAGGCGTTCGGAGTCGAACTCGTTGTCGTCGCGAAGAGAGATGAGAATGGATCGCAACTCGCGCAGCGACTCACGGCCGGGCTTGACGCCGAGGAAATCCTTGCTCGCAGGCGGACCCCATTGGGCCAGGCCCGACGCGGTCATCGGTGCCCACCCCGGCTCGAGCGAATCGTCGAACAGATCGCCGTCGGAGAAATGTTCGACCAGGAAGCCGTCCGGATCACGCCAGTAGTCGAAGAGCTGACTGCCCTGAATGTGGCGACCGATGCCCCAAGAATGGCGGTACCCACGCTCGGTCAGGAATTCGCCGCCCGCGGCGATCGCATCGAGATCGGCTACCTGGTAAGCGGAGTGCACGTATCGGTCCGACGGTCCCAGCGTCATCGCCACGGTGTGGTGATCTGTGGGCGTATCGCCTCGGTCGCATCGGATGAAGCTCATCACCGGCCCACGCTCGCGCTGTCCGGCGTAGAAGAGGAAGTCGCTGACGATCAGGCCGAGGTGTTGCAGGTACCAGTTGAGATTCTCCAGATAACGCGTCCGCTGCAGCACGACGTGACCGAGGCGCTCGATCCGGGCAGGCTCGCGCGGCGGGCGCTGGGTGGCGTTGGTGCGCACGTCCGATCTGCCGAAGTTGTAGTCGTGAGCGGCCTGTCCGGGCAACGCGGGAAGCGGATCGACGTCGGCCACCACCGTGACCGGTTGACCACTCGGGTCCGTCAGGTGTACTCCGATACCGCCGATGACGTCGGGGAGACGCTCCACGCGCCGACCGGCTGTCTCGGCGAGCTGGACGACGTCGGCACCCAACGCCGCGCGGAATGCGGCGCCTAAGTAGCGCGAGCGTTTGCCCTTGCGAATCACCACACAGGGTGACCCGTCCCCGGTACCACGCAGGTAGATCTCATCGGAACCGCGCGCGGCAACCGCGAAGCCGAACGCCGTGGCGAATGCCTCCGCTCGCACCAGGTCGGGCTTCTCGAATTCGAGCCAGGCGATGTCGTGGACCTTGATCGTGGGGTTCTTCGCGCGCCCGGGGTGCTCGCCGGGGAGTGCCCCCTGATCCACGTGCATGTTCTTGTGGCCGTCGATCTCGGGCCGAGCTGCGGTGCCGTGCTGACGCATGGATGTCCCTTCGTCGATGACGATATCGTCACCCATGACGGCAACCTCAGTCAAGCCTTCTGACGAATTCGTCAGATGTGACGGGTGAAGTAGGATTTCGTCACATGACCGCAGGAGAGAATCGGCTCGAGCGCAGGAAGGCGAGAACGCGGGCCGCGCTGATCGCTGCCGCCCAGCGATTCATCGCCGAAGGCAAGCTCACCGCGCCGATCCTCGACATCACGCAAGCCGCCGACGTGGGAATGGGATCGTTCTACAACCATTTCGAGAGCAAGGACGAGCTGTTCACCGCGGCCGTCGACAGTGCACTGGAAATGCTGGGCAATTACATGGACACGTTGGCCGTGGATCTCGACGATCCGGCTGCGGTGTTCGCGCAATCGTTCCGCATCACCGGGCGATTGTTCCGCCTGCAGCCGGAACTGAGTCGAGTGCTCCTCAACTCTGGCTTGTCGCTGATGACGTCGGGTCGCGGTCTCGCTCCCCGAGCGGCGCGTGACCTCGCCGCGGCATCGGCGGCGGGCAGATTCGTCATCGAGGACGTCGACGTCGCACTGGCATTGGTCACAGGCTCGCTACTCGCCCTCGGGCAGTTGCTGCTTCAGGATCAGGGCCGCGACGAAGCGGCCGCCACCGACCAGATGACGATGAACATTCTGGCAGCGCTGGGTTTGACGCCCGAGGATGCGACGGCAGTCTGCAGCCAGCCCCTCCCGACCCTCGACTGAGGTGAGGCAACGTTGCCGTGCCGCAGAACTTTGGGCACTGTGGGGGCATGAGTGAAACTTCGAAAGTCACCGTGGAGCGCGTTATCGAGGCACCTGTCGATGCGATCTTCCACGTTCTGTCCAACCCCGAACGGCATACGGCTCTCGACGGCTCCGGATTCGTTCGCAGCGTCGACCACGCCGATCGCATCCAAGCCGTGGGCGAGGTGTTCACAATGAACATGAAGGGCGACCACATGGGCGGCGAGTACCAGACCGACAATCATGTCACCGGGTACGTCAAGGACAAGCTGCTCGCCTGGAAGACGGCGCCCGCCGGTAACGAGCCTCCCGGGTGGGAGTGGCTGTGGGAGTTGGAATCGCAGGGCCCCGGCGAGACTCTCGTCCGCCACACCTACGACTGGTCGAAGGTCACGGACAAGAAGCTGCTCGAGCAGATCAAGTTCCCTCTGGTCACCGAGCACCAGCTCTCGGACACCCTCGGCAGGCTCGCCGCGGAGTCCACTTCCTGATTCGGTTTCAGGCTCGTCTCGTCGTGCGCATCCAGTGCGCGTGACGAGACGAGTTCTCGGTGACCGCCTTTGGTTTGCCTACCATTGCTGGATACCCGAGGCGCACCCTTCTACCGTCGACGTATGTCCTCACAGCTTCCTGACATCGCCACGGCCGACATCACTTCTCTGATCATGGATGACCACGAATGGCTCCGCCGAGCCTTCGCGCGACTCGACGACGCCACGACCACAGACGAACTGTCCGCAGTGTGGGGCCCGCTGGGCGCACGACTGGACACACATGCGCAGGCAGAAGAAGAAGTGTTCTACCCGTCGCTCCTGAAAAAAGGGACCGACGATCCCGAGGACGAGACCGACGACGCGATCGGCGATCACAACAAGATTCGCGATGCAGTGGCCAAGGCTGCCGACAGCGAAGTGGGCAGCGACGACTGGTGGGACGCCGTCAACACCGCGAGGGCCGAGAACTCGGAGCACCTCAACGAGGAAGAGGACGGCGTACTGCCGGACTTCCGAAAGAATGCCACCCCTGAACTGCGCGCCGAACTCGCCCAGCAGTGGATCGCGTTCTACCTCGAGCACCCGGCCGGCGAGGGAATCGACACCTCGGACCGCGATCCGCAGGAGTACATCGACGCCAACAAGGAATGACTCTCACGGCGCGCGGCACCGCGGTGATGACCGGAGTGCGGCCGATCCTGGGCGTGCACGTCGGTTTGGCCGTCGTGGGCGCGATTGCGCTGTCGCTCGATCCGCCCGCGCAAGGATGGGGTGTCGTGGCGGCGATCGTCGCGTACGTCGTAGCGCTGGTGGTCGTGTGCCGTCGCAGTGGCCGGTCGGATCTGGCCGAGCTTGCGGTATTTCTGTTCGCCGTGTCCGTCTTCCAGGTTCTCCCTGATTGGGTCTTGGCAGATGTGCTCGGCATTCTGCGATTTCCCGATGCCGGTGGCCCGCGGGTCGACGATGTGATTCCGCTGGCAATGGCCGCCATGTGGGTCGCCCCGTTGTTCGCGGCGGTCGCTCTCGCGGGCGGACGGCCGGGACGCGCTGCTGCGTTCGCGCTGGTGATCTTTCTGGGTAGTGAGATCGCCGCGCCCTTCCTCGGCCTCTGGGAGCCCATCGGCGACACCCGTCGACTACTGGGAGTCGCGATCTACGTTTTGCCGGCCGAAGCGGCGCTGGGGTGGGCGGCGGCGGTCGCATTCGCCGCGACACGACGTAAGCCGGTGGCCGCACGAATTGCCGCGGCGCTGGCAGTGGCGACGTTCTATCTCGGCGCACTGGTGCTGTCGTACTTCCTGATCGACGTCGCCGGGTGGCGCGTCACCATGTGACGCTGACCATCGATAGGCGTCGATGCTTCGATCGGGTGTCGCCGGGGAACACTGTGCTCGGCCGTATCTCGACCGAAAAGAAGGAGCATTCCATGACGATGCCCAGCGACGCAGACAAGGCAGTGGAGAACGTCGGCAGCAACGACGGTCCGCGTGAAAGCGCCGACACCGGCGACAAGGCCGTGTACATCGACGAGCAGAACGTGCCGCACCCCAGCGACGACATCGAGATGCCCGACGAGTGAACCGATGCCGGGGCAGCCGGACCGACCGAGAGTGCTATCCCTCGAGTCCCAGTTCGGCTGCCTCGTCGTAGTTGTCGTCGATCAACACCACTGTCCGGCCTGCGCGGTCGAGGATCGACGCCGCAATTGATGCTCGATAACCGGAAGCGCAATGGACCCAGACGGTTCCGTCGGGAACGTCGTGCAGTGACTCCGTGAGCCCCGGAAGTGGGATGTTGACGGCTTCGCGCACATGTCCCGCCTCGTACTCGTCGGGCTGACGAGTGTCGAGTACGACCAGATCGCCGTCGCTCAGGTGCTTTGTCAAGCCTGCGAAATCCGAGACCTCGTAGGACCGCACCGGCCGATCGCCGCTCAGCGTGCGAACGTCGCCTACCGCCGAACCGGACGGCGAGTCCACCCCGATCCGCGCCAATTCCCGTGTTGCGTCGAGGATGTCGTCCGGGTTGTCGCCGATGAGCGTCAGCGGAGCGCCCCACTGGTAGAGCCAGCCGAGATACGTGATGAACGTGGTGGACAGCTCGAAGCCCAGGCTGCCGTCGAGATGGCCCGCTGCGAACGCGGTGCGCGAGCGCAAATCGACGACCCATTCGCGTGCGTCGATACGTCTGCGCAACTCGGTGGTGTCCACGGGTTCCGGCATCGACAGGTCCACTGGCGGCGCGCCCTTGGTGTTGATGACGCCCATGTGCGCGTAGTACGCGGGATACGCGCCCAACCCCGCGATCAGCGTGTCCACATAGGTCTGCTCGTCCTGTGTGAGTGCCGGATTGGACTCCTGCTGCTCCGCGATGGTCGACGAGTCACCCGTCGTGGGAGTCGCCGCGCAGAAGCTGCCGAATCCGTGGGTGGGGTAGACATGGGTGTCGGACGGCAGCTCGGACGCCAACCGCCGCACCGAGTGGAACTGGGCATGGGTGAGCTCGTCGGTGTGCTCGGATCCGAGAAGATCGGTGCGGCCGGTGGAACCGAACAGCATCGAACCGCCGGTGAAGACGGCAACCGGATCACCGTCGCCGACGCGCAGGACGTAACTGACGTGGTGGTGTGTGTGTCCGGGGGTGTGCATCACCTGCACCGACATCGATCCCACGTCGACGACATCGCCGTCCGCAACCTCACGGCACTCGTACTCGACGGGATCGCCCTCGGGGACGATGTATTCGGCCCCCGTTGCTCTGGCCAATTCGAGGCCGCCGGTGACGTAGTCGTTGTGGATATGCGTCTCCAGGACGTGAGTGATTCGCGCGCCCTTGTCCTTCGCGACGGCTTCGACACGGTCGATGTCACGCTGCGGATCGACGACGACGGCGATCCCCTCGTGGCTGATCAAGTAACTGCGGTCGCCCAGGCTCGAGGTTTCGATGATGGCGATGTCCGGATCGGAGGTGGTCATCGGTGCTCCTGTTCGTATCGGGGTCAGGACAAGAAAAAGGTGTCGACGACGACGTAGCCGGCGACGACGAGAACCAGGTACGCGAACCACTTTCGAAGTCGCTCGGCGTCGATGCGACGGGCCAACCGACCCGCGACGAGGGAACCGACCACCGCCGTTCCCGCGAAGGCCGCGGTCAGTGTCCAGTTGCCGCCGAGGCCATCCGAATGGGCGATGAGTCCGGCGGCGGAATTGGCGACGATCACAACCAGCGATGTCCCCACGGCCACTTGCATCTCAATGCCCAACAGCAACACCAGAGCCGGGATGATGAGGAACCCGCCGCCGACTCCGAACAGGCCGGTGAGGACACCGACGGCGAAGCCGGTGGGGATCGATCGTGGTGCACATCGGCGCCAGTTGATCCCTGAGTCCTCCGTCTTACAGGCTGTCCCGAGGTCACCGCTTCCGCGAAGCATTCGCACGGCCGCGGCGACCATCACGACGGCGAATCCGATCAGGACCACCTTGTCCGGAAGTTGTTTACCCAACGCAGTACCCACCAGGGTTCCGACAATGCCGGTCACGGCGAAGATGCCCGCCAGACGCCACTCGACCAACTTGGCCAACACCTTCGGGACAGCCCCGCTCGCCGAGGCGATTCCGACCACGAGAAGTGACGTCGGAATCGCCTCCGAGAGCGGCAGCCCCAGAGCGTAGACGAGAACCGGCACAGCGAGGATCGATCCGCCTCCGCCGAGGAGGCCCAGCAGCAGTCCGATGACGCTGCCGAAGACGAGCCCGAGTGCCAGAGTCATCGGTTGTCCTACTTGGCCTGACCGCCGAGCGCCGAGATGGCCGCTTTCAGCTTCGTGGTGGCCTCGCCGGCGACGTCGGACAGGCCCTGCTCGTCGGTGACCTCGACCATGATCTCCGGGTTCATCGCCTCGACGATCACCGATCCCGGGGTGTCGGCGTCGGATCGCACGACGACGTTGCAGGGCAGCAGAAGGCCGATCTCGCGCATGACCCCGACTGCCCGGTGGGCGAGTTTCGGGTTGCAGGCGCCGAGGATGAGGTACCGCTCCATGTCCACGTCCAGCTTGGTCTTGAGCGTTGCCTGCATGTCGATCTCGGTGAGAACGCCGAAACCCTGCTCGGACAGGGCTTCCTTGGTGCTCTGGACGACAGTGTCGAAATCGGTGTCGGTCAGCGTGGTGGACAGTGCGATGTTCATCTTCTTCCCTTTCGTACTTCTGTTGTCAGTGCGAGAAACTGATGGAGGGCAGAGCTTTCTTCAGCCATGCGGGGGACCACCAGGCTGCGTGGCCGGTGAGACGCAGCAATGTCGGAAGCAGAACCAGCCGGACCAGGAAGGCGTCGAGAAGAACGGCGACGCCCAGGATGATGCCCATCTCTTTCGGAGGTAGTGGATCGGACAGTGCGAACGTGAAGAACACTGCCACCATCACGGCCGCCGCGGCGAAGATCACGCGACCCGAGTGCGCCAAGCCATCCACCTGTGCGGTCTTCGCGTCCCCCGATCGTTCGTAGTGCTCCTTGGCCGTGGTGAGCAGGAACACCGTGTAGTCCATCGCGATCGCGAAGATCATGGCGAAGAAGAACACCGGACCCCATCCGTCGAGGAACCCCTGCGGGGTGAATCCGAGCAGTGAGGCGCCGTACCCGTCCTGGAAGATCAGCTTGGCGACGCCGAACGCGGCGGCGGTGGACAGCAGGCTGACCAGTGTTCCGAGGAGCGCGATCAGCGGTGCCTGCAGTGCCACGAGGAGCAGGACGAATCCGAGGACGAGGATGATGCCGACGACGAGGGGCAGGTAGTCGTTCAGAGCTTGCTGTAGGTCGAGGTTCTCTGCAGGCGCGCCGCCGACCAGCGCCGACTCCGGCAGCTCGCTGCGGAGATCGGCCAGAATGGTGCCCATGGCTTCGTCGGACGGATCTACCGAAGGGATGGCTTGCAGCAGCGCGTATCCCGAGCCGTCCTGCGCCGGTTGCGGTGGGGTGACCATCGCGATGCCGTCAACGGTGCCCGCGGTCGCGGCAGCACCGGCCGCGTCGGCGATCGGGGCGATGATCTGCAAGCTGCCTGGTGCGCCTTCACCGAACTGGGCCTGAACCAGCTCGTATCCCTGCCGGACCGGGGCGTCCTCGGGAACGACGGAGATCGACGGCATTGCCACCTTCAGGCCCAGCGCCGGGAGAGCCAGGACGATCAGGATGCCCGTCGCGGCAACGGCGAACGGCCACGGATGCTTGTGCAACATCTCGCCCCATGCGGCGAACTTCGGCGACCGGTGTTCCTGTCGCTTGGCGTAGGGGAGTGAGGCGGCATTGACCTTGGGGCCGAGGGCACCGAGAGCGGCCGGCAGCAGCGTCATCGTGGCGACCAGTACGAAGGTGACCGCGAACATGATGCCGACGGCCATGGTGCGTACAGCCGGCGCGGGGACCAGCAACACGGCTGAGAGGCTGACCAGCACGGTCAGGCCGGACAAGACCACGGCCTTGCCCGCCGTATCCATTGTTTCGGCCACTGCGGCGCGCGCATCGACCTTACGTAGTGCGTCGCGGAATCTGGCCACCATGAACAGCGCGTAGTCGATTCCGAGCGCGAGGGCGAACATCATCGCGAAGTTCATGGCCCACACCGAGATAGGGGTGACCTCGTTGAGCAGGACGAGTCCGCCGGCGGACGCGACGAGTCCGGCGATGGTGAGCAGCAACGGCAGTCCGGCGGCGACGAGCGAGCCGAACGCCAACACCATGATGGCGAGGGTGACCGGCCAGGAGAACAGCTCGGCCTGGATCATGGCGTCATGGTTGGCCTTGTTGAAATCCGACCACAGCGCCGACGATCCGGTGGGGTAGACCTCGATGCCGTTGCCGGAGAGCGCGGTGAGGTCCTCCTTGACGTCGTCGACTGCGCTGACCATCTCATCGGTGGTCCCGTTGGCGCCGGCGATCAGGATGCCGGTGCGTCCGTCGGGACTGATGGTCATGCCCGGTTGCGGCGGGACGATCTCTCCGAAGCGACTGTCGCCGCCGAACACGGCCGCGACGTCGGTCAGGGTCTGCTGGGCGGCCGGGTCCTGGATCGACCCGGAATCGGAATGCACGACCACCTGCACGGCGGCCGACGAGTTGCCGCCGAAATGCTCCTGGGCAAGTTCACGAACCTGGACGGATTCCGAGCCGTTGGCCTGCCACCCGGCACCCGCGAGCGACGAGAACACCGAGGGCGCAGCGGATCCGAGCGCGACGAGGACGATCAGCCATAGCGCGAACACCCATCGTCTCCGGGTGACCATGGTGCTGCCCAGCCGTCCGAGCAGCCCCGGTGTGGGGGCCGAGTCACCGCCTCGGTCTGTGTCGGGCACGGTCTGGCTCAGGGACATCGGTTTTTCTCCTGGCATGGGAGGGGCTGGACGGATGGCTTCTGCGACCCACCCTGTCATATACCTCAGGGGGTATGCAAGTACCCCTAGGGGTATCTGGCACGTCGGACTGCCGGGCGGACGGCCGTGAACAATGGTTGCGCTCCATTCTCACGTCTGCTTCACGTTCGATACCGACGATCGAGACGCGCTGTGTATTTTGGATGGAACGGCAACTCGGGAGCTGGAGCAGGGAGTTGACAATGGCTGACGAGGTGAGCGCGCGCGAGGCAACAATTGCCCGCGCGGTCGACTCGTTGCCATCGCTGGTCGGATATTGGAACGCCGAGCAGATCAATGTTTTCGCCAATCAGGTCTATGCGAAGTTTTTCGGACTGCTGCCGGCGCAGATCCGCGGCATGCACATCCGTGACGTCCTCGGGTCGTCGTTGTACGAGGCCAACCGGTTGCACATCGAGGGTGCTGTCAACGGGTTGCAGCAGCATTTCGAACGCATCATCGTGGACGTGGACGGCGTGTCGCGCACGACGCAGGTCACCTATGTGCCGGACGTGGTCGACGGTCGCGCCGTGGGATTCACGGTGCTGGTGGTCGACGTGAGCGATCGAGCCGAGGCCGAACGGCAGCGGCAGGGCGATCAGCGGCTGCTGGAAGAGGCCATGGAGAACGCGCACGTCGGCAAAGCTGTCGTCACCGCCGACGGATCGTGGCTGTACGTCAATCGCGCGTTCTGCGACCTTCTCGGTTACACCCGCGAGGAGGTGCGCTCGTTGTCGTTTCACGACGTCGTTCACCCCGAAGAGACCGCCGATTCCGACGAGCATCTGGCTGCTCTGGTCAGCGGCCGGGTGTCGTCGGTGGCGTGCGAGCGGCGGTATGTCCGAAAGGACGGAGCCACCATCTGGGTGCAGCGGAACGCCACCATGGTGCGCGGCACGCACTCCGGAGACGTCATCATCGCCGAGATTCAGGACGTGACGGCGCGTCGAGTTTCCGCTGCGAACCTGGCACGCGAGGCAATGAGCGATCACCTCACCGGACTCGGGAACCGGCGACGTCTGATGGAGGCGATCGCCTCGGTATCTCCCGATTCGCGTGACTGGCCGGTGGGAATCATCTTCGTGGACGTGGACGACTTCAAGTCGATCAACGACGCTCACGGCCACGATGTCGGGGATCTGGTCCTGGTCGAGGTCAGTAGGCGGCTGTGCGAGAACATCCGCGGAATAGATCTGGCGTGCCGTTTCGGGGGCGACGAGTTCGTGGTGGTGCTGCGGCAGGTCCGCTCGGCAGACCACATCCGGCAGTTCGCCCAACGCATCGAGACGAGCCTTCGAGGCGACTACCGCATCGGCGACCTGTCGGTGGCGTTGTCTGCCAGTGTTGGGTGGAGCTTCGATCCCGACCGGTCTGCTCACGATCTGCTCAGATCCGCCGACGCCCGGATGTACGACGCGAAGGCATCGGACCGCTGACACGCCGCTGGGGTGTCCTGAGCTGACGTCCGGGGCGGTGTTGTGTAACGTTCACAACCACACTGCTCAATTCTCGGGGGATTTGATAGTGGTCAAGTCGGCCTACATACGTGAACAGACGATTTTGCGTGCCGTCGATCAGTTGCCGGCACTGATCGGGTACTGGGACGCTCACGAACGTAATGTGTTCGCCAATCAAGCATATGGCGACTACTTCGGGCTGCGGCCGCCCCAGATTCTCGGAATGCACATCCGCGACGTTCTCGGTACAGCGTTGTACGAAGCGAACAGGCGCTACATCGAGGGCGCACTCGCGGGCACGCAACAACAGTTCGAGCGGGTGCTGGTCGACGTCGCGGGAGTGTCTCGAACAACCCAGGCCACGTACAGACCTGACGTGGTGGACGGCGACGTGGTCGGCTTCACCGTCCTCGTGGTCGATGTGAGCGATCGCGCCGAGGCCGAGCGGCAGCGCGACGGGGCGAAGCGACTGTTCGAAGTCGCTATGGAGAACGCGCCGATCGGCAAGGCGATCCTCACGCGCAACGGATCGATCCTGCAGGCCAATCGCGCTTTGTGCGACCTGGTGGGCTACACCCGCGACGAGCTGCGCGAACTGACACTGCGAGACCTCGTCCATCCGGAGGAAGTGTCGGATTCGGATGCCCAATTGGCGGCATTGATGGACGGCTCGGTGCACACGGTGGCGTGCGAACGGCGATACATTCGACAGGACGGCGCGACCATCTGGGTGCAGCGCAACGCCACCCTGGTGCGCGATACGCAGTACGGCGACGTGATCATCGCCCAAGTTCAGGACATCACCGAGCGCAGACTCTCGACCGCCAACCTCGCGCGTGAGGCGCTCTTCGACCACCTCACCGGACTCGGAAACCGGCGGCATCTGATGGCCGCGATCACCTCCGTATCGCCCAGTTCACAAGACTGGCCGATGGGAATTCTGTTCGTCGACATCGACGACTTCAAAGCGATCAACGATACTCACGGTCACGATTTCGGTGACCGAGTGCTGGTGGAGGTTGCCCGTCGGCTGTGCGAGAACGTCCGCGCAGTCGACCTTGCGTGTCGGTACGGGGGTGACGAGTTCGTGGTCGTCGTACGCCAAGTGAACACACCTGAGGACGTCCGACATCTTGCCGAACGAGTAGCTGCGAGCGTGCAGGGGGATTACTGCGTCGGCGATGTGACGGTGATGGTGACGGCCAGTGTGGGGTGGAGCTTCGATCCCGACAGTTCGGTGGAGTACATGCTCAAGTCCGCGGACGCCCGGATGTACGACGCAAAGATGGCGAGCCCCGAGTAGACTCCGATCGTCATTCCGGGATCTTCCGCCTGATGGCGTTGTTCAACCACACGGCAAGGGTCGGTACGACGGCTTCGAGGTTCGGGTGGTCTTGGGTGTCCAGGAGGTCCGAGGCGAGCTGACGGACGGCGTATACCGAGCCGACGAAGGCTTCGAGTGAGACGTCCGGATCCAGTTCGGGGTCGGTCAGTGCTTGACGCCGTTGCTCGGCGTGGAGCACCTGCGCCAAACCACGCAGCGCACCACGCCGCCGGTCCCTGGCGCGCGGTCCGGCCGAATCCATTTCCACCTGAAAGGCTCTCGCGACCACGAGATCGGTCTGCAGTGCAGCGAAGTACGCCTGGAGAACCAGGAAGACGTCCTGGTCCGATCGGTTGCTCAGACTGCCGATCACGCGGTCGAGCAGTACGGCGATGAATCTCTCGTACGCGGCGTCGGAGCATGCCTCCTTGGAGTCGAAGCAGTCGTAGAAGGCGGTTCGGGAAGCGCCTCCACGCTCGACGATCTCCTTGACGCCGAAGTTCGCGTACCCGTGGGCAGCGAGCAGCTCGGTGAAGGCGATCATCAATCGCTCTCGGTGAATGGCCAGGACTTCCTCGCGAACAAGCCCGTGAGGTCCTCGCGGCAGCTTGGGGGGAGTGGTGAAGAAGACGCCTTCGGTGATCGTCGGAATGGGGGATCTGTCCGATTCCGCTGTCATGAGTTACTCTCGCGATGTAAAGTACGAACTCGTACTTTACTTATGGATCGGACCGGGGGACGCATGAAGCAGGGCTCGAAAGCGCTATATGCACTGGTGATGGCGGGGTGCTTGGCACTCGCCTCGGCAGCGGGACAAGGATCGGCCGTCGCCGACTCACCAAGCGACTTCTCCCGAGACGACATTGTTCGGACAATACGCGACCTGACCGAGATGGCACCTCGGGCGACAGGCTCTCCCGGTGGGTTGCGAGCCGCCGAATACGTCGCCGATCGGTATCGAGCGGCGGGTCTGACCGACGTGCACTTCGAGGAGGCCACGTCGTACGACTGGACTGCCTCGGGGGCGGGGCTGTCGATCGCAGGCACGGAGATCGAGGCAAATCCGGTCAATCATTCGCTCATCCCCGCCGATGCCGGACCGGGACGCCGCTCGACTGGCCCGGACGGTCTGACCGCGGAGGTCGTCGACATCGGAACCGGTTCGGTGGACGGTATCGACGTCAACGGGAAGATCGTCCTTTTCGACCTCGATTTCCTGCTCCCGACTGTCGGCCTACTGCCTTTCGCCGAATACATCTACGACCCCGACGACGCACGATTCGACCCGGATACTTTGCTCGCGCCAAACCCGTTCGTGACCTCGCTCGACTCGACTGTGCGCGCGGCGCAGGCGGCCGGCGCAGTGGGTTTCGTCGGAGTGCTGGCCGAGTACTTCGACTCCAACCGCTATCACAACGAGTACTCCCGGCGGTTGGCTATGACCATCCCCGGCATGTGGGTCACGCGGGCCGACGGAGCGAACATGCGCGAGATGTTGCCGGGAGCGGGCAATCAGGTCCGCATCGACCTCACCACGGATCGACGTGCCGTGACTGCCCGGACCGTGGTCGGAGTGCTGCCGGGGCGAACCAACGACACCCTCATGGTCCAGTCGCATCATGATTCGGTCGGACCCGGAGCGGTCGAAGATGCCAGCGGAACTTCCGAGGTCATCGCTCTGGCCGACTATTACGGCGCCGCAGCTCGCGAGCCCGGCTACGTGCCGCGGGAGAAAAGCCTGATGTTCGTCACCTTCGACACCCACTTCACCGGCTACCAGGGGCACATGGCGTTCATCGAGAAGTACGTGACGCAACGGGCGACACCGTGGAACATCGTCGCCAACGCCACTATCGAGCACGTCGGCAAGCACGCGCGGATAGCGGAGAACGGTGAGCTCATCACCCTCGAGCAGCCCGAGCCGAAAGGAGTCTTCGAGAACCTGAATCTGGGGTTGAAGTTCGAGGTTGCGGATATGTTGCGCCGTAACGACGTTCGAGCCACCACAATGCTCAACGGTTCACTACCGCAGGCTCTCCTGGGTGGTATCCCCACCGATGCGTCGTTCATTCTGATGGCCGGGGTGCCTACCGTGAGCTTCATCGCCGGCCCGCTCTATCTCTACGACGACGCGGACACCCTCGACAAGGTCGACACCGCACAGCTCGAGCCTGTCGCTCGCTTCTACCGTGACGTGCTCGATCGCCTCGATCGCGAGCCGTCGGCGACCATCGGACTGATGCCGGCGACCGTTCGATGAAGGGAAAGCAACTCGCCTTGGCGGCTGTGCTGGCGGCGGTGGCGACCACAACTACGCCAGTAACAGCGATGGCCGACTCGGGGCCGATTCCGCGCATCGTTTCAGCGGAGATCGCCACCACCGGACCGGTTGTGCATGTCAATGCGGAACGAACGGCGTTGATACGCTACAGCTCTCGGGCGGCGGACGGTTCGCCGGCGGATATGACCGGTTCGGTGCTGTTCCCTCGGGTGGCACCGCCCACCGACGGGTGGCCAATCGCGGTCCTGTCCCACATGACGGTGGGAAGTGCGGATCGGTGCGCTCCGTCGACGATGCAAGCCGGCCACCCCGAACTGGTACGTGCGCACAGCCTGGACGCTGTCGCAGCCCGGATGCTCGATGCCGGATTCGTCGTGGTGCGACCGGATTTCGAGGGTATCGGGACACCGGGACCGCATCCCTACCTGATGGGTCGTCCGTTGGCGCGGTCGGTGATCGACGCAGCGCGCGCCAGCACTGGTCTCGATGATCGGATCGGTCGCGATGTTGCGTTGGTCGGGCACTCGGAGGGTGCGGTGGCGTCGTTGTTCGCAGCTGCAGCGGACACCTCGGACTGGGGACCGCTGAGGCTGCGCAGTGTGGCCGCGGTGACTCCGCCGACCGAGATGAGGCGAATTCTCGAACTCGCGACTCCGGTGACTGTCGCCGGTCCGGGTATCGGTGACACGGTAGCGCTCGCGGCTCTGCTGATCGGGGGTGCATCCACCGTCGATCCGGAATTCGCGGAGGCGGTGCGCAGCGGGGGCCTGTCCGAGCGAGCGGCGGCACTGCTCCCGGACATCGAAACGAAATGTTTCGGTGAGCTCGCCTCGGCGGACTCTTTCGGAGGGCTTGCACCATCGATGCTGCTCGGCCCCGAAGGCGCCCGAGTCGCTGCGATGTTGGGCACCGTCGCCGACGACAACGACGTTCGGCACCTCCGAATAGATCCCGCCGTGCCGATTCGCCTCGATGCCGGGCTGTTCGATCCGGTAGCACCGGCACCACTGATTGCGGGCCTGGCCGAGAAATACCGGAGCGCAGGAAGTGACGTGACCTACGCCGTGCAACCGGGGGCTCGCACTCCTGTTCCTTCGCTTCCGGCTGCCGCCGATGAAATAGCGCAATGGTCGATTCAGCGGGTTCGGTAAGTGTCAGAACGGTACGACTGGGGTCCGGGCCAGTGTCCGTCGCGCAAGATAGAGGCATGACGAGCGAGCGGCCGTACCGGCCAACGGGCGTGGGGAACGACGTGATGACCGCGGTGGTGACCAGCGGCGTGGGCGACTACGACAAGCTCGTCCTGTCGCGAGTTCCGGTTCCGATCCCGGGCCACGGCGAGCTGCTGATCGAAGTACTGGCGGCGGGCATGAACAACACCGAGATCAACACGCGCGTCGGGTGGTATGGAGACGGCGGATGGAACCAGAGCACGCCGTTCCCGCTGATTCAGGGCGCGGACTGTTGTGGCCGTGCGGTCGCGGCCGGGCTGCACGCGGACGAGTCGATTGTCGGACGGCGGGTGCTGGTTCGATCCTGTATGCGAGTCACCGACTTCAGGTCGATGGAGACCCGATGGTTGGGGTCGGACCTCGACGGGGCGTTCGCTCAGTACGTGGTGGTGCCTGCGACCGAAGCCTTCGCCGTCGACTGCGACTGGACCGACGCCGAGTTGGCGACGATTCCCTGCGCCTACGGGACGGCCGAGAACATGGTCGCCCGAGCCGGTATCACCGGCACCTCGACCGTGCTGATCACCGGTGCTTCCGGCGGAGTCGGCTCGGCCGCAGTGCAATTGGCACTGCGTCGTGGTGCGCGAGTGATCGGTACCGCCGGCGCGGCGAAACATGGGCAGCTCCGCGAGCTCGGCGTCGACGAGGTATTCGGACGCGACGACGATCTCCTCGCGGTAGTGGGCGCGGGCACCGTCGACGTGGTGATCGACAACGTGGCCGGAGACGCGTTTCCCGACCTCCTGCGGCTTCTTCGTCGCGGCGGTACCTATGTGTCGTCAGGGGCGATCGCGGGACCGACCGTGGAGCTGGACATGCGCACGATGTATCTGAACGATCTCCGGCTGATCGGATGCACGTCATGGGACCTGTCGGTGTTTCCCGATCTGGTGTCCTACATCGAGAACGGGGAGATCCGGCCTCTGCTGGCCGGTACGTTTCCTCTCGGCGAGATCGCGCGGGCGCAGGAGCAGTTCCTGGTCAAGGCGCACGTGGGAAAGTTCGTGCTGATTCCGCCCGATCTCGACGACTCGCATCCGTGATCAGTCGGCCGGTCGAACCATCCCGGCGCCGGTGATCAACGGAAGATCCAGAACAGAGAGGATCCCCGTGCGCGCCTGCACCACGGCAGGAACGGCATTGACGATGCGCATCGCGGTACCCACCAGGGCAGCGTGGTTATGGTCGCCGATCTTGCTGTGCGGCACAAGATCGAGGTCATACGACGGTTCTCCGGTGATCTCCACACGGTACGAACCGTCGCCGCGCGCAGGCTGGGGCCACTCGGGCGCCAGGTCGGCCCGCATCCGGGTGACGTGTTCGAGAACCACTACGGCACGGTCTCCGATCATGCCGCGAACCTCGAAACGGAGAGCGGCGGCGGTACCCTCCGGCACCGACCCGGACGTCACATCGAACGTTTCCGGCGCGGAGAGCCTTTCGTGGTGCTCGGTCACTTCGTCGAGAGTCACCCCCAGTCCTACGGCCAGTTGACGTACGACGCTGCCCCACGCAAGGGACAGCACTCCGGGCTGGAGCAACATCGGGGTGTGGTCCATCGGCTTCCCGAAGCCCATGATGTCGAACAAGACCAACGCGTTGTCGTACGTCGAGTAGTCGATGATTTCCATGCACCGCACCTGCTCGATCGAGCGGCACGTCCCTGTCAGTGCCAGCGGCAAAAGGTCGTTGGCGAAACCGGGATCGATTCCGTTGACCCAGAGGGACGAGTTTCCCTCGCGCGCGGCAGAAGTGAGCGGCTCGATCATGTCGGCGGGCAATACGTCGAAGGGGTACTGGAGAAACACCGGTGCGCTTGCCGCGACATTGATACCGGCCGCGAGGATGCGGCGAATATCTTCGAGGGCATCGGGGAGTCGGTTGTCGGTCATCGCGGTGTAGACCACACATTGCGCGCCCAGGCCGAGAATCGCCTCGACGTCGGTGGTCGCCAGAATTCCGACCTCTCGATCGATCCCGGCCAGCACACCGGCGTCGACACCGTTCTTCTGTTCGGTCGAGACACAGACGCCCACCAGTTCGAGCGCGGGGTTGTCGATGATTCCGGCGAGCGCGAGTGCGCCCACGTTTCCGGTGCCCCACAGCACTACTGACGTAGTTGCCGGCTGTTCGGTCATATTCGTCTCCTCACAGATCTGGAATCGGTAGGTCGAGGTTCGGCGCGACGATCCCGCCGTCGACCTCGAGAATTTTCCCGGTGACGTACGCACCTGCCGGTGAGGCCAGGTAGAGGGCCGCTGCGGCAATGTCTTCGGGTTTGCCGAGACACCGCATCGGCGTGGCGCGTTCCATGGCGCTGCGCATGTCCGGATTCGACGCGACGACGTCGAGTGCCGATGTCTCTATCGAACCGGGGGCAATCGCGTTGACACGAATTTTTGGGCAGAGATCCATTGCCGCCAGCCGGGTGTAGTGCGCCAGTGCAGCTTTGGCCGTGCCGTAGGCCGCGAATGCGCGCCCCGGCAACCGCCCCATCGTCGAGGTGATGTTGACGACGGATCCGCCTCCCGCGGTCTCGAGAATCCTCGGCACCGCCGCCCTGGTCAATGCGTGCGCGCCGGCAACGTTGAAGGAGAACGCATCCGACAACTCTTCCGGGGTCAGATCGAGGAGCAGCTTCGGTGTGGTTCCGCCGACGTTGTTGACCACGATGTCCAATCGGCCGAATGCGGCGATGGCGGAGTCGGCAAGCGACGCCTGTGCGTGCGGGTCCGCCAGGTCTGCGACCACGACGTGCGACCGTCGACCGGTACCGCTGATGGTGTCGGCGACGGCGCGCAACTGATCTTCCGACCGAGCCGCGATCACCACGTCGGCCCCTGCCTCGGCGAACGCCACTGCGACGGCGGCGCCCAGGCCGCGTCCGGCGCCCGTGACGACGGCAACCTTCCCTTCGAGAGAAAACATGTCCAAGATCATCGAAACCCCACTTCATCGACGACGAGTGTCGAGTATTCGACGATGTCTGGTCGAATAGTCGGTGCACGGTACTGCATCGCTGGTTGTTGGGGAAGGGAATCATGAGCTCGCCACCCACTCGGAGGGTCGTCGACGTCGTCGAACTGCTGTCCGCCCGCACGGCGCCGGTCTCCGTCACGTCGATCGCGTCATCGCTTACCATCGCTCGGACCACGGCCCTGGCCGTCCTAACCGAGTTGACCGACGCCGGATGGGTCGAGAAGGTGACCGGCGGGTACGTCCTGGGCGGCAATTTCCCCACAGCTCCACCTGTAGGGGAGTCCTCGTCGGTGTCGGCCGAGATCGAGCGCTTGGCATCGATCACGGGATGTGGAGTCACGATGAGCCGTATCGAATCCGATTCGATGACTGTGGTGGTCAAGCATCACGGCGGAGAGCGGGTGATCGCGGGATTTGCTGTGGGACGACGTGTTCCGCTGCGGTATCCGGCGGGGGCATCGGTGATGCTCGGACGAGACGACGACGAACGACGCACCTGGGTCGAAGGTGCTACCGGTGATACGAGGGCACTTCTCGAATCGATACGGCGGCACGGCGTGGCCGTCTTCCGACCGCGCGACAACGACTCCGGACTGGTCGACGTGCTGGCGGATGTGCTGTCGTTCGCCGGAGCCAAGCCCATCGACGAAAATCTTCGTCGGCGGGTGGACCGACAGTTGTTCGCGTTGACGTCACGGCCCTATAGCGACGCAGACATGGAATCCCCGCACGCGCTTCCGGTGAGCTACCTGACGGCGGCTGTGCCTGGCACGCGGTACCAGATTCAGCTCGCGCCGCTGCGCTCGGAGGTCGGGCCGGACGAGCGTGCCCGCATGATCGACGCGGTTCGGGCTTGCTCGGAACGGGTTTCGGTGATGGTAGAGCGATGACGGGCGGGTAGACCTCGCGGTCGAATTATTGTGTCGGTGGGTCGCGCTACCTTGTGGGCAGATCGTCGGGGGGCGGTCGGTATGGCGCGGTTTGGGGTGAATCGGTGAGCGACACAACGGTATCCGTGGAGGATCTTGTCGCGGCGAAGATCGACGCCCAGGCTCGCTTCGCCCACACTGTCACCTCCGCTGTGTCCTATGTCGATGTGTCCTCTCGACGCCCTGCTGTGCTCGCGCCGGGTGGGGTGTTCGATGTCGAGGCCGCCGAAGCCTCCGCGATCGCCGAGATCACCTCTGCGTTGGCGGTGTCGACGTCCACGGTCGCCGAATGGATGTACCTCACCGGAATCGCACGCCCCACTGTGCGGGAGGCATTCGAAGCGGGCCGCCTGCCGTACCCCGTGTTTCGGACGGTGTGCCGCTCCCTCGCCGGGTTCTCCAACGCCACCGAGGCGTTGTTGCGGCGGATCGTCGACACCGCAGCCCGCTGCACCCCCGGCGCTGTCGCCGCGGCGGTGGATCGGATCCTGGTGGAGTTCGATGCGGAGTGGCACCGGAAGGTCCGCGAACAGGCCGCGGCAGAGCGCACTGCCACGGTGCGCAAGTTGCCCCGCGGGCAAGGCGAGCTTCGGCTGCGTGGCCCACAGGAGGACGTTGCCGCGATGTGGCGCAACATCGTCGATACCGCCCGCCGGGTGTGCCGCGCCGATCAACGACCCATTCCCGCCCGCTTGTTCGACGCCGGCGTCGCGCTGCTGACCGGCACACCCCTGTCCTGCGAGTGCCACGACACCGCGTGTGAGCACCGCGGGACCGGACCGGCCGCACCCACTGCCCGCGCGTACATCGTGATCGATGCCGCCACCGCAGCGGGACTCGCGGGGGAACCCGGCCACCTCCTCGGGTGGGGTGATGTCCCCGCCGACGTTGCCCGCGCCATCGCGAAGGACGCCACCTGGCAGGCGATCATCACCGACACGCTCGGCTCCAACACCCCGGGCTCCTACTCCGGTGACTGCCGGTGCAGCGACCCACCGAACGACGACCCGCCCGATGACGTTCCACTGGACACCCGGGAGGCACGCCGAACCCGCGCGCGACCACCCGGCTGGACCCCGACACGGGGCCGGCTGGACAGCCGAAAAGCCCGCGACCTCGCGTGGAAACTGGAGTGCCTACGGCGGTCATCACGCTCACTCGACGCGGCACCCTCGGACTACTCCGGGAAAGGCGGACACGACACACCACCGGACGGAGCACTGACCTATCGACCCTCGGACTCCCTCGCTGCCCTGGTGACAGCGCGGTATCCGGTGTGCGTGCACCCGGGCTGTGCGGTACCCAGCTCGGTTTGCGATCTCGACCACGTGATCCCGTTCGACCACGACGACCCCGAATACGGCGGGTGGACGGTACTAGGGAATCTGCAACCGTTGTGCCGCCGACACCACGGACTGAAAACCCGCAAGCAGTGGCACTACCGGATGCTCACCGGAGGCATCGTCCACATCCGCGACCCCCACGGCCGCGACTATCTCACCGGACCTGGTGAATGACTTTAGCGGCGATACTCGTCCACAACGTTGTTCACCAGGTGCGACGCATCACTGAGTCGTAGGTCAGGGTGTCGCATGCGGAGACGCTTCACGGCATCGACGCGCGAGTTCGTCGCGTCCACCGAGGCTCGGACGTCCTCGATCGGGATGTCCGCCGCGTCGATATCCGGGGTGAACCACCGGCGTACCGCAGTTTTCGAGTAAACAACGAGCAGAACCAGCAGCACAGCCGCCGAGAAGAGGCGCCAGATCGAGGGGTCCTCGATTGCCTCGCGGACCGTGTCCGGGCCGATGGTCACGAGAAAAATGATCATGAGCAGCGCATACCCCGCCGCTCCAGCCTTGTTGGTCTCGTACCACTTTCGTTCCCCCACGGCGCTCATGATCGCATGGTGGAACATGCTCCGCATGTCACTGTTCCGGCGAAATCCCACGGGCCACGGGCAGGTGCCAATCGAACTTCAATGCCGCGATACGTAGACCCGTCGCCAATAGCGTGCCGACGACCAGTCCGATGTTTCCAGAGCCTCCCAGAGCATCTGCCACGACAACCGCCACCGCTCCGATGAGTGCTGGGACGGCGTACAGCTCTCCGCGGAAGAGCAAGGGAACGTCGTTGACCAGTGTGTCTCTGAGGACGCCGCCGGCCACGGCGCTGGTTGAGCCGAGCATGCACGCGGCCACCACGCCGCCGCCGTTGTCCAATGTGATGGCTGCACCGGTTGTGCAGAAGAGTCCCAACCCCACCGCGTCGAGGAGCACTACTCCTCGCCAGATTCGGCCAATGGCCAGGTGTGCCTTGAAGACGACGAGGGACGTGACCAGCGCGGTTGCAATGATCGGCCATTGCGTCATCGACGTCGGTGGGTGAATCCCGATCAACGTGTCGCGAATGATGCCGCCGCCGATACCGGTGGTGATCCCGAGGACGCAGACGCCCAGAAAGTCGAGCCCCTTGCGGACTCCCACCAATGCACCCGACGCGACAAAGGCGATGATGCCGACGTACTCGAGCGCGGTCAACAACACCGCCCGAGCCTATCGTCAGCGCGCGGCGGCATAGTCACAGTCGGTCTATCCACGCTCGGGTGGAGCGCGAGTCGACGTTCGAATCCCGGCACGGCAGTCCACGTAGTGCACACTCGGACTGTGCTAAACAGGTCCTAGCAGAGGCCCGGATCTATCCCGAGGACATGACGTGCGACGTGCAGCAGGAGAACTCGAGAGCGCAATTCTCGACGTTCTCGATCGAGGTGATCAGCTGACCGTGTCTGCAGTGCGCATCGCCCTGGACGACACCCTTGCGCACACCACCGTGATGACCGCGTTGGTGCGGCTTGCCAGGAAGGGGCTGGTGACGAGGGAGCGCCGTGGTCGCTCTTTCGTCTATGCCCTGGCGGCACCGGTGGAATCGTTGCCCGCTCTCCGAGCTGCGCTCAGAATGCACACCGAGCTCGACTCCAGAGCGGCCCGCGCGGAGGTCTTGGCCAACTTCGTGGCGACGCTCGGCGCCGACGACGAGCGGACGTTGCGTTCACTGTTGGCGGCGAGTGAAGAGAAATCGGGCGGGGCGTGACCGGGTTCGTTTTCGTAGCGGTAATGCCATGGATTCTGAGTGTCGGTCTGTGGTGGTCCGCGCCGCACCTGGCGCGCCTGCTCACTCCGGCTTCGACGGTGATTGCGATTCCCGTTGCGGCGGTGGTGTCGGCGCTCGCGGTTGCAGCGTCCGCCGCCGCCGTCGGCGCCGTGTTGACCGCGCAGGAGGCAACCTGGCTACGGGTGATCGGATGGACATTGGTGGCGGTGCTGGCGTGGCGCGTGGTGCAAGCAGGTCGACATCTGGGCAGAGTCGGTGCCGGCGTCAGGGCCGCAGCCACATTCACTTCCAGACGGTCGTCGTCCGACGTGGTCGTCATCGAGGACGATCGGCCCGATGCGTTCGCGTCCCCGACCGATGGAGGCGTCGTGCTGGTCACGACGGGATTGGTCGCGGCGTTGGACGAAAGCCACGTCGCTGCCGTCGTCGCGCACGAGCGCGCCCACCTGAAGTTTCGTCATCATGTGTGGATCCAAGCGGCCGAGGTGGCCTCCGAAATTGCGCCCTTCACACGGCGACTGACCGGCACCGTGAGACACGCTGCCGAGCGTCAGGCCGACGAGTTCGCGGCGCGGACGGACCGTGACATCGTCCTGCAGGCGATTGCGCGAGTGGCGTTGCTGCATACCGAGCACGGCAAGCACCTTCGAACTCGCCGACCGGCCGGGTCGGGCGGCGACATCGTCGAACGCGTGCGAGCCCTGGCGGAACCGAAACCACCACCGCAGAAGAGATCGGTGGTGGTTTTGGTCGTCGCCGTCGTGCTGGTGCTCGGTGCGGCCATCGTCGGTCTGGCCGATGTCGTGCAGGACGTAGTCGCGCCGGAGATCGGCGAAGCCCCCACGTCCGTGTTCCGCTGAGGGTTACTCGCCGCCCTCGCCGCTGACCTGGGACAGATCCACGTCTCCCCATACCGCGGTGGCACCCGAGTCGCCGATTCGGTAGATGCCGATCATGGCACCCACTCCGATGACGACCGCCAGAACGGCCACCACGATGGTGGCGATGGTGTTTCGCTTGCCGGATCTCTTCTCGAGCACGTGCAGGGCGGCAAGCGCGATGGCGACGACGAGAACGCCCGCAGCGATCCAGTTTCCCCACTCACCCAGTTCGGTGTGATTTTCGAGCGCGGCCGATTCCTCCGTGCGGCGCTCGAGCCACTCACCGGCTTCCGACGTGATCGGCGTCAAGATCATCGCGATCACCGCGAGCGCGAGGACCAGCCAGACCAGGCACTCACGCGCAGGTCGCCATACGGAATTGACGATGGCGAGCAGAGCCGTCAGGGGGATAAGCACAACGACTGCGTGGATGAGCAGAATGTGGGCGGGGAGACCGTTGATCGTTTCCATCACAACTCCTGGCTGTTCGGCGAAATGGACCATGGGGCAGAGGGTTCGGTAGACAAAAGGGAAAGTACGTCGAGGAATCGATCGGTGATCGACATCGCGGTCGACCGATCGAACGTGTCGAGCGAATAGACCACGTCGATGGTCGGCGCGGCAGTGTCGCCGCCCGACGTCGGCCCGGCGGTGACGTGCACGTGCAGGTCGCACCGCGCGATGTCGACGGGCCTCGGCATCACATCTATGCCGAGAGCGGGGATGCCCAGAGCAGGGATGTCGACACGGGTCGGTGCGAAGGTGTCGAAGGAGAGTGCGACCTGGAAGTACGGGTGAACCCAGCCGGGCCTCGGCGGACGAAGCAGTTCGACGAGGTCGTCGAACTGAACATCGGCGTGATCGAGCGCGCGGGCGTCGCCGGCACTGCAGGACCGGATGACGTCGGACATGCTGTGCGCGGTGGACACGTCGGTTCGCAGCGCAAGGGTGTTGACGAACATGCCGACCAGATCGTCGAGCATCGGATCGGTCCGGCCCGCTGTGGGAGTGCCGATAACGATGTCGGTGGTGTCGGAGATCTGCGCCAACGCGATGACCAACGCTGCGCGCAACACGGTGTAGAGACCGGTCCGATGCTCGATCGCCACGTCGGTAAGTCGGCGGGTGACGTCGTAGCCCAATCGAGTCGACACTCGTCCGGCGCGCAGGCTCGCCACATTGGGCCGGTCGCGGTCGAAGGGAAGGGGTAGTTCTGTCGGTGCGCCGGCCAGTTCGGTACGCCAGAAATCGATATCGGTCGACGTCGCCACCGTCGAAGCCCACAGTGCGTAATCGGTGTACTGCAAAGGCAATTCGGTCCATGTCGGCTTTGCACCGGCCAGGCGCTGGGCGACGGCGTGCAGCATGTCGCGGGCGAGAATGCCGAGTGACCAGCCGTCTGCCGCGATGTGATGGACGCAGCCCCCGATCACCAGGTGCCCGTCGCCGTCTCGGGTACTGGCGAATCGGATCGGAAGATCCGAGGAGACATCGAATCCCCGGTGAAGTACTGCGAGAAGCGCATCCATGCTGTCGCACTCGACGACGGGCACGTGGGCATCCGACATCGGCAGCACGATCTGGTGCGGCCCGCCCCTGGAATCGCGATAAAGCGTTCGGAGGGTGCGATGCCGTTCGAGGATGTCGGCAACAGCCGACTCGACTGCCCGAACGTCGAGCTCGCCGGTCACGGTCAGAGTGAACGGGAGGTTGTAGAGCGCCACATCGGTGGTTCTGTCGATGTGCGACTGCGCCGGAGCGAGGGGTACGACGGCAACGCCGTCCGAGGCCCCGGGTATCGGACGCGACACCGGGGCCGACTGCAGTGTGGTCGACGCGGCGGCGAGCGACCGAACCGTGGGGTGCGCCACCAGATCTCGGACTCCGACGGCGATGCTCATCTCGGAGTTGATCTGGCCGACCACTCGGGTGGCCGTCAACGAGTCGCCACCCAGCTCGAAGAACGAGGTGGTCACGTCGACCACGCTACGAGCGAGGACCCGCCCGAATATCTCGGCCAACGCGATTTCGGTGGGACCTTCTGGAGGCTCGACGATACCGTCCGGTCCGGAGGTGGATGTCGGCGCCGGGAGCGCGCGGACATCGACTTTGCGGTTGGGAGTCAACGGCAACCGGTCGAGAACGGTCACGACGCTGGGCACCATGTAGGACGGCAGAAGATCTGCAAGGTACGCACGCGTCGCGGCCGAGTCGATCATGCTCGACGGTTTCGGCACGACGTAGGAGGCCAGCACCGAGTGGCCGTCGCCGACGGTGGCGACGACGGTGATCGAGCGCAGAACCGGGTCGTACTCGGCCAGCGCGGCGTCGATCTCGGCGGGTTCGATTCGGACGCCGTGGAATTCGACCTGATCGTCGCTGCGGCCGAGGAAGTCGAGAGTGTCGTCGGGGTGGCGTCGCACCACATCGCCGGTCCGATACATGCGTCGACCGGGTGGACCGGAGGGATCGGCGACGAATCGACTCGCGGTGTCGGCCGCGCGCCCGATGTAGCCGCGGGCGAGGGACGGCCCTGCGATGTAGAGCTCCCCGCGTGTCCCGGCCGGACGCGGACGCAGACCGCGATCGAGCACCAGCGCGTCGACGCCTCGCATCGGCGAACCGATGGTGACCGCTCCGCACGGGGTGAGCGATTCGGTCATGGTGACGCTGCAGGTGGTTTCGGTGGGTCCGTAGGCGTTGAACAGCGCCACGTGCGCGCTGACGTCCTCGGCGAGTCGCACCGGACACCGTTCGCCACCGGTGACGACCACCTCCAGCGAGGACAGTGCTCGCGGGTTGAGCGTGGACAGAATCGACGGTGTGGCGAAGAGATGCGTAGCCGATTCCGCCGCGAGGTACTCGGTGAGTTCGTGTCCGCCGACAATATGGGGCGGCAACACGACGAGAGTGCATCCCGCGACGGCGGCGGCGATCACCTCGACCAGGGCGGTATCGAAACCTGGTGATGCGCAGTGCATCACCCGAGACCGAACACCGAGGCGGTAGGCGTCGTTCATCTGCGCCACCAGCGGTCCCAGGCCGGAATGGGTGACCGCCACGCCCTTCGGTGAGCCAGTGGTACCGGAGGTGTAGATCACGTACGCCGCCGCGTCGGGACGCACGTCGGCGGCGCACGCCTGCGGGGAACGGTCCGCTCCGTCGGCGATGTCGCCACACACATCGAGTGTGGCGACACCGTGAGCATCGGCGATGTCGCGGGTGGCGGCCGTGCAGAGAGCAAGCGCGGAACCAGAATCCGACAGCATGTAGGCAACCCGAGCCGACGGGTACGAGATGTCCACCGGGAGGTACGTGGCGCCGGTTCTGGCGACGGCCCACAGTGCGACCACCGATTCGACGGATCGAGGAATCAGCACGGCGACGGTGTCGCCCACGCCGTGACCGCGTCGCCGGATGGCATCGGCGATCGACGCAGACCGCCCGTCGAGCTCCGCGTAGGTCAGGGTGCGACCGCTTTCCCGCACGGCCACGCGGTTCGGGTGGTCGCCGACATGTCGCAGCAGAATGTCGGGCAGGGTTTCGGTGGCATCTGCCGGCCGCCCCGACAGAACCGGCCCCACCGTGCTGTTCGGATCCTCGACATCGATTTCGACCACCCCACGGTCATGGTTGTCCGGCCGCAATACCTGGGCCATGACCCGGGTGAACCGGCGCGCGATCACCGCGATGTCCTCGGTCGAGTACACGCTCGGATTGGCTTCGATGTTCCAGCGCCATTCCGCGTCCGAGCGCCCCGGGTAGATGTCGAGAGCCAGATCGGCGACCGGGCCGGTAACCAAAACGTGCACATCGCCCTCGACGTCGCCCAGCGGAACACGGTCGTCGAACAGCATGAGGTTGACCACCGGGCCGCGAAGGTTCTCGTCGCCGGGGCCGAACGCCGGATGGAACAACTGGTGGCGAAGCGCCGACGTCACGGCGCTCTCGGCGATCTTCACAGCGCCGCCGACCGTCGTGGTGCCGATGCCGGCAAGGGCCAACGGAACGACGTTGGAATGGGTGCCGCCCGATCGACGCAATCGCGCCGTGTGACGGCCGGCCACCGGAAGTGCAAGAACCGCATCCGCCGAATCGTTCAGTCGGGCGTGGAGGATCGCGAAGGCCGCGATCATCGAGGCGGACATCCGAGTGCCCTGGTCGGAGCGGTCCACCGCGGCGGAATCGACCATCACCCCGTCGAGGCGAAGAGGCGAAGCCGAGGGTGGGGCTGTGCGACCGCCGAGGGATTGCTGAGGCGCCAACTCGGCCACGACACCTGACCAGTACCGACCGTCTCGATCGTGGCGCGGCGACAACCGGTAGGCGGCATCGGCTTCGACGGCGTCGTCCGGAGTCATCGGGTCGATGGGGGCGGGCACGTCGCCGGCGGAGATGGCGAGGAAGAGCTCCGCGGTCCGGCGTAGCACCATCATGGAGCCGTAGCCGTCGAGAACGATGTGATGTGCGCGTGTGTACCAAAAGCATCGTGTGTCGTCGAGGCGGAGAATTATGCCTGTGACCAGCGAGTCTCCGGTGAGCGGCAGGGGGGCGAGGCAATCCTCGGCCATCCATCGGTAAGCGTCCGCCTCTGGATCCGCAGACGATCGAAGGTCCACCGTGGACACCAGGGGGCGATCGTCCTGGACGTGAAGTTCCGGAATTCCGTCCCGCTCCGCGACGCGAACCGTGGTGGAGCCGAACTCGCGGTGGGCACGCCTGGCACAGTCGGCGAGAAGGTCCAGATCGACACGGCCGACCAGATTCACGTAGAAAGCAATGGTGAACGGCACCGCGGGAGAGAGGTTCTGCGCGTACCAAATGGCCTGTTGCGCGGAGGTCAACGGAATCGAAGCGGAACGCGACACGTGTGGACACCCCCCAGGACTATGACACCGGGCTTTGGCGACCGGGGCTACTACAAGATCAGTAGTAATCCTACAGGGAATCGTGACCTTGTCGGTGTTCCAGTCCGTTGTGATGAACACGGCGAAATTTCCTCGGTAATGGGGAATGGTGAGTACAAAGGCGGGAGTTGCAGATCGATGACCATTGTTTTAGGTCGCACAGTGGCGCGCAGGGTGCGGCGCGTGGTGGAGCGAATCGACTCGGCGACGCGGCCGGTGCATCCGCGAACGAAGGCAGCGCTGGCGCTGAGGTGGTCCGAGCTCCCGGCCGGCGCACGAACGCCCGCCCAGACCCTCGGCAGACACGCCGTGGGGTGTGAGGGAACCCATGGGGTGTTCCCGAAGTGCAACCTGACCTGCACCCCGTGCTATCACAGTGCCGACGCCAACAAGGTGCGCGTCGACGGCGCGCACACCGTGCGCGAGGTGCGGGCGCAGATGGCACTGCTGGACCAGCAGCGAGGTCCACGGGCACATGCGCAGTTGATCGGCGGCGAAGTGAGCCTGCTCGATGCCGCGGACCACGCCGAAGCGCTCGCGGTGATGCGTGAGCACGGGCGCGAGCCGATGTCCTTCACCCACGGCGACTTCGACTACGACTACCTGCGCGACGTCGCGATCGGCGCAGACGGCATCCCTCGCTTCGCGCGGGTGTCGTTCGCTGCGCACTTCGATTCGCTGATGCGCGGCCGCCGCGGCATTCCTCGACCCCGTGCCGAATCCGAGCTGACCGAGTATCGACGACGATTCGCCGCAATGTTCGCCCGTCTACGGGCCGAGTACGGGGTGCGGAGCTATCTCGCCCACAACATGACCGTCACGCCGGAGAACATCGACGACGTCGCCGACGTGGTGACCAGCGTTGCCGGTATGGGCTACTCGATGATGTCGTTCCAGCCGGCCGCGTTCATCGGCGACACTCGGCGATGGCGGGGCGAATACCGCGATGTCGACATCGACGCGGTGTGGACCGCGATCGAACAGGGAATGGGACAACAGGTGGCGCACGACGCCATCGAGTTCGGCGACACCAGATGCAACCGCACTGCGCTGGGGTTCCTGGTGGGCAGCCGATGGCACCCGTTCGTCGACATGTCCGTACTGGACGAAGCGGTGGCACGCGACGAGTTCTTCGAGCATCTGGGCGGGGTGAACTTCGGCGGTACCGCGCCTGCCCTGCTGACGGTGAAGATCGCGCGGGTTCTGCTGGCGCACCCGCGGGGCGCGGTTGTCGCGGTGCGGTGGGCACGCAGCGTCGTCACGCGATGCGGGGGAGTTCGCGCGCTGGTCGACGCGGCTCGCAAGGGTGCGGTCGCTCCCTTGACCTTCGAGGTGCACAGCTTCATGGACGCCGCCGACGTCCAGCCGGCGTGGGAGCTGATGGAACAGGGAATTGTCGCCGACGATCCGTCGGTGCGGGCCACGCAGGAGCGGTTGGCGGCCTGCACGTACTCGATGGCGCATCCCGACACCGGCCGGTTGATTCCGGCGTGCGCTCAGCATTCGGTCTTCGATCCCGGCGAGAACGTGGAGCTGCGTCGGCTGCTTCCGCTGACGCCGCTCTAGCGATCGACGACGAAGCGCGCCTCCGGCGCGATGTCGAGCCCCACCCGCGATCCCACATCCACCTGGCGGCCCACCGGTAGTTCCACCGTCACCATCGCCTCACCGACCTGTACCTCGACGGTGCAGCGCAGCCCCGCGGGTCGGACGGCTCGGACGACGCCGATGGGGAGGCCACCGTCGGCAGCCTCGGATTCGGTTGCGATGCTTATCATTTCGTGCCTGAGCAACAGTATCGCCGGGCCGCCGGTTTCCGAGTCGGCCGCTGCGGCATCGAGTTGGCCCAGATCCGAATGGTGCACGCCGCCGTCGTATCGGCCGGGAATCTCGTTGAGTCCACCCATCAACCGGTTCACCGCTGTCGTCGACGGACGTGTGTAGGCCGACGCAACGTCCGAGTGGTGTTCGAGACTGCCGTCGACGAGCACGGCGACATGGTCGGCGAGCGCGGCGGCCTCCTGTTGATCATGAGTCACCAGGACGACCGTCTGCTCGAGATCCGCGCGAATTTCGCGGACCAAATCGTGCATCTCCGTGCGCAACACGGGATCGAGCGCACTGAACGGCTCGTCCAGCAACATGACTCGGGGAGACCCGGCTAGCGACCGAGCGAGCGCCACCCGTTGGGCCTGGCCGCCCGAGATCGCACCGACCGATCGGTCGGCCAGGTGCGACAGGTGCACCATCTCGAGGTAGCGGTGTGCCTGCTCGCGGGACGAGGAGCGCGAGGAGCCGGCGGCACGGGCGGCGAAGCCGACGTTGTCGACCACCGACAGATGCGGAAACAGCATCGGCCGCTGGAACACCATCCCCACACCGCGCCGCTCGGCGACGACACCGGTGACGTCCACCCCGTCGATCTCGACGGTTCCCGAGGTGGGGTCGTCGAGTCCGGCGACGAGTCGCAGCAGCGTGCTCTTCCCCGAGCCGGACGGACCCAGCACGGCCGTGCAGGAACCGGCGGGCACAGTGAGATCGACGTCGTCCAGCGCGGCCGCCGACTGTCCGGGATAGGCCTTGCGCAGGCCTCGCAGCACCAACTCGGCACTCATACTGTCGGTCTCCTGCCGAATCGGGTGAGTACCACCAGCAACACCAGCGGTGGAATCACCGCAGCCATGGACACGGCGGCGACGACGGCGTCGTTCCCCGTTCCGGCGGCCAGCGACGCCACCAGGATCGGCACCGTGATCAACCGTCCGCCACCGACCAGCAGAGTGACGACGTAGTCGCTCCACCCCACCAGAAACGCGAGAAATGCAGCGGCAGAGAGTGCGGGGGCCAGCAGCGGCAACTGGATTCGGCGAAAGATGAAACGTGGTGACGCGCCCAACGTTCGCGCTTCCTCTTCGTAACCGTGGTCGTAGGCACCGAACGCCACTCGCATGATGTACGTCGTGTAGGGAATCGCGGCGACCGCGAGGAGGAGCACCACGGCGATCGTGCCGGGTATTCCGGCGCGAAGAACCACGACGTCCAGGCCCAGCGCGACGGCGAACGGGGGTAGCGCGACGGGCGCGAAGAGTACGGCCGCAACGGGTCCGGGGAGATGCACCTTGCCCGACGCCAGCGCCCGCGCCGCGAACGCACCGCACGGGGTGGCCACGGCGGACACGGCGAGAGCCAAACCGGTGGAGGTGACGAAGGCACGTACTGCGCCGGCGCTCAGAGCATCTCGAACACCGTTCCCGCCCCACTGCTGCGGAAGCACGGCGGGGTAGGACCATCTGTTCGCGAACACCCACAGGCACAGCGGAACCAACGGGAGCGCGAACCACAACAGCACCGTGGCGCGTCCCAGTGCACCGACGGAGCGAGAGCCTCGGGTAGTCACCGCCATGCTGCCGACCGCCTCATCGCGACGAGCGCGATGGCGCTCACGACGCCGGCCGTCGCGGTGGTCACCACGGCAACCGCGGCGGCCTGCGGCCGAACAGCCAGGTCGATGGAGGTGAACAGTCGGACGGACATCACGGCCAGCGGTTCCGGATAGGCGCGACCCAGCAGGCGCGCTACCTCGTACGACCCCACCGCGTAGGTGAACGAGATCGCCGCCGACGCGATCAGCGCGGGGCGCAGCAGAGGGAGAGTCACCAACCTCAGGCGTGCCCATCTGCTCGCACCCAGCGTCGTTGCGGTGTCGCCGTACCCGGCGACGCGGGTCGCCAGCGTGCCCGCGACGACGAGAGCGATGAACGCCGATTCCTTCCAGGCGTACTCGAACACCACCGCGACCCACCAGGGCCCGCCGACCAACGCGGGCCATCCGCCCTCGGTGAACCCCAGCAGCCTCGGCAGGAACCCGAAGTCCGCCAGGAGCAGACCCACCGCAGCCGCGCCGATCAGGTGCGGAACGGTCGAGGTAATCGCCACGAGCGCCGCCACCGGTCGACGCCCGGAGGCCACGACAGCGCCTGCGAGCGTGCCGATCACCACCCCGATCAGCGTCGCGGCCGCGGCGATCGACAGAGTGAGCAGCACCGACGTCGGCAGATCTCGGGACCGTGCGGTGAAGGCGTCGAACGAGGCCGAGGGCTCGCCGACCAACGGCATCAGGCCCAGGCTCTGAAGGACCGCGGTGACCAGTCCCGTCCCGGCGACCAGCACCACCAGTGCCACCGCGGGAACGACCATCGCGCTGGTCCGCCACCGACCCGAAGAAGAGTTGATCTCAGCGCCCAGCGAGAACGGAGCGGCGCCATCCCTCGTCGAGGGCAGTCACCCACCCCGCGGCCAGCTCGGGGTGTGCGTTCTCCGACAGCACCTCGTACGGCGGCACGACGTCGGTGGAGGACAGCTGCCGAAATCGGTCGCCGTCGGTGGGGGAAACACGATCGGCGTCGAGGACGGTGAACTGCCCCCAGACGTCGGGGTCGGCCTTCGCCAACTGCTGTTCGGGGGAGAGCGCAAGGTTGGCCACCACCCGCGCTCCGGCCGAGTTGCCGGACGTCGACGGAACGGCGAGGAAGCTTGCGTTCCCGACTGTCCCGTCGGTGAGCGTGAGCACCTTGGTCTGCGGGGGATAGGTGCCGTTGGCCACGAGTTCGGTGAGCGTCGCCGGCCCGTACGTCATCGTCATGTCGACCTGGCCGCCGGCGTAGAGATCGTCCAGCTCCGACGAGGTCTGCGGGTACGTCGACCCTTCCCGCCACAGCGACGGTCCCAGCGCGTTCAACCGGTCCAGAGCAGAGGGAGCCAGGCGATCGTAAGCGTCCTGCGAGAACTCGACGGGAACCTCGTCGGCACCACCGGAAATGCCGATCAGCGCCTCGCGCACGAAGACGGAGCCGGTGAAGTCCGGCGGAGCGGGGTAGGTGAACCGGCCGGGGTTGGCTTCGATCCACGAGAGCAGACCGTCGAACGTCGTCGGCGGATCGGGCACGGTGGCCGCGTTGTAGGCCAGCGTGAACTGCGCCTTGTGCCAGGGTGATTCGCATCCCTCGACGGGGGTGCCGAAGTCATCGGTCAACAGCGGATCCGCGGGGTCGACGTACTGCATGTTGGGCATCGCGGAGGTCCATCCGCACAGCCATGCCCCGGCTTGTTTGCCGGTGCCGAAGTTGTCCCCGTTGACCCAGATCATGTCGACTTCACCGTCGGTGACCCCGGCCTGGCGTTCGGACAGCACGCGGTTCACCGCATCTGCGGTGGAGGCGACGGGAACTCGCCGGAGCGTCACTCCGGCATCTCGCGCCGCGGGGATCAGCTGGTCGTCGATGTAGCTGTTGCCTTGCTCGTCACCGCCGTACATCCACAGCGAGACCGTCTGCCCCTGCGCCTCCGCGACCACGTCGTCCCAGGGGACGTCAGCGGCCTGCGGGCCCTCCGAGGACGGCGCCGAGCACGACGACCGCGCCGATCGCGACCGTCGACCGCAACACCGACCTGATGTGCCTGCGAGATCTGGACCGAGTTGACACGCAACCTCCGATGACGACGAGTGGACATGCCCGACTCTTTCATCGAAGGGTATAGATAGTGAAAACCCACCAACGGAAAACCGAGGTCGACGGCGTGAGCGAGCAGCAACCGGCCCGGCGGAGAACGTGGATCAAAGTTGCCGTACTGGTAGTCGTCCTGACGTGCGCGGCCGTCGCGGCAGCCGTCGTCGATCTTCCCGATCCGCAGGACATCCGCGACCGTGTCGACGCCGCCGGGCCGTGGGGTCTGGTGGTCTTCTTCGCCCTCTACGCCGTGCTGTCCGCGACACCGTTCCCCGCGAGCGCACTGACCATTGCCGGCGGCGTGTTGTTCGGCTTGATCACCGGGGTGCTGTTGGTTCTGGTCGCGGCCACCATCGGCGGCATGATCTCGTACCTGCTCGCAGGGTCGGTCGGGCAGGGCCTCCTCGCCAGGGTCGGGTGGACACGCGTGCGCAAGCTGGACGCCACCTTGGCCAGTCGTGGGCTGCTGTCGGTCCTCCTCGTGCGGCTGATCCCCATCTTTCCGTTCTGGGTGGTCAGCTACGCCGCCGGGCTCAGTTCGGTGAGCAGGCGAGATTTCCTGGTGGGCACCGCGGTGGGCATCGTTCCGGGCACGGTCGGCTACACGGCGTTGGGGGCCTACGGAACCTCGCCGCTGTCGTGGCCCTTCGCGGTCGCTGTACTCGCCGTGATCGTGTTGAGCGTCGCGACCAGTTACCTCGCACCGAGACTGGGCGTCACGAAAAACCTCGTGGATGGGGAGAAAGAGTGATCGACAACTTTCTCAGACGGCATCTGGACGGCCCGCTCGCACGGGTTGCCGCGTCGTTGGACCGTCCCGCGATCACTCCCGACCGACTCACCGGCGCCGGACTTCTCGTCGGTCTCGGTAGTGCGTTGGCCGCAGGGCTGCAGTGGTGGTGGGTCGCACTGGTGCTGTGGTTGCTCTCACGAGCAGCCGACGGCCTCGACGGTCCGCTGGCGCGGCGCCGCAAGGCGGCGTCCGGAAGCACGTCGGAGGCCGGCGGATTCTTCGACATCACCGCGGATTTCGTGGTCTACGGCAGCACAGTGGTGGGCGTGGCGTTCGGCGTGACCGCGGCCTACGACGCGCCGTGGTGGCCCTTCTTGTTGGTGCTGCTCGCCTACTACATCAACGGGACGGCGTTTCTGGCGTTCTCCTCCATCGCCGAGAGAACCGACCGGCGCATCGACGACGGCCGGTCGTTGTCGTTCCTGGGCGGTCTGGCCGAGGGTGCGGAAACCATTGCCGTGCACAGTTTGTGGCTGCTCTTCCCGATGTTCGGCGACAGCATCGCGGTGGTGTGGGCCGTGGTGGTCGCCGTCAGTTCGGGGCAGCGCATCGTCGCCGGTTATCGGGCACTCCGGTGACTCACCGCGTCAGTGTTGCTCGCACCTTGGCCAGCGCGCGAATCGGGTACTTGACCACGGGTGCTGCCAACTGCCCGCGCACGTCGGCGATGGCCGCGTTCCACGGAGCGTCGTTGTAGGTGGGGTAGGGGTGCGTCACTCCGGCAAGATCCCGAGTTCGCATGCCCTGCTTGACCGCGAGGGCCAACTCGCCCAACGTCTCTCCCGCCCGCGGACCGACCACCAGGGCGCCCACGATGCGATGCTTGCCGTCGATCACCAGTTTGGTGAATCCTGCGGTGCGGCCCTCGGCGATCGGCCGGTCCACCTCGTCGTGCGCCAGCGTTCGGACGTGCAGACCGTCGGTACGGCCCGCGCTCACGGTGTCCACCCCGACGACGGCGATCTCCGGATCGGTGAACGTCACGTGCGGTGCACCCGAGGTGTCGATCGCTCTGCGCACGCCCAGCACGGCATTGGTCGCGGCGATGCTGCCGTGCATCCCCGCGGTGTGGGTGAAACTGGACTTCGCGGTGAGATCGCCCGCGGCCCACACGTGCGGATTGCTGGTGCGCAGGGTGTCGTCGACGACGACGAATCCCCGGTCGTCGAGTTCGACACCGGCCACGTCCAGTCCGAGGGAGTCGGTGCGCGGCGAGCGGCCCGTGGCGACGAGCAGGCGGTCGAACTCGATGCGCGTCCCGTCGTCCAGAACGACGATACCCGGCTCGACGGACGTGGCCGACGCGGACGTGCGGACGTCGACGCCGTCGGCCGTCATCGACTCGGTGAGTACACGTGCAGCGTCGGGGTCGCCGTGGGACAGGACGGAGGACGCCGATTCCACGACGGTCACCTGCGAGCCCAGTCGCGCGAACGCTTGCGACAACTCGCAGCCGATGTTGCCGCCGCCCAGGACACAGAGGCGCGCGGGCAGTTCGGTGAGCTCCCACAGCGATTCGCTGGTCATGTACTCCACTCGGTCGAGGCCTTGGATGGGCGGAGTTGCGGCGCGAGCGCCGGTGGTGACGATCGCTCGACCGAACGTGAGGGTGCGATCTCCGACGGACAGGGTGCGCGCGCCGGTGAACACGGCGGACCCGTCGACAACGACCACGCCCGCATCGGTGAGAGCCTTCGGCGAATCGACCGGCTCGATCGTCTCGATGGCACCGTGGACGTGCTTCATGACCCGCGCGAAATCGACCGAGACCCCGTCCACGTCCACACCGAGGGCATGGCCCCGTCGAGCGGTCGCCGCGGCCGACGCGGCAGCGATCAACGCCTTCGACGGAACGCATCCAGTCCACAAGCAGTCTCCCCCTGTGCGGTCACGTTCGATCAGCACCACCTTCGCGCCGAATCCGGCGGCCGTCTTGGCGGCGACGATGCCGGCAGTTCCACCGCCGACCACGACGAGATCAGCGGTGCGGGGGAGGCGAGAGAGGTGAATGTCTGATGTGTGCACGATGGGGTAACCCTAGAAGAGCGTCCGGATGTTCCGACAGCACGATCGACCACGAATGGGACGTCAATGAAAAAGCCCGCTCGCTACACCGCGTCAGCGCGGTTCTACGACCTGATTTCCGCCGAGTGGCCGGTCTACCGCGCCGGCCGTGACGCCGCGATGGAACTGCTGGATCTGCAGCCCGACGAGAGTGTGCTCGACATCGGGTGCGGCACCGGCCTCAACTTTCCGCTGATGCGCTCGCGCATCGGTGACGGCGGATCCATCACCGGAGTCGACTCGAGCGCCAACATGCTGGAGCAGGCTCGGCGCCGCGAACCCGACGGCCCGCTCACGCTGATCGAAGCCGACGCGGCGTCCCTGTCGCGCGACCGACTCGGCGACAACGCCCCGTTCGACGCTGTGATCGCCACCTACGCGCTGTCGCTGATGCCCACGTGGACGGACGTGCTGGCATCGATGATCGACGCGACACGTCCGGGTGGGCGGGTGTGCATCGTGGACATGCAGCGGCCGGTGGGCAGGGCAGCGGCATGGACCCCGCTGGCGGAGCTGGCGTGCAAACTTGGCGGCGCGGACATCGAAGCGCATCCCTGGACGGCGCTCGAGTCGTCGCTGCTGGACGTCAGATCCGCCTCGGCTCGGGGCGGCCATATTCAGGTTCGTGTCGGCACCGTGCCCGGCGATGTCGAGGAGGGAGTCGCGTGAGCGGCAGGGGCAGGGGCAGGGGCAAGCCGGATGTCGTCATCTTCGATGTCGTCGAGACTCTGGCGTCGTTGGATTCGGTGCGTGATCGGTTGGAACGCCTGTCGCAGCCCCGCGAATTGATGGACCGGTGGTTCACCCGGTTGCTCCGCGACGCGATGGCGCTGACTGCAGCCGGTGACTATCAGCCGTTCGCGGAGATTGCAGCGTCGGCGCTGCGAGCCGAAACCCGAGGAGCGCTGACCTCGTCCGACATCGACGACGCTATGAAGGGCTTCGGTGAGACGATGCCGCAGCCCGATGCGGCCGCGGCGATGACCGCCGCTCGCAAGGCCGGCTTCCGGGTGTTCGCACTGTCCAACGGGTCGGTGGAGTCCACGCAAGGCTTCCTGGAGCGTGCGGAGCTGACCGACCACGTCGAACAGGTGCTGTCCGTCGACATGGTCCGCACGTGGAAGCCTGCTCGCGCACCGTACGACCTGGCCGTCGAGCGCGCGGGGGTGTCGGCCGATCAGGTCGCCCTGGTTGCCGTGCACTCGTGGGACATCCACGGCGCGCACCGCGCCGGCATGACGACGGGGTGGTTGCCGCGGCTCGAGAACGTGCCCACGCCCGCCTTCACGGCTGCCGATGTCACGGCGGACACGCTTCCCGGCGTCATCGAGGCGTTGGCGGCGCTTCCGGTCCGATAGCACCCGGTGTCGGTACGCGTACCGACGTTCGTCACTATGGGCGCATGACGCGACGATCGCAAACGACGACGAAGGGCCGTTGAGATGTCCGAACTTCCAGATTCTGGCCGCCCCAGCGTCATGTTCGTCTGCGTCAATAACGGCGGCAAATCACAGATGGCCGCCGCCTTGATGCGACAGATCGCCGGAGACACGGTCGAGGTCCACTCGGCGGGGACCCGGCCCGGTGATTCCGTCAACGCGTTGTCCGCGGAGTCGCTGACCGAGATCGGTATCGATCTCGAGGGGGAGTTCCCCAAGCCGGTGGACCCTGCCTTGCTCGTTCGTATGGATCACGTGATCACCCTCGGCGGCGAGGCCGTGATCGACGGGTGGACCGTCACGAACTGGGACACCGACGAGCCGTCCGAGCGCGGGATCGACGGCATCGAGCGCATGCGTCTGGTGCGTGACGACATTGCGGAGCGAGTGCGCGAACTCGCGGATCGACTTCGGGAGAAGTAGCCGCACGAGAGGTACAGGTTCGGGGGGACCGATGAGCACCACCAGCAATACCGGCGCCGGCGATTTGCGACGGCACCTCGGCGTGACCGACGCCGTCACCATCGGATTGGGATCGATGCTCGGGGCCGGAATCTTCGCCGCGCTCGCGCCTGCCGCGGTCGCCGCGGGATCGGCGCTGCTGATCGGTCTCGCCGTGGCGGCGGTGATCGCCTACTGCAACGCAACGTCGTCGGCTCGGCTTGCTGCTCGGTACCCGTCGTCGGGCGGCACGTACGTCTACGGCCGTGAACGGTTGGGTGCGTTCTGGGGTTACCTCGCCGGGTGGGGATTCGTGGTGGGCAAGACCGCATCCTGCGCCGCGATGGCACTGACCGTCGGCGCCTACGCCTGGCCGGGTCACGAACGCGTCGTCGGGGTTGCGGCGGTCGTGGCGCTGACCGCGGTGAACTATCGGGGAATTCAGAAGGCGGCGTGGCTGACTCGCGCAATTGTCGTGGTCGTGCTGGTGGTGCTCGCGGCTGTCGTCGCAGTTGCGCTCACATCGGGATCCGCGCAGTTCGGACGCCTCGACGGCGGCTCCGATCTGTCGGTAAGCGGAGTCTTGCAGGCGGCGGGTTTGCTGTTCTTCGCCTTCGCCGGATACGCCCGTATTGCCACGCTGGGCGAAGAGGTGAAGGACCCGGTGCACGCCATCCCTCGCGCGATCTCCTTGGCTCTGGCGGTGACGCTGGTGGTCTACGCCGCTGTTGCGATCTCGGTTCTGGTGGTGCTGGGGTCGACAGCGTTGGCCGGCTCCGCAGGCCCGTTGGTGGACACGGTCCGCGCGGCCGGGGCGGGGTGGTTGGCGCCCGCGGTCACCGTGGGAGCGGTGGTCGCGGCGGCAGGATCGCTTCTCGCTCTGATTCTCGGGGTGTCCCGCACGACCTTGGCGATGGCGCGTGATCATCATCTGCCACATGCCTTGTCGGCCGTGCACCCCCGGTTCGGGGTGCCACATCGCGCCGAAGCGGCCGTGGGGCTGGTGGTGGTGCTACTGGTGATCGTCGTCGATCTGCGCTCGGTGATCGGGTTCTCGTCCTTTGCGGTGCTGGTCTACTACTCGGTCGCCAATGCGTCGGCGTGGACGCTCACGGTAGAGGAGCGTAGACCGCCGCGGGTGATCCCTGTGGTCGGCCTGATCGGTTGTGTGGTGGTGGCCTTCGCGCTGCCGCCGGTCTCGGTGATCACAGGCGTCGCCGTCCTGGCAGTCGGAGCGGCGCTGTACGGACTCCGCAGCGGACGAGCACGGCGGAGCCACGACGGCTGACGTCAACTCATGTCGACGCCCGCTACCTGACGTACCCCTCCCTTTCCGTCGAATGCCAACTGCCGAAACGCCACCTTCTCCACGAAGAACCGATCGTGGCTGACCAGCACCACCGCACCGGGAAACGCCATGAGCGCACGCTCGAGCACCTGGGTGCTCGGAAGGTCGAGGTGGTTGGTCGGCTCGTCGAGCACGATGACGCCCGCCCCGAAGAGCAAGCACTGGGCCAACGCGACGCGGGCGCGTTGTCCGCCGGACAGCGACCCGATGCGTTGCTTCTGCTCGAGTTCGGAGAATTGCAGCAGCGCCAGGAAGCGGGCGACGTTCTTGCGGGTGGCGGTGAGTGCCAGGCTGCCGGGCATGGCGCCCACCGAGTGCGTCACCGTGTCGCCCAGATCGAGATCTGCCAGGATCGCGTTGTAGTGAATGAAACTGGGCGCCTTGGTCTTCCACTTCACCGTCCCGGAATCGGCTGGTTCCGAGCCGGTGAGGACGTCCACCAGGGTCGATTTGCCGCAGCCGTTGGGACCGGTGATCGCGATGCGGTCGCCCCGGTGGATCTCGAACGACAAGTCGGCGAACAGCGGTTCCGCGCCGAAGCTCTTGCTCACGCGATCGACCACGCACAGATCGTCGTGCACGTGCAGTCCGCCGTAGATCGAGGTGACGATCTGATCCACCGGGCGTGGTGTTTTGCTCTTCTTGATATTGGCCAGACGACGTTTCAGGACGCCACTGGGGTTCTTCGCCGCTTCCTTCCGGTCGGCGATGGCGTCCTGCTCGTAGGCCAGCAACTGCTGCTCGTTGCTGTATTCCTTCTCGAGATTCTTCAAGCGAAATTGCTTCTGCTGCACGTACTCCGAGTAGTTTCCCGCATAAGTCTGGAGCCGGTTGTTCTCGATCTCGACGATGGAGGTCACCACCTGCTCGAGAAAGTGACGATCGTGCGACACCAGGAGGAGTGCACCCCGGAAGTCGCGGAGCCAGCGTGCGAGCCACGCGATACCGGCGACGTCGAGAAAGTTGGTGGGCTCGTCGAGCAGCAGAACGTCGGGCGCCTCGAGGATGATGCGGGCCAGCGCGGCCCGGTTGCGCCACCCACCGGAGAGCTTGTCCACCGGCAGCGTCCGGCGCTCGTCGTCGAATCCGAGCATGGACAACGCCGTGTCGATCTGCTGGTGGTAGGTCCAGCCGCCACCCGTCTCCATCGCTTCGAGAAGCTCGGCTTGCCTGTCGACGAGGCTGTACATCTGCTTCTCGTCGATATCGCCACCGAGCGCGGTTTCCACATCGGTCAGCTCCGCCTCCACCGCTCGAATGTCTGCGAACAGCGATTCGAGCTCGGCGGTGATGCTGAGATCGCCGTTCAACTCGGAGAACTGGGAGAAGTAGCCGATGCGTGCACCTTCGGTGACGTCCACGGTTCCCGAGTCGGGAGTGACCCGCCCCAGAAGTAGCTGCAGCAGTGTGGTTTTGCCAGACCCGTTGCGTCCGATCAAACCGATGCGATCACCGTCGGAGAGCCGAAAGAACACCTCGCGCAGGACGACCCTCTGCTCGTATCCTGCGGTGACGTCGTTCAGGCGAATCCAGCTCATCGTTCGAACGCTACCGTTACCAGGGAACTCAGCTGGGTGTCGGCGTGCTGCGAGCGTCGACACCTGGACGGCTGGCAGACCTACCTGTCGTTGCGATTACCGTTGCCGTTGCCGTTCCCGTTACTGCTACCGTTGCCGTTGCCGTTGCCGTTGCCGTTGCCGCTGCCCCCGCCGTTGCCGTTGCCGTTGTTTCCGGCGTTCCCGTTGTTGCCGTTGTTTGCCGGAGGCGGATCCAGCGCGGGTGGGACGTAGACCACGTCGGGTTCCACCGCCGACTCCTCGGTGACAGGTTGGACGGGAGGAAGCGGGGCCGGGGCGGATTCGACGAGCGGGGGCGGCGACGGGGCGATCGGTTCGGCGACGGGCGCTGTGGACGACGGAACGCGAGTCGACGCTGTGTCACCGGAAAACACACCGCTCCACAGAAGCACCGCGACAATGACGGCGGCTGCGCCTGCGCCCGCAGCGAGTATCCACGTCGACGAGGGGCGGCGGGTGTGACGGAAGTCTTCGGTGACCGCGTCCGCGACTCTCGCGACGGGAAGTGGCGGAACCAGCACATCGGTGTCGTCGGCGAGATCCGTCGGCGCGGTGAGAGCGTCGAGACGGCGCGAGACCTCGCGAGCATCGGGACGTTCCGCGGCGTCTCTGTTGGTCATATCCCGAAGCAGCGACGCCCAGGCGGGTCCGAGGTCGCCGGGGACGGCCGGGTCGCGGTGCAGCCTCGCGACCGCCGACGCCACGGCGCTACCTTCGAACACCATGCGGCCGGTGATGCACTCGATGAGGACGAGGCCGAGGGAATAGACATCTGATGCAGGTTCGGCGACCGTGCCCATAGCCTGCTCGGGGCTGACGTAGTGCGCGGTACCGACGGACGTTCCGTGCTCGGTCAAGCGCTCGGAATCGACCAGACGAGCAATACCGAAGTCGGTGAGCTTCGTCCACCGTGCCGAAGGGTCGGACGACTGCCGGGTCATCAGCACGTTTGCCGGCTTGATGTCGCGGTGTACCACCCCGGCGGCGTGCATGGAGGCCAACGCATCCGCCAGTTCGCGACCTATACGGGCGGTAGCAGGGAGCGTGAGCGCCCGACCGCCGCGAAACGAGCCGAGCGTGGGGCCGTCGACCAGTTCCATCACCAGGTAGGGGCCGCCGTAACCTGCGACGTCCGAGGCGGTTCCGGCGTCGAACAAAGTCACGAGTCCGGGGTGCGACAACAATGCCAGTGTTCGCATTTCCGAGTCGACGCGTCGGGTGTCGGGTGGGGTGTGGTCGTCGTGTCGGAAGAGTTTGACCGCCACCGTCCGGCCGAGGGTTCGGTCCGTCGCGCCGAACACGTCTGCGACGCCGCCGCGGCCGATGATGTCGCCCAGCTCGTAGCGATCGGCCAGGACCGGGCGGGACGCGGCAGTAACGGCCGTGTGGTCGACCATGTCGTCGCCTCCTCGTCGTGCGTGCGGTGTCCATTGTTTCATCCCGCTGCGGTGCGGAATCAATTCCCTTCGGCCCTGGGGCAGAATGGTCGCCGGGCGGGGGTCCGAATACATCGGCGAACTGGAAGGTCGTGCTGTGGTCCCACCTGCACCCAGCTGGGATTCTGCACCCCGTGACAGCCTCGCCGGCATCGAATCCGTCTATCAGCCGATCGTGGATCTCGCCACCGGGCAGTGCAGGGGATTCGAAGCGCTCACCAGGCCGTCGCCGAACAGTGGGCTCACCACACCGGAGGAGCTCTTCGTCGAGGCTGCGAGACGCGAAGCGATGGTGGAGTTCGATTGGCGCTGCCGAGTGTCGGCCCTGCACAATGCCCTGCTGGTAGGCTTGCCCGGCGACATGGCCCTGTTCGTGAACTCGGAACCGACAGCACTGGGATCGCCGCCCCCCGTGGACGCCCTCAGCACCTTGGCCGAGGCGGCACGGCTCTCCGTTGTCGTCGAAATCACCGAGCGGCACCTGATGAAGGATCCCGCCGGATTGTTGCGAGCCGCGTCCAACGTCCGTGACCGGGGGTGGCGAATAGCGGTCGACGATGTCGGAGCGGATGCGTCGTCTCTGGCGCTGTTGGCGCTGCTCCGTCCGGACGTCATCAAGTTGGAGATGAGGTTCGTCCACGAGCGGTGGGGGTCGGAAACGAAGGCGATCCTCTCGTCGGTCGTCGCCGAGGCCGACCGCACCGGTGCGATCATCGTTGCCGAAGGCATCGAGACCGAAGTTCACGAGCGCAGGGCGCGTGAGCTCGGAGCAACCTGGGGGCAGGGATGGCTGTTCGGGAAGCCGACGGTGCTCCCGAACTTCCAGAACCTGGACCGTCCACCCGCGACGAGACCTACCGGCCCGGCAGTGACGGTTCGCGCTCCGACGGCCGTGACTCCCTTCGGACTCACCCACGGCAGTCTCACGCCCGTGCAGGCGGACCCTCGTGCGCTGGAGATGGTCGAAGACGACCTCTTGGTTCGCGCGTTGGCACTGGGGTCGACCGCCCTGGTGTTCATCACCGTGTCCTCGTTCGACGACATGTCCCCGGCACGACGTTCGCTGGTGTCGGCAGTGGCGGCAGTGAGCGCCATGACCGTGGTGTTCTGCCCCGCGCCGGCTCCGCCGTCCGACGGGGGCTACCGCATCGTCGAGGTGGACCCCGCCGAGCCCATGGCGTCGGAGCGGTCCGTCGTCGTGGTCGACCCGATGTTCAATGCCGCGGTCAGCTCGATCGACGTGGGCAGTTCGGGAACGGTCGACTATCGATTGACCTTCGACCGCGACCATGTTCTCGACGCCGCGACGCTGCTCCTGCATCGAGTGCCCGCCCAGAGCCAGTAGGGCAGCTCGGGCTCCCGACTGTCGAACGTGCCTCGGTTCCAGGGTCCGCGAGGATCGAATCTTGTTAGGGTCGAGTGATGTTCGTCCCCTTCAGTGTCACCGATTTTCTCGACCGCGCGGTCACCGTGTACGGCGACCGGATCGGAGTCGTGGACGAGCCGTCGCAGCCCGCAGCCGGTCAAGGTGAGCTCACCTACACCCAGGTTGCCGACTTCGCTCGCCGTCAAGCTGCTCGGCTCGACGAACTCGGAATCGGTGTGGGAGAACGTGTCGCGATCGTCAGCCACAACTCCAGCCGGCTGCTCACGTCGTTCTACGGTGTGAGCGGTTGGGGTCGCGTGCTGGTGCCGGTCAACTTCCGCCTTCGGCCGGACGAGATCCGGTACATCCTGGAGGATTCGGGAGCGCGCGTGCTCTATCTCGATCCCGAGTTGGAGGAGTCGTTGGCCGACGTCGAGTGCGAGCACAAGTTCGTTCTCGGTGACGACGCCGACCTCTACGCTGCGGCCGGCGCAGATCCGGCCCCGTGGGAGCCGGACGAAAATGCGACCGCCACCATCAACTACACCTCGGGTACCACCGCACGTCCCAAGGGTGTGCAGATCACCCACCGCAACATCTGGGTCAACGCGGTCACGTTCGGCCTGCACGCTGCGATCGGTGACCGCGACGTCTATCTGCACACGTTGCCGATGTTCCACGCGAACGGATGGGGACAGCCCTTCGCCATGACCGGTGTGGGCGGCCGGCACATCGTCCTGCGCAAGATCGACGGAGCCGAGATTCTCCGGAGAGTGCGCGATCACGCCGTGACGGTCATGTGCGCCGCTCCTGCAGTGGCTGCCGCGGTTCTGGACGCGGCGCAGAGCTGGGAGGGCGAGATCCCCGGCCGGGGCACGGTGCGCATCATCATGGCGGGAGCACCGCCTCCCACCAAGACCGTCGCCCGGGTCGAAGAGGAGCTGGGGTGGGAATTCATCCAGATCTACGGCCTCACCGAAACGTCCCCATTGCTGACCTTCAATCGCACGCGGGCAGAGTGGGACCATCTCGAACCCGAAGCGCGCGCGGCGAAGCTGACGCGCGCGGGTGCGCCGGCGCTGGGAGTTCGGTTGACCACCGGCGACGCACACGAGGGCTCCGGGGAGGTACTCGCGCAGTCGAATGTGGTGATGGAGGGCTACTGGAACAAGCCCGAAGAATCTGCAGCCGCACTCCAGGACGGGTGGTTTCACACCGGTGACGGTGGGGTGATCGGCAGCGACGGCTATCTGACCATCGCCGATCGGAAGAAAGACGTCATCATCACCGGGGGCGAGAACGTGTCGTCCATCGAAGTCGAGGATTGTCTGTTCTCGCATCCGGCGGTGTCCGAGGTCGCGGTGATCGGGGTGCCCAGCGAAAAGTGGGGCGAGACCATCAAGGCCTTGGTGGTTCCGGTGCCGGATACCGGTGTGAGCGAGGCCGAGTTGATCGCCTGGTGCAAGGAACGCCTCGCCGGGTACAAGGCGCCCACCACGGTGGAGTTTCGCGACGAACTGGCCCGCACGGCAACGGGGAAGTTGCAGAAGTTCAAATTACGCACTCCGTACTGGGAGAGCATGAACCGAAACGTCCACTGACGTGTACGTGTAACAACGTCGACCGACGGTGGTAGCACGAGTCGGCCAACTACGCTGTCCACCATGAAATTCGACGAGTATCGGATGTACGACGCCACCGGACTGGCGCAACTGGTCGCGGCCGGTGAGGTCACCTCCGGTGAACTCGTCGACCTCGCCGTGGCGCGGGCGGTCGAGGTGAACCCGGCGATCAACGCGGTGATTCAGTGGCAGGAGGACGCGGCACGCGCACGTGCGCAAGGCCCGTTGTCGGGTCCCATGGCCGGGGTGCCGTTCCTGCTCAAGGATCTGGGCCAGGCGCAGGCCGGAATCGTCGAGACGTGCGGATCGCGCTCGATGGCCGACGCGGTGGCCACCGAGACGGACACGGTGGTGCAGCGCTGGCTGGACGCCGGCGTCGTGGTCATCGGCCGCACCAACGTTCCCGAGTTCGGGGCCAAGGGCATTACCGAATCCGAACTGCACGGTCCCGCTCGTAACCCGTGGGACACCGATCGGACGCCCGGAGGCTCGTCGGGTGGATCCGCCGCCGCCGTCGCCGCGGGCGTCGTTCCCGCGGCGGGCGCAAACGACGGTGGAGGCTCCATTCGTATCCCGGCGGCCTACTGCGGACTGTTCGGGCTCAAGCCGGGCAGGGGTGTGGTGCCCGCGGGTCCGCGCAACAGCGAGATGCTTCTCGGCAGCGCGGTGACCGGGGTGCTGACGCGGTCGGTACGCGATGCGGCGGCTTTTCTCGACATCATGCGCGGATCGGATCCGGACGCTCCGTACGAGTTCGCGATGCCTGCGGTCGCCCACGTCGACGCGCTCGCCGAACCGGGGCGCAAGCTCCGCATCGGAGTGCAGACGCATTCTGCGCTGAACCCTTCTCCGCATCCGGATGTGCTTGCTGCACTGGACAAGACCCGCGATCTTCTGCTCGGACTGGGGCATGTGGTCGAGGAGGCCCGCCCGTCGATCGACGAGGAACAGCTGGCTCAGGATTTTCTGGTCCCGTGGTTCGTCCATGTGGCCAACGGGGTTGCGGAATCGGCGTCAGACCGTGGCAACCCCGGGCGGTCCGAATTCGAACTCGACACCTTGGTACTCGCCGCGATCGGCCGTGCGACGTCGGCTGTCGACTACGACGCGGCGATCGAACGGTGGCACGTTCACGTGCGCGCGCTGAGCGAATTTCATCGTCGATACGACGTGCTGTTGACACCGACCACGGCCGAGCCGGCGCCCCGTGTCGGAGCCTTCGATACTCCGTTGGTCGAGCGCCTCGGTTCCCGCGTTGCGGTGGCTTTGCACCTCGGCCCTGTGATGGGTCGACTCGGGGTGGTGCACGACGCGGTTATGCGATCGCTGTCGGCGGTTCCTTACACCCAGCTGGCCAATCTCACGGGGCGACCGGCGATGAGTGTCCCGCTGTTCTCGACTCCCACCGGACTACCGACGGGCGCGCACTTCACCGCTCCGCCCAGTGGTGAGACGATGCTGTTGCGGCTGGCGAAGGAACTAGAAGAGGCGCAGCCGTGGTTTGCGACCGTGCCGTCGCCCCCTCGTTCAGGCGCGCAGCGACGCTGACGCGAGCGCCACGATCTCATCGAGGAACGGCCTGAAGTCGGCCCCCTCGGCTGTGTCGGATGCGGCGACGTCCGACATGGCCCACTCCTGCGCGAGGAGGTTTGCGGCGCCGATCACCGCGACGATGAGGAGTCGAAAGTTGCGGGGTGCGATTTCGCCACGTTCCACAGCGCGGCGTCCTTCTGCGCCGAACATCTGCACGATCGATTCGCGTGCGCGCTGCCGCCACAGCTCGATGTCGGTGCTCACACCGACAATTTCGACGTAACACACCCTCGCGTGCCGGCGCGTGGAGCAGGTTACGGATAGGTAGGCACGGATGGCCGCCGCCATCCGGTCGACCACCGAGTCGTCGTTCTCCTCGGCGAGGACTTCCGCGCACGCGAGCCCGCCTTCGGAGTTGAGCCTGGTGACCAACAGCCGCAGCAGCGCTTCCCGGCTTCCGACGTCGTGATAGAAGCTTCGGGTGGACACACCGGCGCGCGAACACAACTGTTCGATAGATGTTGCGGCGTAACCATGTTCACCGAACAGGTCCAACGCCGCGGCCAGCAACCGTCCCAGTCGATCCGACGCGCGCTCGTCAGCCGACCTTCCGCCGTATCGGCGTTCACCGATCGGCGAACCCGGTGGCGTCACCTCTGCACTCACCTCGCAACCGTACGTGTTTCCACGCGCTCGACTTTCTGAAAATTCATCTTGTCCAATTGGCTTCGACCTGTTTAGAGTGATGGTCGTCACCCGCGCCGTCAGCGGGGGTAGAAACCGGGGGAAGTGTTGAGATCAATCTTCAGGGGCGTGCTGTACTGCGCTGTAGTGGTTGCCTTTTCGATCGCACACAGCATTCCAGCCGGCGCCGATCCGGCGTTCCCGCCGGCTTTTCCACTCGACCAGAATCAGCTGCCCCAGCTGCCGACGGAACCGCAGATCTACGACCTGATTCCGATTCCGACGCCGGACAACGATCCCTGGTACGACGACCCGGCGGACATCGACGCTCTGGCTCCCGGCCACATCGTCCGCACGCGCGAGGTGCAGACCAGACTGCTCGGCTTACCGTTCCCGGTCTACACCAAGCAACTGCTCTACCGGTCCGTTGACGTCCACGGCAACCCCGTCGTCACCGCGACCAGCGTGTTGGTCCCCGGCATTCCGTGGACGGGCAGCCCCCGACCCGTCGTGTCGTATCAGGAGGCGATCGACGCCACCGATTCCTCGTGCAACCCGTCGCACACTTTGCAGGTGGGTCTGATGAAGGAATCGGCTCTCCTCGCGGGATGGCTGGCACAAGGATTCGCGATCAACATGCCGGACTTCGACGGCAAGTTCAACACCTTCAACACCTACGCAGAGGGCTACATGGTTCTCGACAGCCTGCGCGCGGTGAAGAACGATTCCACGTTGGGCATGCGCGAGTCCGGATTCGCGCTGTACGGGTACTCGGGCGGTGGTTCCGGATCGATCAGAGCGGCCGAACTGCGTGAGTCGTACGCGCCGGACGTCGACATTGTCGGTACCGCCGTCGGTGGGACTCCCGGAGATCTGACCGCCCTCGCCGACTATGCCGTCGCGAGGCAGCCCGGACTGACGGGTGCGTCCAACTTCACGGTGTGGCTCGGACTGGCAGCACTGCAGAGCGAGTACCCGAATGCCATAGATCCGACGACGTTCCTCACGGCGGAGGGCCAGGGGATCCTGGCGGACATCGCCGACCGGTGCGTCTACACGGCGGCGCTCACCGGTGTGTACCGGCCGATGTCGGAATACTTCCTACCCGGCCGTTCGCTGGAGACCGAACCGGGAATAGGCGCGATCCTCGAGCAGAACAGCCTGGGCAAGCACATTCCGGACACACCAGTTCTGTGGTGGAACGGTGTGTGGGACGAGTTGATTCCACAATCGACCGTGCTTCCGACGATTCGGAAGTACCAGAATGCCGGTGCGGATCTTCGGTACTACACCGTGCCGTTGCCCGAACACATCGTCGGACTGAGTGTCGGGTGGGCGCCGGCCGTCGCGTGGATCAGCGCTGTGCTGCGCGGTCTGCCGCCGGGCCCGACACTCGATGCGTCGTTCAGTCCGTTGCCGCCCGACTTTCCGGGCAGCTGATCTTCGGGAGGCTGATCTTCACCGCAACTAGCGGTCGCTCGTCACGTCACTTTCGCGCATGCCGGTCGATTGCCCTGTTCCGACACGAAAATACGGGCGGCCGGGTCGACACCGTTGTGAAGTCGTGCCTCTAGGAACGCAAATCCAGTCCCCGATCGTGGTGAGATTTCACCATGACAATTACCGCGGACAGCACGGTTGTCGCGGAGGCGTGCCGAGGCGCCGAAACCGACGAGCGCTCCCTGTGTAGGGAACTGCTGGAACGGATCGTGCAGCAAGACGAGGATGCTCTCGCTGCTCTGATGGTGCTGACACACCACTTCGTCTTCGGAGCGGTGCTGCGCATTCTCGGCGACCGGGCGCGTACCGAGGAAGCCGTCCAAGAGATCTTCGTGCAGATCTGGAACACCGCAGAATTGTTCGACGCCGACCGGGGATCACCCCACGCCTGGATGATGACCTTGGCCCGCAGGCGCGCCATCGACCGTGTTCGCTCCGACACCGCGTCGTCGAAACGCGACACGGCCTACCACGCAGCGCACTACCACCGTGAACACGACGAAGTCTTCGAGGCCGTGTCCGTGACCCTCGACGCGGACACCGTCGCGCGTGCTCTCGGAGAGCTGACCGCGCTGCAGCGTGCCGCGATCGAGCTGATCTACTTTCGCGGTTTGTCCTACCGCGAAGCCGGCCGGCGACTGGGCGTTCCCCAAGCGACGGTCAAGACCCGAGTGCGAGACGGCATCCTTCGGTTGCGAACGCACCTCGGGTGAGGTGCCGACGCGGTCAGCTGCCGGTGGTCGGCCATCCGGTGTATCCCTCGGCGAGGTAAGTCGACCCGCTGTCGGAACCGACGATCGATGCCAGTTCGGCGAGTTGGCGCTGTTCGTCGAACGGTGACGTGTTCGGAGACCGGTGCAGCATCGTGGTCATCCAATACGAGAAGTGCTGGGCTTTCCACACTCTGGACAGGGCGCGGTCGGTGTACCCGTCGAGCGCCGTCATGTCGTCCTTGTTCAGCGCGCGCTCGAGCACGTCGGCCAGTACGCGTACGTCGGCGAGTGCGAGGTTCAGACCTTTGGCGCCGGTCGGCGGCACGGTGTGGCCCGAGTCGCCGGCCAGGAGGAGTCGACCGCTGCGCATGGGCGTCTGCACGAAGCTGCGGAAGGGGAGGACCGATTTGTCGATGACGGGACCCTCGTGCAGCCGAAAGCCGTCGTTTCCCGAAAGTCTGGTCTGCAGTTGCTCCCAGATGCGATCGTCGCTCCAGTCCTCGGGGTTCTCGGCAGGGTCGCACTGGAAGTACATGCGCTGCACGTCGGTAGTGCGCTGGCTGATCAGTGCGAACCCGTCCTCGTGGCGCGCGTAGATCAGCTCGGGGGCACTCGGCGGGGCCTGCACCAAGACGCCGAACCACGCAAACGGGTACTCGCGGAAGAACTGGCTCGCGTGGTCGATGTGTCGGCGACAGATTCCTCGGGAGCCGTCCGCACCCACCACGACGTCGGCATGTACCTCGTGCGCGGTCCCGTCGGAGTCGGTGTACGTCACGCGTGGGGTATCGGACAGGTCGTGCAGATTGGTGTCGGTGATGCCGTATCGCAGGTCGCCCTGGTCGCGAGTGCGGGCGGCGTGCAGGTCGAGGAAGACGTCGGTCTGCGGATACAGCCAGCACGATGCGCCCACGTGCTTCTGGAAGTCGATGCGGTGGCTTTCCCCGCCGAATCGGAGGTCGATGCCCTGGTGCTCGTGGCCGTCGGTGAGCACGCGGTCGGATACACCGGTGTCGGTGAGCAGGCGAACGCTGTCGCGCTCGAGAATGCCCGCACGATGCGTCGTGGAGATTTCCTCGTGTGTCCGCGTGTCGAGGACGACGCTGTCGATGTCGGCGATGTGAAGAAGGTGCGACAGCATGAGGCCGGCGGGGCCGCCGCCGACAATGACTACTCGGGTGCGCGTGATGGTCATGGAAGAGGACGGTAATGACGGCGCTGACCGCCGTCGATAGAGTAGTTTCGCTGAGTGAAATCACGCTCTGATTCGGGAGAGCCGCCCTCGGACGCCTCGACGATCGCGGGCACGTCGATGATCTCGCGTGCTTTTTCGATTCTCGACGCCTTAACCGGAGTCGAGAAGAGTGTGCGCCTCAGCGACGTCGCCGACCGCACGGGTTTGGCGAGGCCGACCGCCCTGCGCATCCTGGCCCAACTGGCCGGCGAGGGAGTGGTGGTTCGAGAGGGTGCGCGCTACCGCCTCGGTGCACGGTTGTGGCATCTGGGGATGTCGGCCGCCGTGCAGCGAGATCTTCGCGACGTCGCGGCACCGTTCCTCCAGGATCTTCATGCGGCCACACGTGCCACCGTCCATCTCGCGATCCGGCACGCAGACGAGGTTCTCTATCTCGACCGCCTCGCAGGAAGCGCGTCGGTCCCGGTGGTGAGTCGAGTCGGTGGCACCTTGCCGCTCCACAGCACGGGCGTCGGGAAAGTGCTGCTCGCTCATGCTCCGGACGACACTCGCGAGCGCGTGCTGGCGGCGCTGACTCGATCGACCGCCTACACCCTGACCAACCGGGCTCTGCTGAACGATCAGCTCGTGCAGGTTCGACGCCGGGGATACGCCACGACCAGCGAGGAAATGACCCTCGGGGCGTGTTCCGTCGCCGTCCCCATCGGTACCGGCGACGGCCCGAAGGTGGTCGCGGCACTGGGGATCGTCGTCCCCAGGGTCGGCCGCGACGTGGTGCGCTACGTATCGGCGATGCAGGTCGCAGCGCGCGGGATCACTCGATCATTGGCCCAACACGAAAGCGAATAGTGCACAATCACAATTAGTCACAATTCTGTTAGTGCTATCTAGGAGTCGAGCAATGCGGTTGTTGGTCAAATCAGGCGCCGTTGTCGCTGCGTCGGCAGGGCTGTTGCTCGCGGCTCCCTCGGTCGCGTTTGCGGCCGAGGAATCCGAGGTGTCCTACGCATACACCGTCTCCGGATCGACGGTGACCAACACGATCACCAACGATTCGGGCACCCCGCTGCGCTGCTCGACGTCGTTGGCGCCTGCACCGGACGGCGTGCTGCCTCCGATCGCGGAGCTCGGCGGGCAGGACCTGTTCGACGGGGGAGTGATCGATCCCGGGGTCACCACGCAGACGATCGCAGACGTGCCCGACGGCTCGTGGGTGGTACTGGCCACGTGCGGGCGGGACGGGGACGACGCCGCGATGTGGGTGTCCGACTATCCGGGCATCGGCGACATCTTGGCGCTCTACCCGAACCCGTCCTTCGCCGTGGAGCAGGCATCCACCCTGCTGACGTTGCCCCTGGTCGAACCCGAGCCCGAACCACTGCCGGTGCCAGATCCGGAACCGACGCCCGAACCCACTCTTCTGGAGTCGCTGCCGGCGCTCGCGGCGTCGATCCTTGCCGGACTCGGGGCCATCTTCGGCAGCTGATCGGTCTCAGCGCAGGACGCCGTGGTCCGATGAGGTCAAAGGTCCAATCCGTCGAGTGCATCGGCCAGTAGTTCCGCGTAGCGACGATGCGCAGGAACGGACTCGGGCGATGTCAGGATTCCTACGGCGATGGTCTCGCCCAGTCCGAACACCGTGTGATTGAGACCGTTGGTGGGTGACAGTCCCGCGAACGCGGTCATGAAGATCGACCGCGTCCCGGCGATGCCGAGGGTGTTCGGACCGGCTCGGACACTGGATACCGTCGTATGGGCATCCACGGTGCCGGGCTGCGGGGACATGCGCTGCAATCCCTGCCGTACGACGACGGCCGGTAAGCGGTCGGCCACTCGCACTGCGTCGAGGACGGCTTCGTGGACTGCTCGGCCTCGCTGTGCCGCCAGGCTTTCCGCGATACCGGCGGCTTGTGTCGATTGGCTGGATGCCGTTGGACACAGATCGACGACTGCCGCGGCCAATCGGTTCACTCCCGACCACGTCGCGTCGTCCGGAAGCGCGACGCTGACATGTGCACCCAGATTCGACGGCGCGGTGTGGCCTTGTTCGCGCAGAAAAGCTGCCATGGCGCGCGCGATCGCAACCAACGTCGCAGTGGTGACGGACACTCGATCGCCGGGTGTCGTGTCGGACTGTGAAGCCATCGGAGCAGCACGCATCAGATCTGCACGCCGACGCACCACGACGTGGGCGATGCGATCGGCGCCGGGATCGGTGTTGAACGGCGTGGGTGATCGCGGTGGCGGAGAAGCAGCAATCGATCCGTCGTCGACCTCGCGGTGCAGCCTGCGGCTGGACCGCAGGCTCCGCACGACGGCCGCTGCGGTCCCCACGATCTGCAGTGGAATGCGGCCCAGGCCCACTGCCGCCTGGATGAAGGGAGCGGTTTCAGTGCCGATCCGAGGGGTCGGCAGATCGTGCGACACGGTGTCGTCCCCCAGGAGCGTCCGCGTCACCGCGACGGCGCCGGCACCGTCGGTCAAGCAGTGTGCGAGCTGCACGACGACGATTGTGGCGCGGCCCTCCGAGAGGGGGACATCGGCGACGTTCGGTAGAAGATGCACGCGCCACGACGTCGTCCGCGCGTCCAGCGGGACCGAGAGGATGCCGCCGAGCACCTCGAGGGTCTGCTTCCACGTGCCGTCCGGAACCGGGTGCACCACGACATCATCGGTGACGGGCGTGGCGCGAGGGATCCATACGGGATAATCGAGATTCAGTGCAGGAACGGACAATCGAACGTTCATCGCGTCGATCCGGGACGCGCGGTCGCCGATCGCGTCGACCATCGCGGCGATGCTCACGGTTGTCGTACCGTGTTCGAGCGCCGTGGTCAGATAGTGGTCGGTGGTGTTGCCGGGACGCGTTCGGTAGAAGAACGCCGCATCTTTGGGGTCGATCCGTGCTGTTGCCATCGCACCTGAAACAGTAACGCGGTCGAGTCTCGATCACAGGCGTCCGTGCTCGTCCGGAGTCCAGCGTTCGACGGAGTGTCGTAGTGCGTCTTGCATCTCGCGCAGTAGTAGTCGGCCCTCGGCCGCGTCGGCGCCGCGAGGATCACCGAGAACACCGGTAGGGGAGACCGCGCGCACTCCCTCGGACCGCAGCCGCGGCATCAACACCGACATCGGGTCGGTCACACCTGCGGCCGCGCAACCGATGTCGACGCGGTCCGGACAGAGGTGCAGCAGCAGCGAGGTCTCGGTGCGTCCGGCGTGAGCATCTGCGCCCTGCACCGCACACGCGAACCAGCCCACGTCGCGCCCCTCGTATCGCAGGAGCGTCACCGCATCGACGAGTGCCTGCGCGTTACCCCCATGGCCGTTGACGAACACCACACGACTCGCCCAGCGGCACATCGAACGTCCGTGTTCGACAAGCACGGCGGTCAGGGTCTCTCGGCCGATGGACACCGTTCCGGGAAACCCCTCGTGCTCGCCGCTGGCGCCGTACTCGAGTGCGGGAGCGAGGACGGCATCCGAGAGCGACTGCGCCACTGCGGTGGCAATGCGGGTGTCGGTATCGAGCGGCAGGTGCGGTCCGTGTTGCTCGACAGAACCCACCGGAACCGCCACCAACGAGCACCCGTCCGCGTCGGCCCACCGGAAGTCGGCCAGCCTTCTCGGGTTCATGCCGCGACCTTAGCCGCTCCCACCATGTCGACCGCGCGTCTGTCGGCAGCGCCGACGTTCTGATCTGCAGCACATCCCCACGGGTGTTGAGCTATGACGGTGGCCAAGTCGGTGACACCTCACAATGCCGTAACCCTATGCAATCGTGCGCCCGTCTTCCATTATCTGTGTGCAAGAAAGAATCGCACGCCCCCATTACGCAGGAGACATCATGCTCAGCATTCTCGACGGCCTCAGCTTCCTCAACTTCTCGTTCGGCAACGTGCTGCCGCTGACCGATTTCTTCAACATCGGTTTCCAGGACATTCTCCCGAACCTGAGCCTGGGTTCCTGATCCTTCGATTCAGGTGACCCGCGGGGAGCCCGTACCGCGCCCGACGGTACGGGCTCTCGCTGTGTCGCGGTCCACTGCGAGTCGCAGAGCGCGAAAGTCCCGTTGAACTGTACTTATTCAGCGCCTCCGAGCACATCTCACCGTGGGCCGCCCCGTATTCGGATGTCGTCGCGTCGGTACCGGGGATGTTCGCCTCGTATCTCGACTCGTCACACTGTCGGCGTGGCGAGCGCGTGTGTGCCCGGAACGCGACTGCCTGTAATGGCCGATAACTATGCTGTGGTGGCCGATGATCGAGTAAATTCCGCCGTGAATTGGAACGCCGGTGAGGCTGTTCTCGAATAGCGTGCCTAATGGCCGTACATTGTCGACACACCCCGGCGGTCGCGCGCTTTACGCTGCGAGACGCACCTTTCGGATAGAGGCCTACGCACCTTTCGCTTCCAGAAAAGTCGCCGTTGGTGACCGCGCCCGAACCGTCGAGCTGGTTGCTGAGACGGTTGACAGCCTCTGCGAGATGGACTCGTGGACACGGCGATTCGGCTTTATTATCCCCGGGTCGGTTCGGATTCGAACCGCCGCTTCGGGGAGGGGTACGCACCGTGGACATTGCACGCCGTCAGTTTCTGCGAGCTCTGGGCGTTGCCGGCATCGTCGGCTCCACTGGACTGGGAGGTGCGGCCTATCGGTCGGCGGCGGCCCCGATTCTCGGCCCGGTGTACCGGGGTTTGGTTCCAGAACTGTACGAGCCCGTCGTGGCCGCCCCCGAGCATTCCGAAGCAATCGTCGTCGGATCGGGTTTCGGTGCCGCCGTGACGGCGCGACGGCTCGCCGAGGCCGGTGTTCGGGTGTCGATTCTCGAGCGCGGCTCGCAGTGGCCAACCGATCCATACCGATCGATCTTCGCCAACGACTACGTTCCCGACGGCAGGGCGTTCTGGCGGAGTAATGGAGTGGCGCCGCTGACCGGCCTACCGACGATTCCGACCGACAGTTTCGGCGGCGTGCTCGACGTGACGCGGCATGGGTCCATCGACGTGTGGCGCGGAGCGGTCGTCGGCGGTGGGTCGATGGTGTTCACCGGGGTCATGATCGCTCCCGAGCGTCGCCACTTCGACGAGCTCTTCGGTGGGACGGTGGCCTTCGACGAGTTGGAGGCGGTCTACTACCCGAGAGTGCGCTCGGAGTTGAGGCTCTCGCCGATGCCCGAGGACGTGTACGGTTCGCTGCCGTTTGCACACTCTCGGGTGTGGGACAACCAGGTTCGACGCGCCGGTTACGTACCCGAGAGGGTCGACGGCATCTGGGACTGGGACGTGGTGCGCGGTGAGATGCAGGGGCGCTCACGCCCTTCGGCGATCATCAGCGAGAGCACCCTGGGAAATGCCAACGGGGCAAAGTTCGATCTGAATCGCAATTACCTCCGCCTGGCGCGCGCCACCGGTCGTTGTACGGTCCACGCTCGGCACGAGGTCACGGCCGTCACGCGGGATGCGAATGGGCGATATGCCCTGACCCTCGACGTGCTCGACCCTGCTGCGCAGGTGACGTCGACGCGAACGGTGACGTGCGACAGCCTCTTCCTGGGCGCCGGATCCATGGGTACCTCGACGCTGTTGGTGCATGCCCGCGACAACGGATTGCTGCCCGATCTCAACGAACACGTCGGTGAGGGGTGGGGGACCAACGGTGACGCGGCGCTCGTTCGTGGCATGAGTCTGGAGGGCTATGGCGTGGTTCAGGGGTCACCGTGCGCCAGCAAGATCTCCGACGACACCGGCCCACCGGTGACCCTGGAGAACTGGTACGTGCCCGGCTCGCCCCAGGATCTGACGCTCATCGGCTCGTTGGGCATGGTGATGGATCCGACTCGAGGCCGGTTCGTCTGGGATGACGCCAGCAGGTCCGTGCGCTTGCTGTGGCCCGAAAGCGGTAACGAAGCCGTGGTGGACGCGCTGCGCGTTGTCCACAACCGAATCGCCGAGCGGTCCGGGGTGGGCGTCGGATTTCCGCCGCTCGGGGTTCGCGACGTCAACAATGCTTTCACCGCTCATCCTCTGGGCGGCGCGGTGATCGGCAAGGCGACCGACGCGTACGGACGTGTCGAGGGATACGACAACCTGTACGTGGTGGACGGCGCACTGATTCCCGGCGGTACGGGACGAGTCAACCCGTCTCTGACCATCTGCTCGATCGCCGAACGCAACGTGGAGCGGATCATCGCCGAGCGGTGAAGGCCACCAGAGCCAGCATCGTCCCGGACGCCGTCACGGCGAGTGAGAGGGGCATTCGTGCGCCGCCGTCTCGTCGGCCCCCTATCCTCGACCAAGTCGTACGAAGTTCTGGGTCGCGCAGGTCGCGATTCGAGGAGAGCAGGGGAAGCTACATGTCGATGTCCTACGGCGATCGTGTCGATGGCGCGAAGACGGTCGGAAAACCGGGTGAGACCGCGTCGACCACGAACGGAACGGCGGTCACCGCGAACGGACCCGCAGTGACCGACCTGGCCGAACTGGCCCGCACATTGCGCTCGACCCGCAGGTCCGTGGCGGACACGCTCACTGCTCTGGTGCAGTCGGCGAAAGACCTGGTGCCGGGCGTCGACCATGCATGCGTCACCGTGGTCAACGGCTCTGCGCGGACCATTCATGCACGCACCGACGAGGTCGCATCCCATCTGTGCCGTGTTCAGCACGAACTCGGCGAAGGTCCCACCGAGAACGAGATCTGGACCGTCGACACCGTGGTGGCGCAGAACATGATCAACGAACGTCGATGGCCGTCCTTCGTCGCCGCGGCGCAGGAGAGCGGCGTTGCGAGCATGGCGGCGTTCCGCCTGTACGCGGATGTGTCGGCCCGAGATCTGGGTGTGCTTCTGCTCTTCAGCCGGTCGGGCTCGACATTCGATGCGGAAGCCCAGATCGTGGGGTCGGCGCTGGCCGCGCACGGGGCGGTGGCTCTGTTGAGCGCTCGCGACGACGAGAACTTCCGGGACGGTCTGGCCAGCAGGGACGTCATCGGACAGGCCAAGGGCATCCTGATGGAACGCTTCGACATCGACGCCGTGCAGGCGTTCACGATGCTGGCCAAGATCTCGCAGTCCGAAAACAAGCCCCTGCGTGAAATCGCGCTCTCGCTGATCGAGGGCTCTCACCCCACCCGGTCCGTGGATTCCGCAGGTCGTGCCTGACCTTCGCCCGGATCGGTCGAGCGAGACCAGGAACAAACCGCACCGCCGCCGACGTTGTCATGCTCAGATGACGCGGCACGCGCGTCGAGGTGATCCGACGGAGGAGACATCGATGTCAGACACAGCCAGCACACATGCAGCAGACACGACAACCGAAACGGCGATCCTGGCAGGCGGTTGCTTCTGGGGTGTCGAGGAACTGATTCGCAAGCAGCCGGGAGTGTTGTCCACCCGCGTCGGGTACTCCGGCGGTGACGTACCCAACGCGACGTACCGCAATCACGGCACCCACGCAGAGGCGGTCGAGATCGTCTTCGATCCCTCGCGCACCTCGTACCGAAACATCCTGGAGTTCTTCTTTCAGATCCATGATCCGTCGACCAAGAATCGACAGGGAAACGACCGCGGCGTGAGCTACCGGTCGGCCGTCTTCTACACCTCGGACGAGCAGAAGAACGTCGCCCTGGACACCATCGCCGATGTCGATGCCTCGGGTATATGGCCAGGAAAGGTGGTCACCGAGGTGGCTGCCGCCGGTGACTTCTGGGAAGCGGAGCCGGAACACCAAGACTACTTGCAGCGCATTCCTAACGGATACACCTGCCATTGGGTTCGCCCGGACTGGAAGCTTCCGCGTCGAAACGCGGATGCAACCAGCTGAGGAACCGAGTTGAACAGACGCCCGTCGCTCATCGAGAGCGGCGGGCGTTCTTCGTGAGCTCGACCGTCGCGCCGCGCAGCTCGCCCATCGAGGAGATCGGCTGGGTGAAACCGACGCGGGTATAGGCCACTCCCGACGGTGTGGTCACCGCGAGGTCGAGACCGTATCTATCCGCGCCGGTGCACGTGGCCGAGACGGTGTCCGGAAAACCCCCGAACGCCGACGCCATAGCCGCCAGGGCGTCCGCGTGGTCGGTGTTCAGGTGCGCCACCGCGGGCCCCGATTCCGGGCGCACGGGATCGGGGCCGGCCGCTGCGTAGTCGTCGGCGGTTGCCGAATCCATTCGGCCGTAACCGCCGACCCATCGCACCCGCTCGACTCGGAACACCCACACGGTGAAGTCGCTGTAGTCGATGTAGTACTTGGCTGCCGGCACAGCAGCCAGGTGCGCCTCTCGCGCGGCGGCGGACTCCGCGTCGCTCGGCCGTACGACGAGTCCTGCCAGAGTGATCCTTCCACTCGCGAGAGGATCTTCACCCTCACCCGGCGCGACGATCGACAGACTCGCCCGCTGATCCGCCGCGAGGTTGCGCCCGTGTTCGGCCATGTGTGACACGCACAGCACCGGGTCCCCGCCCAGGAGCCCGTAGGTCACGAACGACGCCCACGGATGTCCGTCGGCGGACAGGCTTGCCAACGTCGCGACGTTGGTCGAGGCCGCTACCGTGCGCGCTTCTTCCGCGGCGGAAGGTCGGCGCGGGTTCGTCACCGGCGCCGACGGCGTCGGCATCGAAGGAGCGTCACCGGGGTCGCCGTGATCGAGAGATGCCATGGCCGAACAGTACCGCCGCACCTTCGCCGCCGTCCTACCCCAGGATGGGAGTGGAGTCGTCGCTGACGCGGTAGGTGTAAAAGGTCGCGAGCACACAGAAGCCTGACGCCACCATCAGAATCTGGGGACCGGTGATGGCGAGGCTGATGATGCCGCCGACCAAGCCGCCGGTGGCGAAGGCCGCGTAGAGCAGTGCGTATCCAAGCCAGTCCGACGCGGATCCGCCTGCAAGATGTCGCTCGAGACCTTGCCCCAGCTTGACCAGCGTGCCGGTGACGTAACTCAGCGGTATCGACACCTCGCCGTTCTTGCTGAACGAGGTGTTCAGCGCACCCATAGCGAAAGCTACGAACAGAATCGGCACGAACTCGACGCGTGAGCCGCCGAATCCGCTGATCCAGATGTCGACGATGCTCGCGGTGGTGAGGAAGAAGCTGGTGAGCACAGTGGCACCGTGTGGATGGTCACTCCACAACCGGCGCCGGCACACGGACGCGACCACCACCCCCGACACGAAGGTGACAATCAGCGCGAGAGCCGCGCCCGCGACCGCTTCCTGCCCCACGAAAAAGCCCACGACGGCTCTCTCGGTATTGCCCGTCATGAATGTGACGAAGAAGCCGGCAGTGTTGACGAAGGCTGCTGCGCCCACCAGCCCCGCCAACCCCGCCAGTACCCAGGAGAGCCGAGATTCTTTGTCCGCGATGGCTTTCATGCATCTCGACGGTAGAGAGATTTTCGTGCGCAGTCCTTATGACCTTTTTCACCGCACCTCGAGTTGCCGTCCGCCGCACCGTATGTGGCCACGAAATGTTCTCGAACCCCCCAGATTTTCTACAAACTTCAGTTCAGTGCGACCAGCTCGTGCAGTGTGTCACCGGTCCGGGTCTCGGTGACGCCGTCTCGAACTACCGTCAGCTCGAACGTCGAATGGAACCGGAAGTAGCCGGGATGCCCTACCACGCGATAGAGCGTCGATCGGAACATCTTGTGTCCTGCTACCGGGATGTCGTCCAAAAGATCGTGGGCGTGGACGATCTCCTTCACGGTCAACAACAGGGTCACCTTGCCCGGCACCTCGATGCGGAGCCACTCGGGATACGAGCGGTTGGCAATCTCGTTGTGCTGCATCGGACCTTCGGTCACCTCTGCCTCGCCGCTGCTGAGAATGACCTCCCCCCGGTAGGCCAGCATGAGCGGCCGGCTCTCGTGCCGACCCAATCGCTTCTGCGTCTTGACCAATGCGTAGAGCAACGAGTAATCGTCGTCGTACAACCGGCCCCAGTGCCAACGGTCGATGACGCGCTTCATGTCACCTGCGCCCCAATTGTGGTCTGCGTAGCCACGACCGGTCACCTCGGTGGTCTTGCCGTCCACCGTGATCGACCCCTCGACGCGAGCACGTGGCGAACCGACCACCCAGCCGAACACCTCGGTCTTGCCGAAGAACGTCTCCCCTTCTCCGGGCATCCAACTGGGTAGCTCGTTGTGAAAGCGAAGGTCGAAGGTCATGCCTTCTTCGGACATGTAGAGATGATGGATCGGCAGACCGCCCTCGGGGAATTCCGCATGGGCGTGGTTGCGTCCGACGTTGACCTCGCACTGCACGATCGACGCCGACGCCTCCTTCTTGGAGTACCTCGTCATGACCTGCCGGCGAGTTCCGTCGGGCGAGTAGACGAGCATCTCGACGCTCGGCTTCGACACCAGCGCAGGCTCTTCTGGCCGCCTCAGGGTGAGGAATCCGATGATGGTGCGACCGTCGTCGAGGTGAGCGTCGAAATACCAGTGCTCGAAGGCGGTACGGCTGCCGGGAACCGGGTGTGCGGCGTTGTGGCGGGGATGGACCTCGGTGAGCCGTCCGTCGGTCCGACCGGGACCGTTCCACGTCTCGACGATCTCTGGCAGGCTCATTCGGCGAATCCTATGTGCACGGTCTTCTCTTCGGTCTCGCCTTCGAGGCCGGAGGCGCCGAGTTCACGGCCCACCCCGCTGCCGCCGCGTCCACCCCACGGAAGCGAAGGATCGGGTACGCCCCAACCGTTCACCCACACCGTGCCGACACGCAGCTTTTCCACCACCGAGTGCACTCGGTCGATGTTGGACGAGTAGACCATGGCGTTGAGCCCGTACTCGGTGTCGTTGGCGATGGCCACGGCCTCGTCGGTGGTGGAGAACGGAATCACCGTGGCGACCGGTCCGAAGATCTCTTCGCGGGCGATGGTCAGATCATTGTTGCCGCGGAATACCGTGGGCTGTACGAACTTACCGGGACCGTCCAACCGTTGACCCCCGGTCACCAGCTCGGCTCCCTCGGACTTGCCCTTGTCGATGTATCCCATGATTCGCGAGAGCTGGTTTTCGTTGACGATGGTGCCCATGGTGCTGGACTCGTCGAAGGGGTTTCCGATGACGGCGGCTTCGGCCGCGGCGACCAGTCCGTCGACCACGCGATCGGCGACGGATTCGTGCACCAGCACGCGAGTGCCGGCGGCACAGACCTGTCCCTGGTGGTAGAAGTTGCCCATCGTGATCCATGGCATGGCCGCGTCGAGATCGGCATCGTCGAAGATGAGCTGGGGGGCTTTGCCGCCGAGTTCGAGCACGATCTTACGAAAGTTGTTCCCCGCGAACAGCTGGATCTGCTGACCGACCCGTGGGCTGCCGGTGAAGGTGACCTTGTCCACCCCCGGATGTCCCGCAAGCGCGGCACCCGTACTGGCACCCGGGCCGGTCACGACGTTGAGCACACCGGCGGGCAGGCCCGCTTCTTCACACAGTTCGGCGAAGAGCAGCGTGGACATCGACGCATCTTCGGCGGGCTTGATCACGACGGTGTTTCCGGCCGCGAGTGCGGGGGCAACCTTCCACGCTGCAATCAGCAGTGGATTGTTCCATGGTGTGATGGCGGCGACGACGCCCAACGGCTGGCGCATCGTGTAGCCGAACCGGCGCTGCGGCCCGAAGTTCGGCAGCATCAGAGTGGTTCCAGAGATCTTGTCGGCCCAGCCGGCGAAATGACGGAACGTCGCCGCGGCGGCTGGAATGTCGCCGCCCACCGAATCCAGGTAGAGCTTGCCCATCTCGACCGCTTCCAAGGCGGCGAGACGCCCGCATTCCCGGTCTATCAGATCGGCGATCCTCAGCAGGATTTTCGCCCGTTCGGGCCCGCTGGTGCGCGACCAGTCGCCGGTCTGGAACGCCTCACGCGCGGTGCGGACGGCCTCGTCGACATCGCTCGAGGTCGCGGCCGCCAACGAGGCAACAAGATCTCCGGTGGCGGGATCGTACGAGTCGTAAGTGGAATCGTCGCTCGCCGATCGAGAGACTCCGCCGATCCGCAGCAGCGGATCGGGCAGCTCGAAGACCGGTCGTGCAGTCGTGCTGGCAGTCATGGTGCACTCCAATTCGGGGATGTGTCGGTGGGGAAATGGCGTTCGAGTCCCGACCAGGACGAGTCGTAGTCGGGTTGGCGATGTTCGGCGGAATGCGCGAACGATGTGGTGACCAGCGGTAACCGGGTTTCGAACATGAACGGCAGCGATCCCTCGAGTTTCTGAGGCGCGAGCTCGGCATCGGACGCCAGGTCGAAAGTCTCTTGGTCCGGACCGTGGGCGCCCCACATGTTGTGAAGGCTGGCGCCGCCGGGGACGAATCCCTCCGCTTTCGAGTCGTGTTGTCCTCGAACGAGACCCATGAACTCGGACATGACGTTGCGGTGGAAGTGCGGGGGGCGGAAGGTGTGCTCTGCGACGTTCCACCGCGGTGGGAAAATTGCGAGATCCACGTTCGCCTGTCCCTGGAACTCAGACGGGGAGGTCAGCAACGTGAAAATCGACGGGTCCGGATGGTCCCAACCGAGCGAGCCCAGGACGTTGAAGTCGGCGGTGTCGTACTTGTACGCCAGATGGCTACCGTGCCACGCCACTACGTCGAGAGGGGAGTGATCGAGCTCCACCGACCACAGCGTGCCGCCGAACTTCGAGATTTTCTCGACCGTCCGGTCATCGTCCTCGAAAGCGGCTACACCGTAACGGAAGTCGCGAGCGTGTGCCAGACCGTTGGCGCCGATGGGACCGAGCTCCGGCAGCGTGAAGTAGGAACCGTAGTTTTCGCACACGTAGCCGGCTGCATCGTCGTCGAGCAGGACTACTCGGAACGTGATAGCTCGGCCGATCACTGCGATCTCCCCGGGGGACACCTCGAGGATGCCCACCTCGGTGTGGATCCGGATACGACCCGACTGGGGAACCAGGAGGAGCTCACCGTCGAGATCGGCGAAGTACCGATCGGTCATCGATCGTGTCGCGTGGTACATGTGGATGGCGATTCCGTTGCGCTGCAATACATCGCCATTGGCTGCGATGGTGGTGAGCCCGTCCAGAAAGTCTGCGTCCACGAAGGGACGCGGAACCGGGTTCCACCGCAGTCTGTTCACATCCAGAACGCCGTCGGTGACAGGGCCCGATTTGAGGGTGGGGTGATCTATGGGCCGATACCGGCTGTGTCGGGCGCTCGGTCGAATGCGGTAGGTCCACGTTCGTCTGTTGACCGAGCGCGGTTCGGTGAATGCAGTCCCGGACAGCTGTTCGGCGTACAGGCCCTTCGGCGCTCGCTGCGGCGAGTTCTGACCCCAGACGAGAGTGCCCGGTACCGCTTCGGAGTGATGCTGGTTCCCGAAGCCGGTGAGGTAGGCCAGCGGTTGTCCGGTCATCGTCTCAGGGCTCCATTCGCATCGAATTCCGCTTCGCGGCCCGACATTTGGTTGGTGTACCACGTAACTCGGTGGTTCATCGCGTACTTCTCCACGAGCGGCGCGACGCCGGGGATGAACCGTCGACCCAACTCCACCAATGTCATGAACGGAAAGCGAAGCGCGATCAGCACGATCCACGGAAATGCCCGCGGCATGTCGTACTTCGATCTCGTGAGCGGACTCATGAAGATCGCCGTGTAGCCGGCATGGATTCCGTGGTTGTACCTGGCCCGCAGGCGAGCCATGCCGCGCTCTCCCGGCTTGGGCTCGAAACTTGCCGGGAAGGACTCGATCAGCTCCTTGCCGTGGACGCCCGCGTCGTAGTTGCGGGCGGACGAGACCATCGCGGTCATTCGCAGCGAGTCCGCGATCGTGGTGGGGAAGTTGGTGACGTCGACACCGAGCAGATATCCCATGTACTTCTGGAAGTGCAGCAGTGCTCTGATCTCCGCGGCAGTGGTCTGCAGTCCCACCAACCGGAGTGCCAGCGCGGGGACGGTGCTGCCGCCCAACAGGGTGAGCATCTGGTAGCCCTGGCTGATGGGGTAGCCCCACTTCTCCCGGTCCCACTCGGGATGGCCGTCGACCTTGCGCCGCACCGCGACGTGCATGACTCGCACTTTCATGGCGGTAGCGCGGCCCTCGGACCCGATCCGGTGCAGGGCACCGGGCTCGGAGGTGTCGATCCAGAACTTGCAGGTCTCGAGAAATCGGCGCAGAGCGTTATCGCCCGCGTAGCCGCCGGCAAGGGACAGCGGGGTCGCCACCGCGGCTTCGGTGTACATCTCGAGAGTGATGCCGCCTGCCACGCTGAAGAGCAGCGTGCCCCACCTACGCCACACTGCCGCGCCCTGCTCGACGAGGTCCTTGTTCAACCAGTCGGGCTCGGTTTCGAACTCGTCGAACAGGATCCGCATGCTGTCGGGCACATCGTCGATGGTGTCGATGCCGTCGGTGAGCGCTCTTTCGAGCTGCGCCCTTGCCGCTTTGGGGTCCTTCGAGAAGACCTGGTCGACATAGTTCTCGGCGACTGTGTCCCCGTGGAAGAGGCTCTCGCAGAACTGCTCGGCGACCTCGTCCGGCGGGAACGGCGAAGTCTTGAAGACTCGCTCGAAGAGCCCGGTGGCTCGTCGAATACCGGGACTTTCACGCGTGGTCCAGTACGTGAACCCGGTCGGAGTGCGGCGCGTCCGACCCTGGGCTGTGTCGGTGTCGGTGTCGGTGTCGGTGGCGACGAATTCGGTGGTCACGATGCGCTCCTTGCGGGACTGACGTCGAGTGCGTCCACGAGCCACTGCTTGGCCTGGCTCGTCACGGTCGAGACGCCCTCGGGCTGATCGACGAGGTAGTGGTTGAGATCGGCCAACTCGATGACGGTGGCGTGGCCGCTGGCGGCGGCCATGTCGCGTGAATCGTCGGCGAAGGCAGCCTGATCGCCCATCAACGGCATGACGAGCGTCGGCACCTTCACGTCTTCGAGATTGCGCACGGCGTCGGCGTTGGTGCGCTCGAAACTCCAGGTGCTGAGCCAGCTACGGACCGATACGAAGCGCGCGAGGCCGCCTGCCGCGGAGTTCGCCGCGCGAGGATCGCCGTACATGCTGCCCGGTTCACGGTCGCTGGGATCGAGGGTGATGTCGACGAATCTGGGGTCGGCGACGGTCCGGTGCACGACGAAAGCGCGATCAGCGGCTCCGCGGCGGGTGAGCTCGTCCAGCTCGGCGAGCGCCCAGTCGTCGATGCGCCGCATCCGGTCCAGCTGCGCGGCCCGGTAGCGTGTCACCCACTTGCGATCGAGCGGAATCTCGCGACCCGGTGCGTAGAGATCGAGATCGGATTCGACGCTCACGGGATCGAGCTCGTCGGTCACCGAGCCGTCGATCCAGTGCCGTAATACCCTGGCGCGCCCGGAATGTGCACCGACCAACATCAGCGCATCGGCGGGCACGAGTTCTGCGGACGCGATGTCGACAGGATCGCCCGCGGGTGTCTCTGTGACGGTCGGGTTCTCCGCCTGCGCTTGGTAGAACGCGGTCAGCGATCCGCCGCCGCTGAATCCGAGCAGAACCACCTTGCGGTAGCCGAGCTCCTCCTTCATCCAGCGAACGCCCGCGCCGACGTCCAGGGCTGCGCGCTCCATGATCAGCGCCGGCTCGTTCGACGAGTAGCGGGTGTTCATTCCCATGATCGGAAGACCTGCATCGGCGAACCCTCGCAGCAGGAAATGCGAGAGGAAGTCGCTCGACGGGTGGGCCATCAGCAGGCCGACGCTGCGATCGTCCTCCGCCGTCGTCACGAGGTTCGCGTGCAGCGTGGGGTAATGGCGGGAGAGGCCCGAGTGCATCTCCACTCGACCGTCCCGCGCGGGCTCGTACGGAATGCGCTGAAAATTGTCGATCGGTTTCGACACCTGACCCTGCTTTCAATCGGTAGCCGCCGGAGCGGTGCACTGCGACCCGCGTCACAGAGAACATACCGTACTACAGGGTACGGAGGAAGTATTCGGGATCCCGAATACGTTGTGACAATCGCCGACAACTCTCCATACCCCGTAGTACGTTGAGTCGGTGCACCACTATGATCGGTCGATGAGCAGTCCGAGCAACCGAGCGCGTCCGTGGTAGCAAGAAGCACCGTCGCTGGTGCGATCGGAGCGCTTGCGCTGGTCGTCGGTTCGTCGGTCATGACTGTTACCGCGCTCTCCGATCATCGGCAGACCCGCGCCACCGTTGAGCTCGAGCAGCGTTACCTTCAGGTCGCGCGACAGGGCGTGCTCGACTTGACCACCATCTCGGCCGGGACCGTGGACGAGGACGTCGCGCGGGTCACCGCGGCATCGACAGGGAAGTTTCGCGACGAGTTCGCCGCCCGCCTGGACGATTTCGTGGCGGTCGTACAGCAGGCGAACGTCACTGCGACCGGGTCGGTGACCGCGGCGGGAATCGAGACCATGACCGACTCGCGGGCCACGGTATTGGTGGCCGCGACCTCGTCCGTCAGCAACTCCTCCGGCGCAGTCGACGAGCCACGAATCTGGCGCATCAGGGTCAGCCTCGAGCGCGAGGACCAGCGGGTCGCTCTCTCGGATGTGGAGTTCGTGCCGTGACCGAAGACCAGGACGCCGCGCCGGACGCCCATGAGCCGGAGGTGCCCGAGCCGGTGTCGAAGAAGGGCCGCCGCATCGCCGGGACGGTCGCCACGGTGGCCGTCGTGGTCGCGGTGGCCATTCCGGTCATCGTGCTCGCAACCGGTCCCGACGATGCGATCACCGACGCGGAGCGCGAGGCGGTCGCGACAGCGGCGTCCGAGGCCGCCGTGTCCGTGCTGTCCTACCGCGCGGAGACAGTGGCCGACGACGTCGCCGCCGCCAAGGGCTACCTGACGGGCGATTTCCTCACCTACTACTCGGCGTTCGCCGAGGATTCCGTGGTGCCCGGCGCAGTCGAGCGCGGCATCACCTCGAGTGCGACAGTGTCCGCAGCGGGGACGGTGTCGATCGAGAACGACGACGCGGTGGCGCTGTTGTTCGTCAACCAGAACGTGACCTCGACCGACTCTCCCGATCCGCGCTCGACATCGACCAGTCTTCGGATCGAACTGGTCGAGGTCGACGGTCGCTGGCTGGTCTCTGCGCTCGACACCGTCTGAGCCGGCGCCTCGAATGCTAGCCGGGCGGGAGCAACAGATCGCCCACGCCGGACGGGGCATTCCCGGCCAAGGCCGGATCGACGAAGCGCGAGCCACCCTCGGTGACGTACGAACCGCTGTTCGGATCGTATTCCCCCTGGCGGCACAGCTCCACGGTTGCCGCACGGCGGCCGGGGAACTCCATGCACGGCAAGTTCCGCGCACCTCGGATGGCGGTCGGGTCGGTGGGCGCGACCTTGCAGTACAGCCCGGTGGGTGTGGGAAGCGGAGATACATCGACCGGTGACCGCCGCTGGTCCGACGGAAGGAAGCCGTCCGTACACGGCGGGGGGTCGTTGAGCTGCGCGGCGAAGAAGGTGTTCTGGCCGGGATCACCGGAGTCGGCGTTGGCTTTGCCCGTGCCCTGGGTGGCCGCGATCAGGGGTGGATAGAGCACCAGGATCTGCTCGAGCGAGGCGTTGTAGGTGACCAGGACTTGCTGGACGCTGGTGAGATTCGACAACAGCAACGGAAGTGTGGGCCGAAGCTCCTGGAACAGGCCCGAGACCGTCCCGGAGAACGGTTCGCCCTGATCGATGATCGATCGCACGTTGCCGTCGCTCGCCGCCAACTGATCGGTGATCGTGGCGAGGGACGAGGCCCACGCCCTGATGGAGTTGCTACTGGCTGCCGTCGCGCCCAGTACCGGATTCAGGTCGGTGATGAGAGCGGCGGTCGGGTCGATGTTCTCGCGCGCGGTGGTGGTCACGGTGCCGAGCGAGTCGACGAGCTCGCCCAGCGTGTCTCCCTCGGACCCGAACGCCAGCGACAGATTGTCCAGGGTGTCGGCCAACGTCGTGGGATCGATGGATCGCAGCGCCGCGTCGAGACCGTCGATGGTTGGTGCGACCGACGTCGGCACCGTCGTTCGACTCAGCGGAATTACCGAGCCATCGCCGAGAAACGGACCTTCGGTGGAGTCCGGAAGGAGATCGATGAACTGCTCGCCGATGGCGGACATGCTGTGCACCTCGGCCTTGGTGTCGGCCGGGACGTCGACGTCCGACGACAACGAGACAATGGCGATCGCGCCATTGGTGGTGGCCTCGAGCCCAGAAACCTTACCGATCTCCGACCCGCGATAGGTCACGTTGGCGTTGGTGTAAAGACCAGCTCCAGAGGCCAGTTCGACCGACACGGTGTAGCGACCGATGCCGAAGTACTGCGGGATTCGGGCGTAATAGATGCCGGTCACCGACAACGCGACGATCGCGACCAGCCCGATGGTGAGCAGTTGAAGGCGTAGACGGACGGTAGGAGTCATGGTGCACCGTTCGGGAGGACGGGAAGACCCGGCAGAGCGGGCAGGCCGGGCAGAGCGGGTGGGCCGGGCAGGCCGGGCAGAACGGGCAGGGTGGGCAGCGGCGGAAGCAGAAGCTGATCCGTCGATGGCGTCGTCGGACTCGGTGAGGGAGACACCCGTCCTACGGCGCCTTCGATACCGGTGAGGATTCCCTCGAACGGAGTACCGAGGAACAGGGCATTGTCGATGGTCGCCAGCCGAAGGTCCAGCGTTACGTCGCCATTCGCATAATCGCCGCGAACAGCGTTCTTGTACACGTCGATGGGGAAGGGGTACGTCAGGAGATACCGGAACGATTCCGTCAGTGACGACCCCGAGTCGGCGAGCCCTTGCAGCACCGGCCCCAGATCGCGCAGCGTCGTCAGCAGATCTGACCTGCTGGCGGCGACCAGACTGTCTGCGGTGACGCCGAGGCGGCCGAGAGCGTCGAGAGTGTCGGTGAGGTCCTGGCGGCGGTCGGCAAGAACCGCCGTTGCCGGAGCCAGCGCCGACACGGCGTCGTCGAGCACAGGCGCGTTCGCGGCCACGGCCTCGCCGAAACGGTTCAGATCGACGATGGCGCTCTCGATGTCGGTCTTCTGATCGTCGAGGCCGGTGACGATGATGTCGAGGTTCGTCAGTACCGACCTCAGTGCTTGCTCGTTGCCCCCCAAGGCCGCATCGACCTCGGAGGTGATGTCGTTGATGCGCGCCAAGCCGCCGCCGTTGAGCACCAGCGACACCGATGACAAGGTTTGCTCGGTGGTGGGGTACGCACCGGCGCGCTCCAGTGGAATGACGTCCTGGTCTTCGAGCTGTCCTTGTGCCGGAGCGTCGTCGGGCGCGGCCAGCTCCACGTGAGTGGAGCCCAGCAGCGATGTCTGGCCGATCGTGGCCACTGCATTGGCAGGAAGGACGACGCCTTCCTCGAGCTGCACGGTGACCACGGCGTGTCCGCCCGACAGCTCGATGTCGGCCACCCGGCCCACGGTGACATCCGCGACCAGGACGCGAGCGTTGCGCTCTACTGTGGAGACGTCGGGCAACTCGATCACGACTTCGTACGAACCGGGGCCGTTGCCCACGGTCCCGGGTAGTGGCAGGGAGTTCAGGCCGCGCCATCCGCATGCCGAGCTGAGCAGAGCCGCGGTGATCACGACGGCGGCGAGGGACATGGATCTACGCGTGGTCATCGACCGCCTCCCGGAGCCAGCAGGTCGGGTTCGCTGTACTCGAGTTGGCCGGGCAACGCCCCGACTCCGCGAATTGGATTGGACTGCAGCGGAAGGTAGTCGAAGGCCAAGGTTTTCAGGAGCGGACCCAAATACTTCACGCACAGATCCGCACCTTCGCGAGCCCCCACCTGTTCGGCGGCCGCGATCGCCGAGCAGACGAAGTTCATCGGATTGGCGAAGTTGTTGGGCGCCAACGACGAGACGATGGCGTTGTGCGCGGGCTGGTAGATGTTGTTCAGATTCGACAGTGCAGTCGGTGCGACATGCAGAATCTGAGCTATTCCGTCCCGTTGCGACGCAAGTTCTGCAGCAACAGATTCCAAGTTCACGAGCGTGTCGTTCACGCCCGTTCGGTTCTCCCGGACGAAGCGCTCCACATCGGCCAACGCACTGTCCAGAGAATTCAAGGCGCCACCGATCTTGTCGGAATTGTCGGCGAGAACGGACGTGACGGAGGCCATCGAGTTGTTGAACACCACGATCTGACGGTCACTCGAGGCGAGAGCGGAGACGAACACCTGCAGATTGCGCACCAGCGCATAGAGGTCGGTGCGGCCGTCGGAGAGTGTGCGCATGGCATCCGAGAGCTGGCCGAGAGTGTTCGCTATCGACTCACCGCGACCGGACACGTTGTCGTCCACCGCGTCGATCAGCGCACCCAACGGCCTGGCAGTCGGGTCCGCGTTCTGGCCGGTTCCGGCTTCGCCTCTGGGCGCGAGAGCGTCCGAAACCCGCGCCAATTGCTCGGTGATCCGGTCCCATTCCACCGGAACCGCAGTGCGCCCCATAGGGATGTGATCGGAGGACTGCATGGTCTCTCCGCCGGTGTAGGCCGGTGCCAGCTGCACGAACCGCGACGCGACGACGCTCTGCGAGACGATGACGGCCTTGGCGTCGGCGGGAATGGCGTACGACGAGTCGTAGCTCAGCTCCACCTCGGCGTGATCACCGCGCGGCTCGATGGACTCGACCTTCCCGATGCTGACACCCATCAGTCGGACGTCGTCACCGACGTAGAGCCCCGTGGTGTTGGTGAAGTCGGCGGTCACGGTAACGGCGGTGAATCGCGGAACCACCAGGTACGACACGGCCGTCGCCACCACGAGAAAAGCCACGACACCCAGCAAAGACCGCCGGCGCGCGCTCATCGGGGCGCCCCGTTGATCGCGGAGAGTGGATTGACCGTCGAGGTCACTCCGGGTTGCGGTCCGAGACCGAGTGCAGCGCGGATGAACGGGTCGATCACCTGGCCCGGAATCAGATTCTGGATGTACGAGTTGAAGAACGGCCCGCTGGAGACGGCCTCCCCGAGTTGCGTCACGTACGGCCCCAAGTTCTCGATCGCGGACGAGATATCCGCTTTGTTCGTTTCCAGCACGGTCAGGACGGAATTCAGAGAAGTGAGTGCCGGACGTAGTTCGGCTTCGTTGTCGGCAACCAGGCCGCGAAGCTCGTCGGCGAGATTCTGCACGTTGGTGAACAGAACTTCGACCACACCGCGTCGACGGTTCAGCTCTTCGAGCACTGTCGACGCGTCGACGATCAGGGTGTCTATCTGCTCGCTCCGCGCGGCCAACACACCCGTCACCTTCTCGGCGGAGGAGAGCAACTCACGCAGGTCCTCGTCCCTCGAGGCGATGGTTGCCGAGAGCCTGCCCACGCCGTCGATGGCCTTGCCCAGATCATCGGGCGTCCTGGAGAGTGCTTCGGTGGTGACCGCCAACGACGATGCCAGCTGGTCGGTGTCGATGCCCGCGGCGTCGTCGGTGAGGTCGCCCAGCGCATCGGTCAGTTGGTACGGCGAGGTGGTGCGATCGAGGCCCACCGGAATGGTCCGGGAGAGCTGACCGTCGCCGCGCGGGTCGACGCGCAGATTCTTGGTCCCCAACACCGTCTCGGTCGCGATCGCGAGTCGAGTATCGGCGCCGGGTCTGACCTTGCCGTCGATCGAGAAAGAGATCAGCACGGCATCGCCCTCGACCTCGACGCCCGTGACAGTTCCTACCCGTACCCCGGCCACCTGCACCGAGGCGCCCCTCTCCAGGCCGCCCGTGTCCAGGAAGAGTCCGCTGTACACCGTGCCGGTGGAGACGATGGGCAGCGCGGTGGCGTTCATCGCGGCAAGGGCGGTCACGACCACCAGGAACGTGCCCACGATGCCTGTCCGGACGGTGTCGACGGCTCGAAAACGCTCCATCATGCGGGGGCGCACCTTCCCGTGTTCTGGCCGATCAGCGGAGTGGTGAGTCCTGCTCCGTCGGGTGTGTCGATCTTCAATCTGATCCCGCACAGGTAGTAGTTGAAGAAATTTCCGTACGCACCCAGCCGGCCGAGTGAGGCGTAAGTATCCGGCAGGCGGGTGGTGATGGATCCGATAGTGTCCTTGCCTGCATCCAATTGTGCTGCGGTGCGCTGCAATTGGTTCACAGTGGTGTCGAGCGGAGGACGTGCGTCGGTCAGCAGGTCGCCGACGGTCGCGGCCGAGGTGTTGATCCGCTCCAGGGCCGTTCCCCACGACTCCGTGTCCGCAGCCAGGCCCGACACGAGCTTCTGAGCGTTGTCCACCGCTATCGAGACATCGTCCTGACGGTCGGCCAAAGTGGTCAGCGTAGTGCGGAGGTTGTCGATCAGGCGGCCGATCACCTCATCTCTGTCGGCCAGCGATGTCGTCAGGCTTGCCAGGCGGCCCAGAACCGACGCGAGCGTTCCGCCTTGTCCCTGGAATACCTCTATCAGCTCGCCGGTGACCCGATTGACCTCACTCGGATCCAGACCGGAGAACAACGGTTGGAAGCCGCCGAGGAGTCGGTCGAGATCCAGAGCCGGCGAGGTTCGATCGACCGGAATGGTCTGTCCCGCAGTCATCTCGGCGCTGTCCCCGGCAGAGTCCACAAGTTCGAGATAGCGGTCACCGACCAGATTCTGATACCGCACCACTGCCGTGGTCGACTTCGTGACCCGGTACGAACTCTCGACATCGAACTCCACCAGAGCGTGATCGTTGTCGACGATATCCACCGATCCCACCGATCCGACCTCGACGCCCGCCACACGGACGAACTCACCACTGCGCAAACCCGACGCGCTGACGAACACCGCTCTGTAGCCGGTGGAGGATTCGAACCGGAACTGTCCGAACACCACCACCAGCGCGCCGAGGATCAGCACCATCACCACCACGAATGCGCCGAGCCGTATGGAGGTGCCGCGCGCGGTCATGGGCCGGTTCCCGAGGGACGCGGCGCCATCAGACCATCGGGTAAGAAGTCGATGATCGACGTGGGATCGAGAACGGGCGAGGTCGTGCCGGCGCGGAAGGGATTGGATCCGCTGTCGGCCACCAGGTACGGCGTCGGGATGGCGTCGTCGGTGACCACCGGTAGTGCGCCGCACCGCGGACCGCCCGATGCCCGCACTGCGGGGAGATCCTCGTCGTAGGTGTACGGAGCGACACCGAAGAGCACGGTGCTGTTGAGCAGCATGGTCCGACCGTTTCCGCCGGACACCTGTTCTGCGGCAACGCGAGCAACGTCGGCCCCTTTCAGGAAGCAACTGAACTCTGGGGAGTACTCCCGCAGCAGGTTCGTCGTGGGCACCAGGGACCGCAGGGTCCCCGGTAGGGCATCGGAGTTCTCAGCCAGCACTGCCTCGACGGTGTTTGCCGTGCCGGTCAAGGCCTGCAGTGCGCGGGTGAGCGGGCCGCTCTTGTCGGTCACCGTGTTCGCCGTTGTGGTCAGTGCGGCCAGGGTGGCGACCAGATCGGGGGAGCTGTCACCGAGGGCGCCGGCGGTCACCGCGCCCGACGCAAGGTCGCTCCTCAGGGTCGGAGTGAGCGGAGCGACCGATGACAGAACGGCATCGAGATCGCCGATGGTGGCGCCAAGTTGTTCGCCCCGACCGTTCAGCGCGGTGGACAAGGCGCCCAAAGTGGTGTTCAGCTTGTCCGGCTGCGATGCCACCATGACGGAGGTGAGCGACTCGAAGACGGAATTGACCTCGACGGTGACCGATGAGGCGGAGATGACCGCCCCGTCCGAAATGACGTCTCCGGACGGGGAACCGGGCGGCGTGAGGGTCACCATCTTGGACCCGAAGATGGTGGTGGCAGCGATCGCGGCCTCGACGTCGGCGGGAATCGTTTTCGCGGCGTCCCCCCTCAGTTTCAGATCCACCACGGCCTCGCCCTTCGTCTCGCGGACGGCGTCGACGGTCCCGACCTCTACTCCGTTCAGCTTCACCAGGGCGCCGCGTTGCATCACCAACCCGGCGCGTCCGGACTGCACCGATACCGACACCGAAGGTTCGATTGCCTCTTTCACTGCACCGCGATAGCCGAGGTAGGCCGCGAATACGATGGTCAGCAGGATCAGCATCATTGTCAGTGCGGCGAGTTTGAGACCCGCGCTCGATCGTGTCATGTCAACCCGCCAGGTGAACGGATCGGGCACTGCCGTACAGCGCGAGCGAAATGAGCAGAGTGACGGTGACCACGGTGATCAGAGACAACCGGACTGCGCGCCCGGTTGCCGTGCCCACCCCGGCCGGTCCTCCCGAGGCGGTGTAGCCGTAGTACGTGTGGATGACCATGACTGCGACCGCCATCACCACCACTTGCACGAAGGACCACAGGACGTCGGTGGGTACGAGGAACGTCGAGAAGTAGTGGTCGTACACGCCGCCGGACTGGCCCAGCACGACGACGGTGGCGACGCGGCTGGCGAGAAACGACGTGATCAACGACAACGCGTACAGCGGCACGACCGCGACGATGCCCGCGACGATGCGCGTTCCCACCAGGTAGGGAAGCGATTTGATCGCCATGACCTCGAGTGCATCGATCTCTTCGCTGATGCGCATGGCGCCCAGCGCGGCAGTGGTGCCGGCGCCGATGGTTGCTGCCAAACCCACCCCGGCTGTCACCGGTGCGACCACACGAACGTTCACGTAGGCGGCGAGGAATCCGGTGAGAGCGTCGACACCGATGCTGCCCAGAGAATCGAAGCCCTGAACGGCCACCGTGGCCCCAGCGAAGAGGGTGAGGAATCCCAGGATGACGATGCTGCCGCCGATAGCCGCGAGAACGCCTGTGCCGAGGGAGATCTCGGCGATCACCCGCATCGTCTCGCCGCGGTAGGAACGAACGGCACGCCCGGTGGAACCGATCGCGCGGGCGAAGAAGATCGCCTGTGCGCCCACGACGTCCACAGCGCGGGACGCGGACGCACCGCGTCGTGCGAGACCGCGGAAGAGCGGATTGCTGTTGACGGTCACCGCGAACTCACCGCGAGACCGACCGAGGTGAGTACGAGATTGACCAGGAACAGGGCGACGAAGGAGAAGACGACGGTCTCGTTGACGGCCTCGCCGACACTCTTCGGACCGCCGGTGACGGACAGTCCGCGGTAGCAGGCGACCAGTGCCGCGAGCAGACCGAACAGTGCGGCCTTGACCTCCGACAGCAGCAGTTCCGGCAGCCCGACCAGCAGGGTGACTCCGGCTGCGTAGGCGCCGGGGGTGACGTCCTGGAGGTAGACGGAGAAGAAGAAGCCGCCGACCAGTCCGATGGTGCAGACCGCGCCGTTCAGCAGTGCCGCCACCACGGTGCACGCGAGAACTCGCGGTACGACCAGCCGATGGACCGGATCGATGCCGAGCACTTCCATGGCGTCGACTTCTTCGCGAATGGTGCGCGAGCCCAGGTCTGCCGCAATGGCGGTTGCCGCTGCTCCTGCCACGACCAGCACGGTCACCAGAGGACCGATCTGGGTAACCGCCCCCAGGCCGGCGCCGGCGCCGCTCAGGTCCGAAGCGCCGATTTCGATGAGCAGCGAATTGAGCGTGAAGACGACCAGCACCGTGAACGGAACCGACATCAGAATCGTCGGGAGCAGCGACACCCGAGCGATGAACCAGCTCTGGTCGACGAACTCACGCCACTGGAATGGTCGCACGGTCAGCGCGCGTGCGGTGTCCAGCGTGAGGGCGTAGAACTCGCCGATCGACGCGGCGACGCCGCGGGCGGCCGAGCTCGACCGCCCGGGTGACTTCTGCGGTGCGGACATCACCTCACGAGCCGATACTTCAACATCATGTCGTGATCCTCGTGGTCGAGGATGTGGCAGTGCCATACATATCCTTGCAGTGGTGACATGTCGTGCTCCATGTGGTCGGAACCGTGCGACATCGTGTTCGTGGACATCACCGACTCGGGCATCATGGGGCGCTCGAACGTCTTGTCAGGATCGAAGCCGAGTTCATCGGCAGTGGGGAATCGGAAGACGACCCGGGTAACCGTGCCGCCGTCCACTCGCACGGTGTCCTTCCATCCGGCCTCCCAGGGGGCGGGAGGAACCATCGGGCCGGCGATGAAACCGTCCGACTCGGGTGCCCACTTGATTCCGACCGGCGGCTGCGGGTGGGCGAGCTGGTAGTCCACGGTGCGAAGCGGACTCCGACCGAGTATGCGGCCGTTGACCAGGTGGATATGGATCGGGTGTGGATCCGGGGTCACGTTGACGATGTCCCACTGCTCGATGGTCCCCTCGCGAGGCATCTCGATGTCGGTGTCGGAGTAACGGAGGTTGTTCAGCGTCATGATCGCCGGCGGCAGTCGCAGCGCGTACGGCTGACTGACGGTGACGGTTCGGCGTCGATCGGGGCGCAGGATCTCCGGGATGGGTTCGCGCAGATTCCCACCGCGCAGCCGCGCTGGTACTCCGCCGGTGAACCCACGCGCCGAACCAGCGATGAAACGGCAGAACAGGGGCATGGTCACTTCACCCAACATCGCTGCCTGGAAGGGCGGCTCCTCGTCGTTGCGAAGCTCGACGCCCTGTCCGGCGTCGAAACCGGAGAAGTCGACCAGAATGTCGTACCGCTCGCCGGGGGCAATTCGAAAATGCGACGTCGGCACCGGTGTGTTCAGCAGTCCGGCGTCGTTGCCGATCACCCAGAATGTCATGTGATTGCTGAAGTGTAAGTTCCAAACGCTGTAGGAGGCGGCGTTGAGCACCCGGAATCGGTAGAGCCCTCGGGCGACCTTCATTTCGGGCCAGATGGCGCCATTGACAAGGCCGACATCCCCGACCGCACCGCCCTCCCAGGAACCCTCGGGAACGATATGGGTCGATCGAATGCTCAACGTCGAATCCTGGCGGAAGATTTTCTCCTGCATGATCAACGGCAATTCGAACTCGCCGGCCGGCAGGCCGATCGGATTGTCCGCTCTACCGGTGTCGAATCGGTCGCGGATGAGGTAGGTGGCCGCCAGGCCGGCGTAGACGTTCACGCGCGTGATGGCCATCGCATGATCGTGATACCAAAGGTGCGCAGCTTCCTGATTGTTGGGGAAGTTGTGCTCGAGGCTCTGCCCGGGGAACGAATACTGCTCCGGGTTGCCGTCGCTCTCGGGTGGGGTGACGCCGCCGTGAAGGTGCATCGAGGTGGGCGGCTGGGTGCGGAACGCCTCGGACACTCCGTGAAGGGAGGTGTCCATGTCCACGCCCATCGGATGCGTTGTGATGCGATTGGAGTACGTCAGCGTCAGCGGCGAACCTTCCTCGACCTCGATGGTCGGGCCAAGATGTCCGAGCTCCTCGGTGGTTCCATCGACATAGGACAGCGACTGCACGGAGGGCAGATCGGGGTGAAACCGATGCATCGTGGTTCGCGCGGTGATGGACAGAGACGATCCGGTGGTGGTCGGTGGCACCGGCAGCTCGCCGCGGAACGGGGTGACCTCGGGGGAGTGGAACAGCAATGGGCTTTTCAGCCCACCCCCGTCCGGCTGAGCCCCCGAACTGCCGACCGATCCCAGTGCCCACACTGCGGCTCCGACCCCGAGTCCGCGCAATACGATCCTGCGGGACAACTCCTGCGCCATGGGCCCACCCTTCCAGTCGACGATCCCCACCGATGTAGTCAAATATTTCTGTGACTCAAAGCACCATACCCCACTGTATGGTGTGCAGATTCCGTTTCGTCGTTCCTAGCTCGGGAGAAGTCAATGCGACTGCGCAACACGATGATCACGACGACCGCTGCGATCGTCGGCCTTCTGGTTGCCGCGACTGTCGTTGTCGCCATGCCGGCATCGGCCGCTCCCGCCCCGCCATGCCGCGCATCACTGCTCATGGTCCACGACATCGCGTCGTCGCCGAGGGAGTGGGACGGGTGGCTCGACGACGCGCGGAGCCGAGGCTGGTGTCCCGTCGTGGCCGAATTCGGCGCAACGCCGCTGAGCGATGCGTTGAGGCCGGTCGCCGTGGTCGATGGTCTGGATTCGCTCGAGCGTTCGGCTGCGCAGATCCGCGACCTGATCGAACGAACGCGAGAACGGACCGGGGAAGCGAAGATTGCCGTACTCGGTCGAGGAGCGGGTTCGCTCGCCGCGGCATACGCTGCTCACGCGTATCCCTCGGCGTCTTCTTCGATCTCGACGATTGTCACCGTCGGTCCGATGTGGAACGGGACCGACATCGGTGGATTGGGGAAGGTGGCGGCGTTCAACAGAAGTATCGGCGTCTACGACGCACTGAGTCGTGTCGAGAAGCCGTTCGCGGAGCCGACTTGCTCGGCCTGCGGACAGATCGTCTCGGGCTCGGAATTCTTGACCGATCTCGCCGACCGCGGCCCGGTGCCAGGGGTCCGCTACGTCGATGTCGTCACCGCGACAGACGGATTGGTTACCGATCCGTTGTCGGCAACCGCGCTCGGGTCGGATCGAGTGGTTCTGCAGTCGGTCGATCCGGCGAGCACCGTCGATCACTTTCACCTTCCCTACGACGCCTCGACACGTCGGATCGCCCTCGACTCACTGCGGTAGCAACCGATTCCGAGCGAGATCGTAGAATCGACACTTCGTCCTCCAGGAACGATTCCGATCATCTCTGCCACAGCACCCGAAGGAGAGTGATGGCGCCCGATTCCGCGTCCGGTGAGTCCAGCGAACGGACCGCGTCCGTGGCTAGATCCGGCCGCGGTAAGCCGGTCGGCACCGCCAAGTCCGCCAAAGTGGCGAGATCCTCCAAGCCCGCGAAGACCAGAAGATCGTCCGAAGCGGGTGCCCGCGCACCCAGGCTGACACTGGACGACTGGGTGAACGCCGCGTTCGAGTTGCTTGTCAAGGACGGGGTGGCGGAGGTCAAGATCACGACGTTGTGCGAACGCCTCGGGGTGACCAAGGGCAGCTTCTACTGGCACTTCGCCGATATCGACCAACTGATGGAGACGATCGCCGACAAGTGGTGCGACAGGCAGAACGACACGTTGCGCGGATTGGCCCAAGTCGACACCATCCCCGTCGACACTCGTCTTCAAGTCATGGCCGAATTACTGCTGCAGCAGCAGACGTGGACGGTCGAAGCCGCGATTCGAGACTGGGCACGCACCTACGACAAGATCGCGCACGCGGTGAACGAGCTGGATCAGCGAATCTTCGACGTTGTGCAGAAATCCATGCAGGAGTTGGGATTCGACGACTCCGAAGCGCGTCTGAGAGCAGGCTTCCTGGTGTACGCCGGAATCGGATTCGTCCATGCTCGAGACAGTCTGCCGACGCCGACGCCGGACGAGGTGCGGGCGATGTTCACGCTGCTGACTCAGCGCTGACGATCGCGGCGTTTCGAGCCGCGATCACATTCTCAGCACGCTCGCGTGGAAGTCGAATCGGTTGATTGCTCCTATCCCAACCGACTCTTCCCGTCCCATGAGATGCGCGATGGTGGAGTTCTCGGCCGCGGTGACAGTTCCGATTCCGGCTTGCGCGGTGGGCGAGCCGACGGTCAGGCGCAGAACGTGCTGAGTGCCGCCGCGCTCGTTCCAGATGGATACCTCTCCCAGAGGGGAGGGGAGGAGCGGAGTAGGAGCGTTGTCGACGATGGTCACCGGACCACCTCGGGAGACGCCACCACGTACGTCGGCGGAGGCGAACGCGTCGGGTACGTACGTGATGTCGAAGCCTGCCGATGACATCAGGTCCACGATGGCTGCGTTGTCCGAGACCTGTTCGACAGCATAGAAGTGGTACCCGGCCCGTGGATCGTGGCGGTCGATGGATATCACTCGCTCGCCGAACGAGAACGGTTCGGTCACCTCGACCCCGTCGATGATCCCACCGGCGCAGGTTTCGATCCCCATGAGCAGCGACGGATCGCCGGGGAGGGAAGGTCCGCCGGGGAGTCCGAAAAATGTCGAGGGAGTGAATCCGGCCGGGACGAAGTCTCGAACTGCTGCGGGGTCACCCGGGACGATGGCGGAGACCTCGACGCAGTCTCGTGCGAAGAAGTTTCCTATCTCCACCGGTTCTGCCGCGGCGGTGGCGCATACCGACAGCGACAATGCTGTGCTGATGCCCAGGCATGAGATGCTCCGACTAGCTGTTCTTCCGATTTTCATGTCCGTACCATACGCGATGGTACGGTCACGCGAGTCGCTTCGATCGTCGAAAGGTACGACCATGATGCAGGACGCCGATCCGGACCTTCCGCTTGCCGGAGTCCGAGTGCTCGAGCTCGGCAATTACATCGCCGGCCCGACTGCGTCTCGGCTGCTCGCCGACTTCGGAGCCGAGGTGATCAAGATCGAGCGGCCGCTGACCGGTGACGAGACCCGCACGTGGCGCCTCTACAAGGGCGATACCTCGATGCTGTTCCACTCACTGAATCGAGGTAAGAAGTCCGTGGTGCTGGACCTGCGCACCGAGGAGGGGCGCAAGGACGTCCTGAGTATCGCCGCGTCCTGCGACATCGTGGTGGAGAACTTCCGCCCTGGCACCCTGGAGAAGTGGGGAATCGGTCCGACCGAACTCGAGGCAGCCAAGCCGGGAATCATCCTGGTTCGCGTGTCCGCATACGGCCAGACCGGGCCACTCGCCGCTCGCCCGGGCTTCGCCGCTGTATCGGAGGCGCACAGCGGTTTTCGTGAATTGGTGGGTGACCCGGACCGGCCGCCCGTGCGCGTCGGGGTCTCCATCGGGGACACGATCGCCGGTTTGTACGCAGCCTTCGGCGCGGTCATGGAGCTGTATCGGCGTGCCCGGCCGGGCACAGCGGGCTCGGAACCCAGAACCGTGGATGTCGCGCTCGGGGAGTCGATGCTGTCGGTTCTCGAATCGCTGATTCCCGACTATTCCGCGTACGGCGCCCAGCGCACTCGCCTCGGTGGCCGCATGGAAGGCATCGCCCCGTCGAACGCCTACGTGTGCTCCGACGGGCTGTCGATCGTCGTGGCCGGCAACGGTGATGCGATCTTCGCGCGGTATATGACTGCGATCGGGCGGCCGGATCTGGCGACCGATGTCGAACTGGCCACCGGGCCGGGGCGCTGGAAGCGACGCGACGAACTCGACGAGGCGATCGGCGCATGGTCCGCCGGTTGCACCCGTGAGGACGCGCTCGCCGTTCTCGCTGCGGCAGACGTGCCGTCCGGTGCGATCAATACCGCGGCCGATGTGGTCGCCGACGAGCAGTTCCTCGCTCGCGGCATGATCGAGACCGTGGCCGTCGACGCCGGTGAGGACGAGCTGTCCGACGTGCTGTTCACCGCGTCGGTCCCGGTGATCGGCAACAGTCGTCGCCATCTGCGTTCGGTGGGGCCGGAATTGGGCCGGCACACCGAGGAGGTGCTGCGCGCAGCGCGGGCGGCGTCGGGCAGAGCGGACTGACTCAGGCCGGTGTGGGCTGCGCCGGGGAGCGCAGTACGAGCGCCCACACCGCTGCCACTACCGCCAATGCCGCCACGAACCCGGCCATGGCGGTCCACCCGAAATGCTGGAACACCAGACCGCCGGTCCACCCCACGACGGAGGATCCGGCGTAATAGAACAGGTTGTAGAGAGAGGCAGCCTGTGCGCGTCCGACCGTCGCGCGCGCGCCTGTCCACCCGGACGCCACAGCGTGAGCGGCGAAGAACCCGATGGTGAACACGACCAACCCGAGCAGCACGACCAGCAGTGAATCGGCGACGGTCACGCCGACGCCGACGATCATGACGACGGTCGATCCGGCGAGCACCGGGCCCCGCCCGAAGCGGCCCGCCAACCGCCCGGCCACGCGTGAGGAGACGGTCCCACTGAGATAGGCGATGAAAATCAGGCTGATGAGCGACTGTGGGAGACCGAACGGCGCTGCTTCCAACCGGAACCCGAGGTAGTTGTAGACGGTGACGAAGCCCCCCATCAGCAGGAACGCCTGGCCGTAAAGGGCCCGCATGCCGGGATCCCGTAGGTTCGAGGCGATCCTTTCGCGCAGTGTCGGCCAGTCCCGTCCCACCGGTAGCGGACGTCGTGGCTTCGGCGCCAACGCCAGGAACGCCGCTGCTGCCACCGCGGCCACCAGCGAGACGGTCAGCGTGCCGATGCGCCAATTGGTCAGCTCCGCAATCGGTCCGGCCACGATGCGGCCGAGTAGGCCGCCCAGCGTCGTTCCGGAGACGTATGTCGCTGCTGCGACTGCCGTGTGCCGACGATGAACCTCCTCGCTCAAATATGCGATGGCGATGGCAGGCAAGCCGCCCAGAGCGGCGCCCTCGACGAATCGCAGTGCCAGCAGCATCGGTAGCGACGTGGACAGCGGAACGATCAACCCCAACGCGGTAGCGGAGACGATCGAGATGCTCATTGCGCGTACCCGGCCGACGCGGTCGGCGATCACCGACCAGGGAAGTACTGCTGCGGCGACACCCACGGTGGCGAAGCCGACGGCGAGGGATGACTGCGAGGGCGTTATCTGCAGGCTGGTGGCAATGAGAGGGAGGATGCCCTGCACCGAGTAGAGCTGAGCGAACGTTGCGATCCCGGCGAGCAGTAGGGCCATCACCAACTTGGTGTACTCCCGCGAGTCTGCCCTGTGCCCGTCCCATTCGCTCCCGGCCGCACTCGAGGTCGCCGCGTTGTCGGTGGTCACGTCGGTCCACGTTAGGCAGTGCCAAAGTATCCGTCCAATGCATTCGAACTGACCGAACAATGTTCTTTATGTATGATTTCTGATGTGCGCCCCGAGGCCAAGTCGCTGTTGCCCCTGATCCCGACATTGTTGGCGGTCGCGGCCACCGAGCACATCACCGACGCCGCTCACGCACTAGGAATTCCGCAGCCGACGGTCAGCAGGCAGTTGGCAAGGGCATCCGCTGTGGTCGGCGTACCGGTGATCGAGCGCCGCGGTCGGGGTATCGCCCTGACCGCCGCGGGCAAGGCACTGATGCCTTTCCTCGAGCGCGCGATCCTCGAAGTGGATGCGGGCCTCGACGCGATGACCGAACAGGATGCGCGCACTCGGGGCCGAATCTCGGTGAGTTTCCAGAACACCCTCGGCGAGAACGTGCTTCCGCAGCTGATCAGGAGGTTTCTCGTGGACCATCCTGCCGTCACCTTCACGCTCGACCAGGGTGCACGGAACCACTGCCTGGATCGACTGGACGACGGGAGCGCAGACCTCGCGTTCGTCGCGCTCGGCGACGAGCACGGTCCCGACACCTCGTTCGCGTTGTACGACGAGCGATTGGTGGCCGTGCTGCCGGAGGGGCACCGGCTGTGCGGCCGCCGCAGCATCGCTTTGCTCGAAACCGCCGACGACGCGTTCGTGGCGATGGGGCACGGATACGGGATGCGGTCCATCTACGAGACGCTCTGGGCCGCAGCGGGAATGGTGCCGAACATCGCGTTCGAAGGTCAGGACATCCATACCGTCAGGGGCCTGGTGGGGGCCGGGCTGGGAATCAGTGTGCTGCCGCGGGCACACGGCACCGACACCTCGCTCCCCACCGTCGAGGTGCCGTTGGACGACGAGTCAGCGCAGCGGCGCATCGGCGTGGTCTGGCCGGAGCGATCGGTGCCGGCTCAAACCATGGCGTTCCGCGACATGGTGATCCGCCGCGGAAAATCCATCATCGGGCGGTGACTCCTGCGTGGTCGTGTCCGTCGGTCGCCATTCCTCGGTGCATCACCCGGTCACCGACCACACCGCTGTGATCCGCCCGGTGCATGACGCACCGGTTGTCCCACAGGACAACGTCTCCGGCTCGCCAGGTGTGCCGGTAGACGTTGTCCTCGGCGGTGGAATGGGCGTAGAGGTACTGCACTGTCTCGGCGGTGGACGAGGCCGACATTCCGCTGATGGACGCGCACCGTGCGGGCGTGGACATGTAGAGCGACTGCCGGTGCGAGAGGGGGTGCGTCGTCACCAGCGGATGCACCGCGGACGACTCGGCGTCGTCGGGCAATTCCAACCCGGTGACGACATGGGTCAACGTTCGATGGGCGAGATCGCCGCGAACGTTCTCGGGCAGCGTCTCCCACGCTCGGTACTGATTGCTGAAGATCGTCTGTCCGCCGGCCTCGGGCACGGTGACCGCCCGCAGCGCGGTGTAGGACGGCGGGTGCGAGACGTAGCTGGTGTCGACGTGGAACGTCGAGCGGGGCGTGGTGGTGCGGCCGACGTTGGTGATGACGTTCAGATCGGGATGACCGTCCACCGGAGTCTCCCCGTCCGTGAACACGATGTCGCCGAGGCCGCGCAGAAAATCTGCGAACTGCGTGTCGTCGAGTCTCTGACCGCGGAAGACGACGACACCGTGCTCGGCAGCCAGAACGCGGATGTCGTCGATCCCGTCCGGCCCGAGGGCGTCCACGGGCACGTCCTCGACGAGGGCGCCGACGGGGTGTAGGACAGAGGTTCGCATCGTCAAGTACCTTCGGCTAGCAGTTGGTTCAGCCCGGCGGCGAACAGATCCGGCAGGTCGATTCCGGCGGCGGCCGCCATCACGGCCACGACGCTCCCGCGCGCGTACGAGCAGTACAGACCCGCCTCGAGGAACCACGGGTTGCCGTCGGGGTCGATTCGGAAGTCGAACAGGCTGTAGTGGCGGCAGCCCAGTGCTCGGTGACAGCGCAGGGCCAGTTCCCACACTCGCTCGGTCACCGGGTCGTCCGGCGGGACGATCCACGCCTTCGTCGCGTTCTTGGCAACCAGGTACAACTGACCGTCGTCGCCGCGGGCCAACTTGTCGTCCTTGGTTCGGATCGGCGCGGAGTCGGTGTTCACCGCGTACTCCTCGAGCGGAAGCGGGACCAGCTCACCGTCCATCACCACCACCCCGCACCGCACCTCCCGGCCCAGTGGAATGTAGGTCTCGACCAACGCGCGGGACGAATGTTCGGCCGCATCCGCCAGCGCGCCCGCGTACTCGGTTGCCGTGTGCACCAACGTCACTCCAGCAGAATTGTCTGCGTCGACGGGCTTGACCACTACCGGTAGCGGCAGCGGACACTGCGCCGCTTCCAGATGCACCCGGGGTTCGACGACCACCGCGTCGGGAACCGGAACCCCGGCCGCGGACACGACCGATCTGGTCAACGCCTTGTCCGCCGCCATGGCCATGACCTCGGCGGGGTTGCCCAGCAGGGGAATCCGAAGTACGTCGAACAACGCTCGATACGACGTCATACCGGGAAGGCAGAACATCTGGGGCACCACGGCGTCGATGCCGGCATCGCCGATGTGGGCGATCGCGTCGGCCAAGCCCAGCGCCGGCGCCGCGCGCAGTCCCTCGTCGGTCAACTCGGACGGAAACCGCCACGTCAGATCCGGCCCCACGACGGCAATCACGAACCGGTAGGTGGCCGAATCTGCCAGAGCTGACACCGCATCACTGGCGTAGACCCGCGACAGGTCGGCGTGGAAATCGTCCACCGCTGAACCGACGAGGTGCAGCACGGTAAGCACCGGCACGTCAGTCTCCGCCCGATTCCACGAGTTTGCCGATGTTGAAGTCCATTCGACTCCAGCTACGCCCGGCCCGCAGGTTCGCCCACAGTAATGACGGCATGTGCAGGTGGTGAAGCATGAAGTACGGCAACGGATCCCAGCGCGTGAAGACGGCATCCTTCCCGCCGAGGATCGTGCGAAGTCGGTCGGCGCGACTACCTTCCGTGACCAGTCGCCAGATCTCGTGGTAGATCCAGTAAGTCGGACGCGCGGAGGGCAAGGGTGTGATCACCGGATGCCCGTCTTCCAGATACGCCGCCGCTACATCCGGATGGTCGTGGAACATGGTGATGGCCGAGTGGGTTCGCGGATTGCACTCGATGGCGTACGCGTGGCCGTCGGCAGCCTCGATGAAGTCGAAGGACACCTGGCCGGTCAGACCGAGCTCACTCACGAAGTGTTCCACCCAGGCTCGAATCTCCGGCTTGTCCACCATCGCGTAGTTGATCTGGAAGGCGGACGACTCGCAGCACCCGTACACCTGCACCCGGCCCCGACGGACGGTCGAGTGCGTGCAGTACTCCTGGCCGGTGACGAACTGCTGCATGATCCACGGGTCATCGTCCGAGATGTGCAGACGCGCGACGAAGTCGGCGTTCGCAGTCGGGGTGTCGCGGGTGAGGGGAGTCAGATCCATCCGCCCTACCGGGTTGTAGGCGATGCGTTTGAGGATGTAGCTGCGGCCGGGGGGAAAATCGAAATCGAGCACTTGCCGCGGGTCGGTGATCCGATGCGACTCGGGCACTCGTAATCCCAGCGATTCGGCAGTTTTCGAGAACTGCACCTTGTCGTCGAGCATGCGCACGGTGTCGGGGTCGACGTGCACCACCTCGCACTCCGCGCCCAACAAGGCGGCCACCTCTGCGTCGGGGACGCTCGAGGCGGGGGAGGATACGGGCACGAACACCTCGGCGCCCTCCCGCCGGGCAATGTCTGCGATCGCTTGCGCGTACCCGGGGTCCGACACTTCCGGGGTGGTGTAAAAACGATCAACGGCGCGGGAGAAACGATGTCCGGTGTAGCGATATTTCGATGACTCGACCAGGACGACACGATGCCCGGCCGAATGGAACGAGCGCGCCAGCTGCAGAGCTTTGGTCATTTTGCCGCCGTTGATCATGACGGTTCGCGGCGTCGCCCCTGCCGAGTGGGGCGCGGTGCGCCCACTGAGCTTCGCGGCCGCGACCAGCAGGAGATCCACCGGCGCCGCGAC
>JBASAM010000051.1:0-5285 GCA_049650605.1 Rhodococcus sp. (in: high G+C Gram-positive bacteria) | reverse complement strand
GGCCTGCGCGCACCGGGCTCGGAGCGGCGCTGCTGCTGTGGTGGTCGCTGCTGTGGGGGTGGTGCGGACCGGCGGTCCTGCGGCGGTACCGCCGACCAAGCACGGGGGTCCGGCTGTCGGTTCGGGGTTGGCCTGTTCGGGGGTGGCCTGTTCTGGGGTGGTTGCCGATTCCGGTCCGGAACCTGATTCGCCCACCCGGGAGGCGTGCCGGATCGTCGCCGCACTACAGGCGGTTCCTCCGGCCCTCCGCGACGCGGCGGTGGCGGCCGTCGTCGCGGATCGAACGGAGGTTGCTGGCTCATGACGCGACTCTAACCGCCTGGCAGCTCATCCCGGCAGCCATGAAACGCGATTGCGTAACGCCGCGAATCCGATGAAGGCGACGATGTCGATCAGCGCGTGAGCGATGACCAACGGCCACAGACGCCCGGTCTTCTGGAAGTACTTGCCGAAGATCAGCCCCATGACCATGTTGCCGACGCCGGCGCCGAAGCCCTGGTAGAGGTGGTAGCTCCCGCGCAGCAGCGCGGAGGTGAGCAACGATCGGTTCTCGCCCCATCCCAGTGCGCGCAGCCGCGAGATCAGCCAGGCGACCACCAGCACTTCCTCTGCAACGGAGTTCGCGATAGCCGACAGGGTGAGGGTCACCGGCCGCCACCACACGTCGTTCAGCGTGCTCGGCAGGACGGTGACGTTGAGGTCGAGAGCGACGGCCGCCAGGTAGAACAGCAGACCGGGGATGCCGATCAGCGCTGCCAGACCGACTCCGTGCAGAACGTGCGGACGCAGCCGCGGGCGAGCAAAACCTATGGCACGAGGCCCGATCCCGCTGCGCCACAACAAATACACGCCCAATGCGCCCCACGCCGCCAGTCGAATCACGCCCAGCAACTGGCGGAGGAAGTCGATCGGCCCCAGCGACGACTGCGAGACGTTGATGGCAACGGTCTGGTCCGACAACGCGCCCTGCGCCATGGCGGACTCGATCAGCGACAGCACGGACGACAAACCACTGAGCCCGAACGTCATCAACAAGACGACGACTATCTCGATCCGAATCGACCGAGGTGATTCTGTCGTGGCTAGGGGCTTCGGGTGCACGCCTCGATTGTGCCCGCGCCCGCTCTGTTGCCCGCGCCCGCTGTGTTGACAATGGCTAGGACAGGTGGCGTGCGCGCAGACCGTTCAGGAAAGGACACCCCGCGAGCACGCGGAGCGCTCGGCAGAGTTCGGTCGAGTCGGATACCGGAGCCGGGAACGGAATCATGACGTCGTGGTCTCGATTGTCGTGGATGCTCGAGCCCTCGATTCGCAGTCCGATGCCGTAGCGGTCGATGCTCGACGGTCGGGCTCGCCCGGTGCGCAGCGACGGCGGAAGCCGTCGGGCGATGTGTTCGACGAGTTCGGGGTGGTCCCGGTCGAGATGGACCAGCCACCCGTCTTCGACGTCCCAGAACGGATCGGGCTCGGCGTTCATCACATCCTGCACCGTGACTGGTTCGGCGCCGGTCGCGTCGGCCGTCACCGCGGACTCGAGTACCAGCCGTAGGAGCACACCGCCGTGGCCGACGTCGAGCAGACCGGCGTGGGGATGGTGCGCCGCCACGGCCGCGGCAACGGCCCGCTCGGCGGTGTCGGGCACCCGACGCAGGTCGCCGCTGAGCCACACCAGAGACCGCACCTTCTCGCGCAGGTCCAGCGGCGATTGGTCGGTGAGTTCGAGGACGGCGGGGATGCCGGCGTTACCCGCGGCGAACATGAGCGCGCCGACAGTGCTGTCCTCCGGTACGACCATGACGACCTCGCCGGGTGCGCGCAGTGCATGCATCGTGGTTGTCACCGGTGCACTGCCTTCCACCGCCAGCACGGACTGCTGGGCGCGCAGGCAGACGCTGCGGACGCGTTCGGCGCCTCGAACACGGTCGGTGACGGTGACACTCTGCATGACGACTCCCGGTTCAACGCGTTCGAATTAGGTAAGGGTTAGCTAACCATCCACCGCGCCGACGCACAAGAGCGCTCACTAGACTGGGCACCGTGCCGACGATGTTGACCCTGGGTGTGCAGCCCCGCCGTGATCCCAAGGCGTTGTTTTCGGGTCTGCTCGTGGCCACCGTCGACGATGTCCCGGCAGCGGAAGCGCTCCCGAGTCACCCGCTGATCGGATCGGCGTGTGTGCCGGCCGCCGCCCTCGGTGAGGCTCGCGTTTCCGAGGGCCACCTCGTTCGACTAGACCGCGATCCCGCCGAGCTACCGCCCGCGCGGGCGTATGTCCTGGATGTGCAGTCCGATCAGCTCGTCGACGCCGTCGCGCTGGACGCCGGGTCACCTCTGGTGGTGCTCTGCCGAGACGGTGACATCGTCGAGACGACCACTCGGGTGGATCAGGCCGGCCACCACCCCGCCGTCGACATGGCCGACACCGAGGACCGGGTCGCAGACTTCCTCGCCGTGATCGCCCACGCCGAGCACGGCTTCTTCGGGGTCGCCGAGGACGCCGACGCCGCCCTTGCGCTGGTCGCCGGGACGGTAGCGGCTCTGCGGGGCGACGACGTACGACAGGCATTGCGAGCGCCCGATCTCCGGAAGCTGCTGGCCCTGCATCCGGATGCGGCCGCCGCGACTCGGGAGGTTCTGCTCGGCGTCCTGGTGCCCGACGCGCCGAGTGTCGCGGCGGATCTGGGTCGCCGGATCGACCACGTCCAGGACAACCACGGTTCTCCTTTCCGCAGTTCGACGGCGCAGGACGCGTAGCGTGACCGAGGTGCGCATCGCCTACTTCGGACCGTCGGGAACGTTCACCGAAATGGCCCTCGCGAAGCTGGAAGCAGACGGCGAACTCGGTGGTGCTGTCGAGCGGGTGAGCGCCTCGAGCCCGCCGGCGACCCTCGACATGGTCCGGTCGGGTGAGGTCGACGGTGCCGTCGTCCCCATCGAGAACTCGGTACAGGGTTCGGTGCCGCCGACGCTGGATGCGCTCGCCACCGGAGATCGGCTGCAGATCATCGCCGAGACGGAGCTCGACGTCTCGTTCACCATCGTCGTGCGTCCGGGCACCGTGATATCCGATGTGCGCACCGTCAGGGCCTACCCGCACGCCGCTGCGCAGGTTCAACAATGGATGGCCCGCGAGTTGCCACAGGCGCAGGTCGAGTTCGCCGCGTCCAATGCTGCGGCCGCGGAGGACGTGGCGGGCGGTCTCGCCGATGCTGCCGTCTCGACGGCGCTGGCAGGCAGGCGCTTCGGCCTCGAGGTGCTGGCCGACGGGGTCGCCGACGTGGAGAACGCGCGCACCAGATTCGTGTACGTCACCAAACCGTGTGTGCCGCCGCCGCCAACCGGTGCCGATCGCACTGCGGTCGTCCTGACGCCGCTCGACCGTCCCGGCACATTGGTCTCTGCGCTCGCCGAGTTCAGTACCCGTGACATCGATCTCACTTTCATCGAATCACGGCCGTTGCGAACGAGTTTGGGAACGTACCGGTTCTATATCGACTGCGTCGGGCACATCGACGACGTCGCGGTTGCCGATGCGTTGCGGGTGCTGCACAGCAAGGCCGATGCTCGCTTCCTCGGGTCGTGGCCCAGTGCCCACGTCGCCGCGGCGGCCAGTCGTCAGACCGAGGACCTGCACGGCCACGACTGGATCGACGCTCTGAGGCGGGGAGACCGGTGAGCGGACGTCTGATCCTGGTACGTCACGGTCAAACACACTCCAACGTCGCTCGTCGCCTCGATACCCTGCCGCCGGGCGCGGAACTCACCGAACTCGGTCATCGCCAGGCGCGCGAATTCGCGGACAGGGTGCACGAGGCGCCCGCAGTCGTTCTGTCCTCCACTGCGATTCGCGCACGTCAAACTGCGCAGTACATCGCCGACGCTACCGGGGTGCCGTTGACGGTGCGCGACGGGTTGCAGGAGACCTACGTCGGGGAGCTCGAGGATCGCAGCCACGAGGATGATCACACCCGCTTCGGCGCTGTGTACCGGGATTGGCTCGATGGCGCGCTCGACAGTCGAGTTCCGGCGGGTGAGTCGGGTGCGGAGGTGCTGTCGCGCTACGTTCCGGTTCTCGACGAGTTGCGTGCGTCCCACCTTGCCCACGAATCGGCCACGGTGTACGTCGTGAGCCACGGCGCAGCGATTCGGCTGGTGGCTGCGGTGCTGGCGGACATCGACCGGGATTTCGCATCCGACAACCACCTGGACAACACCGGAACCGTCGAACTGGTTCCAGCAGAAGGTAATTCATGGAAGTGTATTCGGTGGGGCGATTACACTCCGCCGTTCGAGTCGAAGGGCAGCCGGGTCCCCGACGATCCGATGGGGTGACAGGAACCCCTGCGCCGCGTCGATCAGCGATCGCAGCGCGCCGACAAGTCGGAGCCGGTCGCCCGGCGTCACCTTCGTCCGCGGCCGTCCCGACCCATCGAAACTCGTCCGCGCCAGCACGCGGCCCGCATCGCTGTCGTACACCGCGAGAATTGGACTCACCTGCGCACACCGGCCACCCGAGTGCTGCGAACCGACGATCTCGACGTGGCGCGTGCAGTGTGGGATCAACTCCGTGAGGCGCTCCGCAACACTGGATGTGTGATCGTCCAGATCGGACGGGCCGAGGACCGCGTCGAGCCGCTTGCCTGGCAGGTCGCCGAGCACGCTCGCCAACATCGCGGCCGCATCATCGTGAACCCAGTCGATCGTGGCCGACCACTCGGGGTGGGTGACCGCCGACATCCACACCACACGGCCCGAGCGATCTCCACCCAGAAAGCCCCTGATAGTTGCGTCGCTGTCGCCGGATGGATGCGGGACGATGCGAACGTCGACGGACCACGCGGGTGCCGCGGCAACCCGCAGCATCGCCACGACCTCGTCGTGCACCGTCCCACGCCGCGTTGTCAGACCGCGGGAGCTCAGGCGGATCGCGGCGGCCTCGACGACAGCTCGACGCTCGTCCACCGTCCGGCCGACGGGGGTCCACCAGAGCACGGTGGGAACGGCACCGGTCCGCTCGCGTTCGACGATGAACGTCAGTTCGTCGGCGTCGAGGGTGACCGGACCACCGAGACACTCCGGTCCTCCCAGCACCGGCGACAGGGTTCGACCGGCGCTCACGCCGGTGTTGCTCCGATGACCGCCGGTACGACCGGGACGCCGTCGTCCATCTCGAGCAGGGTGCGCCTCGGAACGGACGAGACCACGTCGCAATCCTGATGGCGCGGCGCACCCATCGCGAGCCCCGCGCCCACCGGAAGCCGGGCGGCGCCCGCGGTGGTCGCGGC
>JBASAM010000050.1:0-3663 GCA_049650605.1 Rhodococcus sp. (in: high G+C Gram-positive bacteria) | reverse complement strand
CGGCAGCACTGTGCGGCGGCGGCGGTCAGGGCGATGCGCTGATCCTGCGCGTACCTACTTCCTGATTCTCCGCGACCACGCCTATTCCGACTGCGCCCGCAGATACCGGCCGAAGTGCGGGACGGTGAACCCGATCGACCCACGCTCGGCGGAGTAGATGAGGCCCTTCTTGATCAGTCCGTCACGTGCCGGCGACAAGGACGCGGGCTTGCGGCCGAGCTCCACCGCGATCTTCGCAGTGGCAACGGGCCCGTCGTCGCCCGAGAGGTCGGCCATCGCACGCATGTACTCGCGCTCGGCGGGAGTCGCTCGCTCGTACCGCGATCCGAAGAAGCCCACCGCCAGCTCGTCCTCGGCGGTGGGCGCAGCGACTCGGACGTCGTCGGCACCGATGGGGCTGTCCGCGGCGTGGTCCCAGGTCGCCTTGCCGTACGCCTGCACGAAGTAGGGGTATCCGTCCGCGGCTGCGTACAGCGCATCGAGTGCCTCGGTGGTGAATTCGACGTCTTCCCGCTCCGCCGGCGCGATCAGGGCTCGGTCCGCTGCGGAGCGGTCGAGCCGGTCGATGCGGTGATAGCTGAACAGACGCTCGGAGTAGCTCTTGGATGCCGACAGCACGGCCGGCAGATGCGGCAGACCTGCCCCGACGACGATCAGCGGTGCGGCGTCCTGGCTGAGCTCGTGGCACGCGCCGCAGATCGCCGAGATGTCCTCCGCCGCCAGATCCTGCATCTCGTCGATGAAGATCGCTATCCCCACCCCGACGTCGCGGGCGAGGGAGGCGGCGTCGAGCAGCAGTTCCACCAGGTCGATCTCGATGTCACCGGTGTCGGCGCGGCCCTTGAGGGCGGGCGCGTCGATTCTCGGTTGCCATTTGTCTCGCATCCCCTTGTCCGCCGACGCGCGCAGTGCGAACGATTTGAGAGTGCCCAGGAATTGCTCCACGCGCTCGGGATCACGGTGCGCGACCGCGATCTCGCGCACGGCCATGTGCAACGCCGACGACAACGGTCTGCGCAGATCCTGGTCGGGCCGGGCCTCGATCTTCCCGGTGCCCCACTTCCTCGAGATAGCGGCAGACCGCAGGTGGTTGAGCAGCACCGTCTTGCCGACTCCGCGTAGTCCGGTCAGCACCACGCTGCGCTCGGGCCGGCCGCGAGCGATGCGCTCGAGCACCACGTCGAAGGCGTCGAGCTGCTTCGATCGGCCGGCGAGCTCGGGCGGTCGTTGTCCGGCGCCGGGTGCGTACGGGTTACGAACGGGGTCCATCGGCCGACGGTAGCAACGAAAGCTAGGCGCCTATGTGACCGTCTAGCGCGTGTCCTAGAACCGTCGATATTCGCCTGATATCGCACTGCGGCGAGCATGAAGCTAGTCTGAGAGGCATGTCGCGCATTCTCGTAGTTCGCCGCCGCAGCGGGGTCTGATTCGGACCGACCCCCCGCTGCGGGTCGTCGTCCTGCGAGTCGGTCCTTCCTCTTCACGGAATCGACCCGACATGACACTCACTTCATCCGCATTCTCGACGGAAATCTTCGCTCGCAATTCCTCTGCCATTCACGCCTCGTCCGCCGCCCCGAGTGGGTTGCGCAGGGAAGCTGACGGCATGACCAGCACCGAGTTCGCTTCCGTCTACTCACCCTCGGCCGGACCCATCCGACTTGGCGCAACCGAGCGCGCACCGCACGGCGTCGGCCGCTACGAGTTCACGGCGACGTTGGCATTCGGTGACACCATCTACAGCGCGTCGGTGATCTCTCATGGTCCTGCCGAAGCTTTCACCTCGATGTTGTACGACGCCGGGGTCAACCTCGAAATTCTCTCGTTCCACCAGCGGGCCACCGACGCGGGAATCGTCACCTTCGTTCGCGGACAACACAACTCGCGAATCGCCTGGGCGATGGGGACCGGGTCGGACGCCACCGAGTCGACGGCGAAAGCGTTGGTGGCCGCCGCCAATCGGATGTGCGAAGCCTGACTCAGGCCAGCAGCTGCGCGAGCGCGTCGTCCCACTCTCTCCGGCGTCGCCTGTCGAACCAGCGCGCCGAACCTGCTCGTGCCAGCACGGCGCACAGGAAGACGAGACCGAGCAGGGCTACGGTACTGATCACCGCGGCCGCGAGGACATCGGCAGCAGTGGCCGCGGGATAGACACGATGACCCTGCTCGTCGACGGTGATCGTCACCGACGTCCCCTCCGCACTCGACGCCTCCACCGGTACGGATCCGGTGTGGGTCGAGCCATCGGCCGTCCAGGTGGCGGCGGCGAGGACCATCGGAGGAACGGCGGTGAACTGGTCGGTCGTGACCGGCACGCCAGGTGCTTCCTCGGTGGTGACGGCCTCGACCGTGTGGCGAGACGCTGCCGCCTCGGCCGCCGCCACCTCCTGCTGGTGGAAGATGTTGATCCCCATCACCACCGCGAAGGGGATGGCGATCAGGACCAGCGTGGTGAGTAGACGGTCCAGTCGCGCCTGCGCGCGGTCGACCGGCCGGACGAGAAGGTTGTGGTCATCGGTGGGGCGCGCGGACACACGAGGTGCGCGATCGGACCAGTGATGGTCGGCCATGAGTTTCCGCCCTGTTCGTGGATCGGCGCCGGTCTCGGCGACGCGGATTGCCCGGTGTTCCCCGAATCCGGCGTTCTTTTCAACAGTCCCGACTGCGGAGCGGATCCACAAGGTCGTTCGATTCACGTCACATGTGTTGTCGATTACTCTCGCGTCTTTACTGTAACCACATGTCATAGTAATCTGCGTTACATGACGGCCGACACCGACAACCTGGTGCCAGACAACCTGGTGTTGCAAGCGCGCGACGTGCACTTCGAATGGGACGGGCTTCCGATGCACTGGATTCCCGGCGATCCGTTCTCGACGCACGCACTCAACGTTCTGCACCTTCTTCTACCCGCCGGCGAAGAATGGTTCGTCGAGACTTTCCGCCAAGCTCTGCCCTTCATCGAGGACGAGAAGCTTCGGGACGACGTCATCGGGTTCATCGGCCAAGAGGCCATGCACTCGTCCGCGCACTCCGGGGTACTCGAGCACCTCCGCGAGAGCGGCCTGGACCCCACACCGTTCACCGATCAGATGAACTGGATCTTCGGCAAGGTCATCGGTCCCCGCCCCGTCACCAGCAGTCGTACCCAGAACTACCTGGTGGAACGACTCGCCATCATCGCCGCCATCGAGCACATCACGGCGTTCCTGGGCGACTGGGTGCTCAACGCCGAGGGACTCGACCGCGCCGGAATTCACCCGACGATGCTCGATCTGCTTCGGTGGCACGGATCCGAGGAAGTGGAGCACCGCTCCGTCGCCTACGACACCATGCGGTACTTCGATCGCCGGGAAGTTCGACGGTTGCGCACCCAGGCTCTGGCCGCGCCGTTGTTGGCGTACCTGTGGATCCGCGGCACCCGATTCCTGATGCGCAACGACCCACTGCTCGCGGACGGTCCCGCTTCCCGCCGTCGCCCGACACCTCTCGCGTGGAGGCGCGCGGCGAAGGCGGGCACGGTACCCGGGCCGGTCGATCTGGGTGTTCGACTGTCCCGGTACTTCCGGCGCAGCTATCACCCCAGCCAGGAAGGCTCCACCGCTCAGGCCGTCGCGTATCTGGCGTCGTCGCCGGCCGCGCGAGCGGCGTCACGGTGAGCGC
>JBASAM010000049.1:0-5156 GCA_049650605.1 Rhodococcus sp. (in: high G+C Gram-positive bacteria) | reverse complement strand
GCGGCGCAGGGCCGGGATGTCCGTCGCGTGCTTCCACCGGGGTGGCCGAGAGCGCGGCGCCCTTCGCGGCCACGAGTTCCGGCTCCGCCGGCGTGACGGTGGGCAATCCGACCCAGCCGGCGAGTGTGGAACGAACCAGGGGAATTCGAGATCCCCCGCCGATCATGATGAGCGCGTCCACCGGTTTCCCGGCGCGGGCGAGGACCGCGCGCGTCAGACGTGCGGAGTTCTCGATCGGCACCGCGGCCATCGACTCGAACGCCTCGCGGGAGAGCAAGATGAGGCCACCGATACCGGGTAGACACACGGCGCCGCTCGAGGACAGTTGTTCCTTCGCCACCCGGCACCGAAGCTCGAATTCACGACCGTCGACGTCACTGAGACCGTCTTGCTGTCGACCGATCTGACTGTCGCGGATCATCGCGTCGAACACGTTGCCGCTGACGTCGAAGCTGCGCTCGGACGCCAGTATCCGTCCGTCGTCCAGATCGACCACGGAAACACTGAGGCCCGAACTACCCAGGTCGTACATACCGACTACGTGCAAACCCTCGAGATCACCGGTGGAGCGCAGGAAGCGAACCGCAGCATGCACCTCGGGGACCAACCGGTAGTTGACGATGTGCTGGCGAGCCATTGCGCGGGCCACCGCGCCGGCCTGGGCGTCGTCGCGGTAGGCGACGCTGGTGGCCGAAATGGACTCCGGCTCGGCCGGATCGGCGAGAATGACGCCGATGGACTCGGCCGCAAGCTGTTCCGCCTGATCGAACGTCGTGTCGATGGCGCGATGGCGAAACGCGGCCTCCATGCCTGCACGCAGGCCCTGGATCGGACGGGCCAGACGGACGGCACTGGTGCCGACCGACACTCCTAGTACCGAAGTCATGAGCCGCCTTTAGCCGGACCGATCGAGCACACGTCGAATCCGTGTGCGGTTGCAGTCGCCGAGTGTAACCAGATGCCGCCATACTCGTCACATCGACGGTTACATCTACTAATTGTCGACCTTCGCCCTTGATTGCGCATCTCGAGACTGTCCATCGTCGTCCTGTGCGTACGGCCGGCGCGCCGTCTCCGGATCACCGAAGGTCACGGCGCGTTCGCGTCGGGTTCCCAGCGCCAGCGTCGTGGCCCAGTTGATCAGGGTCCCGCCGCGGTTGCGGACGCCGGACAGGAAAGCGATGTGAATGGCGCCCCACGCGGCCCACCCCGCGAATCCCGACATGTGCAGCGGGCCCGCCTGCAGCAGCGCGTGTCCGCGCGAAATGTAGGCGGCGCTGCCCAGATCGCGGTATTTGAACGGCGTCGACACCCGGGCGCCGGTGGCGACGGTCTTGGCGATCATCTTTCCGGCGTGCCGACCGCCCTGCATCGCCACCTCGGCGAGCCCCGGCAGATCGTCCAGGGAACTGACGTCACCGACGACGTAGACCCGCGGATGCCCGGCAACCGACAGGTCCTTCTCCACCGGGATACGGCCGCCGTGGTCCTGCGAGGCGCCGACGGCCTCGGCCAGGGTTGTCGCGAACGGCACGGCCTCGACGCCGGCGGTCCACAGCACCGTGCGCGTGTCGTAGACGGTCTTCTTCTTGTCCGACTTGCGGGTGACCTCCACGTGATCGGCGGTGACGTCCGTGACGTGGACGCCCAGATGCGTTTCGACCCCGATGTGGTCCAACGTCTTCTGCGCCTTCTGTGACAGCTTGGCGTCGAACGACTCGAGCACCCGATCTCCACCGTGGAACAACAGCACTCGCGCTTCCGTGGGGTCGATCGAGCGGAACTCGTGTTCCAGGGCGCCGGTGGCCAGTTCTCGGATCTGACCGGCGATCTCCACCCCGGTGGGACCGCCGCCCGACACCGCGAACGTCAGCCATGGCCGACGCTCCTCCGCGGTGGGCAACGACTCCGCCATTTCGAACGCGACGATCAGATTGCGTCGGATGGCCAGCGCGTCGTCGATGGTCTTCATACCGGGCGCGTACTGCGCGAACTCGTCATGGCCGTGGTAGCTCTGTTGCATGCCGGCGGCGCACACCAAATAGTCGAAGGGCAGCTCGAAGGTCGACCCGTCCACGCGGGTCGCGGTGAGCGTGCGCTGGTCCATGTCGATGGCCGACGCCTCGCCGAGAGCGACGTGGGTGTTCTTCTGACGACGCAGCAAGTGCCGTAGCGGCGAGGCTATCGATCCTTCGGACAGTAGGCCGGTGGCGCACTGATACAACAGCGGTTGAAAGACGTGGGACGTTCCGCGGTCGAGCAGCGTGACGTCGCCGTCGATGTGGCGGAGCTGCCTGGCGGCGTGCAGCCCACCGAAACCACCGCCGACGATGACGACACTGGGGCGCTGTCGGGCCAATTCATCGGACATGCGGCACATCGTGCCACGATCCCCACTGCCCCGTTCGTCGCCGACCCGTTCACCGCCGACCCCACGCCGCCACGGCCGAAACACCTAGACTCACCGGCATGCATGTCCTGTACATCTGTACCGGCAACATCTGCCGCTCCCCCACCGCCGAGCGGCTCACGGCGGCGTACGCGGCAGAGGTCGGAGTGCACGTCACCACCGAGAGCGCGGGTACCCGCGCGGTAGTGGGACACGGCGTGCAACCGGAGGCAGCGCGTGTCCTCGAATCCCTCGGCGGCGACGCGGCGGGTTTCGCAGCGCGGCGGCTGACACCGGCCATCGCGGGCGATGCGGACCTGGTGTTGACCATGACTGCGAGGCACCGCGACGAGGTGCTCACGGTCGCCCCACGCACACTCCGGCGCACGTTCACGTTGCTCGAAGCGGCAGAGTTCACCCGCCGCACCGGCGTCGTGGACCCGGCTGCGTGGTTCCTGATGCGCGCGGCGTCACCTGTCACCGACCTCGATGTCATGGACCCCATCGGCCAGTCGGGAGCGGTGTTCGACGCCGTCGGCGACACCATTGCCGACGCCCTGCACCCGTTGTTCCAGGCGTGGACTGCCGCTCGCTGAGAACACGGCCCGTGCCGCCCGGGTGGCCTCGACGTACCCTGTGAGCGTCGAAGTGCATGCACGCTGCACTCAGGGAAACGGAGCATCGCCGATGCGAGAAAAACTCGTCGCCGGGATCGTGGTGTGCGTGGCAGGCGCTGCCATGGCGGCCGGAATCGCCGTGGCAGCAGTGGGCGGCTTCTTCGAGGCGGACGTCGATCGGGTATCACCGCCGCCCATCAACGGTGTAGCCGTCACCGGAACAGTCACTGCCACCGTGTCCACCGTGTCGGTGCCGCCGTCCCCGACGTGGCAGATCGCCCCGGTCACCACTCCCCGCCCTAGCGAAACCACCGGGCCACCGACCTCCGGGCCGTCGACTACCGAGTCGCCGACAACCGCGTCCAGAACCCGGACCACCTCTCCCCGCGACGAATCCGACAGCAGCGAATCCGACAGCAGCGAATCCGACGGTGACGAGACCACGACGCGTCGCTCACGCACGACGACGTCGACGGACACCGGGGACAATTGACCGCGAATCGGCCTGCAGCGCAGTCTGTTCCATTCACCGACATCGCGCTGGTCGCTGTCGGCGGCGCGCTGGGAACCGCGGCCCGATTCGTCGCCGTCGACTGGTCGGCGTCGGATTCGGCGTCGGCCGCTGTGGGACTGCTGCCCACCACCGCGATGATGCTGGCCGTGGGATCGTTCGCGCTGGGTGCGGTCCTTCGCCTCACCACGCGCTCGACGGCCGGGTATGCGCACCCGCTGCGGACGTTCACCATCGGCGCGTGCGGCGGTTTCGCGAGCTTCTCGCTGTACGCCGTTGCCGGCGCCGCGTTGTCCACGGCGTGGGTCGGGGCGGTGTTCCTCGTCGTCACACCCATTCTGGCGCTGGCGGCGATGGCGGTGGGCTCCGCGTTCTCCGGCCTGCTGCTGCGGCGATGAACACCGCACTTGGGATGAACACTGCACTGGCATTCGTAGTCGGCGGGACAGTGGGCACGGTGTTGCACTACGTGATGGTGGGCAGATCCGCGTCCCCACAGCGGATGGTGCTGTACTTCGCAATCGGGGCGTCGGCGGTGTACGGCGTGGTGACGGCCATGGAGTCGCATTACGCGGGTGGGTGGACCACCCCGTGGGCGGCGATGGTGCTGGGCATGGCCGGTTCCAGTGCGCCCTTCACGGCGCTCGGACTGCAGGCGAGCCGAACCGTGGGTCCCAACCGGCTGCGCACCATCGCGCTGGGCGTGGGCGCCAACGTGGCGGCCGGTGCTGCCGCGGCGCTGCTGGGTTATCTGTCACTTCGGTTCGGCATCACTCTTTATCGCAAGCTGCGCTGATCTGTGGCCACGTCGGCGCACTGTCCCTGCATCCGTGCCTTGACGAACCCGGCCACCTGGTAGAGGTAGGTGTACTCCCAGTCGGCCAGCGAGAAATCGTAGGCCCGCGGCACTGCTCGCACCGATACCTGACCGGAGAAGCACTGGCCGAAGATGTACTCGACCCGTGGCAGGTGATAGCGCCAGCTGATCACCATCACGTGATTCCACCCGTGCTGCGCCGCGAGCTGTTGCGTGAAGATGGCCTCGCCGCGCGTGGTGCCGGGCACGGGCGGCACACACAACACGGTCAGCTCGGCGGTTCCGGACGCGCACCACTGGGCCATCCGGGTGTCCTTGGAGCTGTAAGGATTCGACAGCACGACGGTGTCGGACACCCCGGAACGTGCCAGGTTCAGTCCGTACTCTTCACGTCCGTCGTGCTCGCCGCCGAGTACGACTATCGCGTCGACAGGGGTGATCGGATCTTCGGCCGCCCGCGTGAACAACGCGTACCCGGCAACACCGAGCCCCATCGTGCCTGCCACCACCAGCGCAGCGGACGATACGGCGATGCGCGCAAACCAGGACATCGCCCCAGGCTAGGCGCGCATCACTTGGCGGCGGCCCCCTCGGATCACGGTGTCCTGCACCACACTCGGCCAAGCCGGTCGGGTCAGCTCTCCGGAGGCCGACGCGGCGCCGGCCGCACGGTGGAACGGTTGGGCACCGAGTCGGGGCCGTACCCGTTGCCACCGCGGGGGGCCGCACGGTGACCGTTGGCCACCCGCGAGGCGGTGGTCGCACTGGTCCGGGTGGGCTCGTACCGGAGATTCTGATCCCGACGCTCCTGCTCCCGCCGAT
>JBASAM010000048.1:0-19575 GCA_049650605.1 Rhodococcus sp. (in: high G+C Gram-positive bacteria) | reverse complement strand
GCGCAATGCCGTCGGCAGCGGAGACGGCAGGGAGTCCATGCCGCCGACGGCGAGGACGACCGCGCCCGCGCGCGGCATGGCGGCCCAGACCCGAGGATCCTGGGTGAGCGCCCACCATGCGTCGCGGCAGGTCCACCCGATGCGAGCGACCACCTCGACGTCCCACCCCAGTTCGCGACCGACCATCGTCGGCCAGATTCGTGGGTGATCCGCTGGAAGTCCGCCCTCCGGGCCGTAGTACGCGAGCGAATCCGCGATCACCAGCAACACCGGGCGGTCTGCCATCAGAGCACGTCACCGGCCACAGCGGCAGTGGCGTTCCAGACGTCGAGCCGCCAGGAAAGCGATTCGTGCGCCGCAACCTGGACCCAGCTGGCGTTCCCCAACCCGCCGAGCACGGGCCAGCTCTCGACCGGCAGATCCAGCAAAGCCGCGGTGAGGGCGGCGATGGTGCCGCCGTGCGCCACCAGAACCACCGGGTCGGTGGTCCACGTGGCGTCCTTCAGCAACTCCTCGACCACGGGCATCGCCCGGCGTGCAACATCGATCCGCGATTCGCCGCCGGGCGGGCGGAACGTGGCGTCGGCGCGCCAGATCTCACGGATACCCGGAGAGACGGCGTCGACCTCGAGATGAGTGAGGCCCTGCCACTCACCCAGATGGGTCTCCCGCAACCGGTCGTCCACCTCCACCGACACCCCGGTGGCCGTCGACAACGCCGATGCGGTGTCGTGCGCACGTCGCAGATCGGACGAGACGATGCGGGACGGTGCACGGGTTGCCAGGTCGCGCGCCGCGACCTCCGCCTGGGTGCGTCCGAGATCGGTGAGCTCGGTGTCCAGATGGCCCTGCATTCGTGATCCTGCGTTGTACTCGGTCTGCCCGTGCCGGAGCAGGATCAGTCTGCGCACTGCCGTCACTCGTCCTCTTTCAGGACGTCGTCTTCCACAACGGCATCGGCGCTCATGTCGCCGTCGTGCGGTCGATCATCGACCCCGTGGTCGTCGGAGCCGTACGCGGTGGTGTTCTCGGCGGTCCCGAGTCCTTCGATCTCGAGGACGGGGCAGTCGCGCCACAGGCGCTCGAGGGCGTAGAAGTGACGCTCGTCGTTGTGCAGAACGTGGACGACGACGTCGACGTAGTCGAGCAGCGCCCAGCGACCCTCGCGGGTGCCTTCGCGGCGGACGGGCTGGTGGCCCGCTTCCCGTAGCTTGTCTTCGATGTTCTCGACGATGGCGTTGACCTGGCGTTCGTTGGGCGCGGAGGCGATGACGAAGCAGTCGGTGATGACCAGCTGGTCCGACACGTCGAGAGCCATCACGTCTGCAGCGAGCTTCTCGTCGGCCGCGAGTGCGGCAATACTGGCGACCTTGACGGCCTCGGTTGTTGCGGTCACGTGGTGTTCTCTCCTGGTTGTTCAGTGGTCACGTCGGTACGGATCATGACTGAGGTGTGTGGGTAGGGGCGGGCTCGGAGACGGTCGCGGCGCCGTCGTGACGGTGCTCCCCCGCCGGGCGATACAGATCCCGTTTGGTGATGTACTGCACCACGCCGTCCGGCACCAGGTACCAGACGGGGCGGTTCTCGGCGGCCCGACGTCGGCACTCGGTCGACGAGATGGCGAGCGCCGGAACCTCCACGAGCGTCAGCACGTCGCGCGGCAGTCGTTCGAGGTACTCCGCCAGGTGGTCGGCACCCAAGTCGTATCCAGGGCGCGACACCCCGACGAACCGCGCGAGCTCGAACAGTTCCTGCCAGTCCTGCCACCCGAGGATGCTGCCGAGCGCATCGGCGCCGGTGATGAAGAACAATTCGTCGCCCGGATGCTGGTTGGCCAAGTCCCGCAGGGTGTCCACGGTGTAGGTCGGCTTCGCGCGATCGAGATCGACCCGGCTGACGGAGAAGCGCGGATTGGACGCGGTGGCGACAACGGTCATCAGATAGCGGTCCTCGGCTTCGCTGACCGCACGATCGTTCTTCTGCCAGGGCTGACCGGTGGGAACGAAGATGACCTCGTCCAGGTCGAATCGGTCCGCAACTTCACTGGCGGCAACGAGGTGCCCGTGGTGCACGGGGTCGAACGTGCCGCCCATGACGCCCAAACGCCGCGGTCGGCTCTCTTCGGGCTGACGAGTCGATTCCTGCACGAGTGTCGACTCTACGTTGCGCCGGTCGAGACCGCGGACGCGGAAGAACTCGTCGACATCGTGAGTCGGTGGGCAGTCAGCCGGTGGGCAGTAGCCGGGCGACCACGTCGGCCAATTGCTGGGCAGACCGGCACTCGTGCATCGACACCACCCGCCGGTACACCTCCGCGGCCGAGTCGCCGGACCCCCATTGAGTCTTCGGCTCCGGATTGAGCCAGTGCGCGTGCTTGGCGACGGAGACCATCTGAGCGAGCGAGGAGATCTTCGGGTCGCGGTAGTTGGTGCGAGCGTCGCCCAGGATCAGCACCGACGTGCGGGCGGTGACGGCTGAGAGGTGATGCGCCGTGAACGTCTCGAAGGAGTGGCCGTAGTCGGAGTGGCCGTCGTAGGTGATCAGCTCGGACTCGGCGATCATTCGCGACATCGACTCCGCCAACGCGGCCCGGCCCGCGGAGGCGTCGAAGAACCGCGTGACCTCGTCGCACGTGTCGATGAACGCGAACACCCGCACGCGGGAGAACTGCTCGCGCAGCGTGTGCACCAACAGCAGGGTGAACTGACTGAATCCGGCCACCGACCCCGACACGTCGCAGAAGATCACCAGTTCCGGCCGGGCCGCACGTGGCTTGCGGTTGACCAGATCGATGGGCACTCCGCCGGTGGACAGGGACTTGCGAAGCGTGCGGCGCAGATCGATGGACCCCGACCGCGCCCGGCGCCGACGCGCGGCCAGTCGGCTGGCCAGCAGGCGTGCCAGCGGGGCGACGTTCTTGCGCAGTGCGGCTAGCTCCGTCTCGGTAGCCCGGAGGAAATCGACGTCCTCGGCCAGCTTGGGCACGCCATAGGACGCCACTCGTTCCTTGCCCAGAACCTCGGCGGTGCGGCGCCGGGTCTCCTTCTCGATCATCGATCGGAACTCGGCGATGCGCACCGCGGCCGTTCGCCGCGCCAGTTCCGACTCGAACTCCCCGGTGGTGGGATTGCCCGGTGTGCTGGAGCGACCCAACAGGCCGTCTAGGATCTTCGACATCAATGTCGTCGGCTCGACGGTGCGCATCGTCTGATACTCGGAGAACGACTCTCCCCGGCTCGAGCTGTACTTCCCGTACGTCTCGACGATGTCCCCGACGAGGCTCTGCACCTGCGCCATCGCCTCGGCGGATCCGTCGGCGAGTAGTTCGGCGATGACGTGCTTGAGCGCCTCGAGGTCCACCGAGCCGTCCTCGGCCAACGGCGGGTGCATCGTGCCGTCGTCGTCCTCGGTTCTGGCGCCGATCGCCGCCGGGAACCACAGGTCGAACAGCGCGTCGAACGCCGGTCGGTGTCCCGGCCGACGCACCAGCGCGCAGGCGAGGCCCTCCCGCACCACCTCACGGTCCAGCATGTCGAGCACCGCCAACACCGAGCCCGCGTCGACGGTCTCGGACGGCCCGACGTCGATTCCGCGGCGACGCAGCGCCTCGACGAACCCGACGAGGTGCGCCGGAATACCTGAGCCGGCGGGTGAGTCGGTCACGGTAGGTCAGCCGAGTCGCAGTTCGGCCGTCGCACGGTCCTGATCGGATCGATGCTTGAGGATGACACCCAGCGTGGAGCGCACTGCCTCGTCGGTCACGTCGTCGATACCGAGAGCGAGAAGTGTTCTGCCCCAGTCGATGGTCTCGGCAACCGATGGCAACTTCTGCAGCTGCATGTCGCGCAGTACCTGCACGGTGCGCACCATCTGCTCGGCCATCGCGCCCGGAAGCTCGGGGACGCGGCTCGCCAGGATCCGCCGCTCGAGGTCGGCGTCGGGGAAGTCGAGGTGCAGGAACAGGCAGCGTCGTTTGAGCGCTTCGGACAGCTCGCGCGTCGCGTTCGAGGTGAGCACCGTGAACGGTCGACGGGTCGCGGTGATGGTGCCCAGCTCGGGGACGGTGATGGCGAAATCGCTCAACACCTCGAGCAGCAGCCCCTCGATCTCGATGTCGGCCTTGTCCGTCTCGTCGATCAGCAGCACGGTGGGGTCCGACCGTCGGATCGCGGTGAGCAATGGGCGCGAGAGCAGGAACTCCTCGGAGAACACGTCGTGCCGCGTCTCGTCCCACGCAGAACCCGAACTGGACTGGATGCGGAGAATCTGCTTGGCGTGGTTCCACTCGTACAGCGCGCGGGCCTCGTCGACGCCCTCGTAGCACTGCAGCCGAACCAGTTCGGCCCCCGCGGCCTGCGACACCGCACGTGCCAGTTCGGTTTTGCCGACACCCGCGGGACCCTCGATCAGCAGCGGCTTGCCCAGGCGGTCGGCCAGGAATACCGCCGTGGCGGTTGCCTTGTCGGCCAGATAGCCGGTCGCGGCGAGACGCGTCGACACGTCGTCGACGTCGGTGAAGAACGGCACGACGTCGGAGAAGGACGTGGCGGTCATGAATGGCCTTTCGTTGTCGGCAGCAGGCGTCAGACCGGACGGATGTGTCCGTCGCCCTGCACGATCCACTTGGTCGAGGTCATCTCGCGCAGACCCATCGGACCGCGCGCATGCAGCTTCTGGGTCGAGATGCCGATTTCGGCGCCGAAGCCGAACTGCTCGCCGTCGGTGAACGCGGTGGAGGCGTTGACCATGACGGCGGCGGCGTCCACGCGCGTCGTGAAAGCCCGTGCCGCAGCCAGATCCGCAGTGACGATGGCCTCGGTGTGTCCGGTTCCGTAGCGGTCGATGTGATCGACGGCCGCGTCCAGTCCGTCGACGACGGCCAGCGCGACGTCGTCGGAGAGGTATTCCTGTGACCAGTCGTCCTCGGTGGCGGGGATCAAACCGGGAAGGTCACCGTGTACCCGAACACCCCTGTCCTGCAGGGCCGCCAGCAGCCGCGGCACGGCGACATCGGCGACGGCCGCATCGATCAGGACCGTCTCGGCCGCATTGCACACGCTCACGCGACGAGTCTTGGCGTTGAGCACGATCGACTCGGCCATGTCCAGATCAGCGGCCGCGTGCACGTACACGTGGCAGTTTCCGACACCGGTCTCGATGGTGGGCACGGTGGCGTCGCGCACGACGGCGGAGATCAATCCGGCTCCGCCGCGGGGAATGACGACGTCCACCAGTCCGCGCGCGCGGATCAAATGCGTGACGGTTGCTCGATCGTCGCTGGAGAGCAGCTGTACGGCATCGGCCGGCATTGCGGACTGCGTCAGCGCGTCGCGAAGGACGGCGACGAGAGCGGCGTTGGACTTCGCCGCCGACGACGATCCGCGCAGCAGCACCGCGTTGCCCGACTTGAGGGTGAGCCCGAAGGCGTCGACCGTCACGTTGGGCCGAGCTTCGTAGATCATTCCGACGACGCCGAGTGGCACGGCGACCTGTCGGACCTCGAGTCCGTTGGGCAGAGTCTTGCCGGCGCGTACTTCGCCGACCGGGTCCGGCAGCGACGCCACCTGACGCAGACCGGCAGCGATCCCGTCGATGCGGTCCGGGGTCAGACGCAACCTGTCCAGCTGCGACGTCGGCGTTCCCGCTGCGGCAGCCGCGTCGATGTCCTCACCGTTGGCCGCCAGGATGTCGGCGGACGACGCCAGCACCGCATCCGCGGCGGCGTGCAGTGCACGGTCTTTCTCGGCCGTGGTCGACAGCGTCAGGGCGCGAGAAGCGACGCGCGCTCTCCGTGCGGCGGAGTGGACGTCTGCTTCCAGAGCGTCGGTACTGGTGGTGGCAGTCACCCATCCAGGGTAGGTCAGTCCGACGAAGGACTCGGTGTCGGGAATGTTCACCGGCTCGCGTTGTTTTCTTCTACGGCGCGCAGGCGCCCAAACAAGCGACTTTTTCAGGAGAATGACATGAGCGTGCTGTTCGAGCCTTTGACCCTGCGCGAGGTGACGTTCCCTAACCGGGTGTGGATGTCGCCGATGTGCCAGTACTCGGCGGACGCCGAGGGTGCGACGACGGGTGCGGCGAACGACTGGCACAGCACACACCTGATTTCCCGAGCAGTCGGCGGTGTGGGCCTGGTCATGACCGAGGCTGCGTCGGTCAGCCCGGAAGGCCGGATCACCCCCTGGGACCTCGGCATCTGGAACGACACTCAGGCGGACGCTCTCGCATCGATCGTCACGGCGATCACCGCTCACGGCAGCATTCCGGCGATTCAGCTGGCCCACGCAGGACGTAAGGCGTCTACCGATGCTCCGTGGCGCGGTGGCAAGCCACTGTCCGACGACAACCCGCTCGCGTGGAAGACGGTCGGACCCAGTGCGGCGGAATTCGGGCACTACCCGGTGCCGCAGGAGATGACCATCGCGGACATCGACAAGGTGGTCGACGACTTCCGCGCGGCTGCTCGGCGTTCGCTCGACGCCGGTTTCGAGGTGGCCGAGGTGCACGCCGCCCACGGCTACCTGCTGCACCAGTTCCTCTCCCCCGCCAGCAATCACCGCACCGACTCCTACGGCGGCAGCTTCGAGAACCGCATTCGGCTGGTCCTCCGCGTGGTCGACGCGGTTCGCGAGGTGTGGCCGCAGGACAAGCCCGTCTTCGTCCGCGTGTCGGCCACCGACTGGACCGGCGACGAACGAGGCGTCGACTCGGAGGCATGGACCGCGGATCAGACCGTCCTGCTCACCCAACACCTCCAGGATCACGACGTGGACCTGATCGACGTCTCCACCGGCGGCAACGTTGCCAAGGCCGACATTCCGGTGGAACCCGGCTACCAGGTGCCGTTCGCGCGTCGCATTCAGAACGAGACGACGGTTCCTGCCGCTGCCGTCGGATTGATCACCGAGCCCAAGCAGGCCGAGGACATCGTCGGAGGAGGCGAGGCAGTGGCGGTCTTCCTGGCACGCGAATTGCTGCGCGATCCCTACTGGGCACGCCGTGCAGCTCGCGAACTGGGCGCCGAGATCACCCCCGCGACTCCCCCGCAGTACGAGCGGGCCTACTGACGCCGGGAGCGGTCAACTACTGACGAACCCGAGCTCCTTGTCGACGACGTTGACCAGCGGCTCCCCCGCAGCGAACAGCGCTGCGTTACGTGTGAACCCGGCCGCGAGGCGGTCGCGCCATCCCACCGTGTCGCCGCTCATGTGGGCGGTCAGCAGCACGTTGTCGAGTGTCCACAGCACGTGGTCGGCAGGCAGCGGTTCGGTGTCGAAGACGTCCAGCGCCGCACCTCCCACGTGACCGCTCTGCAGCGCGTCGACCACCGCGTCGGTGTCCAGCAGTTCCCCGCGGCCCACGTTGATCACCCGCACCCCCGGATCGGCGGCGTCGAGTACGTGCGTCCCCACCAGGCCGCGGGTGGCGTCGGTGAGTGGAGCGATCAGCACGAGGTAGTCGAAGCCCGGCACCACCGACTGCAGATCCGTGCTGGCGTGCACGGTGCCGAAGTCTGCGTCGCCGGTGCGGGCGGTGCGGCCGACGCCGGAGACGTCCATGCCGACCGCGCGCAGCAGGCGTGCGGTCGCACGGCCGATGCTTCCCGTCCCGATCACCAAAGCCCGTGCGCCGGAGATGTTGTCGGTCTCGCGGTGCAGCCAGCGGGCCTCGCGCCCCAGTTCCACCGTGCGGCGAACGTCCTTGGCCAGCGCCAAGACCGACCCCAGGACGAACTCCGCTATGGGAAGGTCGAACACCCCGCGCGCGTTGGTGACCACCACGTCGGAGGACACCAACTCGTCGAACAGCAAGGTATCGACACCGGCGGCGGCGATGTGGACCCAGCGGAGGGAACCGCATCGCGGCCACACCTCACGCAGGGCCGAGGAGAAGAAGTCCCACAGCAACAGCGCATCGGCACCGTCGACGGCGTCGGCGAGCGTGTCGGCGGTGGCGTAACGAACGTCGAAGCGCGCTTCCACCTCGTCCATTCCGGCAGGGAGATCACCGTCGTGGAGAACAGCGAGGATCGGCCGGTCGGTCATCGCGGGCCCACCATCAGTTCGGCGTATGCCCGTGCGAGCAAGGCGGTCTCGTCCACCGATACCGATTCGTCAGGCTGATGAGCCTGTGCGCGCAGATCACCCGGGCCCAGCACGATGGTGGGCACCCCCAGATCACGGGCGACGAATCCGCCGTCGCAGGACGCGGTCCACACATCCGTCGTCGGGTCCGCGGCGCCGGCCGCGGACAACGCCGACATCGCCCTCGCCGCCAGCGTCCCGTTCGGATCGGTGACGAAACCCGGCATGTCCATCTCGACGCGAATCTCGACTTCCAGATCGGTCACTGCTGCGAGACGCGAGCGTAGATCGTCGACGACGGTGTCGATGCTCTCGTCGGGCAGCAGCCGTCGATCGACGTGCAGCCGGCATTGCCCGGCCACGATCGACGGTCCCGTTCCACCGTCGATGCGCCCGACGTTCCACGATCCGGCACCCAGTACGGGGTGTGGCTTCTGCGCCAGTTCGGCATGCATGGCTGCGATCTCGTCCACGATGCGCGCTGCGGCGACGATCGCATTGCGTCCGTCCTCGGGCCTGCCGGCGTGGGCACTGTGACCGGTGACCGTGATCTCGAGGTTGGCCGCGCCCCGGCAACCGACGATGGTGACACCGTCCGTCGGCTCGGCCACGACACAGGCCGCGAAGGAGTCGTGGCGCTCGGTGATCCACGACCGGATACCGAGCCCGTCCTCCTCCTCGTCCACCACGCACGCGAGCGTGACGGGACCGGCAGGCGTGACTCCCGCACGGACACAGGCACTCATGGCCGCGAGTACTGCCGCGAGGCCACCTTTCATGTCGCACGTGCCCCGGCCGATCATCCGGCCGTCCTGCAGGCGGGTTCGGTACGGATCGCCGGTCCAGCCGTCGCCGGCCGGAACCACGTCGGAGTGGCCCAGGAACAGCAGCCCTGGTTCGGTGCCGCCCGGTACAACCACCTCGACGTTCGGGCGGCCTGGTGCGACCTCCACTACGCGGGTCTCGAGACCGAGATCCGCTGCGATGCGGCAGATCTCCGCCACGACGTCGGCCTCGTCGGGCCCGGCATCGACCAGTGCGACGGTGAAGCGTTCGACCTCTACGGGGTCGATCGACAGGGTCGTCTGTGCGTCGGTCGTGGCCGTCACAGCGGCGGGCAGGCGGTAGGCCGGTCGGCACTCTCGGCTCGCGCAGCGTCGAGGGCGGAGGCCAGGCGCTGGATTCCGACGTCGATGCGTTCGGGGGACGACGACGCGAAGCACAGCCGCATCGCGTCGCCGAAGAGTCCGCCCGCGGACAACGCCGCGCCCGGGATGAACGCGACACCCTCGGCCAAGGCGATCTCGAACAGGCGGCGAGTGTCGACGGCAGCGTCGTCACCGGTCAACGTCACCCACAGGAAGAACCCGCCCTCGGGGTCCGTGCTCCGATACCGGCCGCCCAGGTGACGCTCGAGGCTGTTCTGCATCGCGATCTTGCGGGGCAGGTAGATGTCGGCGAGCGTGGTCAGGTGCTCGGTGAACAGGCCACGGCGCATGAACTCCGCGACGATCCGCTGGTTGGGAAGGTTGGTGCAGGTGTCCATGGCCTGCTTGGCGTTGAGGATCAGCCGCCGCGCAGACGGGTCGGCGTCCACCCACCCCACCCGGAGACCCGGAGCGATCAGCTTGGAGAACGTTCGCACCGAGAACACCAGTGGGTCGTTCGGAGCGAGCGCGCGCAGGCTCGGCACCGGATCACCCTGGAATCGCAGGTGGCCGTAGGGGTCGTCGTCCAGCACGACGCAACCCCACTGCCGCGCGAGATCGAGCAGCGCGAGGCGGCGCTCGAGCGACATCGTCGTCCCGGAGGGGTTCTGGAACGTCGGAATGGTGTAGATCATCTTCGGGAGTCGGCCGGCTCGCGCGACCATCTCGGGCAGCGCTTCGACGATCAGGCCGTCCTCGTCCATCGGCGCCTCGAGGATGTCTCCGCCGTAGCTGAGAATCGTCGCCGTGCCGTTGGTGTACGTCGGGCTCTCGACGATCACCAGATCGCCGGGGTCGACGAAGAGGGTGCAGGCCAGGTCGAGTCCCTGCATTCCGCCCGAGGTGATGACCAGGCGATCCTCCGACGTCGGCTCGCCGGCAGCGTTGCAGAAGGCGACCAGCTGCTTGAGCAGTCCCGGATCACCCTCTGTCGCACCGTAATCGAACGCATCCGAGGTCAAGACCTCCGGAGCGATCTCGGCCATGGCGGCGTGCGGGATTGCCTCCGACGCCGGCGATCCCATCGCGAACCGCACGATGTCGTGCGTCTGCGCCGCGAGCAGAGAGGTGGACGAGTCGATCATGGAACCGACGAGGTGATCCGTGCGCAGGGCCCACGGGAGGCTGGTGGTGGTCAACATTCGAATCACTCCTTGACGGTGAGGCAACGCGGGAACGAGGTGAAGGTGTCGATACCGGTATCGGTCACGACGACGGACTCGGACACCTCGTATCCGTAGCCGTCCAACCACATTCCCCCGATGACGTGGAAGGTCATGTTGCGCTCGAGGACGGTGGCGTCGTCGCTGCGCAGGCTGATGGTGCGCTCGCCCCAGTCCGGCGCGTAAGCGATGCCGATGGAGTAGCCGATCCGCGAGGGCTTGTGGAAGCCGGCCTTGCCCAGCTCGCGGTTCCACACGGCCGCCAGGTCACTTGTCTGCACCCCTGGCTTCGCCTCCGCGAGCACGGCGGACAGCGCATAGTCGGTGGCCGACGCCAAACCCCGCATCTTCGAATCCGGGGTGCCCAGCGAGATCGTGCGCGCCATCGGAACGTGGTAGCGGCGGAAGACACCGGTCAGTTCGACGACGGTGGATTCTCCACGGACGAAGGGCTTGTCGGTCCACGTCAGGTGCGGGGTGTCTGCGCCCTCCCCGGTCGGCAGCATCGGCACGATGGCCGGATGGTCGCCGCCGAACTCCGCGGTTCCGCGCACCTGAGCGGCAGAGATAGCCGCCGCCGCATCGCACTGGCGCACACCGATGTCGATGGTCTCCATCGCGGTGACCATTGCCGCCTCGGAAATTCGTGCGGCGCCTCGCATCAGTTCGATCTCGTGGTCGGACTTGACCGATCGCACCCAGTTGATGAGCTCGCGCGAGTCGACGAAGTGGTACTCCGGCAGGCACTTCACCAGTGCCTCGAAGGCCTTGGGACTGAAGTAGTACGAGTCCATCTCCAAGCCCACTTGGCCGTGATCGAAATTGTTGACCAGGTTGAGCGAGCGCAGTGTGTCGGCGACCCATACGAACGGGTGAGTGTCGGGACGCTGCACCAGCGTCTCCGGGTACCCGTGAACCTGATCGTCGGGCAGCCAGGTGGTGTGCGACGCGCCGTGGGCATCCATCGCTCGGGCGAAGAACAGGATGTCGCCCTCGGCGGGCACGAACAGCACCTGCGGGGTGTAGAACGACAATGCGTTGTACGCCGTGAGGTAATAAATATTGGCCGGGTCGGTGACCATCATCGCTTCGAGGCCACGCTCGGCCATCACCGCGCGGACTGCCGCGAGCCGGGCGCTGTATTCGGCGGTCGTGATCGGTCCGGTCATGGTGCGCCCCCTTCGGGAGTGTGTGGCGGTTGGTAGATTGTCGACAATCAGGGTAAGTGCAGAAGCGCCCGCGCGCAGCGCGAGATCGTGCTGGTGAGAGGTGCTATCTGGCGGCGTCGAGCATGGCGTCCGACGACTCGCGCAAGCTGGCAGTGAGATCGTGCACCGCCGTGTCCATATGTTCTCGTAGCGCCGGCTCGAGTCGTGCCCAGTCGCGTGCCCGCAGCAGGTCGACCAGTAGCGTGTGCTCCTCGATCAGTGCGTCCGGACGGTGGTACGCGGTCTCGAGATTGGCCATGCAAATCCTGGCCTCAGCGGCCAACGTGGCGTACATCCGGCTCATCCTGCTGTTGTGCGTCTCGGCCACCAGCGCGGTATGGAAGGCCAAGTCCCGCTCGGCCACACGCCGCCAGTCACCACGCTCGATCGCCGGCGCCATTGCCGTGACGATCCTCTCCAACGAGTCGGCGAGCCGATCGACCGAATCCCCTTGCAGAACGGTGAAAGCCGCCCCGATCTCGATGGCCGCTCGCGCCTGGTAGATCTCGGCGACGTCCTCCTCGCCCAATTCCACGACGAAGACCCCGCGATTGCGGAACGCAACCAGGAGGCCTTCCTGACTCAAGCGCTGCAGCGCCTCCCGCACGGGCCCACGGGAGATGGCGAGCTCGGCGGCCACCGCCGCTTCGTGAATCTGCTCACCCGGGGCGAACGACCCGTCGATGATTTTGTCTCGCAGTTGATCTGCGATGACGATCGAGGTGTTGCGCGCGTCGATCGGCGTGAGACGGCGTGAGGTCACCATGTCGCAGCCCCTACCGTCCCGCTCGGCGCGGAATCGCGTAGTACTTGTATTCGAGGAACTCGTCGATGCCCACGCGGCCACCTTCACGGCCGACACCGGACTGCTTTACGCCTCCGAATGGCGCCGCGGGGTTGGACACCAGTCCCGTGTTGACACCGACCATGCCCACCTCGAGCTTCTCGGACAGATCGAACGCACGGTCCACGTCGGCGGTGAAGACGTATCCCACCAGACCCCAATCGGTGTCGTTGGCCACGCGCACCACCTCGTCTTCGCTGTCGAACGTCGAGACAGCGGCCACAGGTCCGAAGATCTCCGTGTGCATCATCTCGGCGTCGATCGGGACGTCGGTGAGGACGGTGGGCGGGTAGAAGTGGCCGGGTCCGCTCGGAGCCGAACCGCCCGTGAGGATTCGAGCGCCGCGCGAGACCGCGTCATCGACCAGAGACTGCACCTTGGCCAACCCGTCGGCGTCGATGAGCGGACCCACCTGCACGCCTTCCTTCGAACCGTCACCGACTGTCAACGCCGCCATCCGCTCCGCGAGCCGGGTGGCGAACTCGTCGGACACGGTGCTGTGGACGAACATTCGATTGGCCGCAGTGCATGCCTCACCCATGTTGCGCATCTTTGCCACCATGGCGCCGTCGAGGGCGGTGGTCATGTCCGCGTCCGCGCAGACGATCAGGGGTGCATTGCCGCCCAGCTCCATGGACGTGCGCATCACGGTCGAGGCGGCCTGCTCGAGCAGGAGTTTGCCGACGGCGGTGGACCCGGTGAAGCTCACCTTGCGAGCGACACCGCTACGCATCCACGGTTCCACCACATTGCCGGCGTCGGAGGTGGTGACCACGTTGAGCACACCGTCCGGCAGGCCCGCCTCCGCGAAGATACGTGCCAACGCGAGCGAGGTGAGCGGAGTCTGCTCGGCGGGTTTGAACACCATGGTGCATCCGGCAGCCACTGCTGGGCCGATCTTGCGCGCACCCATTGCCAGCGGAAAGTTCCACGGCGTCACCAGAACACACGGGCCGACCGGCACTCGGGTGACCACGATGCGGTTGGCGCCGTCACCGGTCAGGGTGTGGTCTCCGGAGATCCGCACCGCTTCCTCGGAGAACCAGCGCAGGAACTCGGCTGCGTAGGCCACCTCACCGCGGGCCTCGGCCAACGGCTTTCCCATCTCGGCGGTCATCAGCGCGGCCAATTCCTCGGTCTGCGCGATCACCGCGTCGAACGCCCTCCGCAGGATCACACTGCGCTCGCGCGGCGACGTGGCCGCCCAGGCCGGCTGTGCCGCGGCCGCGGCGTCGAGTGCTGCTGCCGCATCCGCCGGTCCGCCGTCGGCGACCCGCGCGATGATCTCCCCGGTCGCCGGGTTCTCCACGTCGAAGCTCGTGCCGGACTGGGCGCCGCGCCACTCTCCGCCGATGAACAGGCTCGTGTCCCGGACGCCGGTGGGCAGATCCAACGTGGCACTCATGCCCGTCCTCCTGCCGACAGTGCGACGTCGCAGGCATCGGACATGCGCTGCAAGCCTTGCTCGACTTCGCTCTCGGTCACCACCAGCGGCGGGATGATGCGCACCACGTTCCCGTGGGCACCGCAGGTGAGCAACAGCAGATCCTGATCGAGGGCCGCGCGCTGCACTCCGGCAGCACTCGCCGCGTCGGGCTCCCCCGCATCGTCGACGAACTCGAACGCGGCCATCAGGCCGAGCCCGCGCGCGTCGCCGATGGCGTCGTGGCGAGCCGCGATGTCCTGCATGCCGGCGAGCAACTGGTCTCCGCGGATTCCGGCGTTCTCCACCAGGCCTTCGTCCGTCACGACTGCGAGCGTCGCTACACCGGCGGCGGCGGCGACGGCGTTGCCGCCGTAGGTGCCTCCCTGCGACCCCGGCCACGCGGCGCTCATCAGTGAGGTCGACGCCGCGATGGCCGAGATGGGAAACCCGCTGGCCAGTCCTTTGGCCGTGATCAGGATGTCCGGCGTGGACGCGCTGAACTCGTGTCCCCAGAACTTGCCCGTGCGACCGACGCCGGCCTGCACCTCGTCCACGATCAGCACGATGCCGTGCCGGGTGGCGCGCTCACGAAGACCGTCGAGAAACGCGGGCGGTGTCGGCAGGTAGCCACCGTCACCGAGTACCGGTTCGATGATGAACGCAGCTGTGTCCGCGACTGCGGACACCGTCTGCAGCAGGTAGTCGAGCTCACGCAAAGCGAAAGCGACGGCCGTGTCCATGTCCCACCCATAGCGGAACGCGTACGGGAACGGTGCGATGTGGACGCCGCCCATCATCGGGGCGAAGCCCGAGCGGAACTTGGTTCCGGCCGTGGTCAGCGTCGCGGCGGCGACGGTACGGCCGTGGAAGCCGCCCTGGAAGGCGATGATGTTGGGACGGCCGGTAGCCATGCGCGCCAACCTGATCGACGCCTCGACGGCCTCCGATCCGGAGTTCGCGTAGAACACGCTGTCCAGCCCGGGCGGAAGTACGCGACCCAGTGCGTCGGTCAACTCGAGCAGCGGCGTGTGCATCACCGTCGTGTACTGCGCATGAATGATCTTGCCGACCTGCTCGCGGGCGGCCTCGACGACGCGCGGGTGGCAGTGGCCGGTGCTGGTGACGCCGATGCCGGTGGTGAAGTCGAGGTAGCTGCGGCCGTCGGTGCCGTAGATCCAGCTACCCAGTGCGTGATCGACGACGATCGGTGTGGCCTGCTTGAGCACGGGAGACAGGGTGGCCGAGTGCGAGACGACCTCGGGAGCGGTGGGCGAGGGCACGAAGGCTGCTGCGGTCATGGACGCAACTGTCGGGCATGGATTGCCGATTGTCAACAATTCGCAATCGACAATCTACGATCAGGGTCGGTCGAGCAGCGCTCCCCGCGGCTCCGCGTCCGGGTCGAGAAGGGTCCCGGCCAGCCACGTCGAGCGCACCAGTCCCGTGAGGCGTCGCTCCTCGTACGCCGTCACGGGGTTCTTGTGACGAAGCTCCGACGCGTGCACCACCATGTCGGCGTCGGGTGCGAAGACCACCAGATCTGCGTCCTTACCCACCGCGATACCGCCCTTGTCCGCCAGTCCTACCTGCGCCGCGGTGGCCGCAGACATCCAGGTGACGACGTCCGCCAACGTGTGGCCACGCGTGCGTGCCTCCGACCAGACCGCTGCCAGCGATATCTGTAATGAGGCGATACCGCCCCACGCGACGCCGAAATCGCCTACGTCGAACCGCTTGAGCTCGGCGGTGCACGGCGAATGATCGGTAACCACCGTGTCGATGGTTCCGTCGGCGAGACCCTGCCACAGAGCACCCCGGTTGTCCGACTCGCGAATGGGCGGGCAACACTTGAATTGTGTTGCGCCGTCGGCGATCTCCTCAGCCACGAAGGACAGGTAATGCGGACACGTCTCGGCGGTGATCCGCACCCCGGAGCGTTTGGCGTCGGCCACCAGCGGCACCGCGTCCGCACTCGAGAGATGCAGGATGTGCACGCGGCATCCGGTTCGACTCGACGCCGCGATCACGTTCTCGATCGCCCTGTTCTCCGCGGCGCGCGGGCGTGAGGCCAGGAAATCGTCGTACTCCCGGCCGCCGGCGTTGGCGGACTCTTCGATGATCGACGAGTCCTCGGCATGGACGATGAGCAGGCCGTCGAACGACGCGATCTCTACCATCGCTGCCTCGAGCTCGTCCGGGTTCAGTGGTGGAAACTCGTCGACACCCGAGTGCAGCAGGAAGCACTTGAACCCGAACACTCCCGCATCGTGTAGACCGCGAAGCGCCGCAAGGTTTCCCGGCACCGCGCCGCCCCAGAAACCGACGTTCACATGGGACTGCGGACCGGCGACGGCGCGCTTGACCACCAAGGCATCGGACGTGACTGTCGAGGGAATGCTGTTGAGTGGCATGTCGATCAGCGTCGTCACTCCGCCGGCCGCCGCAGCGGCCGTCGCGCTGGCGAAGCCTTCCCATTCGGTGCGTCCCGGCTCGTTCACGTGCACGTGGGTGTCCACCAGGCCGGGAAGCAGCACCTCGTCGTCGGCGAGCTCGACGACCTCTGTGGAGTCGACCACGTCGTCGATCTCGCCGACCGTCACGATGCGACCGTCACGCACACCGACGGAACAGGGCCGCTCGACCTGACGCCCGCCTGCGTCGGTCACCACGGCGCGTGGTGCGCGAAACAGGACGTCACACGTGCTCATGAGGGTGCCTGATCCGCCACCAGGTCACGGTGCTCGGACGGAAGCGACGACCACCAGCGTTCCCGCGCGTCGACGCGTGAGCGCTGATCCGGGTCGCCGAACAGTCGCAGCCGGGACAATCCCCCGTCGGGATAGACGTCGAGCCGCAGATGTGTCGCTGCAGCGGCATCGCCGATCAGGAACAGGTGGCGGGTGTCGGGCTGAACCTCCACCTTCGGCAGGATCTCGGCCCAGGCACCGGCGTCGGCCGGATCGGACACCCGGGAATCGAGTGCGCTGAGCTTGACCCACCCGGGTGCGTTGCCGACGTAGTACGAGGTGTCGATCTCGGCGTGCTTCGGCACCCCGGCGACACCGAGGGCAAACGTGGCGAAGTCGTTGCCGCCGCCGCGTCGCCGCGAGTTCTCCCACCCCTCCCCCATGTTTCGGGCACGCCCCGGCATGATGATGTTCGCGGGCGAGGCGTAGAACGCATCGGAGCACTCGGTCAGGTGCCCGCCGGTCTCCGCCGCCAGCAGATCCAGGGTGCCGCCGAAGAAGCGCGGATCGGGAACCACCTCTCCGTGCACGCGCAGTCGAGCGACTCCGCCGTCGGGGTAGATGGACAGTCGAACGTGGGTCCAGCGGCGGTTGTCCTCCACGACATAGACATTGGCCGTGTCACCCTCGGCGGGCGACTTTGCGACGATGGTGTGCCACTGCGCTTTCAGAATGTCCTGCGCGGACGGATACCCCTCGATCGATGCGGCCTCGACCGACACCTCCGGCGGGTAGTTTCCGCGAAAGAACGCGGTGTCGACCACCACGCCGTGCACGATGCCGGCGGCACCGAGACGCACGATCGCGTAGTCGTGACCGGCGTCGCCGTCATTTCCGTACACGCGCCGCCGGCGCGTCTCCCACCCGTCGTAGACCTTTCCCTTGTGGCCGAAGTCGGACGGATCGAAGAACGGCGCCGTCGGCTTGATCAAATTCTCGCGCTGGGCGAACAACTCGTCGTTCGCTGCGGTGACCGAACCACCGAGGGCGCGGGAGGCGAGATCGGGAAGGGCGAGGAAGTCGGCCACGTCGGTCATGCTCCGGATGTGGCGGAGTCGTCGGGGGTCGGCAAGCCGCGGTAGGCGCGCCATCCGCCGAGGTCGGTGATCTCGGTGAGTTCGGACGCCATGGAGTCGACGAGGCCCGGGCGCAGCACCACTGCGAGCACGCTGCGACCGTCCGACAGCTCGATCGCCGACAGCTCGAGCTCCACCGGTTCCTCCGGCAGGAAGTCGGTGCGAATGTTCTCCATCGGCACGTCGTACAGCTCGCCCTGAATCGAGGCGCCCTCGCCTTCTGCGAGCAGGAGCCCCGGGAACTCGTCGCGCACGGCGAAGAACCGGTAATTGGGGGCGGTGCTCACAGCGCCCACAAAAGTGTGGCTGGACACGTTGTGGTGCAGGTTTCCGCCACGCATGGCGCCCCCGTTGCAGAACAGTTCGGCCATGGTCGTCGCCGGTTCCTTTCGTTCGGTCAATACGCGTTCGGTGCCAACCTAACCGAGTTCGCGATATATCTTCCGTCGACCGAGCCCGGTCTAACCTGGTTCCGAACGGGCCAGCCCCGCACCGTCGTCAGAGCCGGAGTCCCCCATGAGAATCCTCGTCGTCAACGTCAACACGACACAGTCGATGACCGAGGCGATCGGGGCACGCGCCGAGAAGATCGCATCCCCGGGGACGACCATCGTGGCGCTGACGCCGACATTCGGAGCCGAGTCAGTGGAGGGGAACTACGAGTCCTACCTCGCCGCGATCGCCGTCATGGAAACCGTGCGCGCGTATGACCAGCCGTTCGACGCAGTCGTGCAGGCCGGGTACGGCGAGCACGGCCGTGAAGGCCTGCAGGAGCTGCTCGACGTTCCGGTCGTGGACATCACCGAGGCCGCGGCGAGCACGGCGATGTTCCTGGGCCGCTCGTTTTCGGTCGTGACGACTCTCGATCGCGCCGTGCCGCTGATCGAGGACCGACTGCTGCTGGCCGGTCTGCACACCCGATGCGCGTCGGTCCGCGCCAGCGGCGTCGGTGTGCTTGATCTCGAGAGCGACCCCGATGCTGCCGTGACGGCCATCGTCGACGAAGCGGAACGCGCGGTGCACGAGGACCGCGCCGAGGTGATCGTGCTGGGCTGTGGCGGCATGTCCGGTCTCGACGACGCAGTTCGATCCCGCGTCGACGTGCCGGTGGTGGACGGTGTGGTGGCGGCGGTCGCCATCGCCGAATCACTGGTGTGCCAGGGGCTTCGGACCTCGAAGGTGCGCACCTTCGCCGCCCCGCGGCCCAAGACATTTCGTGCGTGGCCGCCGTCGTCGTAGCGTCCGGAGTCCGTGATCGATTTCTTGTCAGTAGGTCGCGCTACCTTGTGGGCAGATCGTCGGGGGGCGATCGGCAAGGCACGGTAGGGGGTGAATCGGTGGGCAGCACAACGGTATCCGTTGATGATCTTGTCGCCGCGAAGATCGACGCGCAGGCGCGCTTCGCTTTTGCTGTCACCTCCGCTGTGTTCTACGTAGATGTGTCCTCCCGACGCCCAGCAGTGCTCGCACCGGGTGGGGTGTTCGACGTCGAAGCCGCAGAAGCCTCCGCGATCGCCGAGATCACCTCGGCATTGGCGGTGTCGACGTCCACGGTCACCGAATGGATGTACCTCACCGGAATCGCACGCCCCGCCGTCCGGGAAGCGTTCGAAGCGGGCCGCCTGCCGTACCCCGTGTTCCGGACGGTGTGCCGGTCGTTGGCCGGGTTCTCCAACGCCACCGAAGCGTTGTTGCGGCGGATCGTCGACACCGCCGCCCGCTGCACCCCCGGTGCCGTGGCTGCCGCCGTCGACCGGATCCTCGTGGAGTTCGACGCCGACTGGCACCGGAAGGTCCGCGAACAAGCCGCTGCCGAACG
>JBASAM010000047.1:0-10820 GCA_049650605.1 Rhodococcus sp. (in: high G+C Gram-positive bacteria) | reverse complement strand
CCTCGGGGGGCTTCGGTGCCTCGGCAGTCTTCCGCGCGGGGACCTTTGCCGCCCGCTTTCGAGCCAGGGGTGCGTCCTTGCCCATGCGGAGCTCGTCCGCCTCGTACGGGAGCTGATCGTCGACGCCCTTGGGGCTGACCGTGACGGTCGTACCGTCCACCGAGACGACACGCGCCGAGGCGCCCGCGTCCAAGCCGAGTGACGGGATTGGCTCGCGCAGGTAGACGGTGGCGCGCCGGCCGGCGGCGAGGGTCGCCTCGAGCCCGGCGAGGTCCTCCGGCGACAGCGAATCCCCGGGTACTCGTGACGTGCGCCTGCGCGCAGGAGAACTCATGCCGAAAGTTTCGCACGCCTCCCGCAGCGGTTCCCGCAACCTACAGCGGGTAGAACCGTTGCAGGTTGCCGAACTCGCTGCGGGAACGGATTACCGAGGCGAAGCCGCGGGTATTCGCGTGTCATGACCGATACCGAAGATCGCACGGAAGGCGTCGCACGAGTCGCTGAACTCGTCTCCGACGCAAAGCTCTGCATGTTCACCACCCGCGGCACCGAAGGACACCTCAAGGCCAGGCCGATGGCGCTCCAGGAGACCGACTTCGACGGTGACCTGTGGTTCTTCGCTGCCGCCGACTCCCGCAAGGTCGCCGATATCGATGCCGACCCGTCCGTCGGCGTCTCCTTTCAGTCGGGAACCTCCTGGGTCTCGCTCTCGGGCACCGCGCGAGTGGTCCGCGACGACGCCAAGAAGAAGGAACTGTGGAGCCAGGGCGTCGCGGCGTGGTTCGAGAACGGACCGGATTCGGACGAGGTCGTGCTGCTCCACGTCGAAGCCGAAGGCGCCGAGTTCTGGACTGCGCCGGGGTCGAAGGTCACCACCCTGCTCGCTTACGCCAAGTCCCGTATCACCGGCGATCGGCCTGACATCGGCGACAACGAAACCGTCGACATGTAAGAGGACGGGCATCTCCGGACCACCCGAAAGTGGCACCGGAGTACCTGTCCTCCGCGTACCGTTCAGCGCACGCACAGGACCACCTCCGGTGGCTCAACGGAGGGGAAGGTGAACGGCGATGTCTCAACTCGATTCGACCGAGTTTCCGTCCACGGACAGCGCACCGGTCGACCGAAACGAGCAGATCTTTCTGATCGACGCCGTTTCGGACGTCGACGTGCACGCGGCCAACGACTGGATCGACCGGCACCATCGCACGGAACGGCCGGAATCGATCGTCATGACGGGCAAGGCGATCGACGAGTTCACCGACCGCACCGGTGGCGCCGACCCGCTGGTGACGCCACTGCGGGTGAGCTGGACCAAGGAATCCAAGCGTGGCGGCGTTCTGCGCTTCTGGGATCGCACGCACCGCGGGGAGCCTCGGGTCATCGTCGGGGAGCCGGCATTGCTCAGCGACCTGCGGCAGCGGTTCGACGCGACGGTCGGTGGATCGTTGTCGTCGTACATCTCGCGTCAGGCGAGCCTGACGTTGGACCGAGCCGAACGCGAGGTCATCGGTAGCGAGTACAAGGTTCCGCGCTTCGTCGTCGAGGAGATGACCGAGCGCTCCCAGTTCCGCGCCGATCTGGCCGAGCTTGCCGCGTCGGTCGATTCACCGGTGTCCACCGTCAACTCCCGCGTGCACCAGATCCTCGACGAAATGGTGGCCACCGAGAACAAAGGGGCCGTCGAGCTGTGGGGGAAACTGGGCGCGTTCTTCTCCCGTGCGTATCGCGTCGAGGTCGACACCGACCGGATGGCGGAGCTGCGCGAGCTGGACAAGTCGTTCCCGTTGGTGTTCCTCCCCAATCACCGGTCATACCTCGACCCCTTGGTGCTGCGCCCTGCATTGCTCGACCAGGGTTTTCCGCTCAACCACGTGATGGGCGGCATCAACGTCGGGTTCTGGCCCATCGGCCCGCTGGCCAAGCGCAGTGGAGTGGTGCTGATCCAGCGCAAGTTCTCCGATGCCGTCTACAAATGGACCCTTCGCCAGTACATGAGCTTCCTGCTGAGCAAGAAGTTCAATCTCGAGTGGTACATCGAGGGCGGTCGGTCGCGCACCGGCAAGTTGCGGCCTCCCCGATTCGGCCTGCTGTCCTACCTTTTCGACTCCCTCGAGAACAGCACCGCAGCCGACGCATACCTGGTACCGACGTCCATCACCTACGACCGGCTCCACGAGGTCGGCGAGATGGCCGCCGAGTCGCACGGCGCGCAGAAGCAGGCCGAGGGCATTCGGATGGCCATCGGGTACGTGCGCGCTCAGGGGCAGATTCGCGGCACCGTCTACCTCAGATTCGGTAAACCGCTGTCGGCGCGCGCTTTCCTCGACGAGTACGACGACAAGCGTGTCGCGGTGCAGCGGGCGGCATTGGCCGTCTCACACGCCATCAACGAGTCCACCCCGGTGAGCCCAGCCGCGCTGGTGGCCATGGCGATGCTGGGAATCGACGATCGTGCACTGAACCAACGCGAGATGTGGTCCATCGTGCGGCCGCTCGCAACGTACGTCCACCATCGCGGCCTGCCGACCGCCGGTGGCGTCGACCTCACCGACCTCGACGTCATGACAGCCGCCGTCCGAGCCCAGGTCGCGGCCGGGGTGATCACCCGGTTCGAGGGCGGCCCAGAACCCCTGTTCCAGCTCGCGCAGGACAAGCACCTGGTGGCGTCGTTCTTCCGCAACAACGCCATTCACTTCTTCGTCATGCGCGCGATCGGCGAGCTGGTGGTGCTGCGTACCGAGGACTGCCCCACCGGAACTGTCGCTGCCGACGATTTGTGGAAGTCGGCGCTCGAACTTCGCGACCTGCTCAAGTTCGAGTTCTTCTTCGGTGAGAAGCGCGAGTTCAGTGAGCGCCTCGAGGCGGAAGTCGACTTGATCGACCCGCAGTGGCGCGAGAGCCTCGACCAGCCCGGGTACGCGATGAAGCAGCTCCAGAACGAGCCGTTCCATCTCGCTCACCGAGTACTACAGCCCATCTTCGAGGCGTATCAGGTGGTGGCCGATCAGTTGTTGACGTTGCCCGAGGGCGCCGAGTTCGACAAACCCAGCTTCCTCGCCGACTGCCTGGGCGTGGCGCAGTCCCGTCGTCTACGTCAGCAACTCGAGCACAGCGAGGCAATCTCCAACGAGTTGTTCGACACCGCGTTGCAGCTCGCAGACAACCGCGGTTTGTTGGATCCACACACCGAGGACATCGCCCGGTGCCGCCGCGAGTACGCGGAGGAAATCGCCGCGTGGGGCAGCGTCTCCCGTCGCATTCGGGTGATGGTGCACCTTGCCCTCGATGCCGTCGACCCAACGGCGCCCGCGGAACGCACCCAGAACCTGCCCGGAGGAAACAGTTGAGCTCACCCCGCCCCGCTCGGACGTTCGAGGACCTGATCGCCGACGTCGCGGCAGCACCGACGGGTCCTTCCGTGGTGGCTTTCTTCGACTTCGACGGCACCGTCATCGACGGCTACTCCGCCACCGCGGTGTTCAAGGAACGCCTGCGTAGCTTCGACGTCGATTTGCTCGAACTGTGGGACATCAGCAGCGCCGTCGTCGAAATGCGGGTCCGCGGGACGACGGTGGACAACTTGATGGACAAGGCCGTGCGCGCCCTGGCCGGCAAGACGCACGACGAGTTGATGGCGCAGTCGGCCAAGCTGTTCCGTTCCGACCTGGCGTCACAGATTTTCCCCGACGTCCGCACCCTGATCTTGGCGCACCGCAGTGCAGGTCATCGGATCGTGATGTCCACCTCGGCCACTCCCTACCAAGCTCAGCCCGTCGTCGACGACCTGCGATTCGACGATCTGATCTGTACCCATCCCGAGATCGGTGACGACGGTGTCCTCACCGGCCTGCTGACGGGACAGTCGCTCTGGGGCCCGCGGAAGGCGGCGGCAATCGAGAACTGGGCCGAGAAGGACGGTGTCGACCTCGCCGACTGCTTCGGATATTCGAACGGCGCGGAGGACGTCCCGATGCTGGAAACGGTGGGCCGCCCCGTCGCACTCAATCCCGACGGCGAGCTCGAGCGGACTGCGCAGAACCGCGGATGGTCCAGTGTGGCCCTGCGCAAGCCCACCAACGGCACCGACATCACCTCCACCGTTCGCAGCGTCGCCGCGCTCGGATCGGTGCTGGCCAGTGCAGGTCTGGGCGCTGCCGTGGGAATCCTGAGCGGCAGTCGCCGGGTCGGCGCCAACATCACCAATTCGGTGGCGCCGGAAATGGCCCTGGCCCTGACGGGAATCTCGGTCGAGGTGATCGACGAGCAGAACGCCTGGTCGCATCGGCCCGCAGTGTTCCTGTTCAACCATCAGTCGACGATGGACATGATCGTCGTTGCCCAGGTGCTCAAGCGAGACATCACCGCCGTCGCGAAGAAGGAGCTGAGCCGCGATCCGCGCTTCGCGCCGTTGGGTGCGCTGTTCGACGTCGCCTACGTGGACCGGTCGGACAACAAGGCCGCCCGTGAGGCGATGAAACCGGCTATCGACAAGCTACATTCCGGGATGTCGGTGGCCATCGCGCCCGAGGGCACACGCATGCCCACCTCCCGCTTGGGCCGCTTCAAGAAGGGCGGTTTCCACATCGCGATGGAAGCCGGCGTTCCGGTGATTCCGCTGATCTTGCAGGGAGCCGGTGACGTCATGTGGAAATCGGCCTTCACCGCGCACCCCGGCAAGGTGACAGTGACAGTGGGAGAGCCCATCCCGACAACGGGCTGGACGGTGGACACGATGGACGAGCACATCGCGGAGGTCCGGGCAGTGTTCGAACGAGTACTCGACGGCGCGTGAGATGGCGGACGACCGGCAGTCCGACGTCGAACAGGCTCTTCTCGGCGAGGAGCCCCGGTACACCAGAGATCAGGTAGCAGAACGCGCGGGCGTCGATTTGGAGCGTGCCCAGAAACTCTGGGTCGCAATGGGATTCCCCATCGAACCCAACACCGACGCCGTCATGTACACCGACGCGGATGTCGATGCATTGTCGCTGATCACCCGGATGGTGGACACCAACGTGGTGGACAAGTCCATGGAAGTGGCGGTGGCACGCACCCTGGGGCAGTCGATGTCGAGGTTGGCCGAATGGCAAGTGGGAGTGGTCAACTCCTACATCGCCTCGCGTATCGAAGCCGACGAGGCGGACGCCGAGGCAGATCGAGACAAGATCCGGGGCGAAGCCAGAGCCATTGCCGCGGAGACGGTTCCGTCCATCGAGCGCCTGCAGAACTACGTCTGGCGGCGGCACCTGGCGGCCGCGGCCGGTCGAGCCCTTGCAGTCGACGCAACCGGCGGGGCGCGCCACACCGTCGCCGTGGGCTTCGCCGACATGGTCGGGTACACCTCTTTGACTCGTCGCCTCGACGTGGACGAACTGACGACGCTGCTCGAGGAATTCGAATCGGTGGCCACGACCATCATCGCCGGTGGGCACGGTTCGGTGGTGAAGAACGTCGGCGACGAGGTGATGTTCCAGACGGTCGATCCGGTGGACGCGGCTCGGATAGCCCTGCAACTGCACGAGGCATTCGCCGACCGAGACGACGTTCCGGCGCTGCGCGTGGGAATCGCAGTGGGACCTGTTCTGGCGCGGTTCGGTGACCTGTACGGCTCGGTGGTCAACATCGCCGCGCGGCTCACCAGCAATGCCCATCCAGGGACGGTACTGGTGGACAGCGAAACGGCCGATGCGTTGTCGGACGCGGACGAGTTCTACCTCAAATCGCTACGTCCGCTGCGTGTGCGCGGCTTCAGCAAACTACGCACCTACGCTCTGCGCTGGAATCGTGATCACCATCGGGAAGGTTCGGACGACGGGGAACGTTGATTCGAGAGATGTTCGAATCGGCGCCGTCCCCCAGCAAGATCTGGACTCCCACGCGAGTACTGATCACCCGGTCCGCTGCCGACTTGCCGCACACGGCGGAGATCGTCCGGCGCTGTGAAGCGGCGGGGGTGAGCGACATCGATGTTCTCTCGGCAGACCGGCTGACCGGGCTGCGGGGCGAGTCGGAACGCGAGACCTACGCCAGAGCCAAGTCGACTCTCGCGGTGGTGGTTGCCCCACCGAGCGCACTGAAGCCGCAACCGATTCCTCCCAGCGCCGATTGGCGCATCGATCTGGCCAAGGGGTGCCCCGCGCACTGCCAGTACTGCTATCTCGCCGGGTCGCTGTCCGGGCCCCCGGTGACGCGGGTCTACGCGAATCTCGACGAGGTGCTCGCGCCGATCGCCTCGCACACCGGACGCGGCACCATCACCTCGGGAACCACGGAACGTGGCGGCGAGGGCACCACCTTCGAGGTCTCCTGCTACACCGACCCGTTGGGCATCGAGCGGGTCACCGGATCGCTGTCGGCAGCGATAGTCGAGGTGGGCAAGGGCGCATTCGGGGACGGCGCTTCACTGCGGTTCACCACCAAGTTCGACGACGTCACCGAGTTGGCCGGACTCGATCACGGCGGTAGAACCCGAGTTCGATTGTCGGTCAACGCCCGCGACATCGGCAACAGGTTCGAGGGCGGCACCGCTCGGATGCCCGCACGCATAGCCGCGCTGCGTACGTTGGCACGTGCCGGGTACCCGGTGGGGGTGACCATCGCGCCGATCATGCCCATCCCGGAGTGGCGCGAGCAGTACGGCGCATTGCTCGCCGACATCGCCGATGCGGTGGCAGACGTCCCTACCGCGGATCTCACGGCAGAGATCATCACGCATCGCTTCACCCCGTCCAGCAAGGACGTTCTGCTGGGCTGGTACCCCGGCACCAAACTCGAGATGGACGAGGACGCACGCTCGGCGAAACGCTCGAAGTTCGGCGGCGTCAAGTACGTCTACCCCAGGGACGTCATGGCGGAAATGAAGCAGTGGTTCACCGACGAGCTCGACAAAGCACTTCCCGCAGCTCGATTGCTCTACTGGACCTGACATGCCCGAAGGTGACACCGTGTTCGCGCTGGCACGACGTTTGCGCGCCGCGTTGGACGGGTGCGTCCTTGCCGAAGGGCGCCTGAACGTTCCGGCCCACGCCGTCGAGAAACTCGACGGACGCACAGTGCTGGGGCATCGGACGTACGGCAAACACTTGCTCACAGATTTCGACGGCGGGGTTACGCTACACACGCACCTGAAGATGACCGGATCGTGGACGGTCGTACGCACAGGACGGCGTCTGCCACGCCGACTCGATTCCGATGTGCGCGTTCGACTTTCTGTTTCCGACGGGCCCACTGCGTATGGCCTCACACTGCCGGTGGTGCAGTTCTCTACGACGCGGGACGCCGATGCGTCGCTCGAGTATCTCGGTCCCGATCCGCTGCGCGAAGACTTCGACCCTGCGCTCGCCGCCGCCAACATCCGACGCGATGCGCAGCGACCGATCATCGCGGTGCTACTCGATCAGCGCGTGATGGCCGGGCCGGGCAACCTGTGGGCCAACGAACTGTGCTTCCTGCGGGGCCTCGGACCGTGGGTTCCCGCAGGCGCGGTCGACGCCGACAAGTTGGTGGCGCTGACCCGGAAAGCCATGCGGCACTCCGTATCCACCCCACGGGCGATGCAGGTGACCACCGGAGACACCCGGCCCGGCAGGCAACACTGGGTTGCCGGCCGGGCGGGCAAGCCGTGCCTCCGGTGCGGTACCACCGTTCGCGTGGTCCCCGAGGTGCCCGGCGATCCGGAACGGCGTCGCACCTGGTGGTGTCCGCACTGCCAACCGGGTCCGGATCGCTCATGATGGCGGTCCATCCTTGTTCGATTTCGTGTCGGTAGGTCGCGCTACCTTGTGGGCAGATCGTCGGGGGGGCGGTCGGTAGAACACCTGGGGGGTGAATCAGTGAGTGTGGCAACGGTATCCGTGGATTCTCTTGTCGCGGCGAAGATCGACGCCCAGGCGCGCTTCGCTTTTGCTGTCACCTCCGCTACCGCCTATGTCAGCGAGGCGTCCCGGCGTCCTGCTGCGCTGGCGCCGGGTGGGGTGTTCGACGTCGAGGCCGCAGAAGCCTCCGCGATCGCCGAGATCACCTCGGCGTTGGCGGTGTCGACGTCCACGGTCACCGAATGGATGTACCTCACCGGAATCGCACGCCCCGCCGTGCGGGAGGCGTTCGAAGCGGGCCGCCTGCCGTACCCCGTGTTCCGGACGGTGTGCCGGTCTCTGGCCGGGTTCTCCAACGCCACGGAAGCGTTGTTGCGGCGGGTCGTCGACACCGCAGCCCGCTGCACCCCCGGCGCCGTGGCTGCTGCCGTGGATCGGATTCTGGTGGAGTTCGACGCCGAATGGCACCGGAAGGTGCGTGAGCAGGCCGCTGCCGAACGTTCGGCGACGGTGCGCAAGCTCCCCCGCGGTCAGGCGGAGCTTCGGCTGCGGGGACCGCAGGAGGACATCGCCGCGATGTGGCATTCCATCCTGGGCACCGCAAGGCAGGTGTGTGCGGGTGATCCGCGCCGACTCGGGGCCCGGTTCTTCGACGCTGCCCGCTCACTGTTGACGGGCACCCCTGTGTCCTGCGAATGCTCTGATGGTGCGTGCCCGCACCGCGGCACCCAACCCACCGGACCGTCCACGCGGGCGTACATCGTCATCGACGCCGCCACCGCCGCAGGACTGGCTGGCGAACCCGGCCACCTTCAGGGGTGGGGGCAGGTACCGCCGGATGTGGCCCGGCAGATCGCCGCCGATGCCACCTGGCAGGCGATCATCACCGACGCCCTCGACACCGGACGATGCCACTGCACCGAAACACCCCCATTCCGAGCCGCCGGTCCCGACGGAGAACCGCGAGGTGCGCCGCACCCCGGCCAGACCACCCGGCTGGACCCCGACACGGGGCCGCCTCGACAGTCGCCGAGCGCGCGACACCACGAGAACACTGGAGCGTCTTCGCGGATCACCGGCCGAGCTCCACCACACCCGCGCCGCCGATCCGACCGGACACAGAGGCCACACCACACCACCGACCGGAGCGCTCACCTACCGACCCTCGGAGTCCCTCGCTGCCCTGGTGACAGCGCGCTATCCGGTGTGCGTTCACCCCAGTTGCGCCGTACCCAGCACCGACTGCGACCTCGACCACGTCGTCCCGTTCAACCACACCGACCCCGAACACGGCGGCTGGACCGTACTCGGGAACCTGCAACCACTGTGCCGCCGACACCACGGACTCAAAACCCGCAAGCAGTGGCACTACCGGATGCTGAAGGACAGCATCGTCCACACCCGCGACCCCCACGGCCGCGACTACCTCACCGGGCCCGGCGACGGGTGACGGGTGACGGGTGACGGGTGACGGGTGACGGAGCAGACCCTAGAGCTGCGCCCTGGGCGCCCCCATCCCCGGATCGATCTGGAACGGGCCGCTCGCCGACGGCGCCACCGGGAAGTCGAAGATGGCAGTGGGGATGTACACGGTGGCACAGGAGTTCGGAATGTCGACCACACCCGACAATCGACCTTCGATGGGCGCCGAGCCCAACAGCAGGTACGCCTGCTCGGGGCTGTACCCGAACTTGGTCAGGTAGTCGATGGCGTGCAGACAGGCGTTCTGATACGACAGATCCGAATCGAGGTACTTCTGCTCGCCGTCGGCCGTGACCGAAATACCGGAGAAGGCAATGAATTCCGTGTACTGCGGTGCGGTGTTGCCCGGCATGAAGATGGCGTTCTCGCTGACCCCGTAGGTGTCCATACCACCCTTGATGAGATCGACGTGCAGGTCCATGAACCCGCCCATCTCGATGGCTCCACAGAACGTAATTTCACCGTCGCCCTGCGAGAAATGAAGGTCCCCGAAGGAAAGTTTCGCGCCCGGAACGAACACCGGGTAGAACACACGGGTACCGGCGGTCAGGTTTTTGATGTCCTGGTTTCCGCCGTTCTCGCGTGGCGGCGCCGTACGAGCGGCTTCACCGGCAACTCGTGAAAATTCGTCGCCGGCAAGCGAGCCCAGAATCGCGCCGTCGGTTTCCGGTGCGAGCGCCAGCGGCGGCACGCGCGTCGGATCGGTCGCGATCAGCGCGCCTTCACGCGCGTTCCACTTGCTCAACAGCGCCGCCGACGGAGCCGTCCCCATCAACCCGGGATGGGTGATGCCGGTGTACTTCACATGGGGTACGTGCCGCGATGTCGTCGTGCGACCCGAAAAGTCCCAGATCGCCTTGTAGGCATCGGGGAATCGCTCGGTGAGAAAGCCGCCGCCGTTCTGCTTGGCGAAGATGCCGGTGTACCCCCACCCCTGGCCGGCCAGCGGGCCGGAATCCTCCTGCGGGATGGGGCCCAGGTCGAGAATGTCGACGATCAGCAGGTCGCCGGGTTCGGCACCCTCGATGTGAAACGGACCGGACAGCGTGTGCACGTTGTTCAGCGGCGCGTTCGCGATGTCCTCGGCAGAGTCGTCGTTCTTGATCGCGCCGTCGAACCATTCACGGCAGTGCGCCCGAAAGGTGGTGCCCGGCTTCACCGTCACCGCTGCAGGAATGTCGGGGTGCCATCGGTTGTGTCCCACGATGGCCTGTTCGGTGAAACTCTTCGACGAGTCGAGCGGAAACAGCAGTTCGGGCACTGAGCACCTCCGGTAGCACGGCTTCTGGCGTGTCCCATCCACGTTATCCCCGCAGCGGCCGGCCCGCGCGGTGTTACGTCGGACGGTCTAATCTCGAAGCGTGCCAACATATGTTTTCCGGTGCCGAGCGTGCTCCGAATCCGTCGAGCAGCATCATTCGATGGCGGAGGTCCCGGCCCACGTCGAGTGCGTGCACTGCGGCGACTCGGCACCGCGCACCATTGCCTCGCCGGCACTCGGCCGCGGCAACAGCCCGGCCA
>JBASAM010000046.1:0-93659 GCA_049650605.1 Rhodococcus sp. (in: high G+C Gram-positive bacteria) | reverse complement strand
GCTCTGCTCCCGCCCCACCCGCTCAGCTCGGCGCCGGCACCGGTCCTCGCGGCTGTGGCGCGCTTGATGCCACGGCGGCCGGCCAAGCCGACCACGACCTCCACCAACACGATGGTGTCCAACATCGCGTACGGGAACCAGCCCATGGAGTTGCTCGGCGCACCCGTCGTGGGGGTGTTCGCACCACTTCCGGTGGTCGAAGGAGTCCAGTTGGCGCACGTGGTCGTATCCACCGGCGGCCGGATGTGCCTGACCGCGGTCTCACACCGTGGCCTCATGCCAGACATGTCTCGCTACGTCGAGTGCCTTCAGAACGCGCTCGAGCAGCTCGCCGTCGCCTCGTCGGCGACACCTCGTCTCGCCGTCGGCTGACCGCTCGGCCCCGGCGCACGTGGCGATCGTCCGCGTGACAAGCGAGGCGGCCCCGGCATCCGAACCGCTCGATTCGAATTCGAGCACCTAGGCCGACCGTCGGTTGCGACGCTACGTCGGCAGCAGTGTGCACCCGTTCCGAACTGTGGTGAGTAACATCGGGCATGGTTTACGCCGATGTTCCCCAGTGGGCGCCCAGCGGGAGTCACGCCCGAGGCCTCTCACCCGACGACAGTGGAGAACAATGCCATCAGATGACACAGCCGTACTCGTCGAGGACGTTCACAAGTCCTTCGGAGCGGTTGACGCGCTGCAGGGCATAGATTTCAGCGTTCCGGCGGGATCCATTCTGGGAATTCTCGGACCCAACGGCGCGGGAAAAACCACGACGGTCAAGGTGCTGGCCACACTGATCAAGCCGGACCGCGGCCGCGCCGTCGTATCCGGTCACGACGTTGCCACCGACCCCGCTGCTGTTCGCCGTTCGATCCTGATGACCGGCCAATACGCCGCGCTGGACGACGCGCTGTCCGGCCGTGAGAACCTGGTGCTGTTCGGTCGCCTGATGGGTCTGACCAAGAAGTCCGCCCGCGTTCGCGCCGAGGATCTGCTGCACGACTTCGATCTGCTCGACGCCGGGGACCGTCAGGTACGCGGCTACTCGGGCGGTATGCGCCGTCGTATCGACATTGCCTGCGGACTGGTGGTTCGGCCCAAGGTGGTGTTTCTCGACGAGCCGACCACGGGTCTGGATCCGCGCAGCCGCAAGGCGGTGTGGTCCTTGGTGTCGTCCCTGCGCGAGCAGGGCATCACCACTCTGCTGACCACCCAGTACCTCGAAGAAGCCGATGTGCTCAGCGACAGCATCATCGTCATCGACCGTGGGCGTGTCATCGCCCAGGGCACTGCAAACGAGCTCAAGTCGATGACCGGCGGAAACTACTGCCACATCGTCCCGCTCGATCCGACCGAGATGCGGCGTACGGCCGATGCGTTGAGCGGCATGCTCTCGCCGACCTTCGGTGCAGCCGACCTCGACGCGGACAGCTTGACCATCCCCGCTCCCGACGGTCCCGCCACTCTCGCCGAGGCACTCAAGCGCCTGGACGCCGCGGGTATCGAACTTTCGGACATCGGCCTGCGTCGTCCCTCGCTCGACGATGTCTTCCTTTCTCTCACCGGACAGTCCGACGGCGCAGCTGCTGATAGCGGCGAGATCGGTTCGGATGGCCGCTCGGGAACAGACGTGTCGGGGGCCGAGCCACGGGTGCCTTCGGGACGACCCGCGTGACGACGACGGCGCCCGCCGGCAGGAAATCGCACCGCGCCCCGGAACCGACGGCGTTCAAGCAGTGGTCGTCCTTGTCGGGCCGGGCCCTGGGCTCGATGACTCGGTCCGGGAGCCTGCTGATCGCGGTCATCGCGCCCGCCGTCTACACCGTGGGGTTCTACCTGCCTCTGCGGCTGGTGATGCAGTTCCAGGGTCTCGACTACGCCCAGTTCCTGATGCCCATCATCTGCCTTCAGGCAATGGCCTTCACTGCTATCTCTGCTGCTCAGCGCGCAGCTGTCGAGGGCTCGTCGGGTATGACGTCGCGTCTGCAGACGATGCCGGTGACGCCCTGGGTTCCGCTGCTCGCCAGAGCCACTGCGAACTTGGTGCACGCCTCCGTGTCATTGGTGGCTGCGCTGGTTTACGGCTCACTCATCGGATTCCGATTCCAAGCCGGATTCGACGATGCCGCGATCTTCGTCCTGTTCGCGCTGCTGGTGGGAGCTGCTCTGACCACCGGCGGAGACGCTATCGGATCCCTGTCCCGCTCGCCGGAAGCAACGAGCCAGGCCCTCACCCTCCCCCAGTTGATCCTCGGAATGCTGTCCTCGGGCTTCGTTCCGGAGACCGGCTTCCCGGAGTGGATCCGCCCGTTCGTTCGGAATCAACCCATCTCACTGTTCTCGAAAGCCATGCGCGACATGGCCGAGGGCGGTGTCAACGCGAACACCCTGTGGCCGGCGGCGGCGTGGGCGGTCGGTCTGATCGTCGTCCTCGTTCCGCTCGCGGTCTGGGCGAGCACGAGGCGATCATGAGTACACCCAATCGCACAGCCAGCACTCGTACGGGAGAGACCGTGCTGGACCTACGTCCGCTTCCCGAACCCGATCGCACTCTCAGCGAAACGAGCCCCGTCGCGCTGAGTTCTCAGAGTGTGTTGCACTGCGGCAGGCTGCTGCGACGCTGGGCGCGCGACCCGCTCACCATCATTCAAGCCGTTGTCTATCCGGTGCTGTTCCTGCTGATGCTCCGCACGGTCCTGGGCAACTCCATCTCGTCGGCGACGGGTGAGAACAGCATTTTCGGCACCGTTCCGCTGATCACGATGGTGGCCGCCATGTCAGGATCGCTTGCCAGCGCCGTCGGGCTGCGACGCGAGCGCGCCGCCGGCCTGGTGTCCCGCTTCCAGACTCTGCCGGTGCACCGGGCCGCCGGCTTGGTGGGGCGGCTGCTGGCGGAAACGGCACGCATCGTGACGACGACGATCTTGATCGTCGCCGTCGGCTTCGTCCTTGGATACCGCTTCGATCAGGGTCCGGCAGCGGGCATCGCCTCCCTTGCCGTGCCCCTCGCATTCGGGCTGGGATTCGCGGTGTTCGTCACGTCGGCGGCCATCATCACGGTCACGTTCCCGCTGGTCGAGAGCGTCGGAATGGTCTTCACCATCCTGATGTTCTTCAACTCCGGATTCGTCCCCACGCGTGCATATCCCACCTGGCTACAGAACTTCGTCCAGTACAACCCGATCTCGTTGGCGGTCGACGCCATGAAGGGTCTGACGCTGGGTGGACCGGTTGCGATGCCGCTGACGCTGTCCCTCGCATGGTCTGTCGGCCTGTTCGTGGTATTCGTCGTACCCGCAGTGCGTGGCTTCCAGCGCGCCGCGGCGTCCTTCTGACCCTGTCGGGTCACAGTCCGCGCGCCACCCGCACGAGTCGCGGCAGATCGCGACCGCCCGAGCAGTAGTTCTCCTGTCTGCGTCGGCTGTGGGCCGACACCACTGCCACGGCGTACCAGCCGCCGTTCGACCAGTACGAGAACATCGGTCCACCCGAGTTGCCGAGGTTGATGTCCGCGTTCGTGTCCATCGCACGGCCGGAGCCGAAATCCCAGGCGTGCTCGTCGAGCCACTTGCCGGTCTGACGGGTGGGCCACATGGTGCCTCCGATGTCGGCCGGATAGCCCATGTTGGTCCAGTACGGGTCTCGATCCCAGCCACTGCGGTACGTCCGCGCGCCGATCCAGCCGAACCGGTCACCGAGAGGCAGGTCGAGTTCGAGGACCGCGTAGTCCTCGTCCAGTTCGAGCCAGTCGACCGAGCCGGTCACTCGATGGAACGCGAAGACGCGTCGAATTCGGGACACGCCGGCCACCGCCCCACCCTGGCGACCCACTTCGACGACGCCGTTGACGCCACCCGGGACAGCCCAGTTGACCACGTGGCTCGCCGTCAGCACGTGGCGTGGACCGACCAGCACACCGGATGCTCTACCGACACTGGTCACGATTCGACACGCACACCTCCAGGGGTACGCGGAGCTCGTGAAGACTCGACGCTCGTCGGTTCCCAGGACGACAGCAGGATCGACCTCCTCCCCGCGCATCAGGACTCGAGGGCTGAAGCCGTCCTGGCGGAGCGCGCTGTCGGGCTTGGCGCGGACATTCTCCCAGTCCGGGACGAAGCCCTCGATCGGCCGGTCCGATGCCTGCTCGAGTTTTCCGGGGTCGACCACCTCGACGCCGAAGGGCTCGAGGTCGATGAACGCCTCGAGATACCGCAATTCTTCGGGCACCTTCGCCGTGGCATCACGGTCTATGTCCTCGCACCGGATGTGGTCGACCGGACGGTCGGGGTCGCAATCGTATATGCGTCGGTCTGCGGGCATGTCGCTCGTCTCCTCGTGGGCGCAGCCGCACCTGGTCGGTGTCGATGTGCGTTGCCCTCGCACACAAGGACCACCTCGCAGTACCGTTGATACACCCGTTAGGCCCAGTTTCACCCAGCACGCCGGACGATCTCTCGTGCACGACTCCGACGACAGTGAAGGGATGTCGACATGGCCGGAATGTGGTCCACGGTGGGGGCGCCGCCCATCATCGGTGTGCGCGTGCCGCCGCGCGATGCGATCAATGCCCTGGCCGAGAACGACCGAGTGATAGCCAACCTCGTCGACGTGCTGGTGGTCGACGAGCCCTCCGCCGGCGCGGATCCGCTGTCCCACGACGCCGCCTGCGACTGGATGAGACCCCGGGTGCGCAGCGATCCGGTGTTCCATCGGCGACTACGGCGGCGGTTCTGCGACCTCGGTGATCCGTTCTGGATCGACGATCGCGACGTCGACGTGGCGGAGCACGTCGTGGTCGAGCAGATCACCGAGTCCGGTTGGGGCCAGATCGAGCGACACATCTCCAGAGTGCTCGCCACGCCGATGCGGCTGGATCGGTCGTGTTGGGAAGTGCACTTCCTGACCGGTGTGCGCGGCATCGAGGCAATCCCCGATGGCGCAGCGATCGTCGTCGTCCTGGTCCACCATTCGTCGATGGACGGGCTGGGGTTGGTGTCGGTCGTTCGGGGACTGTTCGGACCGCACGACCCTGCTGCACCGAACGGTCCCGTCCGGGAGCGACGCGGCGACGCGATGCCGACTGCGATGCCGCCGCTTCGCCGCGAAGTCGCCGCCGCGATGCCGCGCACCGTGTCCTTCGTCCGAACGTTGATCGCGACTTCTCGCGCGGCAGCCACCCGCGCACATCCTCATCGGCCGGCAACTCGCTTCAACGGACACATCTCGATGGAGCACCGCATCCGCGTGCTGTTCCTGGACCTGGCTCGACTCCGCGCGATCAAGAACGCGGCGCCGTGGGCGACGGTCAACGACATCCTGCTCACCGCAGTGTCACTCGCGCTGAGCCGATATCTCGACGAGATGGACGAAGCACCTGCCGCCACACTGAGTGCGACGATGCCGCTCGACCTGTCCCCCGCCATGCCTGCTCCGGAGCACCGAGCCCCGCCGGTAGCGGCGAATCGCACCACGTTCGTCGACGTCGACCTGCACACCTGCGAGGACGACGCCCTCTCGCGCCTGCGCGCTGTGCACGAATCAGCCTCCGACGCCAAGCGATTCGCTCGCGACGTGATCGCACCGCGCGCAGCCGGGCCGTTCGACGTCGCCCCGGCCGCGCTGCTCCGTGTGATCGGCACCGTGTCCGCACTGATGTCTCGCCGAAGGCGCACAACAGCATCCGGCACCGTCTCGTCCAACACGGTCGTGTCGAACATGCCGCACGGAGACGCCACGTTGACGTTCCGCGGATCGCCGGTGGTGTCGGCGTTCATGCCAATGCCCACCGTCGACGGCGTGGGGTTGATTCACCACATCGCGTCGCTGGGAACCAACGTCGCCGTGACGGTCACTGTCGACCGAACCATGATGGACGATCCCGACCGTTACGTTCAGCTGCTGGAGGGCGCCGTCTCCACCCTGGAAAACGCTGCGACGCAGCGCGTTACCGACACCGCGACGAGCTGACCGCGCTCAGACGATGTCTGCGCCCAGGACCGACACCCGAGGAGGCAGGCCCGGCAGATCGTTCACCGCGTCGTGCACGACGACGGTGAGCAAGTCGTCGAGGGCGTCGACATCCACCTCGGCGGCCTGCACGCGCGACAGGATCGCGTGGGTGACCCACTCGTCCGCGAGAGAATCGGTGGGATCCGCGCCCCCGTCGACATCGACAACGGTGGCGCCGGCTGTCGCCGCAGCGAGAATGACCGCGACGTACACGTCCGGGGCTGCGCCGGCCGCCAATGCCACGCGCGAGTCGTACGTCAGCTCGAGCACATCGGCGGTGATCGCAGCGCTCAGCGCCGCGTATGTCACGGTGCGGCCGGCGGTCGTCGCAGCCGCGTCGTCTCCGCTGGGGGTTCGTGCACCGTCGGCAGACGAGAGCGGGCCCGAACCTGCTGCAGACCCGCTGCTCTCCCCTACCGCGACGGCGTCGTCGATATCGGACGAGGCGATGCCGGCGCCCACCTTGGCCGCCGCCCACGTCGCGGCGATCACGGTGACCGGATCCGGCGACGATACCGACACCGAGCGTCCGGGACCGACGCCGTCTGCGATCAGCGCTCGGGCGATGCGGTTGGAACGCGCGTCCATGTCCGCGTAACTCACCTCGGACTCTCCACTCGCGTAGGCCGGCGCGCCGGGATCTGCCTCGACCGACTCGGCAATGGCCCTTGCCACCGACCGAATCGGTTGATTCACCGGCAGTTCGACGCTCGTCGACACGACCGATTCACGGTGGGTCACGGGATTCGATCGGGCAGCGATGTCGATGGACCCGACGGTGCGACCGGGATCGTGAGTCAACGCCGCCAAGACCGCGGAGAAAACCTCTGCGAACACCTCGACCGTGGACCGATCGAACAGATCCGTCGCGTAGGTGAACAACGCGGACACGGTGTCGCCGACCTCGCGGTGCGGTCGGTCCTCCACCGTCAGCGTCAGATCGAACTGCGCAGGGTCGAAGGGTGTTTCGAGTTGCTGCACGTGCAATCCGGCCAGCTCGATTTCCGACCGGTCGATGTTCTGGTAAGCCAACGCGACACGGAACAACTCGGACGCCCCCGCAGAGGACACCGCGTCGACAACCGAATCGAAGGGGACGTCTGCGTGGGCGAAGGCCGACAGTGCCACTCCGCGAGCATCGTCGACAAGGTCGGTCACGGTCGCGCTCTCGTCGACACGCAGTCTGAGCGTGAGGGTGTTGACGAGCATGCCGACCATCGGATCCAGCTCGGCGCTCCCTCGACCCGCGACGGCCGTGCCGATGCTGATGTCCGACGAACCACTGATTCGCGACAGCGCCAGCGTCAGCGCCGCGTGCACCACCATGAACGGCGTCGCTCGACGCTCCCGCGCCAGCACCCGGACCTTCTCGTACGTGGACGCGTCGATGTCGAATCTCAGCGACGCGCCGATGCCCGACGGTGTGGCCGGCCGCGGTCGATCCTGCGGCAGCGACAGTTCGACCGGTCTGTCGGACAATGTCTCTCGCCAGTAGCTCAGCTGGCGAGCGGCCACCGAGTCGGCATCGGCAGGGTCGCCGAGCATCGAGCGGTGCCATAGCGCGTAGTCGGCGTACTGCACCTCGAGCGGCACCCATCCGGGCTGGGCACCCGCGACGCGCGACGCGAATGCCGTCATCACGTCGATCGTGAGCGGTGCGAGAGAGAAGCCATCGGCGGAGATGTGGTGGACGACCACCACCAGCACGTGGTGCTCGTCGTCCAGACGGAACAACCGCACACGCAGCGGGACTTCGGACGTGACGTCGAAGCCGGCGGTGGCGACCGCGGCGATACGTGCGACGAGATCGTCGGCAGAGGCGTCGACGGGCTCGAGGACGAACTCCTCGCTCTCTCGCACCACCTGCGTGCCGTGTCCGTCCGAATCCGGGTACAGCGTGCGCAGAGTTTCGTGCCTGGCGAGAACATCCTGGACGGCGCGGCGAAGCGACTCGACGTCGAGCGGTCCGCGAAGCCGCAGACCCAGGGGCAGGTTGTAGTTCGCCGAGTCGGGATCCACCCGGTTCGCGATCCACAGGCGCTGCTGGGCGGGCGCGAGCGGAATCACGTCCGGCCTGGGCTCGGCAATCGGATGCCGCCGGTCCGCACCGTCGACATCGAGCGAATTCGCGAGATCGGCCACGGTGGCGGAGTCGAAGATGACGCGCAACGGCACCCGCACACCCAGCGCGGCTCCTATCCGCGCGGCGACGCGAGTGGCGACCAGAGAGTTGCCACCGAGTGCAAAGAAGTTGTCGCCGAGACCGACCCGCGGGACACCGAGCAGGTCCGAGAGAACTTCGGCGACCACGCGCTGCTCCAGCGTGCGCGGCTCGCGGAATCGTCGGGGGTCGATGACGGGGTCGGGCAGGGCGTCGCGGTCGAGTTTGCCGCTGGCGCCGACGGGAAGCTCATCGAGAACGACCACGACGGGAACCATGTAGGCAGGCAGAATCCGCGCCGCATCGGCGCGAACCAGGTCGGTGTCGACGGTGGCGCCCGGGCTGGGCACCACGTAGGCGACCAGCATGTCGTCGCGAATGACCGATACTGCACGCGCCACGCTCGACGAGGACGACACGGCTGCCTCCACCTCACCGAGTTCGATACGCAGACCGCGAAGCTTGACCTGGTTGTCCACCCGCCCGGCGAACTCCAACGCTCCGTGGTGATTCCACCGAGCGAGATCCCCGGTGCGGTACATGCGAGCGCCGTCGTGGCCGGGCAGTGCAACGAATCGGTCCGCTGTGAGGTCCGCTCTGCCGTGGTATCCGCGGGCGCTCTGGACACCGGCCAGATACAGCTCGCCGACCACACCGTCGGGCACGGCGGACAACGCCGAATTTAGTACCAGCGCGGACGTCCCGGCCACCGGCGTACCGATCGGCACCGCGGGCGGCTCGCCCCTGCCGACCGGATGAGCTGTGGCATGAACGGTGAACTCCGTTGGCCCGTAAAGGTTGTGGACATCGATATCGCACACCTCACGGAACTTATCCACCACACCCCGGCCCAGCGGCTCGCCGGCCAGGAAGACCGCGCGCAACGTTCGGCACGTATAGGTGTCGGCGCACTCGGTGAACACTGCGAACATCGACGCGACGAACGACACGGCGGTGACCTTGTGCCGAGAAATACTGCGCAGCAGATACTCCGGATCACGATGCCCGTCGTGCGCGGCGACGACGACGGTTCCGCCGACGGCAGGCGCGACGAACATCTCCCACACCGAGACGTCGAAGGTCATCGGTGTCTTCGCCAGGACGACGTCGGCCGAGGTGATGCCGTAGGTGTCGGCGAACCAGTCGATCTGGTGCGCCGCCGCGCCGTGCGGAACGGACACTCCCTTCGGCGTACCGGTGGACCCCGAGGTGAACACGATGTAGGCGGGGCTCCCCGCCAGGATTGGGCCTCGCCGATCGGTCTCGACGACGGGTTCCGCGGACAGCGCAGGGTCTTCCAGCGTTCCGAGCGTGACGGTCCGTGCATTGTCGGTGATGGCCTGTGCATCGTCGGTGCGGTCCACCACCACGACGCACACAGGATCGGTGGCGGCCACGATGTGCTCGATACGCGCGCTGGGCTGATCCGGATCGACCGGCACGTAGGCCCCGCCCGCCTCGAGGACGGCGTACACCGCGACGAGCGCGTCGACCGACCTGGGCAACGCGACCACGACGGACGTGTCCGGACCGACGCCGCGTGCGATCAACGCACGAGCTACTCGGTTGACCCGCGCCGCGAATTCTCCGTAGGTGTATTCGCCCTCGTCGTCGACGAACGCGCGCGCATCGGGAGTCTCGGCGACGCGATCGGCGAAGCGCGAGGTGACGCCGACCGACGCGGTGGACGGCTCGGGAAGCATCGGGGCGGACAGCCGCGCGCGTTCGACGTCGCCGACGAGGTCGATGTCGTCGAGCACTACCGCCGAGTCGTCCGCAACTGCCCGGGCGACCTGCAGGAAACGCGCGCCCAGTGCAGCGATGGATTCGGCGTCGAACAGGTCTGTCGCATAACCGATGGTGGCGGCCATGCCGTCCGGTTCACCGAGCGGCGTCGTCGAGTCGATCAGCGTGAACTGCAGATCGAATTTGACGACGCCGAGGTCGAATTCCATGGTCTCGAGCCGAAGGTCGGACAGCTCGAAATGCGCCGGGCCGAGGTTCTGGAACGCGAGCATCACCTGGAAAATGGGATGGCGGGCACGTGATCGGGGCGGATCGATGACCTCGACGAGGCGCTCGAACGGCACGTCGGCGTGCGCGAAAGCCGCGAGGTCCTGTTCCCGCGCGTGGGCGAGCAGCGCATCGAAACCACGCGAGGTGTCCACGCGGGTACGGAGCGCGATCGTGTTGACGAACATGCCGATCATGTCGTCTATCGCCGCATCGCCGCGTCCCGCGATAGGTGTGCCCACCGTGATGTCGTCCGTACCGGAATGCCGGGCGAGCACCACCGCAAGGATCGAGTGGACCACCATGAACAGCGTCGAGGAATTGCGACGGGCGACCTCGACCAGTCGCGCGTGAAGCTCGGTATCGATGGTGAACGACTCGGTTCCACCCGCGTGCGTCGGTTCGGTGGGCCTGCCCCGGTCACGCGGGAACGGCATCTCGTCCGGCAGGTCCGCCAACGCGCTGAGCCAGTACTGCTCTTGCCTCGCGATGATCGACTCGGGATCGTTCTCGTCGCCGAGTGCGCCGCGCTGCCACACCGCGTAGTCGGAGTACTGCACCGGCAACGGTGCCCACGTCGGAGCGAACCAGGCGACCCGTGCGTTGTAGGCCACCATCAGATCGCGTGCCAGGGGCGCCATCGACGCACCGTCTGCGGAGATGTGGTGCACGACGACGGCGAGAACGTGGGTGTCGGGGCCCGTTCGGAACAACGACGCGGCGACGGGCACCTCGGCCGTCACGTCGAACGCGCGTGACGCCAGCGCCGTGACGGCGGCCGTCAGATTGCTCTCGGACACCTCGACCGGAGTCAGGTCGGGTACGACGGTTTCGGCGGTCATCGCCATCTGCACCGGACCGGTGGGGCCGTCCGGGTAGACGGATCGAAGGGACTCGTGTCGATCGATCACGTCGACCATTGCGACCTGCAGCGCCGGCACGTCGAGGTCGCCGACCAGTCGGACGGCGAAGGGGATGTTGTACGCGGCCGACGACGGGTCGAACCGGTTGAGGAACCACATGCGCTGCTGCGCGTAGGACAATGGCGGAGCATCGAGCACCGACTCCGGATCCGCACCCGCACGAGTGGCCCGCGGACCCAGCGCGGGGCGCGGCGGCACACCGTCGTCGAACTGCAGCCGAGCGGCCAGAGCCGACACCGACGGCGCCTCGAACAGAGTCCGCACCGTCACCGTGGTGTCCAACGCTGCGCCGAGCCGGGCGACGGCACGCGTCGCGATCAACGAGTTTCCGCCGAGGGCGAAGAAGTCGTCGTCGCGGCCGACGCGGTCCGCTCCGAGGAGTTCGGCGAACACCGAGGCGACGATCTCCTCGACGGGCATGCTCGGTGCCCGGAACTCGTGCACCTCGATCACCGGCTCCGGAAGCGCGGCCCTATCGATCTTGCCCTGCACGGTGATCGGGAGTGAGTCGAGCACCATGACGGACGACGGCACCATGTGCGACGGAAGATTCTGCACCGCGAACCGATGGATCTCGTCGCTGCCGACGGTCCGACCGTCCTCGAGCACCACGTACGACGCGAGGGTCAACACCTCCGCTGCCTGACGGTGCGCGACGGTGACCGACGATCGAACGCTCTCGTGCAAGCCCAGGACCGCGTCCACCTCGCCGAGCTCGACGCGAATCCCGCGAATCTTGATCTGGAAGTCCGCGCGTCCCACGTACGCGATCTCGTGGTCCGCGGTCCACCGCACGAGGTCGCCCGTGCGGTACATCCGCGCCCCGCCCTCGTACGGCGACGCCACGAATCTGCTCGCGGTGACAGCCGGCGCGCCGACATAGCCGCGTGCCACGGACGGCCCCGCCAGGTACAGCTCGCCCACCACACCGGTGGGAACAGGACACAGCCAGCGGTCCAGGACCACACACGACGCGCCGCGAACGAGCGTGCCGACCGTGATCGGAGCACCCGCGACCATCGGGCGGGACATATGGCTGATCATGGTGATCTCGGTCGGCCCGTACGCGTTGTACATGCGCCGACCGGGCGCCCACTTGGCCACCAGATCGATCGGGCACGCCTCACCGGCGGTGACCACGTGCCGCACGTGGTCCAGTCCGGTGCACTCGACCGACGCGAGTGCGGCCGGCGTGATGGTGACGTGGGTGACCCGCTTCTCGGCCATGTAATCGGCCAGATCCTCGCCGGCGAAGACGTCGGAAGGCGAGAGAACCGCCGTCGCCGACCGCGAGAGGGCCGAGAGCATCTCGAACAGCGACGAGTCGAAGCTCGGCGACGCGAGGGCGAGGATGCGCGAGGACGGCTCGATCTCGAGCTTGACGCACACGTCGCGGGTGAGGTTCCCGACTCCGCCGTTGCTCACCACGACGCCCTTGGGCAGTCCGGTCGACCCGGAGGTGTAGACCACCCACGCCGGGGTCGACAGATGGATCGGGGCGAGACGATGGGCATCGGTCACCCGTGCAGGTGAGAATTCCGACGCCGCACGGTCGGTCTCGGCAGTGTCGATCGCGAGCCACTCGACGGCATCGGGAAGCGCCCTGGACCGCTTGGAGTCCGTCAGGCCCAGCACCGCGCCCGAGTCGGTGACCAGGTGCAGGATTCGGGCGGCCGGCAGCGCCGGATCGATCGGCAGGAACGCGGCTCCGGCACGGGCCACCGCCCAGATACACAGGATGTTGTGCAGAGATCGGGGTAGCGCGACGGCCACCGTGGTCTCCGGCCCCACACCTCGTGAGATCAGCAGACGTGCCATTCGATTGGCCGACGCGTCCAACTGGGCATAGGTGATGGCGGCGTGCGCCGTATCCACGGCGATCGCGTCCGGATCGGAGGCGACGGCGTCGTCGAGAAGATCGACCAGGCGCCGGGGAAGCACCGACGCCGCACCGCGGGCCGGAACCAGGGTGCTGCGCTCCTGATGGGTGAGCAGCTCGATGTCCAGCACGCTGTGATCGCCGCCGGCCTCGGCGAACCGCCGCATGAAGACCATGAAGCGCGAACGCAGATCATCGACATCGCGCTGGGAGTACAGGGTGGGGTTGGCTTCGAAGTCGATCTGCAGCTCGTGATCGCCGCCCGGCGCGGGATAAAGGTTGACGGCCAGATCCTCGACCGGTCCGGTGGTGAGCACGTGGTACTCACCGGAGACGTCGCCGAGCACGAGCTCGTTGTCGAAGAGCATCAGGTTCACCGTGGGCCCGAACAGACCACGGGTGTTGGTCATCTCGCCTGCGTCTCGGCGGATGTCCTCGTGCCGATACCGCTGGCGTCGCAGTGCGCCGGTCAGCTCACGCTGGACTCGGTCCACGGTGCCGGCAACCGTCGCGCCGGAATCCACGCGAATCACCAGCGGCACCACGTTCGAGACCATGCCGCCGGAGCGTCGCAGAATCGCACTCGCTCTGCCCGACACCGGGAGCGAGAGGACCACGTCGGTGGCGCCGGTCATGCGAGAGGTGAACGCAGCGAACGCGGCGATGGCAAGCGTCGCCGTCGTGGTGCCCAGCGTGTCGACGCCCTTGTCCAGCGACTCTGCGACATCGATCGGGGTACGCCCGGACGCTGCACGTGCCGGCACCGCAACCGGCGCGGCGGCGTCGCTGAACGAGACGGCATCGGGCATGGTCTCGAACTTCTCGGCCCAGTGTCGACGGTCGTTCTCGAAGCGCGCGGATTCCCGATACGACACGTCGTCCTGCTGCACGGTGCGCAGGCTCTCGGCCCGAGTCGGCGTCGGCTCACGGCCGTCCACGAGAGCGCTGTAGTACGCGGCCACATCGCGGAGCATCGTCATCGCTCCGAACCCGTCCAGCACGATGTGGTGGATTCGGCAGTACCAGAAATACCGTTCGTCGGCGATGCGGATCAAGTACGTCACGACCAGTCGGTCGGTCGTGAGCTCGATGGGGGTCGCGCACTCGGTGCGCATCCACGCGATCGCGCTGTCGGCGGGCGTGGCATCGTCCCGCATGTCCAGGAACCGAACCGTGTCGGTCATGGACAGGTCGATCACCTGGGCAGGCACGCCGTCGGTCTCGACGATGCGGGCGAAACCCGAGCCGAACTGCTTGCCGACCGTGATCATCGCGGCTTCGAGAGCCTGCGCGTCCACCGGCCCCTTGATGTCGACGTACTGGGCGATGGAGACCGGGACGGAGCCCGACAGTTGCTGGGCGAACCAGATACCGCGCTGCGCCGCCGTCAGGGGAATCGGCTCCAGCACGGCGGTCTCTGAAGAAGTGGGGGGTGCCGTCATGTCGGTCGACTGCACGAGCGGGACCTCCCTCCGGGTCTGACGCCGCACCGAGATCTGGGGCAGCAGCGCGCATAGGGGCCGCAGTGGACAGCGAGCCGATTTTCCAAGTCTTTCACAGACGGAAAACCTCGACAAGGTGCCCATATTGTTCTCGAAGACTGTTTCGGGTACGGCAAGCGGGCTCCGGTACGCGCGGATCGGTCGTGACCTCGATCAATGGCGTGCGCGTGATCATTGGATGGCGCACAATGGCTAGTCGATTCTTTTGTCAGGATTTACCGACCGCCGACCATTCGATTACCGGAGAGATGTCTTCATGGTCACCCAGCAGGAGATCGTTCGGAACGCCGGTACGTACGGACGTCCGATGGCTGCACGAGATGCTTTCAATCTCTACCTCGAGTCCGAACACACCTCAGCGATCCTGATGCACGCCTTCGTGATCGATCAGGCAGCCGGGGAGCACGCAGGGGTTCAGACCCACGCCGATGCCGTCGAGTTCGCACGATCGATCATGCATCTCGATCCGATCTTCACCCATCGACTGCACCGGTACCCGGGCAATCTGAGTTTCCCGTTCTGGATCGAGGACCCGTCGGTCGATCCTGCCGACCACGTCGAGGTCACCCGGCAGCAACCGGGCGAGGTGGACATCGTCCGACGACGCGTTGTCGAGCTCTCCCGCGAGTACTTCCCCCGGGATGGACCGCCGATGTGGCGGTTGGCCTTCTTGGTGGATCTCCACGGAGTGGACGGAGTACCCGAGGGCGGCACCGTGCTCATCGTCAAGCTCCACCACAGCGCGATCGACGGAGTGGGGGCCTCCGATCTCATCTCACGCATGCTCGCGTCCGCTCCCGCGGATCCACGCCCCGTCGGACCCTTGGAACCGCTACCGTCCACGCGCCGCGCAGCGGCAAAAATCCCGGCCGACATCGGCCGTCTCGTCCGCGCGCTGGTACGCCATCGGCGAACGCCGCGCGAGAAGATTCCGGCAGCGGGAACAGTTCCGGCGACCCGGTTCAACGGAGAACAGAAACCGGACATGGTGTGCGACTTCACGTGGTTCGACTTGACGCGAATCAAGGAGGTCAAGCGCCGCCACGGGGTGACGATCAACGACGTCATGACCACGATCATGTCGCTCGCCCTGTCCGAGTACCTCCGCGAGCGCGGCGAACTGCCCGACGCCGATCTGTCCGTGTCGATGCCGATGAACACTCGTTTCCTCGTCTACTCCGACACCGCCAACAATCTCACGATCATTCGCCTCAACCTGCACACCACCATCGGTGACCCGGTGGAGCGGCTGCTCGCCATCCACCGCACCTCGATGGCTGCCAAGGATGCCGTGAGCCGGGTGTTCGGCAGCGACGCTCCCCCGAGCCCACTCCAGGCCATCCCGTCGGTCCTCATCGCGCCGATCGGCGCGCTGACCCGCAAGCCGCCGGCCGAGCCGACGACGGCGCCGTTGACCACGATGTCGAGCAATGTCTCCTACGGGTCGGGTCGCCTCGAGCTGCGGGGAGCACCGGTGGTGGGGTGCTTCGGAGTGATACCCACCGTGCGCGGTGTGCACCTCACGCACTCGTTTCGATCCATCGGATCGTCGATCTCCTTCTCGGTGGTCTCGACGCGGCGAGCACTTCCCGACATCGAGCACTACATCGAGCTCGTACGTTCCGCCGCGACCGCGCTGGGTTACCGACCCGACTGAGTGCGCCGGGCCGGGTGGGAGAACCGCCGATAGTGGAATCCAGACCCCGGAAAGCGAGGCTTGGATTCCACTGTCGGACCAATTACGACCCCGACAGGAACTCCCGAACGGTCCGGCCGATCACCGCAAGTGCGGACTCCGACGTCATCGACCAGTGCGTCGCATTCACGCGATGGTCGAGGATCCGCCCCTCTACGTACGGCTCCCACGACTGCGCGAGTGCCGATCCGTGCGGATCGTCCGCGGCCGCGGTGAAGAACACGACATCGCCGTCGAACCGGTGCGGAACGTGCGTGCCGAGCAGGGCAGCGCTGTTCGCGGCGCTGGCCAGCATCCGCTCCACCTGCGTGCGGTTGACCACCCCCGCTATCGCAGGGGTCTCCGAGATCATGCGCGCGGCGTCCTCGAAGGAGTCGAGTCGAAGATCGCCGGCGCCGTGCCCGTCGGCATCTGCGCCCACCGCCCCGAGCAGATCGGCCAACGACAGTCCCTTCGAATCCGACACCGGCTCGGCGTCGGTGTCGGTGTCGGGTCCACCGTGCGAGTCGAGCATGGCAAGCATCTCCACGCTCTCCCCCGAGGCACGCAGGCTCGTCGCGATCGCGTGGGCGATGGTGCCGCCCAACGACCACCCGAGCAGGCGGTACGGGCCTTCCGGCTGCACTGTCCGAATCTCCCCGAGGTATCGCTCGGCCACGTCGAAGAGCGATTCCGGCAACGGCTCGTCCAGCGTCAGCGCGGGCGACTGTAGACCGTAGATGGGTGTCGACGGAGCCACGTGCGAGGCGAGACCCGCAAAGCTCCAGGACAAACCGACGATCGGGTGAATGCAGAAGAGCGGCCGATCGTCGCCCTCCGGCCGGATCGGTAGTAGCACCGCCAGAGCGTCTGTTCCCCCGCCCGTGACGTCGCTGTCCATGCGCTCGGCCAACGATCCCGGTGTGGGCGAGGTGAAGAGCCAGGCCAGCTCGACCTCACGGCCACCCTCGGCCGCGCGGATGTGGGCCACCACCTGGACCGCGCTGAGCGAGTTGCCACCCAGCTCGAAGAAGTGGTCGTCCAACCCCACCCGGTCGACCCCGAGAACATCCGCGAACGCGGCCGTCACCAGCACCTCGTTGGAGCTCTCGGGCGCTCGGTATTCGCGAGCGGACCGACCCTCCACACTGGGGAGAGCGCGCCGATCGAGCTTGCCGTTCACGTTCTGCGGAAGTTCCTCGATCACCGCGAGGCGGTCCGGGATCATGTAGGCCGGAATCCGACCTGCGACGAAGCGAGTCACCGCGTCGACGTCGACGGTGGCACCGTCCTCGGCCACCACGTATCCCACCAACAGACCGGCCGCCGAGACCACCACCGCTGCCGCGGCGACGCTGTCGTGCGTAGTCAACGCGGACTCGACCTCACCGAGCTCGATGCGGAAACCGCGCACCTTGACCTGGTCGTCGGTGCGGGAGACGTACTCGAGCACATGCTCGTCCCCCACCGTGACCCAGCGGACGGCATCGCCCGTGCGGTACATCCGCCCGTCGCCGTTCGGGTCGGCGACGAACCGCTCGGCGGTCAGCGGCGACTTTCCGAAGTAGCCCCGTGCGAGCTGCGTGCCCGCGAGGTACAGCTCGCCCGCAACGCCCGGTGCCACCGGCCGGAGTCGACTGTCGAGGACGTATACCGCCACGTTCGCCTCGGGCGACCCGATCGGCACCGTCCACGCCGAGGTGTCCCCGGCGACGAATCTGGTCACGCTGACGGCGGCCTCGGTCGGACCGTAGAGGTTGTCCACCGGCGCATCGCCCAGGCGAGCGAAGGCGTCGACGACCGACCGCGGCAACGCCTCACCGATGCACAGCACCTGTCGAAGCGAGGAGACATCGTCCGGCTGTGCGACCGTGCAGAACGCGGTCAACAGCGACGGAACGAAATCCGCCACCGTGACGCCGTGTTCACGAGTCAATCGCGCGAGGTACGCCGGGTCGCGGTGGCCCCCGGGCTCCGCGAGCACCACCCGTGCGCCGGCAGTCAGCGGCCACCAGATCTCCCAGATCGACAGATCGAAGGTGGGGGCGGTCTTCTGAATCATGACGTCGTCACGGCCGAGGCCATACATCTGTGTCATCGCGGCAAGCTGGTTCGCGACGGCACGGTGCGGAACGCTGACACCCTTTGGTCGACCCGTGGACCCGGAGGTGTACATGACGTACGCCAGATCCTCGCCGCACGGAACCATGCGTTCGTCGTCGCCGAGCGGGCCGTCCCCGTACTCGGACAGATCGACCGTATCGATGTCGACGCGCACTGTGTTCGCACCGGTCAGATCCAGCTCGACCCCGGTCACCGTCAGCACGCCGCGAGGCTGAGCACTGCGGAGCACGTAAGCGTTTCGCTCTGCCGGATGGTCCGGTGTGACCGGGAGGTAGGCCGCACCTGTCGCGACGACGGCGTGCAAGGCGACCATCATCTCGATCGAACGCGGCATCGCGACGGCGACGAGATCGCCGGCACTCACCCGATGGTCGAGGAGGTAGCGCGCGAAACGGTTGACGCGAGCAGCGAACTCGCCGTACGTCAGCACCTCGTACCCGAAGACCAGCGCGATCCCGCCGGGTGTCCGAGCCGCTTGCTCGTCCAGCATCGTCACCATCGAGACCGGAAGGTCGGCCACTGCGGTGTCGTTCACGTCGACGAGGACGGAATGCCGTTCGGCGTCGGACAGTACGTCGATTGCACGCGTCGGCACCGACGGATCGGCGACGACGGTGTCCAGCACTCGATCGAACCGCTCGACGACGGTCTCGGCCGTACTGCGATCGAACAAGGCCGTGGAGAAGGTCAGTGCGCAGTCCAGCCCGCCGCCGCCGCCTTCGGCGTCCCCGACCACCAGGTGCAGGTCGAATTGGGCCGACCCGGTGTCGACGCCCAGATCCGACACCTGGAGGCCGGGCAGCGTCAGCTCGACACGCTCCAAATTCTGGAACGAGAAGCCCACCTGGAACAGCGGGTGGTACGCCGTCGACCGCTCCGGATCGATAGCGTCGACGACACGCTCGAACGGAATGTCCGCGTGCCCGAACGCCTCCAGGTCGCGCTGCCTGGCCGCGACGACCACGTCGGTGAACGACGCGTCGGGATCGATCTGAAGGCGGAGCCCGAGCGTGTTGGCGAACTGGCCGACCAGTTCGTCCAGCTCCTGCTCACCGCGACCGGCGACGGGCGTTCCCACCACGATGTCCGACGAGCCGGACAGCTTCGACAGCAGCACCGAGAACGCGGCGTGCATCGCCATGAACAGAGTCGAACCCGATGCCGAGGCGATGCGGGTGAGCGCCCGCGTGGTGTCGGCAGACACGGAGAAGCGAACCGATTCGCCGGCCATGGACTGCACCGCCGGGCGCGGCCGGTCGAACGGAAGCTCGATGGGTCCTTCGATGCCGCCGAGGGCCCTGGTCCAGAACTCCAGTTGGCGAGACAGGACCGACGTCGGATCGGACTCGTGGCCCAGCACCTCGAGTTGCCACAGGGTGTAGTCCGCGAACTGCACCGGAAGGGGCGACCAGATGGGTGCGTTCCCGGCGATGCGCGAGGAGTACGCCACCATCACGTCCCGCGCCAGCGGACCGAGCGAGAATCCGTCGGCGGACACGTGATGGATGACGAACGCGAGAATCTGCTCGGACGGCCCGGTGCGGAACACGGCCGCCCGCACCGGAACCTGTGCGGTGACGTCGAAGCCGCGGGTGACGAACTCGAACAGACGAGCCTTCACCTGACTGTCGTCGATGTCGGTGACCAGCAGTTCGAGGTCGGTGGAGTCGACCGGGAGCACCACCTGGTGCGGTCCGCTGTCACCTTCCGGGTAGACGGTGCGCAGGCTCTCGTGACGGCCGAGGACGTCCCGAATCGCCCGCTCGAGCGCCACGGTGTCCAACTCCCCGGTCAACTTGATCGCCAGCGGGATGTTGTACGCCGCCGACGATGGGTCGAACCGGTTCAGGAACCACATGCGCTGCTGGCCGAGCGCCAACGGGATCTGCTCCGGCCGCTCACGCGGAACGAGCGGGACGCGGCTGCCGTATTCGACTGCACGCTCCGCCCGGACCGCGAGACCGGCGGGGGTGGGCGCTTCGAAGATCTCGCGAATGCCGACGCGGGCATCGAGCGCCGCATTTACCCGGGAGATCACCTGCGTCGCGGACAGCGAGTTGCCACCGAGTTCGAAGAAGTTGTCGTCCACGCCGACGCGCTCGGCCGAGAGAACGTCGGCGAATGCGCCGACGATCACTTCCTCCACCGGGGTGGACGGCGCACGGTACGACGTGCCCGTGTCGACTCCCACCGTCGGCAGCTGCCGACGGTCGAGCTTGCCGTTGACGCTGAGCGGCAACGCATCCAGGACGACGATGCGCTGCGGAACCATGTAGGACGGCAGGCTCTGCGAGGCGTGCTCGCGAACCGCGTCGACGTCGACCGTGGTCCCACCCGCGGGCACCACGTAACCGACCAACATGTCGCCACCGCCGGTGCTGGACACCGCGGACGCGGCCGCCGCGACCGACTCGTGGCTCGCGAGGATGCTGTCGATCTCGCCGAGCTCGATGCGGAAACCGCGGATCTTGACCTGGGTGTCCGTGCGATCGAGGAACACCAACTGGTTGTCGGCAGTCCACCGGACGGCGTCACCGGTGCGGTACAGCCTGGAGCCGGCGTCACCGAACGGATCGGCGACGAAGCGGTCTGCCGTCAGATCCGACCTGCCCACGTACCCGAGTGCCAGCTGAACGCCGCCGAGGAAGAGCTCTCCCCCGACGCCGGCCGGAACGGGACGGAGACGATCGTCGAGGACGTACACACGCACGTTGGCTTCGGGCTCGCCGATGGGTACGGATCCGGAGGCGCCCCGAACCGTGCGATGCGAGGTGACGGACACCGCGGCCTCGGTGGGTCCGTACAAGTTCTCCAACCGCGCATCCGACAGAGACTCGAAGGCTCGAACGACGTCGCGGGGCAATGCCTCACCGATACAAAGAACAGCGCGCAGCGACGCGATGTCCTGCGCGGACGCGACCGAGCAGAACGCGCCGAGCAGCGACGGCACGAAATCCGCGACGGTGACGCGTTGTTCACGCATCAGCCGCGCCAGGTACAGCGGGTCGCGGTTGCCCTCGGGTGAGGCCAGCACCAGGCGGGCACCCGCCGTCAGCGGCCACCACAGCTCCCACACCGACAGGTCGAACGTCGCCGGCGTCTTCTGCACCATCGCATCGTCGGCAGTGAGCTGGTACTCGCTCTGGATCCACGCCATTTGGTTGGCGACCGCGCGGTGCGGCAGGGCCACGCCCTTGGGCCGACCGGTGGAGCCCGAGGTGTAGATGACATACGCGCGGTCCTGCGGCAGCAGTGCTCTGCTGCGCTCCGCGTCGGTCATGGGCGAGCCGTCGAACAGCGACGTGTCGACGGTGGCCAGGTCGACCGTCGGGATCTGGGTCGGAGTCGGAAGCGGGGTGCCACCGACGATCACCATGGACGGACTCGCGCTGCCGAGTACGTACTCGGTGCGCTCGGCGGGATGGTCGAGGTCGATCGGGAGGTATCCCGCTCCCGAGGCGACGACGCCGTACATCGCGACCATCATCTCGAACGAGCGCGGCACCGCCACGGCCACCAGGTCACCGGTCTGCACGCCCTCGGACAAGAGATAGCGGGCAAGGCGTGAGACTCGCTCGGAGAATTCACCGTAGGTGATCGACTCGTCGCCGAAGGTAAGGGCAGTGCTGTCCGGCGCAGCCGAGACGCGCGCCGCGAACATGTCCGTGAGCAGCTCCGGAACGTCGGGCACCGCGGTGTCGTTGCGGCCGAGCAGGATCTGGTTTCGCTCGTCGGTCGCGAGCACGTCGACGGCCGCGATCCGATCGTTCGGACGCATCGCCACCGAGTCGAGCACCCGCAGGAAGCGCTGGACGAACACCTCCGCGGTGCTCTCGTCGAACAACGAGGTTGCGTAGGTCAGCATGGCGATCTGTCCGGTGCCGCCGTCACTTCCGCCGGCCGGACTTTCGCTGACGATCAGGTGCAGGTCGAACTGCGAGACGTCGAAGTCGAAACCGGCGTCCGACACGGTCAGATCCGGAAGCTCGAAGCTCACCGGGGACAGGTTCTGGAACGAGAATCCGACCTGGAACAATGGGTGGTACGCCGTGGAGCGCACCGGGTTCAGAGCCTCCACCAACTGCTCGAACGGAACGTCCGCGTTGCCGAAGGCAGCCAGGTCGGTTTCGCGCACCGACTCGATCAGCTCGGCGAAGGTGAGATCGGGATTCACGTCCACCCGCAGGGCGAGGGTGTTGACGAACATGCCGACCATGTCGTCCAGTTCCTGCTCGCCGCGGCCCGCGATGGGCGTGCCGACAGCGATGTCCCGGCTGCTGCTCAGCGCGGACAGCAGCACCGACCACGCGGCGTGCATGGCCATGAACAGCGTCGCCCGGTGTTGCTGCGCGACGGCCGTCAACGCCGAGGTGAGTTCCGACGAGATCTCGAAGCGAATCGACTTGCCCTGCAATGACTGCACGGCGGGGCGGGGGCGGTCGAGCGGGAGCGGCAAGGCGTCGCCGAGACCGGCCAAGCGGGTACGCCAGTACGCGACCTGCGCGCTGACCACCGAGTCGGCGTCACTCAATGAGCCCAACACCTGGCGCTGCCAGAGCGCGAAGTCCGCGTACTGCACCGGAAGTGGAGTCCACAACGGTGCCTCTCCGCGAACGCGAGCGGTGTAGGCGACCATGACGTCGCGCGCCAGTGGCCCCTGCGAGAAGCCGTCGGAGGACACGTGGTGGATCACGATGCCCAACACGTATGCCGGGGAGTCCGACGGCGCGTCGGTGACCCGTGCATCGGTGATGCGCAGGAGCACACCGCGGACCGGCACCTCGGCGGTGACGTCGAAGCCGCCTGAGACGAACGTGAACAGCCTGGCCGCCACATCCTCCTCGGCGACGTCCTCGACCGCGAGCTGCATCGGCACGTCCTGCACCGGGAGGACGACCTGCACGGGTCCGTCCTCGGTCTGCGGGTACACCGTGCGAAGCGACTCGTGACGTCCCAGCACATCCCGCACCGCGAGGGTCAGCGCCTCGAGATCGAGCCGGCCCTCGAGGCGGATCGCCAGCGGAACGTTGTACGCGGGCGACGTGGTGTCGAACTGGTTGAGGAACCACATCCTCGACTGCGCCAGCGACAGCGGCACGGTGTCGGGGCGCTCCATCGGCACCAGCGGTGCCCGCGTGTCGGACGCGGACGCCGATTCCGCGCGAGCGGCGAACGTGGCGACGTCGGCCGACTCGAACATCTCGCGAATACCGATGCGGGTGTTCAGGCGCGCGTTGACGCGAGCCACCACCTGCGTCGCCGACAGCGAGTTCCCGCCGAGTTCGAAGAAGTTGTCGTTCATACCGACTCGCGACACACCGAGCACCGCGGCGAAGGCGGCGGCGACGATCTCCTCGACCGGGGTGGACGGTGCGCGGTACTCCCGCGCGACGTCCAGATCCACCGACGGCAGACGGCGGCGATCGAGCTTGCCGTTGACGCTGAGCGGAAGCTCGTCGATGACGACGATGCGGGCAGGCACCATGTATCCCGGCACCGACTCGGCCGCCGCAGCGCGGACAGCATCGACGTCGAGTGTGGCATCGGCTTCGGCGACGACGTAGCCGACCAGCAGTTCCCCGCCGGCAGTGCGCGCCACGGCGGCGGCGGCGGAGGCGACACCGTCTGCGGAGGTGAGCGCGGCCTCGACCTCGCCGAGCTCGATACGGAAGCCGCGGACCTTGACCTGATCGTCGGTACGAGCGACGAATTCGAGTACGCGAGCGCCCGCGCGAGTGACCCAGCGAACGGCATCACCGGTGCGGTACAGGCGGCCGGCACCGAAGGGGTTGGCCACGAACCGTTCCGCAGTGAGCGAGGTGTTGCCGAAATAGCCCAGGGCCAGCTGATCGCCCGCCAGATAGAGCTCTCCCCCGACTCCCACCGGGACAGGACGCAGGCGCCCGTCGAGGACGTAGACCTGCACGTTGGACTCGGGCCCACCGATGGACACCGGCCCGGTCTCACCGGCCGCGATGCGATGGGAGGTGACCGAGACCGCCGCCTCGGTGGGGCCGTAGAGGTTCACCACCGGAGCGTCGGAGATGCGGCCGAAGGCGGACACCACCTCTCGCGGCAATGCCTCACCGATGCACAGCACAACGCGCAGCGACGCGACGTCGTCAGCGGCGGCGACGGTGGAGAACGCACCGAGGAGCGACGGGACGAAGTCGGCAACGGTGACGTGCTGCTCGCGCATCAGAGCCGCGAGTTCCGCCGGGTCGCGATTGACCTCGGCCGACCCGATCACCAGGCGAGCGCCCGCGGTGAGCGGCCACCACAATTCCCACACCGACAGGTCGAATGTCGCCGGCGTCTTCTGCACCATCGCGTCGTTAGCCGTCAGCGCGAACTCGCGCTGAATCCACCACAGCTGGTTGGCCACCGCGCGATGCGGCAGCGCGACGCCCTTGGGCCTACCCGTGGAACCCGAGGTGTAGATGACATACACGGGGTCGTCGGCGGCGAGGGCGCGAGTGCGATCCCTATCGGTGACCAGGCTGTCGTCGTCAGACAGCTCCGCCGAGGCCACGTCCAGAGTCGGCACGGTCGACGCGGCGGCAAGAGTGTTGCCGCTCAGCAGGATCATCGACGGCTTCGCGTCTCCGAGCACGTACTCGGTGCGTTCGGCCGGGTGTTCCGGGTCGATCGGGAGGTACGCCGCGCCGGCGTGGACGACCGCGTACATCGCGACCATCATCTCGATCGAGCGCGGCATGGCGACGGCCACCAAGTCTCCGGTGGACACACCTCGTGCGAGCAGTGTGCGCGCCAGACGTGCGACTCGAGCGGCGAACTCGCCATACGTCAGCGAGTCGTCACCGCTGGTGAGCGCGACCGCGTCCGGGGCCTCGGCGACACGATCGGCGAACATCTGCGCCACCGACTTCGGTGCCCCCGACACCGCGGTGTCGTTGCCGCCCAGCAGGATCGAGCGTTCCTCGTCCTCCGACAGCACGCTCGCGGTGAACACCGGAGAATCGGGACGCGCGATCAACGCATCGACGACGCGTGCGAAGCGCTCGGTGAACGACTCGGCCGTGGCGCGGTCGAACAGCGCCTCGGCGAAGGTCAGTACCGACTGGAGCGATCCGTCGTCCGCACCCTCGCTGACGATCAGGTGCAGATCGAACTGCGACACAGCGGCTTCGAGGCCGACGTCGCCGACCGTGAGATCGGGCAGCTCGAACGTGACGGGCGCCAGGTTCTGGAACGAGAAACCCACCTGGAAGATCGGGTGGTACGCGGTGGAGCGGCGCGGATCGACTGCCTCCACCAACTGCTCGAACGGCACGTCCGCATGGCTGAACGCGGCGAGATCGACAGTCCGGGCCGCCGCGACCAGATCGGCGAACGACGCATCGGGATCGACGTCGAGACGCAGCGCGAGGGTGTTGACGAACATGCCGACCATGTCGTCCAGCTCTTGCTCACCGCGACCGGCGATGGGAGTGCCCACCGCGATGTCGCGCGAGCCGGACAGTGCACCGAGGAGCACGGACCAGGCCGCGTGCACGGCCATGAACAACGTGCCCTGTCGCGATGCGGCAACGGCGCGCAGCCCCTCCGTCTGCGCGGGAGTCAGCGCGAACTGCACCGAGTGGCCCACCATGGACTGCACCGCGGGGCGCGGCCGGTCCGACGGCAGCTCGAGCGGATCGTCCAAGCCGGCCAGTTGCGACTTCCAGTAGGAGATCTGCTGTGCGGTCAGTGAATCCGGATCGGATTCGGACCCCAACACTGCGCGCTGCCACAACGCGTAGTCCGCGTACTGCACAGGTAGCGGCGCCCACTCGGGCGCCGCGCCGGTGACGCGAGCCGAGTACGCGACCATGACGTCGCGGGCCAGCGGTCCCAGCGAGAATCCGTCGGCAGAGATGTGATGCACAACGATCGACAGCACGTATTCCGCGCGATCCCCGGCAGGGTCGACCACCTCGAGCAGCAGGCCGCGGACCGGGACGGCCGCGGTGACGTCGAAGCCGCCGGCGATGAACTCGAACAGTGCGGCAGGCACACCGTCGGTCTGGACCGGGCGAGCGGCGAGATCGAGCGGCACGTCCGCTACCTCGCGGATCACCTGGTACGGGCCGTCCTCCGACCCCGGGTACACCGTGCGCAGCGTCTCGTGACGGCCCAACACGTCGCGCACGGCGTCTTCGAGCGCCGATGCGTCCAGCGTTCCGGTAAGGCGCACCGCGAGCGGGATGTTGTAGGCGGGCGAGGAGGTGTCGAACTGGTTGAGGAACCACATCCGGCGCTGCGCCAGCGAGAGCGGCACCGGATCGGGGCGCGGTCCCGCCGTCAACGGCGGGCGCTGCCCGGTTCCGCCCGAGAGTGCCCGTGCAGCAAGCTCTCCCACGGTGGGCGCGTCGAAGATGTCGCGAACGCCGATATGGGTGTCCAGCGCCGCGTTGATGCGCGCGATCGCCTGGGTCGCCACCAGCGAGTTTCCACCGAGATCGAAGAAGCTGTCGTCGACGCCCACCCGATCGACACCCAGAAGGTCTGCGAAGACCTCCGCGACCGCCTGATCCTCGGGTGTCTCGGGGGCCCGGTACTCCGCCTGTCGACGCACCAGCGTCGGCTCCGGCAGCGCGCCACGATCCAGCTTGCCCACCGGGTTGAGTGGAACCGAGTCCAGTTCCATGATCACCGACGGCACCATGTGCGCGGGCAGGGTCGCCTTGACCGACGCCAACAGCGCGTCGGTCTCCAGCACCGCACCGTCGGCCGCCAGCACGTAGGACACCAGATCGGTGACACCGCTGACCGACTCGAGACCCACCGTCACGGCGAAGTCGACCTCCGGGAGCGCCGACAGTGCCGCGTCGATCTCGCCGAGTTCGATGCGCTGGCCACGGATCTTCACCTGGAAGTCGCTGCGCCCGACGTACTCCACGGTGCCGTCGTTCGTCCACCGAACAACGTCGCCGGTGCGGTACAGACGGCCACCTGCCGGGCCGTACGGATCGGCGACGAAGCGCTCGGAGGTCAACGTCGCGCGTCCGAAGTACCCACGTGCGACGCCCGGACCGCCCGCGTACAGCTCGCCGGGGACGCCGACGGGAACCGGACGCAGACGGGAATCGAGAACGTATTCGCGAATACCCTTGCTGGGTCGACCGATCGTGATGCGATCACCCGCAGCGAGCGGCCGCGACGCGTTGATCATGATCGTTGTTTCCGCGGGACCGTAGCCGTTGACCACGTCGCGGCCCAACGCGGACCACGTCGCAGCCAGTTCCGGCGGAAGTGCCTCACCGACCGGCATGACGGTCCGCACCGTCGGCACGTCGGCGGGTTCGAGGGTGGCCAGCGCCGACGGCGTGATCACCATGTGCGTGACACCCTCCGCGCTGACGAACCGAGCGAGGTCGGGACCGCCGTAGAACCCGGCCGGCGCCGGAGCCAAGGGAACGGACCCGCCGGCGGCGACCAAGATCTCGAATATCGACGCGTCGAAGCTGATCGACGCGACGGCCAGCACCACCGAATCGTCGTCGATAGCGAGCGTATCGAGTTGCGCTGCCACGAGATTGGCCAAACCAGTGTTCGGGACGACGACACCCTTGGGCTGCCCGGTCGATCCCGAGGTGTAGATCATGTACGCCGCGTTGGTCATTCGGATGGTCCCGAGTCGGTCGGCGTCGGTGAGGCGCTCGGTCGACTTCGACGACACCTCGCTGCGGACGGCGTCGTCGTCCAGGACCAGCCACCGCAGACCGTCGACGTCCGCCGGGCGATCGGCCACCGTCGTGATGCCCAGCGCAGCCTGCGAATCGTGCACCATGTAGTCGATGCGCTCCGCCGGGTGCGCGGGGTCGACCGGCACCACGAAACCGCCGGCCTTCGCCACGGCCCAGACGCACAGGACGAATTCCGGTGAGCGCGGAACGGCGACGGCAACCACGACATCCGGTCCGACGCCGGCGTCGAGAAGCACCCGTGCCAGCTGCGAGGCACGTCGATCCAAGTCGGAGTATGTCCAGCGCACCTGATCCTGCTGCACCGCAATGCGTTCGGGAGCGCGGTCCACCGCGGACTCCAGGATGTCGACCAAGCGCCGCTCCTCGACGTCGGCCGAACCGCGGCGCGAGAGCAGATCGTCGAGCTCGCTGCGCAACAAGGTTTCGATCCGACCGACAGGTGTGCCCGCAGAGTGGGCCAACGCAGAGAACACTGCCTGCAACCGGCTCCCCAGATCGGCCATGTAGTCGTCGGTGAACAGATCGCGCAGATACCGCAGCGTCATGCGAATCTGTGTGTCCGCGAAGGTGACCACGTTGATCGGGTAGTGCGTCGCGTCCAGTACCTGCGCGCCCGTCACGGACATACCGTCGATGGAGGCGGCCGCCTTCAGGCCCTCCTCGTCCACGGGGTAGGACTCGAGGACGGTGATGGAGTCGAAGACTGCGCCGGGGCCCACTGCCGTCGTGATGTCGGCCAGACCCAGGTAATGATGATCGAGCAGCGCGGTCTGCTCCTCCTGCAAGCGCACCAGGAACGACTCGACGCTCTCCGACGGGTTGATGCGAACCCGCACGGGCAGGGTGTTGATGAACAACCCGACCATCGTCTCGACGCCATCGAGATCGGCAGGGCGACCGGAGACGGTGCCGCCGAACGTGACGTCGTCACGGCCCAGCTGTCGCGCCAACACCAGTCCCCACGCAGCCTGGACGACGGTGTTCAGCGTGACGCCCAGTCGCGAACCGAGGTCGGTCAAGGCGGCAGTGATCTGCTCGTCGACCGTGACCTCGACGCGGCCCGTGTCGGTGGAGACCGCGGACGTATCGGTAACCCCCGACAACACGGTGGGCTCCTCTGCGCCTGCGAAGGCAGTGGTCCATGCCTTTACCGACACTGCACGATCCCGGACCGACAGCCATTCGAGGAACGAGCGGTAGGACCGCACCTCGGGAAGCAGCGACGCGTCGCCGCGCAGGGCGTACAGCGTCAGCAAATCCTTGAGCACCAACGGCATCGACCACCCGTCGATGACGATGTGGTGCGCCATGAACGACACGGTGACCCGGTCGGCGGCGGTGCGGATCATCCGAAAGCGCACCAGCGGTGCACTGTCCATGGCGAAGCGGCGATCGCGTTCGGCCTCGAGGTCGGCGCGAAGATCACCCTCGACGTCGTCGGAGGAGCGTAGATCGACGTCGACCCACGGCACGTCCACATGGCCGGGCACCAGCTGCACGGCGCGGCCGTCGGCAGTCGTACGGAACGAGGTGCGCAGCCCGTCGTAGCGGGCCATCAGTGCCTGCGCCGCGTCGAGGAATCGGTCGCGGTCCACCTCACCGGTGAGGTCGAGGACCACCTGCATGACGTAGACGTCCTCGGCGCCCTCGGGCTGCATCGAGGAGTGGAACAGCAGTCCCGCCTGTAGCGGCGCGAGCGACCACACGTCCTCGAGGTCGGGCACGTCGCTCTCGAAGGTGTCGATGTCCTTCTGCACCAACGGAACCAGCGGCACATCGGACGGCGTGAGCCCGCCGGCGGTGCCGGTGCCGACGTGCCCGGCCAGAGCCGTCAGCGCGTCGACCCAATACTGGCCCAGCACCGTGACGTCGTCGGCGGACAGGATGCCGCGCGGGAACGCGAACGTCGCACCGAGCCGGTCGTCGGCGAGCACGGCATTGATGTCGAGTACGGCGATGGCCGGCATGTCGGCGTCGAGCGGAACGTCGGCGAGAGTACGAATGTCGGACGACGGCAGGAAGCCGAGGCCCTCTGCCTCCTCGGGTACGTCGCCGGCGGAGAGCCGCCCCAGGTAATTGAAGCTGATCTGCCCCACGGACTTCGCGAGCACCGATCGGCCGGTCTCGTCCAGGTACCGCAACATGCCGTATCCCATGCCGCGATCCGGGATGCGCAGCAACTGCTCCTTGACGGCCTTGACCGCTCGGCCCGCCGCGGGGCCACCGGCGAACGCGTCGTCCAGATCGACGTCCGCAAGATCGAGAAGGACGGGGAAGATCGCCGTGAACCAGCCCGCGGTGCGGGACAGGTCCGCGAGCCCGGCCTCGCCGAGCACCTCTTCTTCGCGGCCGTGCCCTTCGAGCCGCAGCAGCAGAGAGTCGGTCTCGGTGCCGCGCTCGCGGCGCCACTTGGCCACGGCCAGAGCAAGTGCCGACAACAGGCCGTCGTTGACACCGCCGCGGAACGTCTGCGGAAGCGTGGTCACGACGGCGGTGGTGACGTCCGCCGGTACCTCCACGCGAATCTTGTCCAATGTGCCCTGCACGTCGACGCTGGGGTCGAGGTCGCGCGAGCCCAGCAGGATGTCCTCGGAGCGCACCACGGACGTCCAGAACGGGAGCTCGTCGCGCCGCTCGGGTGCCTGCGCAGCCAACGCGTGCGCCCACGTCCGCATCGACGTCCCCACGGGCTGCAACTGGGGCTCGGTGCCGGACGAGACGGCGAACCAGGCCGTGATCAGATCGGGCACGATAATGCGCCACGACACTCCGTCGACGGCCAGGTGATGCCCGGCGACGATGAGGTAGCTCCGACCGGGCATGTCCAGCCAGACGAAGTGGACCAGGCGACCCTCGGCGGTGGAGAGCGTATCCAGCGCATCGTCGAGTGCGTCCCGCGCTGCTTTCTCGAGCTCGTCGCCGCTGAGATCGGCGTCGAGCGAGACTTTCGTGAGCAACGACGACGCGTCCACGGTGCCCGGAGCGGTGGTGACGATGTCGAAACCGTCTTCCGGCGAACCCGTCAGCCGTGCGCGGAACATGTCGTGCCGATCCAGCACCGCCTGCAGAGTGGCCGTCAGACCGGTCTCGTCGATACCGGTCGGGAGGTCGAGAACGACGCTCTGGGAGAAGCGCTCGTACGCTCCCCCTCGCTGAGTCATGAAGTGTTCCACCGGCGTCAGCGGGCGTGATCCGATGCCGCCGCCGTCCATCTCGGGCAGCATGCGGACAGAGTTGTCCCCGGATGACACGACGGCCGCGAGAGCGGCCACGGTCCGACGTTCGAACACCTCGCGCGGACTCAGCGACAGACCTGCGGCCCGAGCACGGGAGACAAGCTGAATCGAGACGATGCTGTCGCCGCCGAGCGCGAAGAAATCGTCGTCCGCACCGACGCGTTCCACGCCGAGGACGTCGGCGAACACCGCGGCGAGCGTGCGCTCGATCTCCGTGGTCGGTTCCCGGAACGTGTCGGTGTCCGCGCCGAACTCGGGTGCGGGAAGTGCGCGCCGATCGACCTTGCCGGTGGCTCCCAGCGGAATCTCGTCCATGACGATCACCGCGGACGGAACCATGTGCGCAGGAAGAGATTCCGCGGCCCACTCGGTGACGTCCGACTCGCGGAGCAGCGACCCGGACGTGAGGGTCACGTACGTGGTCAGCACCTTCGCGCCCGCCGCCGTGGTGAACAGCACGGTCAACGCGAACTGCACCTCGGGGTGCGAGGACACGACGGCGTCGATCTCGCCGGGCTCCACGCGGAAGCCGCGGATCTTGATCTGCGAGTCGCCGCGGCCGACGTATTCGAGTTCCAGATCTCCGGTTTCCGGGCGCCGCCACCAGCGGACGACGTCGCCGGTCCGGTACATGCGGGTACCGGGCACACCGTACGGGTCTGCGACGAATCGCTCCGACGACAGGGCACGACGCTCGTGATAGTGCTGTGCCACACCGGGTCCGGCCGTGTAGAGATCACCGGGCACACCGACGGGCACCGGGTTGAGTCGCCCGTCGAGCACCATCGCGCGTCCACCGCGAATGGGCCCGCCGAACGGCATCGGGCCGCCGGGAACCATCGGCTTGCCGATGTGCGAGACGATGGTGGTCTCGGTGGGTCCGTACACGTTGAGCATGCGGCGGCCGGGCGCGAACCTGGTCACCAGATCCTGCGAGTACGCCTCACCGCCGACCGAGATGGTCTGCAGGGCAGGAAGATCGGTGTGATCGACCGAGGCGAGCGCGGCCGGGGTGATGAAGGCGTGTGTGACTTCGTGCCGACGCAGGAACTGCGCGAGTTCCTCCCCGCCGAACACCGACGTCGGTGCCACCACCAGCGCAGCCGCGGCGGGTACGGCCAGCAGCAGCTCGAGCAGCGACGCGTCGAAGCTGGGAGACGCGAAGTGCAGGACCCGCGAATCCTGCTCCACCTGGTACTGCTCCCGCTGGCTCACGCCCAGCTGATTCAGCCCGCGATGCGACACCGACACGCCCTTGGGCAGTCCGGTGGATCCGGAGGTGTAGATGATGTACGCCCGATCGGCCGCAGTGACCGAGCGGAGCAGGTCTGCGTCGGCGATCGGGTCTGCCGAGGTGTCGGAGATCTGTGCCGCGACCTCGTCGGAATCGACCACGAGCCAGTCGATGTCGTCGGGCAGCGACGCACGGTGAACACCCAGCGTCAGACCGATGCGGACACCCGAATCGGTGACCATGTGCTCGATGCGATCGGCGGGGTAATTCGGGTCGATGGGAACGAAGGCTGCGCCGGTGCGGGTCACGGCCCACATCACGGCGACCGATTCCGCGGACCTCGGAACCGACAGCGCCACCGTCGACCCTGCGCCGATGCCGCGGGCGATCAGAATGCGAGCCAGTCGAGTGGAGAACGCCGCGACCTCGCGATAGGTGGCCGACGTTCCCTCGAAGAGAACCGCACTGTCGAAGACCAGCGCGGGACCGTCCGGGTTGCGATCGACGGCGTCGTCCAGCAGGTCGACGAGCCTGCGCTCGTCCACCTGATCGTCACCGGTGACCGGGGCCAGCGCGGCCGATTCCTGCTGATCGAGCAGAGCGATGTCGCCGACGGCCGTCTCGGGACTCGCGACGGCAGCGGCCAACACGCGCTCGAACCGCTCACAGAACAGCGCGACCGTCGGCGCGTCGAACAGATCGGTCGAGTACGTGACCTCGATGGCCAGACCCGACGGATCACCGCTCTCGGAGACGGTCTCGGTGATCTCGATGGAGAGGTCGAACTTGGCAGAGTGCACACCCGCGTCGTACCGGGCCACCTCGAGACCGCCCAGTTCGAAGGACGTGCGCTGCAGATTCTGGAACGCCAGCGCCACCTGGAACAGCGGGTTGTGCGACGTCGACCGCTCGGGGTCCAGCACCTCCACCAGACGCTCGAACGGAATGTCGGAGTTGCCGAACGCGCCGAGGTCGACGGATTTGTTCTGCTCGACCAACTCGGCGAACGTGGCGTGCGGCGACACCTGCGAGCGGAGCACGAGGGTGTTGACGAACATGCCGACGAGGTCGTCCAGCGCTTCTTCGCCGCGGCCTGCGATGGGTGCGCCGATCGCGATGTCGGTGGTGCCCGACAAGCGTGCGAGTACCACGGCCAGCGCGCTGTGCACGACCATGAACAAGGTGGCGTCACGTTCCCGAGCGAACTCGGTTGCGCGCGTGTGAATTTCCGCCCCGATGACGTGCTCTACCGCGGAGCCGCCGCCGGTGGACACCGCCGGACGCGGGCGATCCGACGGCAGGGTCAGCACCTCGGGCAGGTCGTCGAGCTGGGCCACCCAGTACGACTCTTGCTGCGATGCCAGCGATTCGGGATCCGATTCCGAGCCCAGCATCTCGCGCTGCCACACCGAGAAGTCGGCGTACTGCACGGCAAGCGGTCGCATCGGCCCGTTCTCGCTCCAGGCAGGAGCTCCGGCCTGGCGAGCCGCGTACGCGGTCATGACGTCGCGGGCCAGCGGACCCATCGAGAATCCGTCGGCGCTGACGTGGTGCACGACGAAGGCGAGTACGGCGTCGGTGTCGGATGTACGCAGCAGCGCGCCGCGCAACGGGACCTCCGCGGTCACGTCGAATCCCGCCGTGACCATTCCGATCACCGTGCGCTGTACGGAATCGGCGTCGACACTCGACACGGTGAACTGATCGGCCACCCGATCGGCGGGGAGAATCACCTGGTACGGGGTGCCGTCGACCTGGGGATAGACGGTCCGAAGCGATTCGTGGCGTTCCAGCACGTCCGACACGGCAGCGCGTAGTACGTCCACGTCGAGTTCGCCGCGCAGCGTGATCACCAGCGGAATGTTGTACGCAGCCGACTCGGTGTCGAACTGGTTGACGAACCACATCCGAGACTGCGCCAACGACAGCGGAATTCGCTCCGGGCGTGGACCGGCCTGAAGTACGGGTCGGTTGCGACCCGGCGTGGTCGCCGCGTCGATTCGCGCAGCCAAGGCAGCAACTGTGGGCTTCTCGAACAGGTCACGGACGCCGATGGAACTGGACAGCGCCTCGTTCACGCGAGCCACCGCACGCATACCGATCAACGAGTTGCCGCCGAGTTCGAAGAACGAGTCGTCCATGCCGACGCGCGGCGCGTCCAACAAAGCCGAGAACACGTCGGCGACGATCTTCTCGGACACCGTCTCCGGCGCCCGGTACTCCCGCGGCCCGGCGATGTCGACCGGCTCGGGAAGGGCCCGTCGATCGAGCTTCCCGCTGGGGCTGAGCGGGATCTCGTCGATCACGGTCAGGTGGGAGGGCACCATGTACGCCGGCACGCGCTCGCCGACCAGATCGAGCACGCTCGTCGTGTCCGGCGCCCGTCCGGACTCGGGGACGACGTACGCGACCAGCGCCTCTCCGGTTCGATCGTCCGAGTGCACGATGGCCACGGCGCGCGCGACGTCGGGATGCGCCGTCAGTGCCGACTCGATCTCACCCAGCTCGATGCGCAGGCCGCGGAGCTTGACCTGGAAGTCGGTGCGGCCGAGGAACTCCAGTTCTCCCCCCGCCGAACGGAGAACGAGGTCGCCGGTGCGGTACATCCGCAGACCGGTGGCTCGAGGATCGGCGACGAAGCGATCGGCCGTGAGGTCCGGGCGTCCGAAGTATCCGCGCGCCAGCTGCTCGCCGGTGAGGTAGAGCTCTCCCGGGACACCGACCGGCACGTCGTGCAGACGAGCGTCGAGCACGCGGGCACCCGTATTACGGATGGGTCGGCCGATGGGCACGGTCCGAACGTCCGCGTCGGTGGTGCGGTGCAGGGTCGAGGTCACCGTGGCCTCGGTGGGTCCGTAGGTGTTGTCCAGTTCGGCCGCCGACGACGCGGCGAACCGTCGGACCAGGTCGGCAGAGAGCGCCTCGCCGCCGACCGAGAGGTATCGCAGCGAGTCGGGTAGCGCCAGCCCGGCGTCCGACATGAAGAGCTCGAGCATCGACGGGACGAACTCGAGAATCGCGATGCGGTGCGTGCGCGCCTGATCGAGCAGGTACTGCACGTCGAGGTGGCCGTCGGGGCGGGCGATGACCAACGATGTGCCGAGTTGCAACGGCAGGAACAACTCCCACACCGACGCGTCGAACGTGACCGGTGTTTTCTGGAGCATCGTGTCGTCCGAGCCCAGGTCGTAGGTCTCGTGCATCCACAGCATCTGGTTCACCACGGAGCGGTGCGAGACCGCGACACCCTTCGGGCGGCCCGTCGATCCGGACGTGTAGATGATGTACGCCAAGTTGAACGGCGTCAGCGCCGACGTGCGCTCGTCGTCGGTCAGCGGCTCCGCAGAGATGCCGGACAGATCGACCGTGTCGACGTCGATGACGTTCCGATGCTCGGGCACATCGCGGTGATCACGCGTCGTGGTGAGCAGCACCACCGGTGCTGCGCTGGTCAAGACGTACTCCGTGCGCTCCCGCGGATGGTCCGGGTCCACCGGAACGTAGGCACCACCGGCTTCGAGCACGGCGTAGATGCCGATCATCATCTCGAGCGATCGGCGCATCCCTACGGCGACTCGAGAATCCGGGCCCACACCCAGGCTCACCAGATGGCGGGCGAGGCGATTCACGCGCTCGGACAGCTCACCGTAGGACAGGGTCTCGTCCTCGTACACCAGCGCGGTCCGCGACAGGTTGGCCGCTGCGGCTGTACGGAACATTCCGACGAGGGTGTCGGAGGGCAACGGCGCATCGGTCCCGCGCAGCGGATCGCCATCGGACTGCTCGTCGGCCGTGGTCAGCGGCAGATCGCCGACCGGAGTGGATGCGTCGGCCGCCACCGCGGACAGGAGACCGGCGTATCGCTCGGCGATGGCGGCAGCGGTACCGGGTTCGAACAGGTCGGTGGCGTACAGCAGCGAACCGTCGATCTGCCCGGGCGAGCCGTCGGGATCGACCTGCTCCATGAGGGTGACCGTCAGATCGAGCTTTGCCACCGGTACATCCGAGTCGAGCACGCCGATGGTGACGTCCGGCAACTCGATCTCGGTGCGCTCGAAGTTCTGCAGCATGAGCAGAACTTGGAAGAGGGGCGCGTAGGCGAGAGAGCGCTGCGGGCGCAGGATCTCGACCAGGCGATCGAGTGGGAGGTCCGTATTGCCCATCGCGTCCAGATCCACCGTGCGCGTGCGCAGCAGGAAGTCCTCGAACGACTCGTCCGCCTCGACGAACGAGCGGAGGGCCAGGGTGTTGCCGAACATGCCGACCAGCGGGTCCAGCGATTCCTCACCGCGTCCGGCGATCTGCGTACCGATGGACACGTCGTCGGTGGCGGCGAGGCGAGACAGCAGCACCGCCAACGCGGCGTGCACCACCATGAACAGGGTGGAGTTGGTACGGCGGGCAAGGTCGTTCAGGCCATGAACCACGTCGGGCTCGATCCGGAATGCGACCGTGGCGCCGCGAGAGGACGGCTGCGCCGGACGCGGCCGGTCCGTCGGCAACTCGATGACCTCGGGAGTGCCTGCGAGTGTTCGAGTCCAGAAGCCGATCTGCTTGGCCGACAACGACTCCGGGTCGCCCTCCTCGCCGAGAAGCTCGCGGTGCCACATCGCGTAGTCGGCGTACTGCACCTCGAGCTCGGGCAGATCCGGGGACGAGCCCGCACTGCGCGCCACGTACGACGCTGTGAGGTCACGCACCAACGGGGCGAGGGAGCCGCCGTCGCTGGCGATGTGGTGCATGACGACCGCCAAGATGTAGTCCTGCTCGGCCACCTGAAACAGCTTGGCGCGGAACGGAACCGCAGTGGAAACATCGAAGCCGTCGAGAACGACGGGGGTGAGCCGCTGGTAGACCTCGGCCTCGTCGATACGCTCGGGGTCCAGGACCACCGACACCTCCGACGCCGGCTCGATGCGCTGCACCGGACCGGTCTCGGTCTGCGGGTACACCGTGCGGAGCGTCTCGTGCCGCGTGATCAGATCCTCGAAGGCTTTACCCAGCGCCTCGATGTTCAGCGCACCGGTCATCCGCAAGACCACCGGCTGGTTGTACGCCGGCGAGCTGACGTCGTACTGGTTGGTCAGCCACATGCGTTGCTGCGCGTAGGACAGCGGCAGGTCTCCGGATCGATCTCGACGCACCAGCGGCGGACGCTCCGGGGCTCCGAGCGAAAGATCCACCCGTGCTGCGAGATCCGCGATCGACGACGCCTCGAACACGTCGCGGACAGCGATGCGCGACTGGGCGGCCTGGTTGATCCGAGCCACCACCTGGGTCGCGAGCAGCGAGTTGCCGCCCAACTCGAAGAACGTGTCGTCCAGGCCGACGCGCTCGGCGGAGAGCAGATCGGCGAGAACCTCGGCGACGACATGCTCGTTCCGTGATTCCGGGGCGCGGTACTCCTTGGTGGACGTGCCGATGGTGGGCTGTGGCAGAGCCGCCCGGTCGAGCTTGCCGACGGGCGTCAGCGGTACCGCGTCGATGACGATGATCTCGGACGGCACCATGTACGCCGTGAGACTGCGGCCGACGAACTCGGTGACGTCGTCGACGTCCACGTCGTGGCCGGGCTCCGGCTGCACGTACGCAACCAGAACTGTGGAACCATCGGCCAACTGGTGGCCGGCGGCGGCCGCGAACCGCACGTCGGGGTGCGCCGACAGCGCCGAGTCGATCTCCCCGAGTTCGATGCGGAACCCGCGCACCTTGACCTGGAAGTCGGAGCGGCCCAAGTAGTCCACGGCGCCGCCGCTGCGCACGCGCGCGAGGTCGCCGGTGCGGTACACGCGAGATCCGGGCTCGCCGAACGGATCCGCGACGAATCGTTCGGACGTCAAGGACGGACGACCGTGATAGCCGCGGGCCAGTCCCGCTCCTGCCGCATACAACTCACCTGCGACCCCGGGAGGAACATCTCGCAGCCGTGCGTCGAGGACGGGGGTACGGAAACCGCGGATCGCGCCGCCGATGGAGACGGGGGCATCGGGCAGCAGTTCCGCGCAGTTGGTCATGATGGTGGCCTCGGTGGGACCGAAACCGTTGAACATCCGGCGCCCGTCGACTGCGAATCGAGAGACCAGTTCCGGTGGGCACGCCTCACCGGCGGTGATCACCACGCGCAGATCCGGCAGCTCGGACGGCGACACCGACGCGAGAACCGACGGCGTTATGACGGCGTGGGACACCCGCTGCTCGCGCATGAGCGCGGTCAGATCGTCTCCACCGAAGACCTCTGGCGGTGAAATCACCATCGTGGCACCGGATCCGACGGCCATGAGCAGCTCGAAGACGGACGCGTCGAAGCTCGGGGATGCGACGGCGAGGGTGCGTGACGACGATTCGATGCCGTAACGCTCACGCTGCTCGGCCACCAAGCCGGACAGACCGCCGTGCGTCACCTCGACGCCCTTGGGACGGCCGGTGGATCCGGACGTGTAGATCATGTACGCGGTGTTGCTCGGGCTCAGCACGCGCACCCGGTCCGCATAGGTGACCGGTTCGTCGGACCGCGCCTCGATCATCGCGTCGGCATCCGGATCGCCCAGCACGATCCACTGCAGCTGCGAGCTCGGCAGCGAGTCGCGATGCGCGCTGGTGGTGATGCCGAGCGTCGATCCCGAATCGGAGAGCATGTATTCGATGCGGTCTGCGGGGTAATTGGGGTCGACCGGGACGTAAGCAGCGCCGGTCTTGGCCACCGCCCAGATCGACAGGATGGACTCCGCGGAGCGCGTGACGGCGAGAGCGACGACGTCCTCGGCGCCGACGCCGCGGTCGATCAGTTCGCGGGCGAGCTTCGACGACGCGGCATCGAGTTCGCGGTAGGTCCACGCGGTTGCCGAGCCCGGTAATGACAGCGCGTCGCCGTCCGGATTGGCCTCCACGGCGGCGGCGAGAATCTGAGGCAGCGTCGCTGCACGAGGACGCTGACGGCGGCGCGGACGTTCGCGGGTGGGACGTTCGCGGGTGGGACGTTCCCGAGCCGGCCGCTCGCGCGGAGAGCGCTCGGCCTGCGGGCTGTCCGCGCCGGGGTTCGCTGGGCCGTCGGGGTTCGCTGGGCCGTCGGAATTCTCTGCGCCGTCGGGAGTGCTGTCCGTCATCGTCGTACTCCTCGTGAGTCGATACCGAGCCTCGTCCGCGGCTGACCACGAACGACCTCGCTGCGTACCCGCATCACTCCCCGAGGGTGCGTGCACGCGTGCGTCATGGAGCGTTGCCCCATCCGATCCACCCTATCCAGCCCGTCGGGGCTCCCACTGCTGCCCCGGGTAGGGGGACGACGTCTCGTCATGAGCTCCGCATCGCAGCGGTGAGCCCGGTGGAGCCGATGGTCACGACCTCGATGTCGGTTCCGTCGGCGAACCCTCGTGCGGACGCTTCGACGTCGTCGGAGGTTCCCCCGTGCGAGCCCGGGTCGGCGATGACGACCTCGAGATCCTCGAGCTCCGCCGCATCCACCGATTCGAGATCACCGGGGGTCGCGAACAGGTGCGTGACCCACCGATCCAGCAGGGTGTCGGTCAGCGAGACGGCGGCTTCGGACTGCGACGTCTCGGCGCGCGGGTCCTCCACCAGTACTGCTGCACCGACGAAGCCTGCCACCAGCGCTCGCAACGCCTCGGACGCCGACGACACGTCCGCAGTGGCGAACAACCGCGACTCGTAGTCCACCGCGAGCCGTTCCGATTCCTCGGAGATCAGGTGGGACAGCTGATCGAGACCGAGGACCACCGCGTCGCCGGACGACGGCAACACCAGCGCGGGGTCCTCTCCCGTCTGCGGACGTACCCGGTCGGCGTAGGTCACCGGTCGCGAGTTCATGGCACCGATGTCGTCCGTCGCCTCGTCCACCGACAGCACCAGCGCGGCTACCTCACCGTTGCGCGGAGGTCCAGCTAGCAACACCACGTCCGGCGACTCTCCGGACAGGTCCAGCGCCGCCCCGGATTTGAACACCGCCCACCACAGGGCAAGGGCATCGAGGCCCACTCGAGGCGACGCGGTGCGGACCACCACACGGGAGCCGGCGCCGACGCCGTGGCCGGACAGCCACCGGGCCAACCGATTGGAACTCGCATCGAGTTCCGCGTAGGTGACGTCCTTCTCCCCGACCACCACGGCAGGGGCGTCGGGATCCGACTCCACCACCGATTCGAAAGACGACACCAACGACGGACCGGCGTACGACACCGCACCGTTCTGCGAGCTCGCCGGCTCGACTGCGGGCGCTGCCGCTGCCATAGGCAGGTCGGCGATGGGACGTTTCGGGTCGGCCACCGCTGCCCGCAGCACGGACACCAGATGCCGGCCGAAGGTCTCGGCTGTCGCGGCGTCGAACAGCTCGGTGGAGTACGTGAACATCATTGTCATGTCCCCGCCGGGCTTGCGTGAGCCGTCGTCGTCGACGGTGAGCAGAAGATCGAAGTTCGCGGGCTCGAACGGGTTCTCGAGTTCGGAGACCGTGATCTGCGGCAGCTCGACACGCGCCGGGGTGATGTTACGGAAGGCGAGCGCCGTCTGGAAGATCGGCGGCACCGAGCCGGTCCGATGCGGCGCCACCGCGTCGACGACCGTCTCGAAGGGCACCTCCGCATTGGCGAACGCGTCGACATCCACCCGTCGTGCGGTGTCGATCAAGTCCTCGAAACCCGCGTCCTCGTCGATCGTCAGCCGCAGAGCGACGGTGTTGACCAACATGCCGACCAGATCGTCCAGAGCCGGATCGCCGCGACCGGCCAGCGCCGTACCGATGGCGATGTCCGTGGATCCGGACAGCCTCGACAGCACCACCGCCAATGCGGCGTGCACCACCATGAATCGAGTCGCATTGTGGTCGCGTGCCAGCGCTTCGACGCGATCGGCGACGGAGCCGTCGACGGCGAAGTGAACGGACGCACCTTCGCGGGTGGGTTGAGCAGGGCGCTCGCGGTCCCGCGGCAGATTCAGCTCCGGGGCCAGCCCGTCGAGAGCTCGCTTCCAGTGCGTGATCTGCGCCGAGGCCACCGAGTCCGCATCGCGCGGGGAGCCGATCACATCGCGCTGCCACACCGAGTAGTCGGCGTATTGGACGGGCAACGGAGCCCAGTCGGGTTCGTTTCCGGCGACGCGCGCCAGATACGCGGTCACCAGATCCCGGGTCAGAGCCACCCGGGACACACCGTCGGCCGCGATGTGATGAACGACGATCGCAAGGACGGCCTCGGTGGGCACGTCCGGATCCTGGAACAGCGCGAGCCGGAGCGGTACCGACGCGGTCACGTCGAAACCCGTCGTGGCCAGGGCGACGAATCTGCTCACCCAGTCCGCCGCCGGCACGGACTCGATCGACAGGTCGACACCGGCTTGTTCGACGCTCAGGATCTCTTGCCGCGGAACACCGTCCGTCTGCGGGTAGATCGTGCGCAGTACTTCGTGACGCGTGATCAGATCCCGCGTCGCGTGGCGCAATGCTTCGACGTCGAGTACGCCTTCGAGCCTGATGCCGAGCGGCAGGTTGTACATCGGCGACGACGGCTCGAGCCGGTTGCTCAGCCACATACGTTGTTGCGCGAGAGCCAGCGGAATCACCTCGGGTCGCGGCATCGCCACCAGCGCCGGGCGCTCGGAGGCACCGAGTTCTGCCACCACGGCCGCGAGCCTCGCCACGGTGGTGGCATCGAAGACGGCACGCACCGGAACGTGCACTCCCAGTTCGCTTCCGATGCGGGAGGCAACCTGCGTGGCAATCAGCGAGTTGCCGCCGAGCGCGAAGAAATCGTCGTCCAGTCCCACCGAGGAGACATCGAGGATGTCTTCGAAGACTCCGGCGATCGCCATTTCCACGCGTGTCGACGGAGCCCGGTAGGAGCGGTCCGAGTCGTCGGTGACCTCGGGCAAGGACTTGCGATCCAGTTTTCCGTTGACGGTCAGCGGGAGCCGCTCGAGTTCGACGATGCGAGCCGGAACCATGTAGGCGGGCAGCATACCGCCCACGTGCGAGGTGATCTGGGCGGAGTCGACCTGCGCACCCGACTCGGGAACCACGAAGGCGACCAGCACGTCGCCTGCCGGCCGCGACACGACGGTCGCGGCGGCCCCGGCGATTCCCGGCGCCGACGCCACTACGGTCTCGATCTCGCCGAGTTCGACGCGGAACCCGCGTAGCTGAACCTGCGAGTCGGCGCGGGCCAGGTATTCGAGGGCGCCGTCGCGGTTCCAACGCACCACGTCGCCCGAGCGGTACATGCGCTCGCCGTCCACATAGGGGCAGGCCACGAACCGTGTCGCGTTCAGATCGGACCGGCCGACGTACCCCTGCGCCAGCTGATCACCCATCACGTAGAGCTCGCCGGGCACTCCCACGGGCACCGGTCGCATCGATCCGTCCAGCACCACAGCGCCCAGGCCTGGAACAGGGGTGCCGATGACGCTGCCCTGCGCGGCGGCCGCGAACGCCGCCGTCAGTTCTTGATATGTGACGTGCACCGTGGTTTCGGTGATGCCGTACATGTTGATCAGCCGCGGACTGTCGTCGGGGTGCCTCGCGTACCAGCGCTGCAATTGCGACAGGTCCAGTGCCTCACCGCCGAACACCACGAGCCGCAGCGCCAACGGCGACTCCGGCCGGTCTCGCTCCGCCTCGGCCAGCTGGTAGAACGCCGACGGCGTCTGATTCAGCACCGTGACGCCGCGCTCGGCGAGCATGTTCAGGAAGTCCCCGGGCGATCGCGCGGTCCAGTGATCGACCACCACGACGCTGCCGCCGGTGGTCAGTGCTCCCCACAGCTCCCAGACCGAGAAGTCGAACGCGTACGAGTGGAACATCGTCCACACGTCGTCGGGCCCGAACTCGAAGTAGCGCTGAGTGTTCGTCAGCAGCGTCGCGACGTTGGTGTGCGGGACCGCGACACCCTTCGGGTTACCCGTGGAACCCGACGTGTAGATGATGTACGCGACGTCGCCCGGCCGGGACACCGGAAGCTCACCGATGTCCAGCGATTCGTCATCGCCTGCGCGAGCAGCCAATTCGGTGTCGACGAAGACGGTGAAGTGATCACGGCGCACCCGATCCTCGAGCCGCGCGGAGACCACCGCGAACCGAGCGCCGGAATCTGCCACCACGTAGTCGACTCGGTCACCGGGATATTCGGGATCGATGGGGACGTAGGTGGCGCCCGCCCGCATGACCGCGAACAGCACGACCACCAACTCGACCGATCGATCGACGACCACGGCCACACGATCGCCTGCTCCCACGCCGGCCGCGCGCAATCGCATCGCCGCCGCCGCCGAGCGAGCATCCACGTCTCCGTAGGTGATCGACGTGTCGCCGAATCGGACGGCACACGCATCCGGATCCGACGCCGCGTGCCGCAGCACCCGCGAGACGATCGTGTCGTCGCCGACATCCTGGCCCTCGGCGACTCGCTGCACGGCATGCTCGGCGACGATCCGGTCGTTGTCGTCGAGAACGTCGATGTCCGCGACGGTGATCGACGGGTCGTCGGTGATGGCGCCGAGCACTCGGACGAACCGTCGAGCGATCGCGTCGATCGTGGCGGCTTCGAACAACGTCGACGCGTAGGAGAACGCCCCCGGCATACCGGCGGGGCGACCGCCGTCGTCGGTCCGATCGGTCATGGTGAGCTGCAGATCGAACTTGACCACGTGCAGGTCCAGATCGACGGTGGACAACCGCAACCCGGTCAACTCGACGGTATGGCGGCCCATGTTCTCGAATGCCAGCATCACCTGGAAGATCGGATGGCGAGATTCCGACCGCGCGGGCGAAAGCACCTCGACGAGCCGCTCGAACGGAACGTCGCTGTTGGCGAAGGCCTGCAGGTCCCGCTCCCGGACGTGCTCGAGGAGGGAGTCGAACGGCGCACGACCCGACACCGTGGTGCGCAGCGCGAGGGTGTTGACGAACATGCCCACCAGGTCGTCGATGGCGGCGTCGCCTCGACCGGCGACCGGTGTGCCGATGACGATGTCGTCCGTCGAGCTGATCTTGGCCAAGGTCACCGCGAGCGCCGCGTGCACCACCATGAACAAGGTGGTCCGGTGCCGTGACGCCAGATCTATCATCTTGCGATGCAGCGCGGCGTCGATCTCGAACGGGTGCGTGCTGCCGACCAGCGACGAGCGCAACGGGCGTGCCCGATCGATAGGCAGCGGCAGCAGATCCGGTGCGTCCCGGAGCATCTCGACCCAGTACCGCTCCTGCTGCGCGATGAGCGACGTCGGATCGTCCTCGGACCCCAGCACCTCGCGCTGCCACAGCGTGTAGTCGGTGTACTGCACCGGAAGCGGCGTCCACGTCGGCGCGTAGAACGCAATTCGCGCGCTGTACGCGGCCATGAGATCGCGCGCCAACGGGATCAGCGATGCGCCGTCCGCGGAGATGTGGTGCACCACGATCGCGAGCACGAACTCGGTGTCGTCGACGGCGAACAGTCGTCCGACCAGTGGAACGTGCTCGGTGACCTGGAAAGTGGTCATCGCGAACGAGAGCAATTCCGAATGCAGGTCTTCCGCGGACACCGGCACCGGCGTCAGGTCCGGCACCACGGCCTCGGGCTCGTGGATCACCTGTACCGGACCGTCGGGGGTGTCCGGGTACGACGTCCGCAGGGCCTCGTGGCGGTCCACGACGTCCATGATCGCGACCTGGAGCGCGGCGACGTCCAGTTCTCCCTCGAGCCGCAGCGCGAGCGGAATGTTGTACGCCACCGACGAGGGATCGAACTGATTCAGGAACCACATCCGGCGCTGAGCCAGCGACAACGGTGTCGGGCCGGTGCGCTCGCGGCGTACCAGCGGTTCACGCGAGACCCCGTGCCCACCCTGCTGCAGCCGGGCAGCGAGCGATTCCACGGTGGGCGCCTCGAACAGCGTCCGAACCGAGACCTGGGTTCCCAGCTCCGCGCCGAGACGCGACACCGCTCGCGTGGCAATCAGCGAGTTCCCGCCGAGGGCGAAGAAGTCGTCGTCCAGGCCTACCTTGTCCACGCCCATTAACTGCGTGAACACCGACGCGACGATCTCCTCGACCACCGTCGTCGGCGCACGGAACTCACGGGATGCCAGCACCGGCTCGGGCAGCCGACGGTGATCGATCTTGCCGTTCACCGTCACCGGCAGGTGATCCAACACCACGACGGCCGACGGGATCATGTGCGACGGAAGGTGCTGCGCGGCAAGGCGAAGCAGCTCCGACTGATCCATCGTGCGATCGGGCAGCAACACGACGTACGCCGCGAGCACCGTCGCACCCGACGATTGGCGGTGCGCCACGGTCACGGCAGTGCGAATGCTGGGATGCGTCGCCAGTACGGCGTCGATCTCCCCAAGTTCGATGCGGAAGCCGCGAATCTTGACCTGCGAATCCGCGCGGCCGACGTAGACGATGTCGCCGTCCTCGGTCCACCGCACCAGGTCTCCCGTGCGATACATGCGGCCACCGGTGTCGGCCCACGGACCGGCGACGAACCGCGACGCGGTCAATCCGAACCGATTGGCGTACCCGCGCGCGAGGTCGACACCGGCGAGATACAGCTCACCCACGACTCCGATGGGGACCGGCCGAAGCCTGTTGTCCAGCACCACCTGCCGGGTGCCGCGAATGGGCGAGCCGATGGTGATGCGAGCGCCCGGCTCGAGTGGCTCGGAGATGGATCCGATCATCGTAGTCTCGGTGGGTCCGTACGCGTTGCGCAGAGCAGTGCGCGGCGCCCACCGTGCAGCTACCTCCGACGGGAGCGCCTCACCTGCACTGATAACGGATTCGACCCGATCGAGACCGTCCGGGTCCAGCGAGCCCAGTGCTGCCGGCGTGATGACGACGTGGGTGACGTTCTTTTCGCGGATGTAGTCGGCGAGCTCCTCGCCGCCGAAGACTCCCGACGGTGCGAGCGCCAACGTGGTGGCAGCCGACAGTGCCATCAGCTGCTCGAAGATGGACGCGTCGAAACTCGGGGACACGACGCCGAGAACGACGGACTTCTCCGAGACTCCGTACGACACGGTCATCTCGCCGATGATGTTGGCCAAGCCGTCGTGACCCACCACCACGCCCTTGGGCAGACCGGTGGACCCCGAGGTGTAGATCATCCAGGCGGTGGTGAACGGGCGAACCGGGGCCGACCGGTCGGCGTCCGTCAACCGAGCCGGCGAGCAGACCTCGAGATCGTCGACCAGCTCCGGATCGTCGATGACCAACCACTCGACCGTATCGGGCAGATCGGCAACATGGCGCGATGTGGTCACGCCGATCTCGGCGCCCGAATCCTCGAGCATGTGCACGATCCGCTCCAGCGGATTGGCCGGGTCGATGGGCAGGAACGCGCCTCCCGACGCGATGATCGACCACGTCGAGTGAATCATCTCGACCGAGCGGCCGAGCGCGACGGCCACCACGGACTCCGGGCCGATGCCTCGGGAGACGAGCAACCGCGCGAACCGGTTGGAGCGAGCGTCGAGCTCGGCGTAGGTCACCGATTCCGACCCGCACGTGACCGCAACGCGGTTCGGCGCGGCGTCGACCGCACCGGCGATGATCTCGCCGAAGGTCACCGGCGGCAGATTCTCCCCACCGACGGCGGGGACCACACGGCGACGCTCGTCGTCGGTGAGCACGTCGAGAGAGCCGATGGGCGCGTCCGGCGCGGCGCCGATGAGCGCGTCCAGGAACCGCACGAACCGGGCGCGGTGCGCGTCCAGCTCCTGTTGCGAGTACCGCAGGGGGTTCGCCTCGAAGTCGATGCGAAGTTCACGGCTGTCGGCGCCGGGATAGATGTTGAGCGCGAGGTCCTCGACGGGTCCGGTGGTCAGCACGTTGTACGAGCCGTACATCTCGCCCAGACGCAGCTCGTCGTGGAACAGCATGATGTTGATCGACGGGCCGAACAGGCCGCGCTGAGACGCCGAGTCACCGCTGTCTCGGCGGATGTCCTCGTGGCGGTATCGCTGGCGACGCAACGCGCCGGTCAGCTCGAGCTGCGCCTGCGACGCGGACTCGGCGACGGTGCAGCTGGGCGGCAGCGCCAGGCGCAACGGGACGACATTGGAAACCATGCCTCCGGAACGCCGCATCACCGCGGTGGTGCGGGCGGAGACCGGCAGACTGAGGACGGTGTCCTCTGCTCCGCTCATACGGGAGACGAACGCGGCGAACGCGGCGACGACGAAGGGTGCCGACGCCGTGTTCAGCTCGGTGACCCGCTCGTTCAGGCGCTCCGCGAGATCGGTGGAGACGTACCCGCCGGCGATGAGAGCAGGTGACGTGGGCGGCGCCGTCACGGTGGACAGCGACGGCGGGTCGGGGAGGCTGCGAACCTTCTCCGCCCAATATTCTCGGTCCTTCTCGAACCGATCCGACGAGCGGTACTTGGCATCGTCGGTGTAGAGGTTGTGCAGGTCGACGGCCTTGCTGGGCTCTGGCTCGACGCCCTCCACCGCCGCCGAGTACAGCGCGGCACTGCGCTGGATCATCGTCATCGCACCGAAACCGTCGAGCGCGACGTGATGGATGCGTGAGTACCAGAACCAGCGCTTGTCGCTGAGCTGCAGAACGTGGGAGACCACCAGGCGATCGACCAGCATGTCCACCGGCGAGCTGTATTCCCGCGTCATCCACTCCATCGCGGCGGCCTCGGGGTCCGCCTCCGAACGCAGGTCCAGGTAGGAGACGTGGTCCTTGATGTCCAGATCCACGTATTGGAACGGCTCGCCGTCCACTTCGATCAACCGTAGGTAGCCGGAACCGAATTCTCGGCCCGCGCGATCGAGGGAGTCGTTGAGCACCGTCAGATCGAGTGCGCCCTCGAGTTCGACGTAGTGGGCGATGGAGATGGGGACATCGCCGGCCAACTGCTGAGCGAACCAGATGCCGCGTTGCGCGCCCGACAATGGAAACGCACCCTCCGGCACACTTTCTCTCACGTTGTCCTGTCTCGCTCCGCCGCGTTGTGTGTCCTGCTGTGAACTGTCGGAAGTCGACACTCCAGCACTGTCCCCCGAAAGACCGCCGCCCGAAACACCGTTCTCCGACGCTTCGCGGCCACGCCCTGCACCGTCGTTCACTTCTCTACTCCCCGTCGTCTGTTGCCGGCGACGCACCAGATCGCCGCAATCGGTCGCCCACATACGTCGTCACATGCGACCGGTAGATCACGACTCCCCCGATTCGTGCACCGCATTCGACGTCCGTAGCGCCCGCCCGATCGAGGCGCGAACGATATGGGCACCGATATGGAGAATCGGAATGCGGATCTCGCTCGTTACACATCCGATCGGCGACGGCGCTCCGGCGAGGTCGATGGGGTTCCTTTCGTTGGCAATCCAGCCTGTCATGTTATGCGGTCGGCGGCGGCACGATCCACGGACGCTTCGCAGCCGCGTCAGTCGACCCAAAAAGGTTCGTAACAAACATTTTTCCTGTTTTCGCCGTCTTAACCGACCTATACTTGCGTGAAGCGCGGACGGAACCTGACTCGAGTTTGCGAATACCCTCACAGCAAGGGCAGAAGTCGGATGTTGTCGTGCGAAACAAGCACGAATCCTCGGCGACCGTCATCACGTTTCGACACTACCGCCGGGCACTGTCGCCGGGCGTGCCGACGACGAACGGGCGCTGCCGTATCAACTCTCGGCACGGTCCCTCCTTGATGAGTGAGAACCACACACCTACTCACACAACAGGAGATAGCGATGTCACTCGACGACACCACCACACGGAACCTGCCCACCGGCCCCACCGGCCGCTACGTCGTGACCGTCGCCCCGGGCGCCGGTCCGACCGCACTCGGCAACTCCGGCGGCGCGGCCACCGCGCTGGGCGAGGCGGTCGCAGCAAGCGGCGATACCGACCCCACAGTGCTCGAGAATCTCGACATGGCTGTGGTGACTGCGGACTCCGCGCGGCTGGCCCAACTCCTGGCAGCGGTCGACGACCCCAGCAGCCCGGTCACCGCAGTGGAACCCGAGGAATACGTGCAGGTGCTCGGACACCTCGACACCGTGGCGCGCGGCACCGGGGACACCCTGCAGCACCCGCTTCACGACACAGCGCAACAGTTCGTCGGTGACGAGGACGCCGACGTCGAGCCGGCGGCGACCTACGCGGACACCGCCGTGGCCACCTGGGGTCTCTACGCGGTGCGCGCCATCCCTCCGGTGCTCTTCACGGCGCCGTGGTCCGGCCACGGCACCACCATCGCGGTACTCGACACCGGAATCGATCTGAAACACCCCGACTTCAAGGGCGGCAAGATCCTGGGTTCGCAGAGTTTCGTCCCCGGGCAGACCGTGCAGGACGGACACAGCCACGGCACCCACTGTGCCGGTACGGCAGCCGGGCCTCGGGTCCCCGCGAAGGGTCGTCGCTATGGCGTCGCGCACGGCGCCAAGCTTCTGGTGGGCAAGGTTCTGTCCAACAGCGGGTCCGGCACGTCCGGGCAGGTGTTGGCCGGTATCAACTGGGCCATCGGCAAGAACGCGACGGTGGTGTCGATGTCGCTCGGGTCGAGCGTGGCTCTCGGCCAGCTCCCCCACGCCTATTACGAGGAAGCCGCGCTGCGTGCGCTGGGCCGCGGCGTGCTGATCGTCGCCGCGGCGGGGAACAGCGGACCGTCCGCACCGGTGGGATCGCCGGCCAACGCACCGTCGGTGTTGTCCGTCGGCGCGCTCGATCATGGCTTGGACGTGGGGAATTTCTCCTGCCGAGGCTTCAACGGTGCGGGCGGCGAGGTGAATGTCGCGGCGCCCGGCGTGAATGTGTACTCCTCGGTGCCCGTGACGAAAGGCTCCTACGACACCATGACGGGCACCAGCATGGCGGCCCCGCACGCCGCCGGCGTCGCGGCCATGCGCGCTCAGCAGACCGGAAAGCGTGGGTTGGCGCTGTGGAACGAGTTGATGCTCACCACGAGTTCCCTGGCACCGCTTCCCGCTCTGGCCGTCGGCTACGGGCAGGTGCAGGCCCCCTTGCGGCGGCGTCCGCTACTCCCCATCACCCCCCCGTCCTGAGACGGTTCTCTCACCGTCAGCGTCGGTGCGTCACGCGCCCGCCGCTGACGGTGAGAAGAATCGGGACGTCCCTGATGTCCGCGTTGGACAGCACGTAGGGCGACTCCGCGAGAACCACCAGATCCGCGGGCGACCCCACCGTCACCGCATCGCGTCCACCGGATGCTGCGCGCAACGCCACCTCGAGCGGCAGGGCCTCGTCCGGTAACCAGGGCGGTCGTTCGTCGTCGGTGCGGAACACGGCGTCGGCGATCGCGGCGCGGGGGTCCGGCGGCGACACCGGGGCGTCGGAACCGAGTTGCAGCGTCGCTCCGTGGCGGTGCAACGAGTGGTAGCCGTACGCGAGCGACCGCCGGCCGGACCACAGCGCATCCGCCACGTCACGATCGGTCACCGCGTGCTGCGGTTGCACGGACGCGACCACCCCGAGCTGTCGGAACCTTCTCAGGTCTTCAGGGCGTACCTGCTGCGCGTGCTCGACGCGGCCACCGACGGGCGGTGCCCCCCTCTCCCGAACCGTCTCGAACGCGTCCAGCACCACGGTGTTCGCGCGGTCGCCGATCGCGTGGACGGCGGAGGCGATACCGCCGCCCGCCGCACGTGAGATCAGGTGCACCAGTTCGCCGTGATCGACCAGGAGCAGGCCGTGCGACTCCTCGTCGGCGTCAGGATAGGGATCGTGGCAGCACGCTGTTCTGGTATTCAAGGAGCCGTCGGCCATGATCTTCAGCGGACCCATGCGCAGCGCGCTATCGGTGTCGGGCGCGACGTCGCCCGTCCGACGCCCCCGCGAGATGCTCTCCTCGAGCCAGTGCGGCCACGTCGACGCGCTCACCCGCACGGCGGAAGGACGAGCCGACATCCGCCTGGACCACGCCGCCCAGTTGTCGTCGTACTCGAAATCGAGCACCTCGGTCACCCCGCGCGCCGCCAGATCGTCGGTGCCGTCGGAGATGAACGCGTCCATCGTCGCCTGTCCGACGCCTGCGTCGACGACGCCCAGCATCGCGATGGCCTCGTGGTCGCGGAACACGCCGGTGGGATGCTCGACACCCAGTTCCGACATCAACGCCGGAGACAACCAGACCGTGTGCAGATCCATGCTCGTCACGGCTACCGACACACCGGGCAGCGCCGATTCCAGCATGTCCTTGTGCGGGGTGTCGGTCCACAACGCACCTCGGAAACCCTGCGCACGAACATCTTCGGTTGTTCCCGAGGCCACCAGCATGTCCACCAGATCGGCCGCGCCGGTTGCCGCGCCCACGTCGAGGCGCCGCCGAGCCATCGCCCACTGCGCCATGTGCACATGCCCGTCGACGAAACCCGGCAGCAGCACGCCGGCACCGCAGTCGACGACGTCCTCGGCCGCTCGTGGCTGTAGGCGCTCACCCGGTGTGGAGATCTCATCCACGACGTCGCCGGCAATCCGTACATCCACCGGAGTCTCGTCCGTGGGGTCCACCCGGACTTGTTGCAGCAGCACGGTGGGAACTTTAGCGGCAGCCCACGTCAGGTCAGCTCCCGAGAGGAGTCCTTCAAGTCCACCCCGGAACGTCCAAGCGTGCGCGCACCGGCCACCAGCGACGCTGCGACTCGAGCCGCATGGTCGTAGTGCATGCCGCCGGGCGGATGGATGTTCGAGATGCAGTTGCGCTCGGAGTCGTTGCGACCGGGCTTGGGCGCGTGGGTCAGGTAGATACCCAGGCTGTCGGCGACGGACAGACCGGGCCGCTCCCCGATGATCACGATCAACGTGGACACCCCCAGTGCTGCACCGACATGGTCGCCCAGCGCCACCCTCGCCTGGGTGGCGATCACCGGCGGCGCGAGCGTGAACGTCGACAGTGCTTCCTTCAGTGCGGACAGCAACCCGGCACCGTGATCCATCAGGGCGCGCGGTGAAAGACCGTCGCACAGCACGATTCCGATGTCCGAGTCCACCTTGGGCACCCCGCCGAGATCGGCCGGCTCACGGCCGAAGTCCGGGCGTCGCAGGTACTCGCTGCGCGTCGCTGCCCGAGAAGACACGACGATCGGATCACCGAGACCGACGTCCGCCACATCCGCGGAGAACGCGTCGACGTCGAGCGGCATGTGCACCGCATCGCGCGCCGCCGCGTGGGCCGCCTTGAACTCGAGTACCCGCGTGGTCGGCAAAGCATCGCCGGCGCGTCCGAGTCCGATGCGCGCCTGCGTGGTCACCCGCAGGTCGGACCAGAAATCCGGGGCGGTCATGCGGGTGTCGTCAAGGCTCGAAGGGGTGACGACGCAGCGTCGATCGGCAGCACACGTCCGGCATCGTCGGTCATCCCGAGTCTGTGCATCCATGCCTCGAACTCCGGAGCGGGTTTGAGCCCCAACACTTGTCGCACGTACAGCGCGTCGTGGAAGGACAAGCTCTGGTAGCCGAGCATGATGTCGTCCGCACCCGGCACCGCGATGACGAACGCGGCGCCGGCTGCCCCGAGCAACGTCAGCAGTGTGTCCATGTCGTCCTGGTCGGCCTCCGCGTGGTTGGTGTAGCAGACGTCGACGCCCATCGGCAGGCCGAGGATCTTCCCGCAGAAGTGATCTTCGAGCCCCGCGCGGACGATCTGCTTACCGTCGTACAGGTATTCGGGCCCGATGAAGCCGACCACGGTGTTCACCAGCAGCGGATCGAGTGCCCTCGCGAGTCCGTACGCGCGGGTCTCGAGCGTCTGCTGGTCCACCGGTTTGCCGCCGGTACCGACGTGCGCGCCCGCCGACAGTGCCGATCCCTGACCTGTCTCGAGGTACATCACGTTGTTGCCGACGGTGCCGCGGTGCAACGATTTTCCCGCCTCGTTGGCCTCGAGCAACAAGGGAACAGTGACGCCGAAGCTGGAGTTCGCGCCCTCGGTGCCGGCGATCGACTGGAACACCAGGTCCACCGGCACGCCCTTGCCGATCAAGTCCACCGTGGTGGTGACGTGTGAGAGCACGCATGACTGCACGGGGATCTCGAAGCGCTGCCGGATCTCGTCCAGCAGGTACAGCAGATCCGCTGTGGCAGCAGGGGAGTCGGTTGCCGGATTGATGCCGATGACCGCATCACCCGACCCCATCAACAACCCGTCGAGCGTCGCCGCGGCGATGCCGTGCGGATCGTCGGTGGGATGATTGGGCTGCAACCTCGTCGCCATCGTTCCGGGCAATCCGATGGTGGTGCGAAATGCGGAGATCACGGTCGCGGCCTTGGCTACCGCAATCAGATCCTGGTTGCGCATGATCTTCGACGTCGCCGCGACCATCTCCGGAGTCAGACCCGGGGCGACGGCGCGCAGAGTCTGCGCGCTGTTCGGTTCCGCGGCCACGGTCAGCAGCCAGTCTCGCAAGCCGCCCACCGTCAGATGCGAGACTCGTCGATATGCCTCGGCGTCGTGGCTGTCGACGATAAGCCGGGTGACCTCGTCGCTCTCGTACGGAACCACCTGCTCGTCGAGGAACGTCTGCAGTGGGAGATCAGCGAGAACCCATGCGGCAGCGGCGCGTTCGGCATCCGATTCCGCAGCGCATCCGGCCAACTGATCACCCGATCGTGCCGGTGTCGCCTTCGCCATCACCTCCACGAGGCCGTCGAAGGTGTACGTCGATCCCGAGATCTGCTGATGGTAGGTGCTCACCCGAGTTCGTCCTCGGCAGCGGCCAGGGCAGCGAACTCCTCGTCGGGCGAGTTGGCCACCAGATGGTGGCGACTGTAGACGCCGAAGTAGATCATGAACAGGGCGAACACGACCAGGCACCACAGCGCGGCCTGACTGTCGACCAGGAACGTGGCGATCACCGCGAACGCCGCGATCACCAGCGCGAAGCCCGTGGTCACCACGCCGCCGGGGGTGCGGTACGGACGCGGCATGTCGGGCTCGCGGCGACGAAGCACGATGTGGCTCACCATCATCAGAACGTAGCTCAACGCGGCGCCGAAGACAGCCATGTTCAGCAGCGTCGAACCCTGACCGGTGAAGGTGATGACGAAGCCGATGACGCCGGGCACGATCAGTGCCAGCACGGGCGCCTTGCGGGAGTTGGTCACCGACAGCGTCTTCGGCAGGTACCCCGCGCGGCTCAGCGCGAAAAGCTGCCGTGAGTACGCGTAGATGATGGAGAAGAAGCTGGCCACCAGGCCGGCGAGCCCGATGTAGTTGACCACCGTGGCCGCGCTGCCCGTGCCGAGCGCCTCGACCAGCGGGTTGCCGGAGGACTGCATCGCGTCGGCACCGCCGGCACCGGTCACCAGGACCAGCATTGCCGTCGCGGTCACCAGCAGTACCGCCATCGCGGCGATGATGCCGCGCGGCACGTTGCGCGCCGGATCCTTGGCTTCCTCGGCGGCCAGCGGTACACCCTCGATGGCAAGGAAGAACCAGATGGCGAACGGCACCGCCGCCCAGATGCCCAGGTACCCCATGGGCAGGAAACTCGACGCCCCGGCCGCATCGGTCGGTGCGATGTCGGTGAGGTTGGCGGCGTCGAACTGGAAGACGGCCGCGACGGCGAAGATGATCAGACCCACCAGAGCGATACCGGTGATGACGAACATGACCTTGAGCGCCTCACCGACGCCTGCCAGGTGCACCCCGATGAAGATGGCGTAGACCGCGAGATACACCCACCATCCGTCGGTGATGCCGAACAGTCCGAGCGACTCCACGTACGCCCCGATGAACGTCGCGATGGCCGCGGGTGCGATGGCGTACTCGATGAGAATGGCTGTGCCGGTGGCAAATCCACCCCACGGACCCAGTGCTCTACGAGCGAAGGTGTACCCGCCACCCGCCGCGGGGAGGGCCGAGGACATCTCCGCCATACCCAACACCATCGCCAGATACATCCCGGCGATGAGGATGCCCGCGATCAGCAGACCGCCGAAACCACCTTGCTCGAGGCCGAAGTTCCAGCCGGAGTAGTCACCGGAGATGACGTAGCTGACGCCGAGTCCGGCGAGCAGGATCCAGCCCGCGGAGCCGGTTTTCAGCGTCCGTTTGGCCAGGTAGTCGGAGGATTCGGTGTCGCGGGACGCCTGGGGGTCGGTCACGGCCATGGGTGAGCCTCTTTCATTTTCGGGCAGGGGATGCGGCAAGAGTAGGTCGCGGGTGTTGCGCCGGTGTTGCGGTCGGTTTCCGATTTCGGTGCAGTAATCCGCGCTCAGCGCGGTTCAGTGCACCCGATCGGTGAACAATCGGATCTCGGCGATCACGTCTCGGGGACGTTCGGTCAGGTCGCGCCAGGTGTAGCGCAGCACGGTCCAGTCTCTGCTCAACACGTTCTGTCGTTCGCGGTCTCGCTGGAACGCCGTGGCGTCGCTGTGAAACGCCCACCCGTCGATCTCGATCGCCAGACGCAGCTCTGGGAACGCGATGTCGATGACGTATTTCCCGAACGGATGATTGACCACCCAACCGGTCAACCCGGACGAGGTCAGCAGACGCACCACCAGTCGCTCGGCTTCCGAGCGTGCGCCTCCCTCCGCAGCGCGCAACTGCGACTCCGACACCCGGCTTCCGGCTCGTCCACGGTTGCGGTCCTGTGCTCGGCGAAGCGACACCAGGTTCGCGTTCCGCTGCAGTTGACGGTCCATGACCTCTGGACCCAGCACCGCCGCGCATTCCAGGACCGTCAGCGCCAGACCGGTCACGCGCAGACGTCGCACCTCGACGACGTCTGCGGCATCGAGAGTGCGTCGGCGAAGCCGGACGCCAGGAGCGGCGCGGCCGGACGCCGTGCGCGGAACCGTGACCTCCACCATCGGAGGAAGCACAGGATTCAAGCCCAGCCAGTATGCGGCGCCGGTGCCGGTCAGGACTCCGCAGCGCGTCGACAAGACCGCGCAGCGAGCCCTCGCCGCGTCGGTGAACGGTCGATCGAGGGCGACGTACACACCGCGCGTCACCCGTCGCCACCGACCCGAGCGGACGCGTCGTTCGACGGCGTCGGCGGTCAGGCCCGCTGCACGCGCCTGAGCGGAGGTGATCACGCCGTCCTGCACCGCGAGCAACTTTCCGATCATGCGGGTTTGGACGCATCGGACCACTCCGTTCGTTCCCGTCACCGATCCGGTGCGGTAATCCGCGTTCAGCGCGGATTACTGCACCCGATCCGGCTCAAGCCTGCGGAACCGGACAGGCGTCGCTGGCCTCGGCCACCACGATCGACTCGGTGGGAACCGGCGGACGCGCGCCTTCTTCCCACTCCGCACCGGTGAGCGGTGGCGCCGACTCCAGCTCGGCGTTCTCCTCCGGGGTGTACGCGCGGCCCCGGCTGAGGAAACGCAGTCCTTCCGGTGTCTCGAGCGAGAATCCACTGCCCCGGCCCGGCACCACGTCCAGCACCATCTGGGTGTGCTTCCAGGCTTGGAACTGAGAACCCGAAATCCACACCGGCACACAGTCGCTGCCGGTCGGCAGGTCGTCGGCGACGGTGCCCGGGTCGGCGCGCAGATCGAGCAGCCCCAACAGGACGTCCCGATCACCGACGACGAATTCGCCTGCGGGATAACACATCGGCGACGACCCGTCGCAACACCCGCCGCTCTGATGCATCATCAGCGCGCCGTGGAGCCCGCCGAGGCGACGTAGTAGATCCATCGCCCCGGCGGTGGCTTTCAACCGTGGAGCAGCTGCCATCAGAAGAAGCCCTGCGCCTTGGGCGCGTAGCTCACCAGCAGGTTCTTGGTCTGCTGGTAGTGGTCGAGCATCATCTTGTGGTTCTCGCGTCCGATGCCCGACTGCTTGTAGCCGCCGAACGCCGCGTGTGCCGGATACTGGTGGTAGGTGTTGGTCCACACACGTCCGGCCTGGATGTCGCGGCCGGCCCGATACGCGATACCGCCGTCGCGCGACCAGACACCGGCACCGAGACCGTAGAGCGTGTCGTTGGCCTGAGCGATAGCGTCGTCGTAGTCGGTGAACGACGCGACCGACACGACGGGCCCGAAGATCTCCTCCTGGAAGATGCGCATGCTGTTCTTGCCGGTGAAGATGGTCGGCTGGCAGTAGTAGCCGCCACTGAGGTCACCGCCGAGATCGGCCCGCTCGCCGCCCGTGACCAACTGTGCGCCCTCACCCTTGCCGATTTCGATGTAGGACAGGATCTTTTCGAGCTGATCGTTGGATGCCTGCGCGCCGATCATGGTCTCGGTGTCCAGCGGATCACCCTGGCGGATGGCCTTGGTTCGGATGGCGGCCATGGCGAGGAACTCGTCGAAGATGTCCGACTGAATGAGCGAACGCGACGGGCAGGTACACACCTCACCCTGGTTGAGGGCGAACATGGTGAAGCCTTCGAGGGCCTTGTCCTGGTAGTCGTCGTTGGCCTGCAGGACGTCGGAGAAGAAGAGGTTGGGGCTCTTGCCGCCGAGCTCGAGTGTCACCGGGATGAGGTTCTGCGAGGCGTACTGGCTGATCAACCGGCCGGTCGTGGTTTCGCCGGTGAAGGCGATCTTCTTGATCCGCGGGCTCGACGCCAGCGGCTTGCCTGCCTCGGTGCCGAAGCCGTTGACGATGTTCAGCACGCCCGGCGGAAGCAGGTCGCCGATGATGGACATCAGGAACATGATCGACGCGGGGGTCTGCTCGGCGGGCTTGAGCACGACGGCGTTGCCGGCGGCGAGTGCGGGCGCGAGCTTCCAGACGGCCATGAGAATGGGGAAGTTCCACGGGATGATCTGACCGACCACGCCCAGCGGCTCCTGGAAGTGGTACGCCACGGTGTCGCTGTCGATCTCCGACAGCGAACCCTCCTGCGCACGAATACATCCCGCGAAGTAGCGGAAGTGATCGACGGCCAGCGGGATATCGGCGTTGAGGGTCTCGCGAATCGGCTTGCCGTTGTCCCAGGCTTCCGCCAGCGCGATGGCCTCGAGGTTCTCGGCGATGCGATCGGCGATCTGGTTGAGGATGACGGCGCGCGCGGCCGGTGAGGTCTTTCCCCACGCGGGGGCAGCCTTGTGCGCGGCATCCAGGGCCAGGTCGACGTCCTCGGCCGTCGATCGCGCGATCTCGCAGAAGGTTTTTCCGGTGACCGGCGTCGGGTTCTCGAAGTACTGGCCCTTGACCGGCGGCACCCACTCGTTGCCGATCCAGTTGTCGTAGCGGCTCTCGAAGGACATCGCGGCGTCGGCAGTTCCCGGGCGGGCATAGACGGTCATAGGACATGCTCCTTCATCTGTGGTGCTCCCCCGGACATACCGGGGGCTGTGATGCGGAACACTAAGTGGCCGAGAGTTGCAACACCGTTGCAGAGGTGGGCCTGCGGTTTTCGTGTCAGCCCAGCAACGCCAACCGGGCACGAACCTGGCCGTAGAGGGCAGACGACGGCTCCAGCGAGTGCAAGTACGCCGTCCATGCCGCCGCATCCTCTCGACCGTGCACCGAGGCAGTCCATCGCGCGAGCAGCACCGGATCACCCGAGCGCATCAACGCCGCCTGCACACGCACGCGAAGTTCTTCGCGAATCTCTTCGATGCCGGGGGCGTACGACGAGGGCAGCACGACGCCGGAGTACAGCTTCAGCGCGGCATCGATGTCGCCGCGGTCGAGCGCGACGCGCACGTCTTCGACGTCGGACGACAGTTCCGCCACCAATCGATACGGCCTCGACGCCAAACCGTCGGCGCCGAAAACCTTTCGCAGACGCGACATTTCGGCGCGCACGGTGACGGAGTCCAACTCTTGTTCGTCGAGAAGCACGGCGAGGTGATCGGAACTCAGACCCTCCGGATGTGCACGGAGAAGCAACAGCATCTCGGCGTGGCGTCCCGACAGGGTGATGCGCTCACCGCCACGTACCAGCGCAGGCCGACCGGAACCGAGCACTTCGAGTCGGAGCGCGGTGTCGATGCCGGCATGCGTGGATTCCAGAAGATGCAGACGCAGTTCGGACTCTGCCGCAGCGACGGTGGCTCGCACCAACGACAACACCTCGGGAACAGCGACACGCGGGCCGCCGGTGATGTCGATCGCCCCCAGAATGCGACCCGTCGTCGGGTGATGCACGGGGGCCGCGCTGCAACTCCACTCGTGCACCGGCCGTGAGAAATGCTCGGCGGCGAAAATCTGCACACAATGATCGATCGCCAGCGCGGTGCCGGGCGCATTGGTTCCCATCCGAGACTCGCTCCAGTCGGCGCCCTCGGCGAAGTTCATCCGATGCGCCCGATCCTTCGCCGCCGTGTCACCTTCCACCCACAGCAAGCGTCCGGACGCATCGGTGATGGCGACCAGGAGACCGGTGTCCGCGGCGTCCTCGACGAGCAATTTGCGGACGACGGGCCGAATCACCGACATCGGGTGGTCGGCGCGGTACTTCGCGAGGGTGAGCTCGTCCATCAGCGAATCGGCGCCTCGATCGGGGTCGACACCCATGTCGCGACTGCGCAGCCACGAGTCGAGGACGACCGATCGGACCGGCGCGTCACGATCGGAAGGCCTGGACAAGCGGTGACCGACGAAAGTGTCGTGAGCGCGCGAGACGGACCGCGCGAGGGTCACGGCGTCGTCTCCGGGCCGCATCGCCGCCCATGGGTTTCCAGACGCAGGGTTTCCAGACGCAGGGTTTCCAGACGCAGCGCTGCTGCCGGACGCGGGACCAACAGCCACCGGACGACCCCCGCTCACCGAATCTTCGTGGAAATGTGACTCCACTGTAACTCAGGTCACACAGCCGAAGTGGGGCCTCTATGCGCCCAGACGAGGGACCAAGGCGCGTGGGTCGCGCTGGGAGACCGCGCCCATCCACACGCCGGTGCCGTAGGCGACGTCGTCGATCCGCTTGTACGCCGAGTACCGCACCGGCCCCAGTCCGCCGGGCTCGCGATGCTCGACCCAGTCGCGAACGCCTTCGGCGACAGCGATCGCGAGCGCCAGACGGCGGATGCGACGCGAGAACACGACTGCGATCAGGGTGACGGGCCAATAGTGGCGCACCGCTGCCGACGCCAACTGCCACGCGCCGCCGACAAATCCTCGCGCCGTCAACACCGCGGCGAGACGCGTGGGGTGATCGAGATCGACGAAGAGTCTGCGCATCCTCGCGACCGTCACCGCGAGTGTCACCACCGCACCGAGCAGACCCGTCCGGGTGCCCGACGCGGACATCAGCAGGGCGGCCAGCATGGGTTTCGACATGGCCACGGGCGGCACCTTGCCGTGATGGCGGGAGGCCAGCTCGGTTGCGCCCGTGCCGTAGAAGAGCTTGCGCTCGAACCACGTTCGCATCGTCACCCGGTGATCGTGAGCAACACGCGCCACCGGTTCGTACCGCAGGCGCCACCCGGCGTCCTGCAGCCGCCAACACAGATCCACGTCCTCGGCCACGTGCATGCCCTCGTCGAAACCCTTGCAGTCCAACACTGCACGCCGTCGCACCACGATGGCCGCGCTGGGCACGTAGCTAACCGGGCCACCGGCGAACACCGGTGCTTCTCGCCGACCGAGGTCCAACGACGAGCGAGCGCGTTCGTACCGAGCGAGGGCGCCGCCCTCCGGTTCGAGCGCGACGATGCGCGGCGCGACCAGTCCCACCGACGGATCGGAGAAGTGGCTGAGCACAACTTCGAGCCACCCTCTTTTCGGGACCACGTCCGAGTCGAGAAATGCCACGAAGTCGGTCTCGGCCGCGGCAAGCCCGGTGTTGCGCGCCGCGGACGGCCCGCGCGAGACCTCGTGCCTCATCACCGTCACCGTGGCGCACAGATCGGCTGCCCCGCTGTCCGGTAATCGGATCGGCACCGAGGACCCGTCGTCGACGATCACCACACGCAGACCACGCAGTGCACGCAGCAGTCGAAGCACGCCTTCGTGGTTGTTGCGGACGGGCACGACGACGGTGACGTCGGCAGCGGAGGGAGTGCTCATCGGACGCGGGTTGGCAACACCGGAGTCCAACAGACGCCGCGCAACCGTCGCGGAGTCGGCGTCGGACACACGCAGGAATCCGTCGCCGATCATCGCAGCGGCCGACGGGGCGAGCGTCACCATGCGAGTAGGAGAGCCCCCGATGAGTACGCGGCCGCCGGAGAGGGTTCGCACCCGAGGGTCGATACGCACACCGAATCCATCGGGTAGACGACCGTCGCGCATCGGGTCATCGTAAGGGGGAAGATCGGGGTTTGTCATAAGTCGGGCAGGATCGGTACCGACCGATTGCGAACACGCTGCTCGCAGTAGGTAATCGCGGCGCCGGGGGTAGTACGAACAGTGTAGGTGCGCTTTCCCTCGACTCTCGCGCGAGAGATGAGGGTCGGAAGCGCGTTCCCCACCTCGAGAAGAGGTCGTCGGTTCTGCCTGCCACCGTGAGGTATCACGATGACGGATGTTGAAGAACCACATCCGCACTGCCCGGGGCCGTCGGCCCGGATAAAGTCGAACGATGCCGCCCCGTCGCCGCTCGGCGTTGCTCGCGAAGCTCTCTCGCGACTTTCCCGGCGGATCTCAGGAAGAGATCTTGGTCGAGCTCCGACGGGTGATCCTGTCCGGTGACGCACCCCCCGGCACCCCCATCCCGCTCGGCGAAGTGGCCGACGTATTCGGCGTCAGTCGAATTCCGGTACGCGAATCGCTCAAGACGCTGATCGGTGAGAACCTCGTCGCGCACCGACCGAATTTGGGCTACACGGTCGCTCAGCTGACATCGCAGGAACTGGCCGAGATGTACATCGCCCGTGAGGTGCTCGAGAACGCCGCACTCGCGGTGGCGGCAGAGGTTGCCACCGACGCGCAGCGCCAGCGTGCAGTCCAGATCGAGTCCGAACTGCGCGCCGCCGTGGACAGCGACGACCCTCATCGGTATCACCGCCTGAGCCGCGACTTTCACGTCGCGCTCACGTCACCCTCGCGGATGTTCAGGTTGTTGCACATGCTCGACGTCGCGTGGAACGTGACCGAGCCGGTTCAACCCATGGTGCACGTCGCCAGCGCCGACCGCGCTGCACTGAACGACGACCACACCGTGATGGTCCGCGCATTCGTCGCTCGCGACACCGCGGGTCTGCTCGAGGCCGCGCAACGCCACCACGATCGACTCAACGCGGTCATCGCGACGCTTCGCCTGGACGCCGGATTGCTCCCCTGATCCGACTTTTCGGACATTACGGTCGTCCGAAACGCGGGCGTAAAGAGATATATCGGTTACGTCACAGCGGCGAAATACTACGGGCTTAGTTTTCGGAGCAGCCCCGAACTTTCGGACCGCACTCATGCGACGGAGAAGCTATGACCGACACCATTCACCAGCAGGGCCCGTTCGATGTTCCTCCCGGATCCGGGGGCGCCGCGGACACAGAATCCGGCGTCGCGCTGATCAAGGACGGATACGACCCTCGCCTGACGAACGAGGACCTGGCACCACTGCGGAAGCAGACGTGGAGCTCGTACAACATCTTCGCCTTCTGGATGTCGGACGTGCACTCGGTCGGCGGATACGTCACTGCCGGAAGCCTTTTCGCTCTCGGTCTGGCCAGCTGGCAGGTGCTGGTCTGCCTGCTCGTCGGAATCTCGATCGTGTATGTGTTCTGCAACTTGGTGGCCAAACCCAGTCAGGTCGCCGGCGTGCCGTATCCGGTGATCTGCCGATCCGTCTTCGGGGTGTTGGGAGCAAACGTTCCCGCCATCATCCGTGGCCTCATCGCAGTGGCGTGGTACGGGATTCAGACGTTCTTGGCGTCGGCGGCACTCGATATCGTGCTGATCAAACTCTTTCCCGCACTGGGCCCGTGGGCGGACAGGGACCTGCACGGCTTCGCCGGATTGTCGACGCTGGGCTGGGGCAGCTTCATGCTGTTGTGGGTGTTGCAGGCCGCGGTGTTCTGGCGCGGCATGGAGTCGATTCGTAAGTTCATCGATTTCTGCGGCCCGGCCGTCTACGTCGTGATGTTCATGCTGTGCGGATACCTGATCTACAAAGCCGGTTGGGGCGCCATCGACCTCAACCTGGGGGAGGTCGAGTACACCGGGTTCGCTGCCGTACCGGTCATGCTGGGCGCCATCGCCCTGGTCGTCTCCTACTTCTCGGGACCGATGCTGAACTTCGGTGACTTCTCGCGATACGGAAAGAGTTTCGCGGCCGTCAAGAAGGGCAACTTCCTGGGACTGCCCGTCAACTTTCTTCTCTTCTCCATCCTGGTGGTCGTCACCGCATCGCTGACCGTCCCGGTGTTCGGCGAACTGATCACCGATCCGGTCACCACCGTCGCCCGTATCGACAGCACCTTCGCAATCGTGTTGGGCGCGTTGACCTTCACCATCGCGACCATCGGCATCAACATCGTCGCCAACTTCATCTCGCCCGCGTTCGACTTCTCCAACGTCAACCCGCAGAAGATCAGCTGGCGGGCCGGCGGCATGATCGCGGCTGTCGGCTCGGTGCTGATCACCCCGTGGAACCTCTACAACAACCCCGACGTCATCCATTACACGCTCGAGACGCTGGGCGCGTTCATCGGACCACTGTTCGGCATCCTGATTGCGGACTACTACCTGATCCGCAAGCAGAAGGTGGACGTGGATGCACTGTTCACCATGGACGAGGGCGGTATCTACCACTACGTCAAGGGCTACAACCCGGCCGCGCTCATCGCCACCGCCGTGGGCGCCGTCTTCGCAATGTTCCCCGTACTCACCGGCGGCAGCCTCACCGGGATGTACACCGCAGCCCAGTACAGCTGGTTCATCGGCTGCGCACTCGGCTTCGTCGTCTACTGGGTGCTGGCCACCAAGACCTCACTGCGCGTGACGAATACCGTCTGAGTACTGAACTCAGGACCCGCCGTCCGTGAGGTTCTTGTGCATCCTGACGGACGTGGTCCGGTATCCCAGCGACTCGTACAGCCGCCGCCCCGGGGTGTTGAAACCGAATACGTTCAAACCCAGGACCGTTCCGCCGAACGAGATCACTTCGCGTTCGGCGGACTCCATGGCGGCACGGCCGAATCCGCGTCCGCGGAACTGCTCCTCGATGGCCACGTCCCAGACCCACCAATCGGTGTCGTTGCCCAGTGACTGGGGACCGATCCACAACGAACCGACCCGGACGGCCGAGTCGTACACGTCGTAGACATGGTGGTTGGGCGCCGGGATACCGCCCGGGAAGTAGGCGGTGAAGCTGATCTCTGCGTCGTCGGTTGCCTGCTGGAGAGTATCCCCCGCGCGCATACGGTCGTCCCGATAGTCGCTCTTGCTGGTCTCGATCCAGTCGGGCAGACGGTCGTGCGGCATCGCCGCCAGCCGGACGGCGGTCACGAGCGAGCGAACCGCTCGTCGATGCGCGCCATTTTGTAGTAGGCCAACGAGCAGATCCACACCAGCACGAACGTTGCCACGACCAACTGTCCGGCAGTACCCAGATCGATCGTGGCCACCGCGTCCCACACGCCACCGGACAGTCCGAGCTGGTCCGCGAGCAACGTGAGTATCTGCACCGTTCCGATGACCAGGGCGACGAAAATCGACAGGCTCGTCATCGTGATGTTGTAGTAGATCTTGCGAACCGGCGTGACGAACGCCCACCCGTAAGCCTTGGACATGAAGACGCCGTCGAGGGTGTCCATCGTCGACATCCCGGCCGCGAAGAGCACCGGCAACGCGATGATCGCCATGGGGGGCAGTCCCCCGGCCACCGCGGTCGTGCCTGCGACGGCCAGCAGACCCACTTGCGTCGCCGTGTCGAACCCGAGGCCGAACAGCAAACCCAGCGGATACATTTGCCACGAATGATCGATCAACTTGTCGTAGTGCCCGCGAAAGAGCCGATTCATCAAGCCCCGCTTGGCCAGTAGCTCGTCGAGAGTGTCGTGGGAGAACCGGCCACTGCGCGCAGCACGCCACAGCCGCACGATGCCGACCAGGACGACGATGTTCAGCGCAGCGATGACGTACAGGAACGTTCCCGAGACCAAGGTTCCGATGATGCCGCCGGTTCCGGCGAACGCGTCCTGGAACGCCGTCGCCCGCGACGCGGCGAACGCGATGGCCGCGACGAAGACGAACACGACGGTGGAATGCCCGAGTGAGAAGAAGAGTCCGACCGCCAGCGGTCTTCGGCCCTTCTGCAACAGGAAGCGGGTGGTGTCGTCGATAGCGGCAATGTGGTCCGCGTCGAAGGCGTGCCGCATCCCCAGTGTGTACGCCAGCGCACCGGCACCTGCATAGACGAGAGTGCCGTCCGCGCCGGTCAAACCGTGGATGGTGGGCACCGAGTCGTAGTGAACGAACAGGCCCCACCCGATGACGTGTAGCAGGACCAGTACGGCGACCATACCGAGCAGACGCGGAATCTCGTCGCTGGTGAAACGGGCTCGAAGGTCAGCACCGGAGGCGGCGGTGCGGGTCTCGATCGACGGCATGGCCCCACCTTTCCTCATCCAGGGGGAAATCACTCACCGTGGGTGTCAGGAGTGGGCGGGTGTGGCCTGCCGCACAGTCGTCGCGGCCGCGCCCAACGCAAGTACTGCCACCACCGTGCCGTAGACGGTCGCAGTGGTGAGCAGACCGGCCGAATGAATCGCGACGCCGGCCACGATCGCCGGCACGCTGAACGCGAGGTAGCTCAGCACCAGGGTCGTCGCGAACACACTGCCACGATGCTCTGCCGGTGCGATGGCGCCGACGATGGACATCGCACCGAGGAACGTGATGCCCCACCCGAACCCGGACACGGCCGTACCGACGAAGTAGAGCGGTGCGACAGCGTAATGCAGGCCGATCATGTTGATCACGATGCCGACCGCGAGCGTGACAGCACCGCCGATCAACGCGGTCCGCGGTGCCAGCGAGCGAGCCGAGGCCGCACCCAGCGCACCGGCGGTGAACATCGTGAAGATGTCGAGGCCACCGACTATCGCGCCGGAGAGACCGAACACCGAACCCATGATTGACGGTCCGAGCGAGAGGTGGAATCCGCCGAGCGACCAGGTGGCAATCAACGCGGGAACGACGGGCCAGAATCGAGAGCGGATGGACGACGGCAACCCGATCCGCGGCGTCAGCACCCGCACGGCGTGACGTCTATCGGTGAAGCCGGACCGTGCCGACGACTCGGGGACCAGTAACACCAGGGCGACCAGAACCAGCAGAGCCGCTGCGATCAGCACGTAGACCAGCGTCGTGGGCGCCGGCGCGAACTGCACCAGCAGCCCTGCCGCGATGCCGCCGGTACCGAGTCCGAACGCCGGCGCCACAGAACTGACCAGCGGACCCATCTTCTCGGTCGGTTGCAGATCGATGATGGCCGCGGTCAGCGCCCCCATCGCCGATCCGGCCGCGAGTCCCTGCACGATGCGAGCGGCGATGAGCCAGCCGACACCGTCGGCGAAGACGAACACGACCTGGCTGGCCACCAGCACCAGCAGCGCCGCGACCACAACGGGTTTGCGCCCCACATGATCGGACAACGACCCGACCGTCAGCAGTGCCGCGAGCAACGCGAAGACGTACACCGCGAACACGACGGTCAGCGTCGACGCGCCGAATCCCCACGTCGACTGATACAGCGGATACAGCGGTGACGGTGCGGCGGACGATCCCATGACCGTGAAGAACACCAGCGCGATGATCCAGAATGCTCGAACCGGGCTCAGCTGACGGCGGCGACTCGGAGCCACCACCGGCGATTCGGACACGATCATGGGGGTTTCCTCCTCGTGGCGGTCGGCTTCCTACAGTTCGAGTAGGAAACTAACGGCCTCAACCCGCTGCGTCGACCTGTGATTCCCGGCGCCGGGAGATCTCCCGGTCAGAAGGTCACCGGGGCTGCCAGTTCGAGGCCGGCGGCGAAGCTCAGAGCACTGTCCGGAAGCGAGCCCGGACGCCCCGACAGAGTCACCGCGAGCGACCCGCTGCCGACGGCTCTGCGGTCCAACTCGTCCAGCCTGCGCAAGGTCTGTGCAGCCACGGCCGTGGCCGAATCGAACATCGTCACACCGACCGGAAGGGACGCCATGATCTCGTCCGCGACCAGCGGGTAATGGGTGCAGCCCAGCACGATCGCCTGCACGTCGTCGGGCGTTCGCGCTGCCGCCGACGCGATGGCGGAGGTGATGGCGACGCCATCGCCTCGGTCGATGGCGTCGGCAAGTCCATGACAGGCGACCGCGGTCACCGAGGCACCGTGCGCGAACTCCCGTACGAGTCGAGCCTGATACGGCGACGCCGTGGTTGCCGCCGTGGCCCAGATCGCTATCGAGTGGTGCTCGCGCGCAGCGGGTTTGATCGCGGGAACCGTTCCGACGACGGGGATCGAACCCAAGGCCTCACGGGTGGCGTCCAGGGCGATGACGCTGGCGGTGTTGCACGGCAGAACCACCACGTCGGCGCCCTCGTCCACCGCGCGCAATGCGGTGTCGACGACACGCCGTTCGGTCCACTCCACCGGCTTGGGCCCCCACGGCGCATCATCCGGATCGAGGTAGAGGTGTAGATCGAGCATGGGTCGCAGTCGGCGCAGGTGCGCTGCGGTGGGCAGCGACCCCAGACCCGAATCGATCAGTGCGACGTTCACGCGCCCAATCTACCGGTCGTATGGGTTGCTGCCGTTCACGTTCCGGACGAGGGTGACCGATGGTGCCGATACGGGATCGGCGCCGAGCAGAAAGAGGAACACCATGAATGTCGGGACCCTACGCATCAGAGGCCGCGTCGTCGGCTCCACCCTTGCGACTCTTGCGACACTTGTCACTCTCGCCGCACTCGCGGTCGTCGCCGGACCGGCGGCCGTCGCCGCTCCACCGGGCAGTCCCCCCATCGCCCAGGCACGCACCGTCGATCTCGGCGAGACGGTGACCGTCACCGGCACCGTGACCACTCCGCCGGGCGCGTTCGAGTCGAGCTTCTTCGACGTCGGATTCGCCGTTCAGGATCGGACCGCCGGGATCTACGTCAGCGCGGCGGAGAGGGCAGATCTTGCGATCGGCACGGCCGTCACCGTGACCGGCACCCTGGCGGATCAATACGGACTCCTCGTCGTGAAGCCGGCCACCATCACCCCCATCGGCCCGGCCGAGCCGGTGAGTCCGCGTCGGGTGAAGGTTCGGGTGATCGGCGAATCGACCGAGTCGACGCTGGTCACCACAGTCGGCCGGCTCACCTCACCGGTGGTGAACGATCAGCCGTACGGCTACAAGTTCACCATCGCAGACCAGAGCGGCGAGACCACCGTCTTCGTCAACAACCAGACCGGCATCGACGTCTCGAACCTCGTGGTGGGGACGACAATCGCGGTTACCGGGATGAGCAGTCAGTACACCGACCACTACGAAATCGACCCACGCTTCCCCGCAGACCTGACCGTGCTGCAGTAGCGGCGTGAACGCCGAACGGCGCCCACCCTGTCGGGTGAGCGCCGTTCGTGTGGAGCTGTGGAGCTGTGCTTACTTGTTGATTTTCGTGACGCGACCGGCACCGACGGTGCGGCCACCCTCACGGATCGCGAAGCGCAGGCCCTCGTCCATGGCGACCGGCTGGATCAGCACGACGGACATCTCGGTGTTGTCACCGGGCATGACCATCTCGGTGCCCTCGGGCAGCGTCACGACGCCCGTAACGTCCGTGGTACGGAAGTAGAACTGCGGGCGGTAGTTGTTGAAGAACGGGGTGTGGCGGCCGCCCTCGTCCTTCGACAGGATGTACGCCTGGCCCTCGAACTCCGTGTGGGGAGTCGTGGTGCCGGGCTTGACGACAACCTGTCCACGCTCGACGTCTTCGCGCTTGATGCCACGCACGAGGAGGCCGACGTTGTCGCCCGCCTGGCCCGAGTCGAGCAGCTTGCGGAACATCTCGATGCCGGTGACCGTGGTCTTGGTCTTGGTCTCCTTGATGCCGACGATCTCGACATCCTCGTTGACGTTGACCGAGCCGCGCTCGATACGACCGGTGACGACGGTGCCACGACCGGTGATCGTGAAGACGTCCTCGACGGGCATGAGGAACGGCTTCTCGGTCTCGCGGACGGGGTCCGGAACCGAATCATCGACGGCCTGCATGAGCTCCAGGACCGACTCGCCCCACTTCTCGTCGCCCTCGAGCGCCTTGAGTGCGGAGACCTTGATGACGGGAGCGTCCTCGTCGAACTCCTGTGCGGCGAGAAGCTCGCGCACCTCCATCTCGACGAGCTCGATGATCTCGTCGTCGTCCACCATGTCGGCCTTGTTCAGCGCGACCAGGATGTACGGCACGCCGACCTGGCGAGCGAGCAGCACGTGCTCGCGCGTCTGGGGCATGGGGCCATCGGTGGCTGCGACGACGAGGATAGCGCCGTCCATCTGAGCCGCACCGGTGATCATGTTCTTGATGTAGTCCGCGTGACCCGGAGCATCGACGTGCGCGTAGTGGCGCTTTTCCGTCTGGTACTCGACGTGGGAGATGTTGATCGTGATACCACGAGCCTTCTCCTCCGGAGCCTTGTCGATCTGATCGAAGGCCGATGCCTCATTCAGGTCCGGGAACTTGTCGTGCAGAACCTTGGTGATTGCTGCCGTCAGCGTCGTCTTACCGTGGTCAACGTGACCGATGGTGCCGATGTTGACGTGCGGCTTCGTCCGATCGAACTTCGCCTTCGCCACTGTTGTCCTCCTGGACTGTAGATGTCTGCGTATGCAGTGTTTTCGGTAGGTGGTGCCGGAACCGACCGCGTGAGCCGGTCCCTTCGGTGGAGCTGATCCTGCGTTCGGAGATCTATTCTCCGGTGGCCTTCGCGATGATTTCCTTGGAGACGTTCGAGGGAACCTCTGCGTAGGAATCGAAGACCATGGAGTAGTTCGCGCGGCCCTGGGTACGAGACCGCAGGTCACCGATGTAGCCGAACATCTCCGACAGCGGAACCAGCGCCTTGACGACACGGGCACCACTGCGTTCCTCCATGGCCTGAATCTGGCCACGGCGGGAGTTCACGTCGCCGATCACGTCGCCCATGTACTCCTCGGGCGTGATCACCTCGACAGCCATGAGCGGCTCGAGGATGACCGGACCGGCCTTGCGGGCGGCTTCCTTGAAAGCCTGTGAGCCCGCGATCTTGAACGCCATTTCCGACGAGTCCACATCGTGGTACGCACCGTCGAGAAGGATGAGCTTGACGTTCACCAGCGGGTAGCCGGCGAGCACGCCGTACTGCATGGCGTCCTGCGCACCGGCATCCACGGACGGGATGTACTCGCGCGGGATACGACCGCCGGAGACCTTGTTCTCGAACTCGTAGGTCGCACCGTCTTCGCCGCTGAACGGCTCGAGACCGATGATGACCTTCGCGAACTGGCCGGAGCCACCCGTCTGCTTCTTGTGGGTGAATTCCTGCTTCTCGACGATCTTGGTGATCGTCTCGCGGTAGGCCACCTGCGGCTTGCCGACGTTGGCCTCGACCTTGAACTCGCGACGCATACGGTCGACGAGGATGTCGAGGTGGAGCTCGCCCATGCCGCCGATGACGGTCTGGCCGGTCTCCTCGTCGAGCTTGACCGAGAACGTCGGATCTTCTTCGGCCAGCTTCTGGATCGCCGTGCCGAGCTTCTCCTGGTCGGACTTGGTCTTGGGCTCGATCGAGACCTGGATGACCGGGTCCGGGAACGTCATCGACTCGAGAATGACCTGCTGCTGCGGATCGCAGAGCGTGTCACCGGTCGTGGTGTCCTTCAGACCGATCACCGCGTAGATGTGACCTGCGCTTGCGGTCGCGACCGGGTTCTCCTTGTTGGAGTGCATCTGGAACAGCTTGCCCAGACGCTCCTTCTTGCCCTTGGTCGAGTTGATGACCTGCGAGCCGGAGTCGACCTTGCCCGAGTACACACGCACGTACGTCAGCTTGCCGAAGAACGGGTGCGTGGCGATCTTGAACGCCAGAGCCGAGAACGGCTCTTCCGAACTGGGCTTACGGCGGAGGATCTTCTCCTCGTCGTTGGGCGCATGACCCTCGACCGACTCGACGTCCAACGGGGACGGCAGGTAGTCGATGACCGCGTCGAGCATGGGCTGAACGCCCTTGTTCTTGAACGCGGATCCACACAGGATCGGGTACAGCTCGGAGTTGACCGTCATCTTGCGGATGGCCGTCTTGACCTCGTCGATGGTCAGCTCGTCGCCACTGAAGTGCTTCTCCAGCAGAGCCTCGTCCGACTCGGCGACGGTCTCGAGCAGCTCGGTGCGGTACTGCTCGGCCCGCTCCTTGAGCTCCTCGGGAATCTCGACGGTCTCGTAGGTCTCGCCGAGCTTGGTCTCGCCGCGCCAGACCTTCGCGTTCATCTCGATCAGGTCGACGATGCCCTCGAAGCTGTCTTCAGCGCCGATCGGCAACTGGATGACCAACGGCTTGGCGCCGAGGCGATCCTTGATGGTCTGCACGGTGAAGTAGAAGTCCGCACCGAGCTTGTCCATCTTGTTGACGAAGCAGATACGCGGCACGTCGTACTTGTCGGCCTGACGCCACACCTGCTCGGACTGGGGCTCGACGCCCTCTTTGCCGTCGAACACGGCAACGGCACCGTCGAGGACGCGGAGCGAACGCTCCACCTCGACCGTGAAGTCGACGTGCCCGGGGGTGTCGATGATGTTGATCTGGTTGTCGTTCCAGAAGCACGTCGTGGCAGCGGAGGTGATGGTGATACCACGCTCCTGCTCCTGCTCCATCCAGTCCATGGTGGCTGCGCCGTCATGGACCTCACCGATCTTGTACGAGATACCGGTGTAGAAGAGGATGCGCTCGGTAGTGGTGGTCTTGCCGGCATCGATGTGAGCCATGATGCCGATGTTTCGGACCTTGTTCAGGTCGGTCAGCACGTCCTGTGCCACGAATTCATCCCGCCTTGGTGTTGGAAGAAGTAAGTCGAAGTGTCAACGCTCGGATGGCGCCGGATGTTTCCCGACACGCCCGAGAGAAGATCACCAGCGGTAGTGCGCGAATGCCTTGTTGGCTTCCGCCATCTTGTGCGTGTCCTCGCGACGCTTGACTGCTGCGCCGAGACCGTTGCTGGCGTCGAGGAGCTCGTTGGCCAGACGCTCGACCATTGTCTTCTCGCGGCGAGCGCGGGAGAACGACACCAGCCAGCGCAGAGCCAGCGTGGTGGAGCGACCGGGGCGAACCTCGACCGGCACCTGGTAGGTGGCGCCACCGACACGACGGCTGCGGACCTCGAGGGCCGGCTTGACGTTGTCCAGTGCGCGCTTGAGCGTCACGACGGGATCGGTGCCCGTCTTCTCGCGTGCCTGCTCGAGAGCCTGATACACGATGCGCTCGGCGGTGGACTTCTTGCCGTCCATGAGGATCTTGTTGACGAGCTGCGTGACCAACGGCGATCCATAGACCGGGTCGTTGATCAGCGGGCGCTTGGGTGCTGGGCCTTTACGTGGCATGTCAGCTCTTCTCCTTCTTCGCGCCGTACTTGCTGCGCGCCTGCTTGCGGTTCTTCACGCCCTGCGTGTCGAGCGAACCGCGAATGATCTTGTACCGCACACCCGGGAGGTCCTTCACACGACCGCCGCGAACGAGCACCATCGAGTGCTCCTGCAGGTTGTGACCCTCACCGGGGATGTAGGCAGTGACCTCCACCGAGGTGGTCAGGCGAACGCGCGCGACCTTACGGAGAGCGGAGTTCGGCTTCTTCGGGGTGGTGGTGTACACGCGAGTGCACACGCCACGGCGCTGCGGGCTGCCCTTGAGGGCAGCGGTCTTCAGCTTCGCCACCTTGTCGGTGCGACCCTTGCGGACCAGCTGGTTGATTGTTGGCATGAACCGGCTTTCTTCGTGTCGAGAATCTCGGGGAATCGAGAATCAGGGATCTAGCAGTTGGAGCAAGAGAACGCTGCCCCTCACCCAGTAGTGCTTCCGCGGGAGTCGAAGTTTTCCTGACTTCGCCACCCCGCGGTCGGGTGTGTCGCATACCCCCACACGGCAACCGTGGTGCATGTTCTTCGAGAGAACCTGCGCACGGTTGTACCTCGCATAGGCACACAGACGTACCGGCTTTGCCGGGCACGACCCGTAACGGTACCCGGCAGCGCGCCTCGGGGTCAAAACGCCCCGCCCCCGGTGAGGGGATTTCAGGCCGAGAGGTTCAGAGAGAGTTGCATCAAGGTCGCTGCGGACTGGCAGGGATCGGTGGGATTGCCCGGCCGGTACTGCACCCACCACCCGATGACCCCCGAGTTCGGCGACTGCGCGGTGACGCCGCAGGACACCGGATCGTCCGGCTGACGAATCTCGATGGCGGTACGGGAGGAGACCTGGATGTCGGTGACCGTCCAGCCCAACCGCTGGTTGACCTCGCGCTCGGTGGTGAGTGACCCGGTCTCGAACCAGTCGAACGTGACCTTCACCGCGCCGCCCGGCCCCTGTAGGTCCCAGCGACACACCGCGCCGATGAAGGCCTGGTTGATCGCGTCACCACCCACGACATCGGCGATCTGTTGCGGAGTGACCGTGTTGCACTCTTCGAGCATCAGCTGGAACTCGCCGCCTCCGGTGTCGACCCCCGCGGCGACGGGTTGCCCCTCGATCTGCTGACCGCACGCTGCCAGCAGAACAACCCCGGCCGACGCTGCCGCTACCCGTCCGGCCCGCCTCACTGGGCGCGCTCCGCGACGAGGGTCATCAGACTGTTGGCGACGATGCAGGGATCCGCGGTCGGGTTGCTGTCGGCGTAGGTGACCGAGAAATGAGCGAAATCGTTGCCGTACTGGAGACCGATCTCGCACAGGTACAGGTCCCCTCTCGCGTTCTCGGCGTTGGCCCGGAAGCCGGGCTGACCGTCGATCTCGATGTTCTCGGCGGGCCGCCCGATCAACTCGGAACCCATTCGCTCACGTCCGATCGGACTGCCGCGGTACCACGTGAAACTGACCGACGGCCCCGACGGCCCGGACACTTCCCACTGGCACCCGACCGAATTACGCGTCACGACGGCGAACGCGGGAACACCGAACGCGCCGCGCACCTCGTCGTCGCTCAACCCTCCGCAGACTCCGAAGAACGGGCCGGGACCCGCCGAAGCAGCGGTGGACGACGGCTGGGACGAGGCAGTGTCGTCGGACGACGAGCCGCACGCGGAAACCAGAACGCCGGCCCCGACGACGACAGCTGCCACGCGCACCGCGACCGTTGCTCGCGGGAGGGCGGGTGTCGTCATGACCGAAACTCTACCGACTTCGGTAGCTCGTGACCGGACACCGACGCGGACCTGTGAGGTGTCGTATTCACACCCGCTCAGGTGTGCACCGACTCCACAGCGAGAGCAGCATCGAGCACCGAGGCCCACACCTTGACGATCTCCGCGCGGCGGCGCGAATCGTCGCTGAGAACGTCCGCGAGACCCAGTCCGCGTGCGAGATCGAGGGTCGCCTGCACCAACCGGTGGGTGCGCGGATCGGCGTCGTCGACCCCCAGATTTTCGACAGCCGTGCGGTGCGCGACCCGGCCGAACTTCTCCTCGAGCGGCAACACGCGTGCACGCATGTCGGGATCTGCGGCGGCTGCCGTCCACACCTGCAGAGCCGCCTTGAACATCGGGCTCGTGTAATAGTCGACCAACCGCGACACGACGGCTTCGGTGCGCCCCCCGCTCGGTGGCAGGTCTATCGGTTCGGCGTTCGCCTGACCCATTCTGGTGTCGAACATGTACTCGAGTGCAGCGGTGATCAGATCTTCGCGCATCGGGAAATGGTGTTGCGCCGCGCCGCGGGACACCCCGGCTCGCTCGGCCACCACTGCCACGGTGGTGGCACCCCAACCCGTTTCCGCCAACGCGTCGATGGTCGACTCGAGCAGCCGCGACCGGGTCGCTCGGCTGCGGTCCTGCTTGGGACTGCGGGTGTCACCGACGCGAGGGCGCGCGGACGGAGCCATTCGGGGTCACGTCCTTTCCGATACACGGGTCGATGCGAGCACGGACCAGGACGGTGTCCGTTTCTCGAGAAAGGCCATCATCCCCTCTCGTGCCTCATCCGACGCAAAGAGCCTGGCCGACTGCGCGGTAAGGTCGGCTCCGCGTCGATCGAACTCCGCCAGGATCGGCCCCGTGACCAAGGCTTTGGACTCGGCCAGTCCTTGCGGCGACGACGGGATGATCGCCGCGACGAGGTCCCGCACGCGGGCCCCGGTGTCGTCTGCAGCCTCGGTGATCAGGCCGGCGGCTTCTGCCTCCGAAGAACCGAACGTCTCTGCCGTCAGGAAGTACCTGCTCGCGGCGCGCGGCGTCATTCGAGGAAGCAGGGTGAGCGAGACGATGGCCGGTGCCAACCCCAGCCGCGCCTCCGTCAGGGCGAATGTGCTGGACGTGCCCGCGACCACCAGATCGCACGCTCCGATCACGCCCATCCCACCGGCGCGAACGTGTCCGTCGACCTTGGCGATCACCGGCTTCGGAGTCTCCAGAATCTCCCGCATCAGCAACGTCATCTGCTCGGTCCGCGACTCGGGGGAACTCCCCACCTCTCGCAGATCGGCTCCCGCGCAGAAGGTCCCGCCGGTGTGGGTGACGATGACCACCCGCACGGTGGGGTCGTCGCCGGCTGCGCGCAGCCCGGCGACGAGTTCGTCGACCAGAGCGGTCGACAGCGCGTTGCGGTTGTGCGGGGCGTCGAGCGTCAACGTCACGACACCCTCCGACCGCTCGACCCCCACAGAGGGGGCCATCAGTACGACTTCGGTAGGCCCAGCGAATGCTGGGACACGAAGTTCAGGATCATCTCCCGGCTCACCGGGGCCACACGTGCAATGCGGGCGGCCCCCAGCATCGACGCCAATCCGTACTCCTCGGTGAGGCCGGCACCGCCGTGGGTCTGGATGGCCTGATCGATGGCCTTGATGCTGGCCTCGGCTGCGGCGTACTTGGCCATGTTGGCTGCCTCGGCCGCACCGAAATCGTCGCCGTTGTCGTAGAGCACCGCGGCCTTCTGCATCATCAACTTGGCCAGCTCGAGCTCGATCTTGCACTGGGCCAGCGGGTGCGCGATGCCTTGGTGCGCGCCGATGGGGCTTTTCCACACCGTCCGCTCGGTGGCGTACTTGACGGCCGCATCGAGCGCGTACCGACCCATGCCGATGGCCATCGCCGCGCCGAGAATGCGCTCGGGGTTCAGACCCGCGAACAGCTGCATCATCGCGGCGTCGGGCTCACCGACCAACGCCTCCGCGGGCAGTCGCACGTCGTCGAGGAACAACGTGAACTGGTGATCGGGCTCGATGATGTCCATCTTCATCTGGGTCTTGTTGAAGCCGGGAGAGTCGGTCGGCACGATGAACAGCGCAGGCTTGAGTTTGCCGGTCTTGGCGTCCTCGGTGCGGGAGACGATCAGCACCGCGTCGGCCTGATCGACGCCGGAAATGTAGATCTTGCTACCACGCAGGACCCACTCGTCTCCGTCACGACGAGCGGTGGTGGTGATCTGATGCGAGTTCGATCCGGCATCGGGCTCGGTGATGCCGAAGGCCATGATCGCGGACCCGTCCGCGAGGCGGGTGAGCCACGTCTGCTTCTGCTCGGCGGTGCCGTACTTGGCGATGATGGTGCCGCAGATGGCCGGGCTGACCACCACCAGCAGCAGTCCGGCGCCGAACGAGGACATCTCCTCCTGCACCAGAGCCAGCTCGTAGATGCCGGCCCCGCCGCCGCCGTACTCCTCGGGAATGTTCACTCCGAGGAAGCCCAGTTGGCCCGCTTCGTGCCACAGTTCGGTCAACGGCTCGCCCTTGCGTGCCTTGGGCAGGACGTAGTCGATGTAGTTGTGACGCTTGCTCAACCCTGCCACCGCGGCGCGGAGGCTCTTCTGCTCGTCGGTCTCGATGAAACTCATGACTGATCTCCTACCTGTAATTCTTCACGTCCTGCTGGGGCGTCGCTCACGACTGCGAGCACCGCGTCGACCTCGACCTGCTGTCCTACCGTGACGTTCACTTCCGTCAGTACACCAGCCGCGGGCGCCGTGACGGTGTGTTCCATCTTCATTGCTTCCAGCCACAGAATCGGCTGACCGGCTTCGACGGTGTCCCCCACCGCCGCGGCGACCCGAACGACGCTGCCCGGCATCGGTGCCAGCAAAGATCCCGCTGCCACCGCCTCGCTGGGATCGACGAACCGAGGCTGCCGCTCCAGCCGTACCGGCCCGAGCGAGGAATCGACGAACACCTCGCTGCCGTAGGTTGCGACATCGAACGACCGGCGCAGACCGCCGTCGAGTAGGACGACGCGGCCGGGCGACGACTCGAGAATGTCGCAGTCGTCGAGATCGGTGATCGGTGCGGTGCGGCCGAGCCGGTACTGGGCGATCACCTCGTCGCCGCCGACGAGGTACGACTTCCGTTGCGAACCGGACGGCACGTTGCGCCATCCGCTGGGCAGTGCGCGACCGTTCGACGCCGACGCACGATTGCCGGCGGCGTCGGCCAGGGCGGCGGACAGGGCGGACAGCCCGACACCGCGTTCGTCGACCACCGGCTCGGACAGCCGCGACAGATCATGCGTGGCGAAGAATGCGGTATCGGTGTCGCCCGCCAGAAATGCTGGGTGCCGCAATACCGTGACCAGCAGGTCTCGGTTGGTTCGGACACCGTGAATCGTGGCTCTCAGCAGCGCTTTCGCCAGCAGCGTTGCCGCCTGTGAGCGGGTGGGGGCCACCGAGATCACCTTGGCCAGCATCGGGTCGTAGTGAGTACCGACGACGCTTCCGTCGACGATGGAAGAATCCACTCGGATGCCGGTGTCGGTGCGCACCTCGAACTCGACCACTGAGCCGAAGTCGACGCGATGAACGAGTCCGCTCTGCGGCTGCCAGTCCTTCGACGGATCCTCCGCGTAGAGGCGCACTTCGATGGAGTGACCGCGCGTGGCGGGCTGCTCCGAGGGCAGGGCGCCGCCCGACGCCACGTGAATCTGCAGGGCCACGAGGTCCAGACCGGTGGTGCACTCGGTGACGGGGTGCTCCACCTGCAGACGCGTGTTCATCTCGAGGAAGAAGAAGTTGCCGCGCTCGTCGCTGAGGAACTCGACCGTGCCCGCGCCCTCGTAGTCCAGGGCCTCCGTTGCCAATCGTGCTGCCTCGAAAAGCTTCTCGCGCATGCCCGGCGTCCGTTCGACCAACGGCGACGGCGCCTCTTCGACGACCTTCTGATGTCGGCGCTGAATGGAGCATTCGCGCTCACCAACGGTCCACACCGTGCCGTGGCGATCGGCCATCACCTGCACCTCGATGTGCCTGCCGGTCTCGAGGTACCGCTCGCAGAAGACGGTGGCATCGCCGAACGCCGACAGCGCTTCTCGCGACGCGGCATCGATCTCGTCCCGCAAGGACTCGAGGTCACGCACCACCCTCATTCCGCGACCACCACCACCGGCCGACGCCTTCACCAGAACGGGAAGCTGATCGGCGGTCACCGTGTCGGGATCGAGTTGCTGGAGTACGGGCACTCCCGCGCGGCGCATCATCGCTTTGGATTCCACCTTGGAACCCATCAACTCGACGGCCGCGGTCGGCGGGCCGATCCACGTCAATCCGGCATCCTGCACGGCGCGCGCGAATGCTGCGTTCTCGGAAAGGAATCCGTAACCGGGGTGTATCGCATCGGCACCGGCCCGCTGCGCGGCCTCGATGATCAGATCTGCCCGCAGGTACGTCTCCGACGACGCGGCACCCGGAAGGCGCACGGCGACGTCCGCCTCGGCAACGTGCGGCGACGAGGCGTCGGGGTCGGAATACACGGCGACGGTGTCGATGCCCTCGGCGCGGCAGGTGGCGAACACTCGTCGGGCGATCTCGCCGCGGTTGGCAACCAGTATCGACTTCGGTGGTATCGGGTTCATGTGGTCACATCCGGAAGACACCGAAGTTGGCGGTGCCTTCGATCGGGGCGGAAGCAATGGCCGACAGGCACATTCCCACCACCGTGCGGGTGTCGCGCGGGTCGATGACGCCGTCGTCGTAGAGACGCCCGGAGAGGAACATCGGCACAGATTCAGCCTCGATCTGCTGCTCGATCATGGCCCGCATTCCAGCGTCGGCTTCCTCGTCGAATGCCTGTCCACGGGCCTCGGCGGATGCTCTGGAGACTATCGAGATAACCCCTGCGAGCTGCGCGCCGCCCATGACCGCGGACTTCGCACTGGGCCAGGCGAACAGGAAGCGGGGGTCGAACGCTCTCCCGCACATCCCGTAGTGGCCGGCGCCGTACGACGCACCCAGCAGTACCGAGATGTGGGGCACCGTCGAGTTCGAGACGGCATTGATCATCATCGACCCGTGCTTGATCATGCCGCCCTCCTCGTATTCCTTCCCCACCATGTAGCCAGTGGTGTTGTGCAGGAACAGCAACGGAGTGTTCGATCGATTCGCGAGTTGGATGAACTGGGTCGCCTTCTGCGATTCCTCGCTGAACAACACACCGCGCGCGTTGGCGAGGATGCCGACGGGGAAACCATGCAACTCCGCCCATCCGGTGACCAGCGACGATCCGTAGAGCGGCTTGAACTCGTCGAAGTCACTGTCGTCGACGATGCGCGCGATGACCTCGCGTGGATCGAACGGCACCTTGAGATCGGCCGGGACGATGCCGAGCAGTTCTTCGTCGTCGTAGCGAGGAGGCAGCACCGTGGGCCGCGGCGTGGGGCCTGCCTTCATCCAATTGAGTCGGGCGACGATGTTGCGGCCGATACGGATGGCGTCGCGTTCGTCCACCGCCAGATGGTCGGCCAGACCGGACGTGCGCGCGTGCATCCGTGCGCCACCGAGGGATTCGTCGTCCGTCTCTTCCCCGGTCGCCATCTTCACCAAGGGGGGGCCGGCCAGGAATACCTTCGATCGTTCTTCGATCATCACGACGTGGTCCGACATACCGGGAATGTAGGCACCGCCCGCCGTCGAGTTTCCGAAGACCAGAGCGACCGTGGGAATTCCGGCAGCTGAGAGCCTGGTGAGATCGCGGAAGATGCGACCGCCAGGGATGAACACTTCCTTCTGCGTCGGAAGATCGGCACCACCCGACTCCACCAACGAAATCACCGGGAGACGGTTCTGCATCGCGATGTCGTTGGCCCGCAGCGTCTTGCGCAGAGTCCAGGGGTTGCTGGTGCCGCCGCGCACCGTCGGGTCGTTGGCGACGATGACGCACTCGACACCGCTGACGGTGCCGATCCCGGTGACGACGCTGGCCCCGACGGGAAAGTCGGTACCCCAGGCGGCCAGCGGACACAGTTCGAGGAACGGGGAGTCCTCGTCGACGAGTAGTTCGATGCGCTCGCGCGCAGTCATCTTGCCGCGTCCGCGGTGCCGGGCGACGTATTTCTCGCCGCCGCCGCCGAGTGCTTTCGCGTGCTCGGTCTCGACCTCGGCGAGTTTGGTCGACATGGTCTCCGCAGCCGCGGAGTAGCCCTCACCGGCAGTGTCGAGACGGGAGACGAGCGCGGTCACGCGGTGTACCCCAATCGCTTCGCGGCGAGCGAGGTCAGAATCTCGGTGGTGCCTCCGCCGATACCGAGGATGCGCATGTCCCGGTACTGACGCTCCACCTCGCTCTCGGACATGTAGCCGAGGCCGCCGAACAGCTGGACCGCCTGCGAGGCAACCCATTCACCGGCTTCGACCGCCGTGTTCTTGGCGTGGCACACCTCGGCGATGCAGTCGTCGCCGTCCTCGACGTGCCGATCGATCAGCGCATGCGTGTAGGTGCGCGCTACATCGATCTTGCGGTGCATCTCGCTGAGTGTGTTCTGTACCGCCTGTCGAGCGATCAACGGTTTACCGAACGTGGAGCGGTCACGCGTCCACGCCACCGTCAGGTCCAGGCAGCGCTGCGCTGACGAATATGCTTGCGCAGCAAGCGCAGCGCGTTCGGAGACGAACGCCTGCGCGATCTGACCGAAGCCGGAATTCTCGGCTCCGACGATGTTCTCCACCGGCACGCGCACGTCCGTGTAGGACAGCTCCGCAGTGTCGGATGCGCGCCAGCCCATCTTGTCGAGCTTGCGGGAGACCTCGAACCCGGGAGTGCCACGCTCGACAACCAGCAGGGACACCCCGGACGCGCCGTCGCCCCCGGTACGCACCGCGGTGACGACGAAGTCCGCTCTGCACCCCGAGGTGATGTAGGTCTTGGATCCGTTGACGACATAGTGGTCGCCGTCGCGCACTGCGCGGGTGCGCAGATGTCCCACGTCCGAGCCGCCGCCCGGCTCGGTGATGGCAAGCGATCCGATCATCTCGCCCTGCAGTGTCGGCCGTACCCACTTCTCCAGGTGGTCCGGATTACCCGCACCGACCATGTGCGGCAACGCGATCCCGCAGGTGAACAGCGATGCGAACAATCCACCCGACGCGCCGGCCTCGTGCATTTCTTCGCAGATGACCGTCGCGTCGACCAGGGTTCCGCCCCCGCCGCCCACCGCTTCCGGGAACGGTGCGCCCAGCAGACCCAGCTCGGCTGCGCTGCGATGCAGGCTGCGTGGGATTTCCCCGTCGCGTTCCCAGTCCGCGAGGTGCGGCAGGATCTCTCGATCCACGAATCCTCGGACCGTCTTGCGCAACTGCGCGCGATCCGAACCTCCCCAGCTGCTCATGCGGTTCCTCCAGTAATAATCAGTCGTTCCGGCGCTGTGGCCGGCAGTAACGCGGTAGGGATGAGGACGTGCCGCGATCGCAGCCACTCGCCCAACCCCTTTGCCTGCGGGTCGAACCGTGCGCCCGACGCGACACCCTCGCCCAGGATGTTCTCGATCACGAAGTTCACGGCCAACAGGTGCGGGAACTCGTACCGATGCACCACCAGATCGGAGGTCTCGGGCAGCAATTCCTTGATCGCCGCGGTCGTCAGCGTCCGACGGAGCCACGCCCACTCGGCGTCGGTGCGGACCCACACTCCGATATTGGCGTTGCCGCCCTTGTCGCCGCTCCGTGCTGCGGCGATACGGCCCAACGGGGCGAGCACCGCCGGCTCGTCGGGTGCGGTCTCGGCTGCCTCGGGCTGGGGGGCGATGTCGGGCGGAAGTTGGGCGGTCACTGTGGGCGGGTCGATGTCGACCCGCGTTCCGTCGGCCAGCACCGCGGTGTGCCGCGGCACCGACTGATCGACGTAGGCCGGATCGAAGACACCGTAGGGCGACGCCTCGGACGGCGGCGCGGTGACCGAGAAGCCGGGGTAGCTGGCAAGCGCAAGTTCGACCGCTGCCGCACTGAACACCCGGCCCACCTTCGTGGGGTCGCTGTCTCGCACGACGATGCGGAGCAGTGCGCTCGCCGACTCCTCGGTATCGGAGTCGAGATGATCCGTGCGGGCCAGTGTCCAGTCGAGCTCGCGCGGCGGCGGAGTCAACGCAGCTGTTATCTGCTGGCGAACCAGAGCTTCCTTGGCCTCGATGTCGAGCCCGGTGAGAACGAAAGTCATCTCGTTGCGGAATCCGCCGAGCACGTTGCGCGAGACCTTCAGGGTGGGAGGCGGCGCCTCACCTCGGACCGGGCCACCCTGCGGGCCGCTGATCCGAACCCGATCGGGGCCGTCCTCGGTCAGCTGCACCGTGTCCATTTTTGCCGTGACATCGGGACCCGCATAGTGATGGCCGGTGATCTCGTACATCAACTGAGCAGTCACCGTGCCCACCGTGACCGCGCCGCCCGTCCCGTCGTGCTTGGTGATCACCGACGTTCCATCCGAGTTGATCTCCGCAATGGGAAACCCGGGGTGTCGTAGGTCGGCGATCTCGGTGAAGAACGAGTAGTTGCCGCCCGTCGCCTGAGTTCCACACTCGATGACATGGCCCGCGACGACGGCGCCCGCCAGCGCGTCGAGGTCGTCCCGGCCCCAGCCGAAGCGCGAGATCGCGGGGGCGACGACGACGGACGCATCGGTCACCCGGCCCGTGACCACCACCTGTGCACCCGCGTCCAGACAACGCGAGATTCCGAACGCCCCCAGGTAGGCGTTGGCGGTGAGGGCGGAACCCAGGCCCAGTGCCTCGGCGCGATCGTGCAGGTCGTCGCCCTCGACATGCGCGACGGAGACGGTGAGGCCAAGACGCTCTGCGAGCGTGCGGATCTCGCCGGCCAACCGCTCCGGCGCAAGTCCGCCGGCGTTGCTCACCAGCGTCACGTTCTTCTCGAGCGCCGTTCCCAGGCAGTCCTCGAGTTGGCGCAGATAGGTCGAGGCGTACCCGCGCGTCGGATCTTTCATCCGCTGACGACCGAGGATCAGCATGGTCAACTCGGCCAGATAATCGCCGGTCAGAACGTCGAGATCACCGCCGTCGAGCATCTCCCGCATGGCGGAGAGGCGGTCGCCGTAGAAACCCGAGCAATTCCCCACCCTGATCACTGCGGAACTCTGTTCCGACCGCCGCCGGGGGCACCGGCGAACGCCTGAGCGATGGTCAGCCAGTGACTCGCGTCCTCTCCCTCGGCGACGAGGTCGGTGTCGAGGCGGTGGACGCGCTGGGTGACCAGGAGACAGAAGTCGAGAGCCGAACCCGATACACGCTGAGCGGCATCGTCCGAGCCCCATGTCCATACCTCGCCGCTGGGCGCCGCGAGTTCGATTCGGAACGGCTCCGAGGGCGGGGCCTGCTCACGGAGGGCATACGCGAAATCGCGAGTGCGAACCCCGATGTGTGCGACATGGCGAAGAGCGGCCGTCGGTTCGCGCACGACGCCCAGCGCGTCGGCCACGTCTTGGCCGTGCGCCCAGGTCTCCATGATGCGAGCTGTTGCCATCGACGCTGCACTCATCGGCGGTCCGAACCATCTGATCTTGGTGCCCGACGGCACCTGCGGCAGCACGTCGAGCAACCGGTCGCGTCCGAGCCGCCACTTCGACAAGATCGCGCCGATCCGTTCACCGGCGAGTTCGTCGGCCGCGGCGTCGACGAACGTGTCCATGGTGGCGAGTGCTTCGGCGATCACGGCGTCGAACGCAGCCGACGCTTTGTCGTCCCCTGCCGCACCCGCTGTGGTCAGGGCTGCGACGTGGTCGGTCCAGTGCAGGTGCGCGATCTGATGCGCGACGGTCCATCCGGCGGCAGGAGTGTCCCGTCGCCACATCTCCTCGTCCAGGTCGGCGACGAGGGCGTCGAGACTGTCGCCCTCGGCGCGCAGATCACTCAGGATGTCGTCCAGCTGCGGCATACGAGCAGACTGGCATCCGCCACACAAAAAAGCAAGCACGCTTGATTGTTTAATATTTGTGATTGACCACAAACCATCTTGGTGACTCATCTAACATGGCTACAGCTTCGAAGATCTGGATTATGGTATCGGCAAACGGGTGGTAGAACTTTTTACCTCACACCATTCGAATAAAGGCCCGCGACTCGCCGGGTGTGGCGATGAAAACCTGCACGACGTGGGGAACCGAAGGGAAACGGACCGACATGGCAATTTCACGAGACTCAGCCACGGGGCTTCCCGGCCACACCTACGCGGCCCAGCAGACTTACTCCGCGCAGGGACCGTTCACCACGGCGTTCAATCCCGGTTCGTCCCGCGCCCAGTACATGCGTCAGAGTGCGCCCCCTCCTCTTCTGGAGACGATGGAGCCCGCCGAGGACAACAGCGACGCGCCCCTCGGCGAGCTCGAAAGCCGGTACGAGTGGATCGTCGGGTTGATGAGTTCGTTCACCGACGAGCGTGTCGTCCGCATCATCGTTGCCTTCTTCACGGCATCGATGGGCGTGTGCGCAACACTGGAAATTCTCTTCGGCTTCCGCGCCACGTCGCCGCTCGCATTCGGATTTCAGATCGGGACCGCGGTGTTCGCCTACGCGGCGGCGCTGTGGTGGTTGGTGATCACGTGGCCGAAACTCCGCACGGCCTTCGCGTTCATCATCATCGCCGACATCATGATTGCGACCGCGAACATCAGCGCGAACATTCCTCCCGAATACGCCGTCGGCAAGACAGCGTTCCTGGTGGTGCTCGGCCTGCTGGCAGGTGTGTTCCTCGACCGTTGGATGCTCGCCACCCACATCCTTCTGGTTGCCGGCCTGATCACGGGCATCATCGCTTACAACATGATCTTCGAGGGCGTACCACCGCTGGGTGCACTCGTGGTAGGTGCTCCGGTCATCTCTCTGGCCTTCGCCATCCCGATCATGCTCTACACGTTCGTGCGCGCCATCCGTCTCGATCAGTCCTGACCGCACGGACACATCACCACCCGCGCCGTCTACCTACTGATCGATGCTCGACATGTCCCCGTACCGAGCTCCGGACACCGCCGAGGCCGGCACGGCGGACTCCAGTTCGTCGAGAATCTCCTGCGTGACCGAGACGTCCTGCGCCGCGATGTTTTCCTCGAGGTAGCGCACGCGCTTGGTGCCGGGAATCGGCGCGACATCCTCGCCTTGCGCCATGACCCAGGCCAGCGCGAGTTGGCCCGGAGTGCAGTTCAACCCATCGGCGATGGAGCGAATCTTGTCGACCAGCTCCAGGTTCGCGGCAAGCGCGTCACCCTGGAACCGAGGGAAGTACGACGTCCGTCGTGAATCCTTCTCGGCCAGCTCCGACTCGCTCGCGATGGCACCGGTCAGTAGACCCCGGCCCAACGGCGAGTACGGCACCAGGCCGATGCCCAGCTCACGCAGAGTCGGCAGGATTTCCTCTTCCAGATCACGGGTGAACAGCGAGTACTCGGTCTGGACCGCAGTGATGGGGTGAACCGTGTGCGCGCGTCGGATCGTGGACGCAGACGCCTCCGACATGCCGAGGTGGCGCACCTTGCCGGCCGCCACCAGCTCGGCCATCGCACCGACGGTGTCCTCGATGGGCACCGATTTGTCGACGCGATGCTGGTAGTAGAGGTCGATGTGGTCGACGCCGAGCCTCCGGAGCGACGCATCGCACGCAGCGCGGACGTACTCGGGAGTGCCGTTGATGCCCAGCCGAGTGCCGTCGGGAAGCCGCTCGTTGCCGAACTTGGTCGCCAGGACCACCTCGTCGCGGCGCCCGGCGATAGCCTCGCCGACCAGTTCCTCGTTGACGAACGGGCCGTACATGTCGGCGGTGTCGAGCAGCGTCACGCCGAGATCGAGGGCCCGCTGGATGGTCGCGATACCCGACGCGCGGTCGGTGTCGCCGTAGAACTCCGACATTCCCATACATCCGAGGCCCAATGCGGACACGGTGAGCGGGGACTGTGTTCCGAGAGTGCGAGTTGTCATCATGCACCCACTGAACTGCCTGGAGTGCGCTCCAGGTCAAGTTCGTCCGTCGTCCGCTCGGCGAGGCGAGCGGTGTAGACGCCGATCTTGTGGTCGATCGCGTCGAGGTGGCCCGTCACCTCGACCAGCTGCGCCAGTACCCGCTCGCGGTGCGCCCGCAGGGCATCGAGCCGTTGCTGTTCGGTGCTCTCGCCCTGTCGAGCCAGCTCCGCGTAGTGGCGTATCTCGGCGATGGTCATGCCGGTCGACCGCAAGCGGGTGATGAGGACGATCCATCGAAGGTCGTCCGGGCCGTATCGACGCTGACCGGTGGACGAGCGGGGAACCGGATGCAGCAGCAAACCGTCGCGCTCGTAATACCGCAACGTGTCGATGCTCAGACCGGTCTGCTGGGATGCCTCCGCAATGCTGTGGCTCACGCAGTCCAGTATGCGTTCAGCGGAATACGAAGAACTTTCGTTTGGCTGCGAGGGCGTCCATGCCCGACTGGATGGATCGCCGCACTTCCTCGTACTTGGCCTCGACGTAGGCCTCGTCGTCCACCAACGCGAGATCATGATCCACCTCCACCGGAGGCATGAAGCGGGTACGGATCTTGGCGGGCAGCGGGATCTGCGGCAATGCGGCCGGGGCGATGAGCCACGGCAGCGACACCGCGATGGGGAACACCTTCAGGCGGGCGATCTTGTCGAGCTTCACCACCTTTGCCAAGCGGTCTCCGCGCACCAGCACCGGCATGGCGTCGCCGCCGCCCACCGTCGCGATGGGCACGATCGGAACTCCACACCTGATCGCCATCTTGACGAATCCGGTACGACCGCCGAGCGTCGCGACGTCGCGCTCGGACCACGGCCTGAGCGAATCCACCTCGCCGCCGGGCCACACGATGACGTCGCGACCGGCCGCCAGTGCCGTCGACATGGAGTCGGGGGCGGCGGGGATCACACCCATGGACCGGAAAACTTTGCCGATCAGGGGGAACGCCATCAGGGCATCGTGGGCGGTGCCGTGCAGCGTTCGCTCGGCACCGAATCGGCGCCACCACTGCGCGCCCACCGTCCACGCGTCCCACACGAACGGCGCCCCCGTGTGCACACCGACCAGCAGCACCGGTGGTGGCGGAATGGTCTCCCACCCGTCGATTTCCATGCGGAAATACTTGTCGACGACGGGGTTCCAGAACTTGTTCTGACGGTTCATTTTCTCGACGTCCTGGTCGCTGAGGTCCCAGTCCCCGGCGCGGGAGGCGACGATCCCGCCGAGGCCGCCCGGAGCCTGTTCGCGCACGTCCTTCATCTTCAGCCGTGCGCCCGCAGCGACCCGTTCGGCCTGGTCTTGTAACTCGGGGTCGCGGGGATCGACGTGATCTGGGCCACTCATGACAGCGAACCTACTCGACGGTCACAAGCGGCGTACCGAGCTTGCACACAGCTCGTGATCGATCAGCACATACGGCCTTCTCGAGTCGAGTTGTGTACAACGGGGTACGGGCGCGTCAGCGGGTCGAGGTCCGACGAACGACCTGCCACTCGGGCGCCGTCACGTCTGCGCCGGCGAGGACGGCACGCGCCGCGCTGCGCCCCTGCTCGTACAGCGACTGGGCAACCGTGGTGAGCCCTGCGGCCGCGGCGTCCTCGGTGTCGTCCCACCCGACCATCGCCAGGTCGCCCGGGATGTCGAGGCCCCATTCGCGAGCGACGGACATGGTGCCGAAGGCCATCTCGTCGCTCATCGCCAACACCACGTCGGGGCGCACGTCGCGGCCGTACTGCTCCATGGCGTGGGCGCCCTCGGCTCGATAGCTGCCGACGCCGAACGCGACCGGAACGGTGGACCAGTCCAACCCCGCTGCGGCGACGGCGGTGCGGTATCCCCGGAGGCGGTGCCGCGTGACCGGAAACTCCGCCGAATCCGGATCGGGTCCGTGGACCAGTGCGCGGACGTACCGACGGTCCGACGGAAAGGCCACGACGAAGGGTCGTGTCGCCCCTGCCAGTGCGATGGCGCCGATCGCCTCTGCAGCGGCGGTGTCGTCGATGCTCACCAGCTGCGCTCCGCGGTGCTCGGGCCCGCCTTGAACGCACACCGGCAGCCCCGTCGAGACTGCGACGTCGAGCAACGGGTCGCCGGGCACGGTGGTCCAGAAGACGTACCCGTCGACGGCCGCATCGCGTACGCGGTCGGCGTCGGAGTCCCCGCGGTTGGGCAGCAGGACCAGGCCGGTGTCGGTGTCCAGGCACGCGTCGGCCACGCCGGACAGGAATCGCCGGGCCTCCGGATCGTCGAAGGCGTAGGTCAGTTTCTCGGTGAGCACGACGGCGAGGTTGTTGGTTCGCCCGCTGCGCAGCGACTGCGCACCCTTGTGCGGGCCCGTGTACCCCAACGCGTCGGCGGCGTCGAACACGCGCGCCCTGGTGGCGTCCGACACGCGGTCCGGGCGCCCGTAGGCGTAGGAGACGCTCATCACGGAGACGCCTGCGGCGGCGGCGACGTCGGCCATGGTGACGCGAGTGCGCTGGGTCATCGTGCGTCACTCTATCGCGACCCGCCGCTCGATCGTTTGCGTGCCGAAGTATTGTGTGTATCGTTACACAGCATGTCCACGGCATCCCCTCGCGCCAACACTCCAGCCCTGATCGTGCTGGGAGGAACGGCCTTCGTCTACGTCACCGCCGAGACGCTCCCGGTGGGCCTGCTTCCGGAGATGTCCGCCGATCTCGGCGTCGGCGAATCCGCGATCGGTCTGCTCTTGACCTTCTATGCGTTCGCGGTCGCGGCGATCACGCTGCCGTTGCTGGCCGCGGTGAAGTCCTGGGATCGCCGCACGGTGGTGGTTGTGACCGCCGCGGCGCTGGCGGTATCGCAACTGGTGTCGGCCCTGGCCGTCGGGTATCCGATGCTGGTGGCCGCGCGGCTGATCTGCGCTGCCACGCACGGCGTGTTCTGGGCCGTTGTCGCCCCTGTGGCCGCCTCGCTCGCGGCGCCCGGACAGCGCGGAAAAGCCCTCTCGATCGTGTACACGGGAACATCGCTTGCCCTCGTGGCCGGCAACCCGTTGACCGCGGCTTTGGGCCAGTGGACCCATTGGCGAGTTGCTGCCGCGACGCTCGGCGTGATCGCCCTCGTCATCACCGTCGCCCTGACCCGCATGCTTCCTCCGCTTCCAGTCCTCGCAGGTCCGGTCGCATCGGCCGACGCGCCTGGTCGACCACGCCTGTCCATCGGACCCGGATTGCTCCTGCTGTGCGGCATCACATTCCTGGCCGCGTTCGGCCACTTCACCGGATACACGTACTTCGCGCTGATCGTCGGCCAGGGCATCGGCAGTTCCGGTCCGGTGCTGTCGACCATGCTGTTCGTCTACGGCGTCGCCGGCGCAGTCGGCATCTGGCTCATCGGCCGGACGTACGACCGGCGGCCCTGGCAGTCGACCGTCGTCGTACTGGCGTCGGTGACGGCCGCATTGTTCGCGCTGGTGCTCGCGCTGATCACCGGATCGAGTGTGCTCGCGATCGTGTCCATCGCGGTCTGGGGCATGGCGTTCACCACCATCCCCGTGTGCGTCCAGTCCGCGGTTCTGCACACCGCACCGGCCGGTGCGGCGGCCGATCGGGCGTCCGCCATCTACGTCGTGACGTTCCAGGTGGCCATCGCCACCGGTGCCATGGTGGGCGGCGGCGTCGTGGACGCGGTGTCGATCACCGGGACGGTGGTGTTCGCAGCCGTCGCGATGCTGCTGTCGTTCGGCGGGGTCCTCGTGGGTCGATCCGTCTTCACCCCCCGAGAAGCGTCCGCACCGATCAGCGAGACTGCGACCGCATCCGCTCCCTGACCTCTCGCCAGGTCCGCGGTCGAATGCCGGCGTCACGCCGCGTCGAACGCCGGGACACCAGCACTCCTGTCGCCGCCACGATCCACACCACGTACTGCGTCGACCAGGCCACCCGGAACGCTTCGGGGGTGTACCCGCCGAAGGCGTTCAGAATCGAGCCCATCGCCTGCATGACCAGCAGGGACGCGAGAAACCCGCCGATGTTGACCATGCCCTGTGCCGTTCCCAACGCCACCGATGGATTGAACGTCCGGGCGTAGTCGAATCCGATGGCCGACCCGGGGCCACCCACCGAAATGACGATCACCAGCAGGAACAGCAACCACGTCGGCGCCGGGCCGGGAAGCAGCAAGACGACGGTCCACATGGTGGCGTTGCCGGCCATGATGGCCAACACCATCCACGATCGACGCATCGGATAGCGGCCGGTGAGAATTCCGACGACGACGCCCGCGACGATCGCGGACACCACCGACGTGGTCAGCAGTGCGCCCACCACCGACGACGACACGCCTTGCGCCGACGTCAAGTACGGCACCCCCCACATGAGGGCGAACACCGTGATCGAGAACTGGGTTCCCATGTGCGAGAAGAACCCCAACCTGGTTCCGGGCCGCGACCACACGACACCGATACCCCGCACCGTCTCTCGAAGGGTCGTGCCCTGTGCGACGTACGCGCCGGAGTCCGGGGAGTTGGACACCGCGACGAACGCCGCGAGAGCGATGATCACGCCGGCGGCGGCCGCGGCACCGTACGCCGCGGACCACCCGCCGCCATGTAGCAAGGACAAGAACGGAACCGCCGAGAACACCTGGCCGACCTGGCCGCAGATGCCGGTCAGTTGCGAGACCACGGGTACCCGCCGAGGCGCGAACCATCGCGGCACCAGGCGGAGCACCGAGATGAACGTCAGCGCGTCCCCCACCCCGACGACGGCGCGGGCGGCAACTGCGAGCGGGAGGAATTCGGTGAATGCCAGCACCAGTTGCCCGCCGGCCATGACCAGCGCGCCGGTCACGATCATCGCGCGAGGACCGACACGATCGAGGAGAACGCCCGCCGGGATCTGCATGGCCGCATAGACCACCACCTGCAACACGACGAACGACGACAGCACGGAGGGGCTCGCCGAATAACGGTCCGCGGCGTCGAGGCCCGACACCCCGAACGACGTCCGGTGCATCACGCCTACGCCGTAGGCAAGGACACCCGTACCCCAGACGATCCACGCGCGCATGCGCCCAGTCTCCCGGGTAGAGTCCCTGGCCATGAGCGATGGTGCCGAACCACTCCCCATCCTCGTCCTGAACGGGCCCAACCTGAACATGCTGGGCACCCGTCAGCCCGAGGTCTACGGACGGGAAACGCTGAGCGACGTCGTCGAGCTGTGTCGCGCATCGGCGGCAAGGTTCGGACGCACCGTCCGCGCCGAGCAGTCCAACCACGAGGGCGCGTTGATCGACTGGATCCATGCCGCACGGGGGACCGCCTCGGGAATTGTCATCAATCCGGGCGGTCTGACCCACACGTCCGTCGCGTTGCGCGATGCTCTGGTGATCCCGGAAATCCCGGTCGTCGAGGTCCACATCTCGAACGTGCACGCGCGAGAAGAGTTCCGCCATCACAGCTACGTCTCCGGTATCGCCACGTCGGTGATCGCAGGATGCGGTGTGCGGGGCTACCGCTACGCCGTGGAAGAGATCTGCACGCGCACCGCCTGACCCACACTCACAGGGAGCCTTCTTGACCTCGGACCTCTCGCCCACGACCGAACTCAGCACCAGCTACGACCTGGTCCCTCAGCCGCCGTCGGGCGACGGCTTCGAAAACTCCTGGCCCATCCGAGCCGGCGACGTCGACACCGCCAACCGGCTGCGGTACGACTCCGTCGCGCGGTACCTCCAGGACATCGGGTCGGACAACCTCGATGCGTCGGGCCTCAGCGACACCGATCCGTTCTGGATCGTCCGACGCACCATCATCGACGTCGTCCGACCGTCGGTATGGCCCGAGCGAATCACGTTGCGACGCTGGTGCTCCGGCTTGTCGACGCGGTGGTCGAACATGCGGGTGGACATCACCGGCGACAAGGGTGCACTGATCCGCACCGAAGGTTTCTGGATTTCCATCTCCGCCACCTCCGGCATGCCGACACGCATCTCCGACGCGGGCCTCGAGTTGCTGATGCGCACTGCTCTCGAAACCCGCCTCAAGTGGAAACAGTGGCTTCGTGACCCTGCACCCGATGCATCCGAAGCCGATCTGGCGTACCCGTTGCGCGTCACCGACGTCGACGCACTGGGCCACGTGAACAACGCGGCCTACTGGCAGGCGGTCGAAGAGGTGCTGTCCAGAGCGGAGGCTGCCGGCGAGATCACCGGCGGCCCGCACCGCGCCGTCATCGAGTATCTGTCTCCGATCATGGCGCCGGACGAGGTGCGGCTGCGGTGGCAACGGCACGAAGTCGACGGCTACCCCGCCGTCACCGTGTGGTTCGTCGTCGACAACGCGGTCAAGACGGTGGCACGGGTGGTTGCACGCCCCTGAGCAGTGTCGGTTTCCTGTCGGAGGGTCGCGCTACCTTGTGGGCGGATCGTCGGGGGGCGATCGGTAGGGCACGGTGGGGGGTGAATCGGTGAGCGGCACAACGGTATCCGTTGATCTTCTTATCGCGGCGAAGATCGACGCCCAGGCTCGGTTCGCCCACACCGTCACCTCCGCTGTGTCCTACGTCGACGAGTCCTCTCGCCGTCCTGCGGTGCTCGCGCCGGGTGGGGTGTTCGACGTCGAGGCCGCCGAAGCCTCCGCGATCGCCGAGATCACCTCTGCACTCGCGGTGTCGACGTCCACGGTCACCGAATGGATGTACCTGGTCGGTATCGCGCGTCCCGCCGTGCGGGAGGCATTCGAAGCAGGCCGCCTGCCGTACCCCGTGTTCCGGACGGTGTGCCGGTCGTTGGCAGGCTTCTCCAACGCCACCGAAGCGTTGTTGCGGCGGATCGTCGACACCGCAGCCCGCTGCACCCCCGGCGCCGTTGCCGCTGCCGTCGACCGAATTCTGGTGGAGTTCGACGCCGACTGGCACCGGAAGGTCCGCGAACAAGCCGCTGCCGAACGGTCGGCCACGGTGCGCAAGCTGCCCCGCGGTCAAGCAGAGCTTCGGCTGCGGGGACCGCAGGAGGACATCGCCGCGATGTGGCATTCCATCCTGGGCACCGCGAGGCAGGTGTGTGC
>JBASAM010000045.1:0-32555 GCA_049650605.1 Rhodococcus sp. (in: high G+C Gram-positive bacteria) | reverse complement strand
GGCGGGGGTCGGGCCCACCCTTACTCCGGCCGCGGGCGCCGTGGTGGCCGCGTTCGGCGCCGCGGCATCGGCGCTGGTAGCTGTGCTGCTCCTTCGTACTGGTGAGTAGGTATCGAGTCGGCCCCGTGATCTGAACCACAAGATCGACGGGGCGCCGATCAGGTCTCGGACGGGATAGTTACAGTCGCAAGTCGGACCCGCTCCTACCCCTCGAGCGGGCGTCAACGCAGACGAGATGGTGAGCTGATGGATCTCTTCGAATACCAGGCGAAGGAACTCTTTGCCAAGCACGAAGTACCGACGTCGGCCGGACGTGTCACGGACACGGTCGCCGGTGCCACCGCGATCGCCGAGGAAATCGGCAAGCCGGTCATGGTCAAGGCTCAGGTGAAGGTCGGCGGCCGCGGCAAGGCCGGCGGCGTCAAGTACTCCAAGGATGTCGCCGAGGCAACGGCCAACGCGGAATCGATCCTCGGGCTCGACATCAAGGGCCATGTCGTCAAGAAGCTTCTCGTCGCGGAAGCCAGCGACATCGCGGAGGAGTACTACATCTCCTTCCTGCTCGATCGCACCAACCGCACCTACCTCGCGATGTGCTCCGTCGAGGGTGGTGTCGAGATCGAGGTCACCGCAGTCGAGAACCCCGACGCCCTCGCTCGCATCCCTGTTGACGCCGTCAAGGGCGTCGACCTCGCGTTCGCGCGTGAGATCGCCGAGGCCGGCAAGCTCCCGGCCGAGGTCCTCGACGCCGCAGCCAACACGATCCAGAAGCTCTGGGAGGTGTTCATCGGCGAGGACGCTCTGCTCGTCGAGGTGAACCCGCTGGTGCGCACCCCCGACGATCAGATCCTGGCCCTCGACGGCAAGGTGACGCTCGACGCCAACGCGGACTTCCGCCAGGAAGGCCACGCCGAGTTCGAGGACGCCGACGCGGCCGATCCGCTCGAGGCCAAGGCGAAGGCGAACGACCTCAACTACGTCAAGCTCGACGGTCAGGTCGGCATCATCGGAAACGGCGCCGGGCTGGTCATGTCCACCCTCGACGTGGTCGCGTACGCCGGTGAGGCCCACGGCGGAGTCAAGCCCGCCAACTTCCTCGACATCGGTGGCGGCGCGTCCGCCGAGGTGATGGCCAACGGACTCGACGTCATCCTCGGCGACGATCAGGTCAAGAGCGTGTTCGTCAACGTCTTCGGCGGCATCACGTCCTGCGACGCTGTTGCGAACGGCATCGTCGGTGCGCTGAAGAAGCTCGGCGACGACGCCAACAAGCCGCTGGTGGTTCGACTCGACGGCAACAAGGTCGACGAGGGCCGCAAGATTCTCGCCGATGCTGCGCACCCCTTGGTGACGCTGGCCGAAACCATGGACGAAGGCGCCGACAAGGCCGCCGAGCTGGCTGCGAAGTAAGGGCACACGAAACTATGTCTATCTTTCTGAACAAGGACAACAAGGTCATCGTCCAGGGCATCACCGGCGGCGAGGGCACCAAGCACACCGCCCTGATGCTCAAGGCCGGCACCCAGGTTGTGGGCGGCGTCAACGCCCGCAAGGCCGGAACCACGGTCTCGCACAAGGCCGCCGACGGCTCCGACGTCGAACTGCCTGTCTTCGGCAGCGTTGCCGAGGCCATGGAGAAGACCGGTGCAGACGTGTCCATCGCGTTCGTGCCGCCGGCGTTCTCGAAGGACGCCATCGTCGAAGCAATCGACGCGGAGATTCCGCTGCTCGTCGTCATCACCGAGGGAATCCCGGTGCAGGACAGCGCGTATGCGTGGGCCTACAACGTCGAGAAGGGCAAGAAGACTCGGATCATCGGGCCTAACTGCCCGGGCATCATCACCCCCGGTGAGGCATTGGTCGGCATCACGCCCGCCAACATCGCCGGCAAGGGCCCCATCGGCTTGGTCTCCAAGTCGGGCACCTTGACGTACCAGATGATGTTCGAGCTCCGCGACTTCGGATTCTCCACCGCGATCGGCATCGGCGGCGACCCCGTCATCGGTACGACGCACATCGACGCGATCGAGGCGTTCGAGAACGACCCCGACACCGAGATCATCGTGATGATCGGTGAGATCGGTGGCGATGCCGAAGAGCGCGCCGCCGATTACATCAAGGAGCACGTGACCAAACCCGTCGTCGGCTACGTCGCAGGCTTCACGGCGCCCGAGGGCAAGACCATGGGCCACGCCGGCGCCATCGTCTCCGGCTCGTCGGGTACCGCGCAGGCCAAGAAGGACGCCCTCGAGGCGGCAGGCGTGAAGGTCGGCAAGACGCCGTCCGAGACCGCCGCGCTCGCGCGGGAGATTCTCGAAAAGAAGTAGTTCGACACCTCGAAAGGGAGGCCGGTTTCCGCTGTCGGAGATCGGCCTCCCTTTCGTCGTGTTGCGTGCGTGTCGGTAGTTCGAACATACGTTCGATATTTGTCGGTGGTGCGGGTTACCTTGTGCTCATGTCTTCGGGGGGAGGCGGCGAGAATGCCGCCGGTCATAGCGGCGTGCAGGGTGGTGCCACCCTGCACGAGCTGAGTGACCCGTCCTTGGAAGCGCTGGTGTCGGCGCACGAGGAGCTGATGCTCAAGCTGGGGGCGTACGACACGTCGGTGCTTCCGGTGGCCGATCTGACGCAGCTGATCGCACGCACGGAACGGACCACACGGTCGCTCAGCGGATTCGGGCAGACGTGGCTGCATCGCGTGGTCTCCCAGCGCGGGTTCCAGGGGTCCGGGGTGTCCGATACAGAGGCACTCGGTCAGTTGCTGCACCTGGACAACAGGGTTGCCCGGCGCCGCTTGGCCGAGGCCGAGCAATTGGCGGAGCGCACCTGCATCAGCGGCGAGGCGCTGGACCCGGAGTTGCCCTGCACGGCGTCTGCACTTCGAGACGGTGATATCTCTACCGACCACGTCGCTGTGGTTCGCACGTTCTTCAGGAACCTGCCGACGGCGGTCGATGCTGGGACGCGGGAGCAGGCGGAGAAGCAATTGGCGGGCCTGGCACGGCAACTGACACCGCATCAACTCAGAGCCGTCGCAGACCGGTTGGCGACGTACATCTGCGAAGAGGGAGAGTTCACCGATCCGAAGGAGCGCGTGCGCAGGCGCGCCGCACATCTCGGTCCACAGGGACGCGACGGTATGTCCAAGCTGACGGTGATTCTCGACCCCGAGGGTCGGGCCGTGGTGGAGCTGATCTTCGACGTCTTGGCCAAGCCGGGCAAGAAGCCCGAAGAACGAGCCGATGGTCAGAAGTCGGACGCACAGGAGTCGGACGCGCAGGAGCCGGACGCGCAGAAGTCGGACGCGCAGAAGTCGGACGCGCAGGAACCGTATGGCGGGGCTGCCGACGGCGGTAGTGCGGACTCTGCGGAGCCCAGCTCGTCGGCGGACGAGGATTCGGATGATCTTCGTACCGGGCCGCAGCGGCGCTACGACGCTCTCATGACCTGCTGGCGGAGGATCCTCGCACTCCGAAACCTCGGAGCCACCCATCGCGGGGTTCCAGTGTCCCTGGTGTTCACCACCACCGTCGCCGCGCTGGCCGAGAAGGCCGGTTTGGTTCTTTCCGCCACCGGGTCGGTGTTGTCCGTCGAAGACCTGGTGCGCATCGCGACGAACAATCCGGACATGGACCGATACCTGTGTGTGCTCGGTGACGACGGTCGACCGGTATATCTCGGGCGGAATCTGCGCTTCGGGCGGACGAAGCGCATTGCGTCTCCCGATCAACGGTTGGCGCTGTTCGCGGCCGAGAAGGGATGCACGTTTCCGGGGTGTTCCGCGCCGGCGACGCACAGTCAGATCCACCATGTGACGGACTGGGCAAAGGGAGGCCTCACCGACATCGAGTGCCTCACACATGCCTGCGAGCGTCACCACCAGTTGGTCCACGACGGTCCCCTCGGCTGGGCAACCACGGTGGCACCGCCAGGTCACCGATACGCGGGCCGGGCGCTGTGGCACCCGCCCGACGTGCTCGACCCAGTCAGAACCGGCCGGGTCAACCACTTCTTCACCCCCGAGGACTACCTCGCCGGGGGCGATTCACCGTGACCGGCGCTCACGCGACCGAGTGGGTCGAGGCGGGGGCACCGAAACTGGTGTTGCCGAGTCGTCCTTACAGCCGCGCAGAGTCGATTCGCATCGCTGACGTCGGTGGCGCGAACGTCCGCGGAGTCCGGTCCGTAGTGTTGGAGTCCGCTGAGTTCGCGTCGCGACCAACCGGCCGCCAGGCGAAGAAGACCGAGGAAGAGGAGTCGAGATGACCTTCCCGTCAGAAGGACCCGACCACGACCACGGGCGGACCGATCCGCGCATGTCGAGAGATACGCCGTCCACATCCGATACGGACTCCGGCAGCGCATCGGATGCCGACGGTCGCGACGTGCGCCAGCCCGATACCGATTCGTCCCGGACTCAGGCGGGCAGCGAGGCGAGCCCCGCCCCGAACGAATCGAGCTCGAGCGAGACGTCGGCGTTCTTCCGCAAGTCCGGCAGTGATTCGTCAGGCACCGGCAAAAACCCGTCCAGCACCGGCGAACCCTCCTCGACGGCCGACACCGACGCGAATGCTGTGGTGACGGCCGAGGGTAACGAGCGCGCCGTCGCACGGACGAAGCAGATCGCGCAGATCGCGTCCTACGTGGTCATCGGCACAGGAGCGCTCAGCTTCCTTCTCGGTTTGTCGGCACAGTTCGTCTTCGCGGGCGACTCGTCTAACTTCTTCGAGCGCCAGCTCGGTGATCCCACGTCGATCGCGCTGTTGCTCGTGGCGTCTCTGATCGCCGCATCCGGACTGTTGCCCAATCAGAAAGCGCCCACTGCGGTCGTGGCGTCTTTGTCGGTCGTCGGTCTGCTCACGCTGCTGTTTCAGGTGTTCAACCGAGGCATCGGCTTCACGGCGTTCGGCGAGACCATTACCGTCGGCGTGGGCGTCGGCTCCATCCTCGTGCTGATTCTCGCGATCATTCAGGTGATCGCGTCCGTGGGATCGATGCTGATGGAGTCCGGCGTCGTCACGGTTCCGTCGCCGCGCCCGAAGCGGCAACCCGCCCCCCAGCAGGCCCCCGGTCCCCAGAGTTACGGGCAGCAGGGTTACGGGCAGCAGGGTTACGGGCAGCAGGGATACGGGCAGCCTTCGGGGTACGCGCAACCTTCGGGGTACGGGCAGCCGCAGGGTTACGGACAGCAGGGCTACGGACAGCAGGGCTACGGACAGCAGGGTTCGGGACAGCAGGGTTCGGGACAGCCGGGTTACGGCCAGCCGCAGGGCTATGCGCAGCCGCGACCGGGTTCGTACGGCCAGCAGGGTTACCCGCAGCAGGGGTACAGCCAACCGCAGGGCTACAGCCAACCGCAGGGGTACGGCCAGCAGGGGTACGCCCAGCGGCCTGCCGGCCAACCTGTCGGTCAATCGCCGGTGAATGCGCCACCTGCTCACGCCGAGCCGCCCAGCGCGCCGTCCTCCACTGCTCAGTCGTCCACTGGGGAGAATCCGCCGACCGGAACCGAGCGGGCAGCTCAGGACGCCGAACACCGGGACGCCGAAAACCGGGAGTCCCAGAACCCGAATCCCGGCTCCGAGAACGAGAACGACCGGCCCCCGGCCACGCGAGCCCTCGACTTCGGAGACCGCGGGGGCGACCGAAGCTGACATCGAGTCGGTCGGCGCGCCTCGACCTCGGTCGCGTCGACTGGTGAGAACCTGATCGGTGATGACGTCATTACTCGATCGCGAAACGCCCACGCGCGGCCGCCTGGGTCCGACGCCCGACGAGGCCAGAATGCTGCTGCAGGTGGCGTTCCGGCCGGTCGGTGTGCTCCTTGCCCTCTCCGCTGCTGCGGTGCTGGTGACGCTCGTATCGGCGAACAGTGATCTCACCGGCACGTTCGGCGGCCTGGCAGCGGTGTGGCTGGCGGTGCATCAGGTGCCGTTGGGCATAGCCGGCGCAACGCTGTCGATTCTTCCGGTGCTGGCCACGGCGGTGCTGGTGCGGGCGGTCGCGACTGTTGTCGAGAAGTCGCTCGACGAGTCGTCTTCGCGCCGCGACGTCGCCTGGGTCGTGGGTGCCGGCCTTGCCGGGCCCCTCGCGATGTCCGCAGTGATGCTGGCGATGATTCAGGACGCCTCCACGGTTATCGCGCTGAGCACACCGAATGCCCTGGCGACGTTCGCGTGGGTTGCGTTGGTGCACGGAGTAGGAATCGGAATCGGGTACGTGCGCGGCACGTGGCCGTCGGTTATGCGGCTGGTCGATCTGCCGCCGTGGTTGGCTGCCTCGTTCTCGCCTGCCGCTCGCGCTGCCGCGGTACTCGCCGCAGGTGGCAGCGTGGTTGTCGTCGCGGCGCTGGTGATGTCGACGTCCACACTCGGTGACCTCGTCGCGTCCGGACCGGGTGTCGGGGGAGCGCTGGGGCTCACCGCGGTGTCGGTGCTGTATTTGCCCAATGTCGTCGTCGCGGCCGCTGCGGTGGCCGCGGGATCGTCGGCGCACATCGGTGCCGCGACGGTGTCGGTGTTCGAGACCACGGGCGGACAGATCCCTGCCGTTCCGGTGCTTGCCGTCATGCCGGAGTCCGCGGCGCAGCCGTGGTGGCCGGTGATGCTGGTGATTCCGGCGCTCGCGGCGGTGTTGCTGGGCCGCGCGTCGGCGCGGGCTACGACGACAATGTTGGATGCCGTGCGAACCACCGGCGCCGCCACCGTTCTGGTCAGCGCGGGTTGCGCTGTGGTCGGCGTCCTCGTAGGCGGATCCGTCGGAACTTTCGGGCACCTCGGACTCGACGTTCCACTGTTCGGCGCGGCCGTCTTCGGGTGGGGCATCGTCGTCGGTTCACTGTCGGCAGCGGCGGTCGCCTTCTCCATGCGTCGGCACGACGAGCCTGGCTGGCACGACGAACCCGGCGCGAATCCTGTCGTCTTCGACGAGCCGGCTGCTCTGACCGCAGCACCGGCCGGCGAAGCCGCAGACGAGTCGACCGACATCGTCGACGAGGACACCGGCACCGACGCGGCGACCGAGTCAGAGGTCGACGCAGAGCACACCGACGCAGAGACCACCACCGACGCAGAGACCACCACCGAAACAGAGACCACCACCGACTCCGCGACTGCTGACGATGTCGTGGACGGGGAGATCGTGGACCTCCCGCCGGCCGGTGACGAGTCCACCCCGGAAGCGGGCAGCGACGGATCGTCTCGCGGGTGAGCTGAGACGGCCGGAGGCCGATAGTGGGCGCGATGGACGGCCGTCTAGGCTTCAAGCCGGTTCGGAATCGCGCGGCTGCTCAGGGCAGATGCGTACCGATCCGGTTGTTTTTCACCGCCCCACCAGGTTTCACCGCCCCACCGGCTTTCACCGCCCGCCCAGCTGAGGAGAAGCACGCTGTCTGCCCCGCGTTCGACATCCGCGCGGGACCTCCCGGCGCGTGTCGTGGTACTCGCGTCGGGAATCGGCTCGTTGCTTCGATCGCTCGCCGAGGCGGCCTCTGCCCCCGACTTTCCCGCCGATGTCGTTGCCGTAGTCGTCGACCGGTCGTGCGGTGCGGAGACCGTGGGCGTGTCCTCGCGCCGTGTGGCGCTGGCAGACTTCGACGACCGCTCGACGTGGGACGAAGCGCTCGCGGACGCAGTGCAGTCGTACGACCCCGACCTCGTTGTCAGCGCCGGGTTCATGCGCATCCTGGGTCCGGCATTCCTGGCTCGTTTCGGGGGCCGCATCGTCAATACCCATCCGGCACTGCTGCCGTCGTTTCCCGGTGCACACGCGGTGCGGGATGCCCTCGCGCACGGTGTGAAGATCAGTGGGTCCACCGTGCACTTGGTGGACGACGGCGTCGACACGGGCCCCATTCTGGCGCAGGAAGCCGTACCGGTTCTGGACAGTGACACCGAGGAGTCGCTGCACGAGCGCATCAAGATCGTCGAACGACGGCTGCTGATCGACGTGGTCGCAGCCGTTTCCGCACGCGGAGTCACCACCGATGGACGAAAGGCCCAGATCCCCAGTGAGTAATTCAGTCAGTCTGAGTAATTCGGTCAGTCAGCGAGCCGTGAAGCGCGCCCTGGTCAGCGTGTACGACAAGACCGGACTCGACGAGCTGGCCGTGGGTCTGCACGCTGCGGGGGTGGAGATCGTCTCTACCGGATCCACGGCGTCGCGTATCGCCGCGGCGGGTGTCCCGGTGACCCGCGTGGAGGATCTGACGGGTTTCCCCGAGACTCTCGACGGCCGCGTCAAGACGTTGCATCCTCGCGTCCACGCGGGCGTGTTGGCCGATACGCGCAAGCCGGAGCATCTCTCGCAGCTCGAGGAGCTGGGTGTCGCCCCGTTCGAGTTGGTCGTGGTCAACCTGTACCCGTTCACCGAGACCGTGGCCTCCGGCGCCACCCCCGACGAGTGCGTCGAGCAGATCGACATCGGCGGTCCGTCGATGGTGCGCGCCGCAGCCAAGAATCATCCGTCGGTGGCCGTCGTGGTGGACCCGTCGCGCTACGACGACGTGTTGGCGGCGGTGACGTCCGGCGGGTTCACCCTCGCACAACGAACGGCGCTGGCGGCCACGGCCTTCCAGCACACCGCGGCGTACGACGTGGCGGTGGCGTCGTGGATGACGAACGTGCTCACCGAGAACGGTGAACATTTCCCCGCGTGGATGGGTGCCACGTACGAGCGCGCGTCGGTGTTGCGCTACGGCGAGAACCCGCACCAGGGCGGCGCGCTGTACGCCGATCCGTCGGTGCCCCCCGGCATCGCGCAGGCCGAGCAGATGCACGGCAAGGAGATGTCCTACAACAACTTCACCGACGGCGACGCTGCCTGGCGGGCGGCGTTCGATCACGACGACGCGTGCGTCGCCATCATCAAGCACGCCAATCCGTGCGGTATAGCGATCTCTGCTTCCGGCTCCATTGCCGAGGCGCATCGCAAGGCCCATGCGTGCGATCCGGTGAGCGCGTACGGCGGCGTCATCGCCTCCAACCGCGAGGTCACCGTGGAGATGGCCGAACAGGTCGCGGAAATTTTCACCGAAGTGATCATTGCCCCGTCCTACGCCGACGGCGCGCTGGGGGTGTTGCAGCGCAAGAAGAACGTACGCGTGCTGGTTTGCCAACCGCCGCAGTCGGTTCCGGAGGTCAAGCAGATCTCGGGAGGCATCCTGATGCAGGATCGCGATCTACTGGACGCTGCCGGAGACGACCCCTCGGGTTGGACACTGGCGGTCGGAGATCCCGCCGACGACGCCACGTTGGCGGACCTGCAGTTCGCCTGGCGTGCGTGCCGCGCCGTGAAGTCCAACGCGATCCTCATCGCCGCAGACGGTGCGTCCGTCGGTGTCGGCATGGGGCAGGTCAACCGAGTCGACTCCGCGGAGTTGGCCGTCCGGCGTGCCGGTGATCGGACGAGCGGCGCCGTCGCCGCGTCCGACGCCTTCTTCCCGTTCCCCGACGGCTTCCAGATCCTCGCGGCCGCGGGCGTGTCCGCCGTGGTGCAGCCGGGCGGCTCCATCCGCGACGACGAAGTGATCGAGGCGGCGCGCGAGGCGGGTGTGGCGATGTATCTGACCGGATCGCGCCACTTCGCCCACTAGGGCGTGTCTCCTCACTGGTGAGTGGTTTGAGCCAAATAGTGGCTGCCCGCAGTAGGGCCGCCTGCCCGGAAGGTCGGGTCGAGCTTGTCGCTACGGGTGGCGAGTGCACGCCACTGATCGACTTCGCAGAATCCGCGTTCGATGGTGTTGCGGCGCTTCTTCATGTCGGTGTCGAACTTCGGTGGCCGACCCCGGTGGTCACTGCGACGCTGCCGATGCCCGACCTGCCACGTCTGGGGGAACAACACACCCTGGGCGGTGAGTCGGTTGGCGACCTTGGCCCGAGTTGAAGGATGATGGTTTGGAGATGCTGTGATGACGAAGGGTCGTAGTGGAGTCGAACTCGGTTCAAGAGTTGCCGGTGGCCGTGGCGGTCACGATGCTGGTGCTGTCGCTGACGGTCTTCGCAACAGCGCTGGCTACCAAAAGCCCGGATCAGGAACCGAATTCGATCATTGGCATCAAGACACGTGCAACGAAGTCGAGCAAGGTTGCGTGGGTTGCTGCGCATCGTGTCGCCTACCCCTACATGGTGGGGGGTGCATCCCATTGCTTGATTTCCGCCGTTCTGATCTTCGTCCTACTCGCGCTCGACGCTCTTCCGTCAACCGGCATGGTGATCGTTTCTACCGCTCTCGCAGTTGGAGGCGTCTGCATCCTGGCTTTGTCCGGAATAAAAGCCGACCGCGAAGCACGGCGGCACGTAAACCAGGATTAGCTCGAGCCGAGCACCTTCTCGATCGGCTTCGTCAGCTTCTCCGGCTTGGTGGTCGGCCCGAAACGGTCGACCACCTGACCGTCGGGGCCGATCAGGAACTTGGTGAAGTTCCACTTGATCCGGCTGCCCAGCACGCCGGATTTCTGCTCGCGTAGCCACTTGTACAACGGGTGGGCGCCGTCACCGTTGACCTCGATCTTCTCGTGCAACGGAAAAGACACGTCGTAACGCACGGAGCAGAAGTTCTTGATCTCCTCCGCGTCGCCCGGCTCCTGGTGGCCGAACTGGTCACACGGAAAGCCCAGAATCACCAGGCCCTTGGGGCCGTAGGTCTTGTTCAACGCCTCCAGGCCCTCGTACTGCGGGGTGAATCCGCACTGCGACGCCGTGTTGACGATCAACATGGGTTTCCCCGAATAGTCGGCGAGGTCGACGGGCTCGCCGTCGATGGTGGTGGCCGAGAAGTCGTACGCGCTGGTGGTCATCACATGACGTTACCCAATCGTGCGAAGTGTGCGGTTTGCCACACTTTGCAGCCGGGTACGCGCAGGCATGATTCAGGATCACCGCGCCACCGGAATGGACGAGTCCGAGCAAGATCCCACCGACGACGAGCGCACCACCAGAGCGCACGCGGGCGAGGCCATCACCGACGCCCGCAACTGGCCCGGGTACTTCCTCGTCGCTCTGGGTCTGGGAACCCTGGGCCTCGCGCTCACGGCGGCCGGCGGGGGTTTTGCGGGCTGGGCGATGATTTTGTTCCCGGCGACAATCGTGCTGTGGGCAGCCGGAATCGGACTGGTCCTGTTCCAGCGCAAGCGTGTCAAGAACTCCGAGGGCAGGGAACTGACCGATCCCGCCGGGCACTGACGTGCAGGAAGTGCCGAAATGCGCGGACGCTCGTACGTTGGAGTAGTGACTTCGTCTACAGACTCCCGATCGTCAGATCCTCGTCCAACAGATCCGGGCCCGACAACCCTCGGCGAACTGCGCGCGTCGGGGCACGTCCAGAAATCCGTCAAGACCGAACTCCGCGACAACCTCCTGACTGCACTACGCGACGGCCGTGACCCGTGGCCCGGCATCCTGGGCTTCGAGAACACCGTTCTGCCGCAGATCGAGCGGGCCTTGATCGCCCAACACGACGTCGTCCTGCTCGGCGAACGCGGGCAGGGCAAGACCCGACTGCTGCGAACTCTGGCGACGCTGCTCGACGAGTGGACGCCCGTGATCGAAGGTTCCGAACTGGGCGAGCATCCGTTCGACCCCATCACCCCGGCGTCGATTCGCCGCGCGGGGGAACTCGGCGACGACCTACCGGTGCAGTGGCGCCACCGCTCCGAGCGGTACTCCGAGAAGCTGGCGACGCCAGACACCTCCGTCGCCGACCTGGTGGGTGATGTCGACCCGGTCAAGGTGGCGGAGGGTCGCAGTCTGGGCGATCCGGAGACCATTCACTTCGGGTTGGTACCGCGCACCCACCGCGGCATCGTGGCCATCAACGAGCTTCCCGACCTTGCCGAGCGCATTCAGGTGTCGCTCCTCAACGTCATGGAGGAGCGGGATATCCAGATCCGCGGCTACACCGTGCGGCTGCCACTCGACGTCCTGCTCGTCGCCAGCGCGAACCCCGAGGACTACACCAACCGCGGGCGCATCATCACTCCGCTCAAGGACCGATTCGGCGCGGAGATCCGCACGCACTACCCGATCCTGCTGGTGGACGAGATCGCCGTGATCGAACAGGAAGCCGACCTGACGGCCACCGTTCCCGCGCATGTCCTCGAGGTGCTCGCACGATTCACCCGGTTGCTGCGCGAGTCGGCGTCCGTCGACCAACGCTCGGGTGTCTCGGCACGATTTGCCGTCGCCGCAGCCGAGACGGTGGGGGCAGCGGCCGTGCACCGTTCGGCGATCCTCGGCGAGGACGATCCGGTGGCGCGTCCGGTGGACACCGCCACCGTCGTCGACGTGCTGCGCGGAAAGGTGGAGTTCGAATCGGGCGAAGAAGGTCGCGAAATCGAGGTGCTGAACCACCTGCTGCGCCGCGCGACCGCCGACACCGCTCGCGATCTGCTGGGCGGTATCGACATGAGTTCACTGGTGAACGCGGTCGAGCAGGGCGAACCGGTGGTCACGGGAGACCGCGTCACCGCGAAGGGTCTGCTGAGCGTGCTTCCGGACCTGCCCGTGGTGGACGAGATCGCAGCCAGGCTCGGTGCGGTATCGGACGGTGAGCGCGCCGCGGCGATCGAGTTGGCGCTCGAAGGGCTCTACCTGGCCCGGCGCATCGGCAAGGACACCGGCGACGACGGGCAGACGGTGTACAGCTGATGGCAGGCAGACCACACGACTCTTCTCACTCTCGGTCGGCCACGTCCCATTCTCGGTCCACGTCGAGATATGGACCCTATGTCGACGGTCCGGATCCGCTGGCCCCGCCGGTGGATCTGCGGGACGCGCTCGACGCCATCGGGCAGGACGTGTTGGAGGGAGCGTCGCCCAAGCGTGCACTGCAGGAGATGCTGCGGCGCGGAACACAGAACATGCGCGGCCTGGACGATCTGGCCGCGCGCGCGAACAAGCGTCGACGCGAACTGCTGAAGAACAAGAACCTCGACGGCACGCTCCAGGAGGTCCGCGAGCTACTGGACAAAGCGGTTCTGGAAGAGCGCAAGACCCTCGCGCGGGCACTCGACGACGATGCGCGCTTCGCCGAGATGCAAATCGCGGAACTGCCGCCGTCCACGGCACAGGCGGTGCAGGAACTGAGCGACTACGACTGGCGCAGCAGCGAAGCCCGCGAGGACTTCGAGAAGATCAAGGACCTGCTGGGACGTGAGGTTCTGGATCAACGCTTCAAGGGCATGAAGCAGGCCCTGGAAGGTGCGACCGACGAGGACCGTGCTCGGGTCGCCGAGATGCTGTCCGACCTCAACGATCTGCTCGACGCCCACGCCCGCGGTGAGAACACCGATGAGCAGTTCCAGAAGTTCATGGCGGACCACGGGGACTACTTTCCCGAGAACCCGGAGACCATCGACGACTTGATCGATGCGTTGGCAGAGCGAGCCGCGGCGGCGCAGCGACTCCGGAACTCCCTGTCGCCGGAGCAACGCGCCGAACTCGACGGGTTGGCGCAACAGGCCTTCGGCAGCCAGGACCTGATGGATCAGCTGTCCCGCTTGGACGCGAACCTGCAGTCGGCGCGTCCCGGCGAGGACTGGGAGTCGGCGCAGAAGTTCCGCGGTCAGGAAGGCATGGGGCTGGGCGACGGTACCGGCGTACTGCAGGACATCGCCGAACTCGAAGAGCTGGGAGATCAACTGTCCCAGCAGTACAACGGCGCCGCCCTCGACGACATCGACGCCGACGCGTTGGTGCGTCAGCTCGGACCGGAAGCAGCTGCCGATGCACGAACCTTGGCGGACCTCGAAAAGGCGCTGCAGCAGCAAGGGTTCATGGACAAGGGCGCGGACGGCCAGTGGCGTCTGTCCCCGAAAGCGATGCGGCAGTTGGGGCAGTCCGCGCTGAAGGACGTCGCGGGCAGTATCGCCTCACGCAAGGGTGAACGCGACACGCGGCGGGCGGGAGCGATGGGTGAACCCACCGGATCGTCGCGTCCGTGGGAATTCGGCGATACCGAACCATGGGACGTGGTGCGCACCGTGACCAACGCGGTGCTGCGGACGGCGGCCGAACCGTCGGGGGGACCGTCCGGCGACTCCGGCGTTCGCCTGGCCGTGACCGACGTCGAGATCAGCGAGACCGAGCAGCGATCGCAAGCTGCGGTGGCGCTGCTGGTGGACACCTCGTTCTCGATGGTCATGGAGGGGCGCTGGGTGCCGATGAAGAGGACGGCGCTTGCCCTGAACCACTTGGTGACCACGCGCTTTCGTGGCGACGACCTGACGATGATCGGATTCGGCAGGCATGCGCAAACCCTGACTCCGTCGGAGCTCGCCGGCCTCGACGGCGCCTGGGATCAGGGAACCAACTTGCACCACGCCTTGATGTTGGCGGTCAAGCATCTGCGGCGAAATCCGAACGCGCAACCGGTGGTGTTGATCGTGACCGACGGTGAACCCACGGCGCACCTCGAGCCCGACGGTCATGCGTTCTTCGACTACCCGCCCCACCCTCGAACGCTGGGACTGACGGTGCGAGAGCTGGACACACTGGCCAAAATCGGTGCGCAGGTGACCATTTTCCGGCTCGGGGACGATCCGGGACTCGCACGCGTGGTCGACCGGATGGCACATCGAGTCGGTGGGCGGGTGATCGCACCGGACCTGGACGGACTGGGAGCGGCAGTGGTGAGCGACTACCTCAGCTCACGCAAACGGCGCTGACCTCAACATCGGCGCTGACATTCTCGTCGGTCACATGGCGTTGACGACCGCGCGGGTGCCGACCGGCGCGTCGAGCTGCAGTTCCATGGTGCCGTAGACCGCGATCATGATGCACGATTTGCTCTTCGCCGACTGCAGGGTGCCGGTGCGAATGGTGATGGCGACCGTTTCGTCGGTCTCCACGACGGACGCATCGGCGCCGTAGCACTCTGGGGTGCCGGTGACGAAGTGTACGGCTATTCGATTGCCCGGCAGCGCGGTCCATGCCTCGAAGGGCGTCGTCTGTGCCATGTACAGGTCGTCGTTCGGGGTGAAATTGGTGCCCTCGTGGTCGGCAGGAACCTCGTACGGAATCGGGGGCGCCCCCGGAACCGGGACCAGATCCGTGGGGGTGGGCGCTCCGGTCTCGGTGTCCGGTGTGTCGGCGGGGTCGGCGGCGGCACAACCACTCACTGTCGACAGACCGAGTACGGATCCACCGAGTGCGACACACATGAACATCCCCAACGCGAACGACCTCATGACTCCACGGTAGCGCGGTGTCGCGCGGGCACTGTTGGGCTCACGCCTGCGGAGCGTTCAGCTCACGCCAACAGGGCCGCGACGACGGTGATGACGGGGATGGACGCCACTGTGGTCACGAATGCGGTGTCACGTGCCAGCACCGTCCCGCGGCCGTATCGGGTGGCGAAGATGAAGACGTTCTGCGCGGTGGGAAGCGACGCGATCACCACCACGGCGAACAGGTCGTGTCCGTCGATACGCCACACCCAGCGGGCGAGCGCGTACGTCAGGAGCGGCATCACGACCATCTTGAGTGTGGACGCCAGCGCGACGTCTCGTCTGGGACCGGCGCCTCGTTCGAGAACGCGGACTCCGTGGAGCGACATGCCGAATGCAAGCAGTGCACCCGGAACACTTGCGCCGCCGAGGAGGGCGAAGGGTTGCATCACCGGACCGGGCAGCGTCAGCCCCGTGACGGCGAGGGCGAGCCCGGCGAGTCCCGCCACCACGATCGGATTCTTGAACGGTGAGATGAGAATCCCGATCGGCGACGTACCGCGCGTCGTGGAGACGTCGAGGATGGTCAGCGCGAGAGGGGAGTAGAGGATGATCTGGAACAGAAGCAGCGGCGCCACGAACGAGGCGTCGCCCAGAACGTAGACCGAGATCGGGATGCCGAGGTTGGCTGCGTTGACGTACGACGCGGCGAGCGCACCGATGGTGGCGTCGGGCACCGCGCGGCCGGACGCAAGGCGGGCGATGACGAAATACACGGCGCCGACCACGAGTGCTCCGACAGCGGCGATACCCAGGACCGGCGAGAAGATTACTCCCAGATCTGCGCCGGCCAACGTGTCGAACAGCAGGGCGGGCGTGGCGACGAAGAACACCATCCGCCCTATGACGAGAACGCCGGATTCACCGAGCACGTTGGTACGGGCCACGACGTAGCCGATGAAGATGACCACGAAGACAACGGTGAATCCGGCGACGACTCCTGACACCGCGGGGCTAGTGGTCAGCCGGCGCGGCGGGGGAGGGCGACACTCAGCGGGTGGTGAACGGCAGGAGCGCCATCTCGCGTGCGTTACGTACGGCGGTGGCCACCTGCCGCTGCTGCTGCGGGGTGAGTCCCGTGACGCGGCGGCTGCGGATCTTGCCGCGATCGGAGATGAACTGACGAAGCAGATTCACGTCCTTGTAATCGACTTCGGTGATCCCCAGTGTGATGAGGGGGTTCTTCTTGGGCTTGCGGTTCTGATCGGCTCGGTCCTTCTTGGACGGGGCCCTCTTCACTGCCATGACTTCTCCATCTACCAGCTGCTTTTGTGGACGCCGGGAAGTTCCCCGCGATGTGCTCTCTCTCGAACGCCGATGCGGGAGAGCCCGAATTTACGGAGGTACCCGCGCGGGCGACCGTCCGCGGCGTCTCGATTGCGCAATCTTACCGGACTCGCATCGCGCGGCAGACGCTGGAGAGCGCGCTGGGCGTCGAACCGGTCCTCGTCACTCGTCCCCGGCTTGCGAATGAGTTCCTTCAGTTCGTGGCGTCGGGCCGCGTGCCGAGCGACAACCTCGGCTCGCTGGGCGTTGCGTGCGATCTTGGACTTCTTGGCCATCAGCGTTCTTCTCGGAAATCGACGTGCCGACGAACGACGGGGTCGAACTTGCGCAGCACCAGCCGGTCGGGGTCGTTGCGGCGGTTCTTCCGGGTCACGTACGTGTAGCCCGTGCCGGCGGTGGACTTCAATTTCACGATCGGCCGGACATCGGTGCTCTTGCTCGCCATCAGAACGTCCTTCCGGATGCGACCAGACGGGTGATCACGGAGTCGATGCCGTCCCGGTCGATGGTTTTGATTCCCTTCGCCGAGACGGTCAGCCGTACTCGGCGACCGAGGCTGGGCACGTAGTAGGTCTTGTGTTGAACGTTCGGATTCCATCGTCGACTCGTGCGTTGATGGGAGTGTGAGACGGATTTTCCGAAGCTCGGTACCCGTCCTGTGACGTCGCAGTGCGCGGACATCCGTAGACCCTTTCTCCTCTGTCGGTCAGTGACTGCTATCGACAATCATTGTCGACAAGCGGTGTGTCGAACGGTACTCTCGAATCTTGCCAATTGAAAATCATTGTCGAAAGGATATGTTGTGCCGATGATCGATCACACCGGGACCGACACGAGGACGCCGTTGGTCGTGGTGTGCGGGCCGGCGGATCTCGGCGCCGCCGTGAGCGCCACGATTACGGAGCCGGGCACAATCGTGCTGCATCACGATCTGTCCGACGCCTCGGTCGGCGTGGTGCGTCGGCGCTCGGTGAGAATGGCTCCGGACGGGACGGTGACCACTCGCGTCGTCGACCTCGCCGGGCTCGGCTGCTGCGTCTCCTGCCTCCTGCGCGAAGACCTGTTGCCGCTGCTCCGGTCAATCTCCTCGGACACGTCCGTGCGCAGGATCGTGGTTCGGGTGGACCAGTCGTTGGAAGTGGAGGCGGTCTGCTGGGCGATCGAGAACACCGTCGTTGCCGGCATGGTCGGACGGGTCGACGCCACCGTGTCGACGGACGTGCGGCTCGAAGCCGTCATCGGCTGCGTTGACGGTGCCACCTGGCTGGACGACGCCACGGGGGACGAACTCGTCGGTGAGCGCGACTACGCACTGCAACCACAGGACGAGCACCTCGTGGATCTACTCGACGACCGCACGGTCGCTCAGGTCGCCGTCGGCAATGTTCGCGGAGCGGATCTGCTCGTGGTGGCCGACAGCGGTGTCGATCGGTGGGAGGCCGCGCGGTTGGACGCCGTCCTGGTGCGGCTCGCGCCGCGGGCCCCGAGGGTGTGGATTCTGCCCGGCGAGCGGCCACGTGACCTGCTCTCCAGGGTTCCGGCCGTCGCACGCCGAGGAGCGGTCGACGATGCTCACGCGCCGCTGCTGGACGGGCAGCCGCCGTTGTCGTCGGACCGCGGTATCGCGATCGTCGAGTTCACCGACCGTCGACCGTTTCACCCCGGCAGACTGCACGACGCGATCGACGTCCTCCTCGACGGCGTCGTCACCGCACGCGGTCGGCTCTGGGTGGCCACCCAACCCGACGCCGTGTTGTGGCTCGAGTCCGCGGGCGGCGGGCTACGAGTGGCATCGGCCGGTTCATGGCTCGCCGCGATGGCGCCCGACGAGCTCGACGAGGTGCCGACCGAGCGCCGCGCCCTCGCCGCGCTGGGGTGGGACGAGGAGTTCGGAGACCGTGCCCAGTCGCTGGTGGTGCTGGTGCACGAGGCCGATCCCGAACGTGTGCACGCGGCGCTCTCCGACGCGCTGCTCACCGAGATGGAGCTGGAGTGTCCCGAGCTCTGGCCGACCTGGGCGGACCCGTTCGGCCAGTACCACCAAGATCCCTGCGACACAGAAAATCTCGGTAATTCGGAAGCGTCCGCGTTCGGTGCGGACGACGACAGAAGGGCGGAACGATGAAGAAGAACGTACATCCGGACTATCACCCTGTGGTGTTCCAGGACTCGGGGACGGGGTCGATGTTCCTGACTCGCTCGACGGTCCGCAGTGATCGCACCGTCGAGTACTCGGACGGACACACCTATCCGTTGGTGGTCGTGGACGTCACCAGCGAGTCACACCCGTTCTGGACCGGTGCGGCGCGTGTCATGGACACGCAGGGCCGGGTCGAGAAATTCGAGCGCCGCTACGGCACCCGCCAGAGAAGGGACTAGGACGATGGCTGTTCCCAAGAGAAAAATGTCCCGTTCCAACACCCGAAGCCGACGCTCTCAGTGGAAGGCGACGCCACCGGACCTGGTACCCGTCACCGTCGACGGTGCGGTGCACCGGGTGCCACGCCGGCTGGTGAAGGCCGTGCAGATGCGGCTTCTGGACCCGACGCACCTGACCTGAGGGTTAGCATCTGCGCATGAACGTCGACGTCACCATGCTTCCCGGCATCGGGGTACGCAAGGATTTCGCGTTGTCCACCGGACGTCGCATCGGGGTCATCACACTCAAGGACGGCACGAACGAGCTGATCGTGTCCAAGAAGGAGGACCCCGATTCGACGATGGCGTCGATCACGCTGACCAACGAGGAGGCGGCGGCGTTGGGAAATCTGCTGGGCACCCCGCAGTTGGTCGCCCAGCTCGGTGAGGAGCACCGGGACCTGCCCGGCATCCGCACCCGACAGCTACCCATCCCCGGCGGCTCCAAGTTCGACGGCCGCATGCTCGGCGACACCGCGATGCGCACCAAGACCGGTGTTTCCATCGTCGCGGTCATGCGAGCGGGTCAGGTGCAACCGTCCCCGCCACCGGATTTTCTGTTGGTGGCCGGCGATCTGCTCGTCGTTGTGGGCACCAGCGACGGTCTCGACAACGCCGCGAAGATCCTCGGTAGCTGACTGGTGGAGGAGACGGCGCTCGGTCTGACCGAGCTGGGTGCTGTCTTCTTCGCGCTCGGGTTGCTCGCCCGTCTGGCGTCCCGGTTCGGGATGTCGCCGATTCCTCTGTACCTTCTGGCCGGCCTGTTCTTCGGCAACGGCGGCATCCTCGAACTGGACGGGATCGACAACTTCACCGAGTTCGCCAGCGAGATCGGCGTGGTTCTGCTGTTGTTGCTGCTCGGGCTGGAATACACCGCCAATGAGCTTGTCACGGGTATGCGGCAGTCCTGGATCGCGGGCCTGGTGGATCTGGTGCTCAACTCGGTGCCCGGCGCGGTGGTAGCGCTGATGCTGGGGTGGGGTCCGATCGGGGCGTTGGTGCTGGGCGGCGTCACCTATATCTCGTCGTCCGGCATCGTGGCGAAGGTCATGAGTGACCTGGGTCGTCTGGGTAATCGCGAGACGCCGATAGTGCTGTCGCTCCTGGTGTTCGAGGATCTGATGATGGCGCTGTACTTGCCTATTCTGACGGCCGTGCTCGGCGGGGTCAGCTTCCTCGGCGGCGCCGAGGCCGTCGGCATCTCGTTGATGGTGGTCGCGGTGGTTCTCGTCGTCGCACTGCGGTACGGACGCTTCGTGTCGAAGGTGGTGGACAGCAAGGATCGCGAGGTGGTGCTGCTCAAGGTGTTCGGCCTGGCGCTGCTGGTCGCCGGGATAGCGTCGGCGATGCAGGTGTCCGCAGCCGTGGGAGCCTTCTTGCTCGGCATCGCCATCTCCGGATCGACAGCGCAGGCGGCGACGCGCGTTCTCGAGCCCCTGCGTGACTTGTTCGCCGCGGTGTTCTTCGTCGTCTTCGGTTTCAACACCGACCCGATGTCCATCCCGCCGGTGCTGGGGTACGCGGTGGTGCTCGCGGTCATCACCGCCGTGACCAAGATGGTCACCGGTGCGTGGGCGGCCGGCAGACTCGGCGTGGGTCAGCTGGGGCGGATGCGTGCGGGAGCCGCTTTGATCGCGCGCGGCGAGTTCTCCATCGTGATCGCCGGTCTGGCCGTCGCCGCGGGCGTCGTGGAGAGCGAGCTGGCCGCGCTCGCGACCGCTTACGTGCTGATCATGGCCGTCCTCGGCCCCATCGCAGCACGCGTCGTCGAACCCGTGACGATGCGCGTTCTCGCGGCGCGTTCTCGGTGAGCGCCCGGCTCGTCTCCAGCGCGGCTTTGCGGGCGGCGAACGCACGTCGGGCAGCCAGTCGAGCGGCGGACCATTCGACGATCACGTCCTCGACGTTCACCCGGCCGATGGGCACCTGAGGGCCGACGGGTGCGCGCAGCCAGGCCATGATGCGCGCGTTGAGGTCTGCGACGATCGCCCGCACGGCATCTTCGGATCGCACGTCTCGTAACGACTCCGGGAGCCGCTCGATTTCTTTGCGCAGTCGCAACGGCGTGGGCAGCAGCGCGTCACCGGAGAGATTCTCGCGTCGGAGATAGCCTCGAACCCAGGACAACTCGTCGGTGCTCGACGGCGGTATCGGCTTGCCCATTCCGGGTAGGTCGTCGAACTTGCCGCCCTCCTGGGCATCCCTGATCTGGCGGTCGACCCATGTCTCGATACTGATGTCCCATGGCTTGCGCTCGGTCACGCGCACCCCTCCTAGCGTTCCGACCCCGACCCGTCCGTTTCGGTTTCCTGCTCCAGCGAACGCACGAAGTTCTCGACCACCTTCTCGGCGAGGACACGCGCTTTCACGTTGGCGGCCTGACTCATCGACGCGATGTGATCGAACGCGGCCGCCGGCGTCAACCGCTCGGTGACCATCAGCACGCCCACGGCCTGGCTGAGAATGCTTCGACTGTCCAATGCTGTTCGGAGCGATGACACTTCGCGCTCCGCGCTGCCAAGCAACTGCTCCCGCAGTCGAGCCAGCTCGAGGTGCACGCGAACGCGAGCGATCAACTCCGACGGTTGGAACGGCTTGACCACGTAGTCGTCGGCTCCCAGCCGAAGACCCTCGACCACCGCTTCGGATCCGGCGCGGGCGCTGAGCAGGACGATCGGCACTCGAACCAGTCGTCCGTCCGATCGAGCTTCGTCGACCATGGCGAGGCCACTGCGACCGGGGAGCATGATGTCGCTGACGATCGCGTCGGGAGGATGGGATCTGGCATGGTCGAGTGCCGTATCGACGTCCGTGAACACGGCGACGTGCCAGTTCTGCTCTTCGAGCAATCCGACGAGGTAGTCCCGCATGTCGGCGTTGTCCTCGATGAGGACGACCGTCCGCTGCCCCGCAGCCGGCTCGGTGACGCGTCTGTCCACACCGCGCCACGTGTCTGCCTCACCGATGTATCCGGCGCCGATCGCTGCGACCGCCTCGGTGGTCGAGCCGTCGACCGGCTGTAGCGTCTCCGACACCAGCCGCGGCAGTTCGACGACGAACGAGGTTCCGCGCGGCGAGTTTCCTTCCACGGAGATCGAACCGCCGAGCGCCACGATGAGGTCCGACACCAGAGACAGGCCGACGCCGGAGCCCTCGCGGCTTCGCCCGGTGGCCGACGGTGCCTGATAGAAGCGATCGAAGATCTTCCCGCGATCCGACGGATCGATTCCTGGTCCGGTGTCCGACACCGTCAGGACGACGTGCTCGTCCGTCTCCGCGAGGGTGACGGTGATGGTCCCCTCGCGAGTGAACTTGACCGCGTTGGAAACGAGGTTCATGACGATGTGTGTCCACATCGTTCGGTCGACCTCGACGTGCCGGTGGCCGATGTGCGAGGTGTCGGTGACCAGTGCGAGTTCCGCGCGATCGGTCGCGTCCTGGAACAGCGCGACGCAGTCCGATGTCAACGCGACGATATCGGTGGGCTCGAGGTGCATGTCGAACTCGCCCGCGTCGCCGCGCGCGACGTCGAGCAGAGTGTCCACCAAGCGCTGCAGCCGCAATGCTGCGCGACGACCGGCTTGTAGCGGCGCCACGTGGGACGGGTTCAGTGGAGTGTCCCGATCGTCGAGCACGGCGCCGAGTGGGCCGAGCAACAACGTCAACGGTGTGCGGAACTCGTGGCTGACGTTCTCGAAGAAGCGGGTTTTGGCTGCGTCGAGCTCTTCGAGATCCTTCGCCCGCCGACGTTCGGCGGCGTAGAAGAAGGCGTCGGACAGTGTCGTGGAGATTCGGCTGGCCACGAGCTCGAGAAACACCCGGTAGGAGTCGTCGAGGCGTCGGAACTTACCGATTCCGACCTCGAGAACTCCCGCGGATTCATCGGACGACCTGCGGAGGGGGAGTATGAGGGCGGTGTCGAGCCCGATATCGATCGACTCGGCGCGACCGGTATCGAGGACTCGGCCGACGACCGCGGGATCGAGGACGCGGTCGATTGCACCAGTGTCGATTGCACCAGTGTCGACGCTGTTCGGCTCGGGCGAGCGAAAAGACGCGCTGTCTCGCTCCTCGCCGAGGGGGTTCAGGTGGATGGCCGCGTACGCGATGTCCGCGTCGGCTCGGGACAGACTCGCGATGGACGCACGACACACGTCGTCTATCCCGTTCGATGCCACCGTCGCCGTGCCCAGGTCTCGGAGAACGGCCATGCGCCGTTCGGTCAACACCTGTTCGGTCACGTCCGTCGTATTGACGAAGACGCCGTCGACCACACCCCCCGCACCGAAGATGGGGCTGTAGGAGAACGTGAAGAACGACTCCTCGAGGTAGCCGTAGCGGTCGAGCAGCACCGGTTCCCTGGTGCGATGAATGGCCGTTCCGCGCAGTGCCTCGTCCGCGAGCGGGCCGAGTTCGTTCCACGCGATGCCCCAGCACTCGGCAGCGCGTTGCCCGACGGCGTTCGGAAACAGCTCACCGGCCATCGGGGTGAATGCGTCGTTGAAGATCTGGACGAGTTCCGGGCCCCACCAGATGAGCATTCCTACGCGCGAGGGAAGCACGGTGCGGATGGCTGTAACCAGAGAATCTGGCCATGACTCGACCGGCCCCAGCGAGGTGGTGGACCAGTCGAACTCTCGGTGCGCCGTCGACGTGGGATCGGTGCCGGGGAACAGCTCGAATCGCGTCGTCATGAACGCCGTGCTTTTCTCATCCCCTGCATTGCTCGTCGGTCCTCTCCTACACCGGTGCCTCCATACAGTGTAAAGCTACTGCGGGGAAAAGTTACTATCCGGTAAGAAAGCCGTGGATGGCAACAAATCCCGCTTGGCGGAGCTCCGCTGGACGCCGAGACACGCTCAGGCGAGCGCACTTCCTGCGAGCCACTCGGACCACGGAACACTCCAGTCGCCATTCTGCCATTGTTGGAGAGGCGCGCCACCGGTATTTCGGACCTCTACCACGTCACCGGTGACCGAGAAATCGTAAAACCACGAGGCGTTCGCGCGGCTCAGATTCAGGCACCCGTGCGAGACGTTCGTGTTGCCCTGCGCCCAGACGGTGTCCTCGAGTTCGTGCAGGTAGATGCCGTCGTTGCTGATGCGTGTCGCCCAGTTGATCGATTCCTTGTAGCCGAGGCGCGAGTTGACGGGCAGACCGTAGGTGGAGGAGTCCATGATCACCGGATTGGCCTGGCCGATCACCGTGTACACGCCGGGTTGGGTCCAGAACGTCAGATTCTGACCGCCGACGTTTTCGCTTCCGCCCATCCCCATCGATGTCGGCATCGTGCGGACCAACGTGCCGTTCTCGTAGACCTCGACCTGCTTGGTGTTGTCGTCCGCGATCGAGACGTGGGAGTCGCCGACGGTGAACGAGGTGCTGACGTCTTCCTGGCCGAACAGACCGTCGCCGACCTCGACGCCGTACACCGCTGCCGAGATGTCGACCTTGGTGCCGGGGGTGTAGTAGTTCTCCGGCCTCCAGTGCACGTTCTGATCGTTCGCCCAGTACCAGGCGCCCACGACGGGCGGATCGGTGGTGACGGTCAGGGACTTCTCCGCGGCCGCTCGGTCACCGATCGGCTCGTCGAAGTGCACCACCGGAACGATGCCGACGCCGAACGTTCCACCGTCGGTCAGCAGATTTCCGGCCGTCGTCACGAAGGAGGGGAGGGTGTAGTTGTCCGGCGCGACGGTGGTGAAGGTGCTGGTCTGCTGATGCGCGCCGTCGTCGGTGGCCTTGGTCTCGATCGCCAGCGAGTACGTCGTGCCGTAGCCGAGTTCGACGGCCGGTTTCCAGCTCGAGCCGTCGGGGGTGATCACACCGTCGACGACCGCGCCGTCGGCCCCCGTCATGGTGACCGACGTGATGGTTCCGTTCGCGGCCGTCACGCTCACCGGTGCGACCGGGTTGACGTCGTTCCGCCCGTCGGCCGGGTCCACCGTCAGAGTGGGGGCCGGCGCCGGTTCGGCGCTCTCGCTCCGACCTCCGCCGTCTGCGCTGCTGCCGTCGCTGCCGATGGTGCATGCGGACAGCATCATCACGAGCGCAAGGCACGCGAGCACCACATTTCGCACCGAGTGTGCGTTCGGGAAACCGGCAGGACGGGGCGACATGAACTAACTCCAGGCTTTTGTGACGAATCAGCGAACCTACCAACTAACCCACGGTAGCGCGTCGGCGGCTTCCGGTACTTCTCACGCGCCCACGCAGCATTCCGAGCGGGCAGATGGAAACATCGCTGCCATGACTATCACTCGACACCGATCCTCCCTCCCGGATGCGCTGCCGCCCCAGGTTGTGGTCCTGTTCGGCGCCACGGGTGATCTGGCGAAGCGCAAACTGCTGTCCGGGATGATGCATTTGGTGCTGTCCGACCTGGCGCCGCGGATGCGTGTGGTCGGGACGTCGCTCGAGGCGCTTACCACCGACGAGTTCCGGGCAATGGCCAAGGACGCCGTCGAGGCGTTCTCGTCGCGAACTCCGTCCGAGGAGCAATGGGCCGCATTCGCCAAACGGCTCACCTACGTTTCACAGGCGGATGGACCGCAGGCCCTCGCAGCCGCCGTCGAGGTAGCCGAGGCGGAGCTGGGTGAGGGTGTGCAGCGGCTGCACTACCTGTCCGTACCGCCGTCGGCTGCGCTGGCGGTCATCGACATGTTGTCGGAGGCGTCGCTGGTCGAGCGATCTCGCATCATCATGGAAAAGCCCTTCGGTACGGACCTCGCCAGTGCGATTTCGCTCAACGCCGCGGTACATAAGACGTTCAGCGAGGAGCAGATCTTCCGCATCGATCATTTCCTGGGCAAGGAACCGGCGCAGAACATTTTGGCGTTCCGCTTCGCGAACGGCTTGTTCGAACCCATCTGGAACCGCACCTTCATCCAGCACGTGCAGATCGACATTCCCGAGACGCTGGGTCTCGACGGTCGCGCTGGGTTCTACGAAGCGACGGGGGCATTCAAGGACATGGTGGTGACCCATCTGTTCCAGGTGTTGGCGTTCACGGCGATGGAACCACCCACCGCGCTGGAGCCCGACGCCATCAAGGAAGAGAAGAACAAGGTTTTCCGGTCCATGATGCCCATCGACCCGAACAAGGTGGTGCGCGGTCAGTACTCGGGGTACCGCCAGGAGGAGGGCATCGCCCCTGATTCCGACACCGACACGTTCGTCGCGCTGGAGTGCCGCATCGACAACTGGCGCTGGGCGGGCGTGCCGTTCTATCTGCGCACGGGCAAGAAGATGGCCGAGGGACAGCGCATCATCTCCATTGCCTTCCGAGAGCCGCCCAAATCGATGTTCCCGGCCGGATCAGGTGTCGGCGCACAGGGTCCCGACCATCTGACGTTCGACCTGACGGACTCGTCGAAGGTGTCGTTGTCCTTCTACGGGAAACGGCCAGGCCCCGGAATGCGTCTGGACAAGTTGTCCATGCAGTTCGCGCTGCACGAAACCGAAGGTGCAGCAGACGTACTGGAGGCATACGAGCGATTGATTCTCGACGCGATGCACGGAGACCACACGCTGTTCACCACGTCCGAGGGCATCGAGAGGTTGTGGGAGGTTTCCGCGCCGCTCCTCGACAATCCGCCGCCCGTGCGCAGCTACGCGCCGGGTTCATGGGGACCCAACGCAATTCACTCGCTGGTCGCGCCCGACGCGTGGCGCCTGCCGTTCGAGCGGGAGTGGCGCGAAAGTAAATAGACACGCCGTCCTCACTCACAGGTGTTCGGCGGCGGGGTGCCGGCGAACCGCCCGCCGAGCCACTCGGCGGGCGCGTTACCCAGATCGAGGATCCCGTGGCCCTGACCGGGTGCTTCGAGAAGCTGGATCGTCTCGCCCATCTCGCATGCCCGGTCCACGGCCGCACGGGTCCAGTCTGGCAGTGTCAGCTGGTCGAGTTCGCCGTAGCCGACCAACATGGGAGCCGACGCCGGGACGCGCGGGACCCCGGCGTCGGTGAGCCAGTTGCGCAACCTGTCCGCGGCAGCCCCGTCCACCGGCGCGTAGTCGGCCGGGACAACCTCGTCGGCGATCTCGGCGAGCAGTCCGTTGTTCTCGCCCTCGCACGCGGCGAAGACGCTGCGTCGCTCGTAGAGAGGGCCGCGGACATAGTCGGTCGGCTGCAGGTCCGGATGAACCACTGCCAGTCCGGCGATCAACGACGGCAACACGATGATCTGCTCGGCCGTGAGCGTGCCGTCCTGCATTCCGTCCACGACCGGCGAGATGTCGGTTGCGGGGGAGATGCTGATGGTGCCCAGCAGTCTCAGGCCGGTGCCGTACTGTTCGGCGCGCTCGTTGGCAGCCCACACGGCCTGGCCGCCTTGAGAGACCCCGTAGCCCACCCACGCGTCCGAGGCCGCCGGTTCCACCTGCCGGGCCGCCCGCACCGCGTCGATGACGTTGTACCCGGCTGTCGTCGAATCCAGGTAGGGGTGCGGACCGGGAGTTCCCAGCCCTTGGTAGTCGCTCATGGTCACGACATAGCCGCGTGCCAGGAACGGGATCACGGTGGTGAGCATTCCCAACAAACCGAGGTGCGTCGACGGCGCACATCGACTGTCCGTGCCCGTCGTGGCGTGCCCGATGGACACGACCGGCCACCCGCCCGGCGGCGGATCACCGCGAGGGACCAGCACGATGCCGCTCACCTCCGTGGGCGAGCCGTCCGCACCCGACGTGGAGCGGTAGCGCACGGTCACCGATCGGGCAGCCAGGGTCGCCACGGCGGGGTACGCGGCCACCTCACGCGGCGGCGCCAGCAACGTTCCCGGTGCCGGCACTGTTCCCGATACTTCCAAGGACGCAGCCGAATTCGGAGACTCCGGTCCGGGGGCGCAGGCCGCAGCGACGAACGAGATCAGCAGCAGGCAGACGAGCGACTTTCCAACCGTGCACATGTCATGTCACGCACCGCATCGTAAGAGGGACACCGGGTCGCTACACGCACGAGCGAGAGCACGCTCCACCACGGCGGGGTCGATCATCGCCCCGACGAACGAGGCCGAGTAGGTGCGAGCGCCCTGCACCTGCGAAATGAGAATCGAGATGCCGTCGGGGCCATCGGGTTCGAGTGCAGCGGTCATCTGTCGCGGCCGGCCGTCGTCCCGCCAGTTCAGATGGTCGTAGAGCCGCAGATTTCCCAGATCGCTGACGGCCAGTCGGGGCCGCGTCGACACGGTGATCGTGTTCTCGCCGACTACCGGCGCCGGTCTCACGCGGTGGCGCTTCAGGGTGGCTTTGACGTCCGCCAACGCGAGCACCGCGATGGGCCAGCCGGAGTCGATGACCTGCCGCATGATCGCCGCAACCGCGCCCGGCGAGGGCGCCTTCGGTAGGAGCAGGGGAATGCCGATGGCGAAGTTGCCGTGTCCGGCGCGGTGCTTCTCGTCGAGGTACCGGCGGCAGTTGAACAGGATCATGACGTGTTCGTCCAGATCGACACCCTCGGCGCGGAGTGCCGCCACCATCAGCGCTACCGAGACCGACGCGCTGGTGGCGTCCGGTGCATGCTCGGCCGACCAGGCGCGCAGTTCCGCAACTCGGTCGGCGCTCATGTACGCCGCACGGGTGGTTTTGCTCGCTTCCCAGTTCGTGAGTTCTCGGGTGGGCGAGGCAGCATCGTCGGGCCGCTTCTTGTGGTGCGCCCGGAGCCTCCAGAAGTCCCGCAGGGCAGACGGGTTGGCGGAAAAGTGCCGCCGCACGGCAGACCTGATGGCATCGGACGGAAGCGAGGGCGCCAGGCTGCGCGCCATCGCAAATCCGGGGTCGCCGGCAGCGGCACCGACCAGCGTCACGCCCAGCTGGCCGTCGCCGACTCCGTGTGAATAGTGCACCACTGCGTAGTCACCGCACAGCACGATTTCCACGGGTGCGCGTTTGCCGGATCGGGCGCGGACTCGATCCATCAGCTCGCCGAGATCGTCCGTCGCCAGGTCCGGTCGCGAGCTCACCGCCGTCCCGGAGGCGATGTCGGATCGATACGGCCAGTGGCGCTGATCCGGGCGTGCATCGAGTCTGATTCTCGCGGTAGGTGAGGCGTTCTCCGCAGCCGAGAGCATGGCGCGGGCGGCGTCCTCGTCGAGCCCGACCACGGGGCCGATGACGGCCAGCGTCTGGGCCGGAGCGAAGGTGCGGTCCAGTTCGGTGGACGGGTACTCAGACGGCGGCATCGATCACCTCCTGCATTCGGGACCGAAAGTTGGCTCGGGAGAATCCCTCTGCCCAGACTCGAATCTCGGTCCGGTCGAACGAGCTGGGGTCGAAGGACGACATCGCGTCGGCGAAACCCGCGACGATCTGCTCGTCGGTCCCGGGGGGGACGTGCACGCCGGTGGTGCCGTCGATGACGGAGTCCACCGCGCCTCCCTCGCCGAGCGCGATCACCGGCGTCCCGGTGGCCATCGATTCGACGGGCACGATTCCGAAGTCCTCGATGCCGGGCATCAGCAGCGCACGTGCGCTGCGGTGCAGATGCAGCAGCTTCTCGTGCGACACGCGTCCCAGGAACACCGTCTTCGGGCCGGCGAGGGCGCGGCACTGTTCCATGGCGCGGCCGTCTCCCGCCACGACGAGAGGCACATCGGCGCGAGCCGCCGCTCGGATGGCGATGTCGGGACGCTTGTACGGCACCAGCCGACCGGCGAGCAGAAAGAAATCCTCCCGTTCCACCGTCGGATCCGGGCTGAAGCCCTCGGTGTCCACCGGCGGGTGCACCACCACCGCGTCGTCACGCCCCCACCATCTCGAGATGCGGTCGGCGACCGCGGTGGAGTTGGCCACCACGGTGCGCAGCCGAGGTGCGGCATCGATCTCGCAACGTCGGGCGACTGCGGACAGGCCGGTGAGGATGGCGGCGCCCGCTCGGCCGCCGCCTTCTCCTGCTCGCAGCTCCGGATCCCACGCCCAGCGCGCCGGACTGTGTACGTAGGCGATGACCGGAGCTTTCGACGCGTGGACCGCCTGCGTGGCGAACGCATGGTGACTGACGATCACCGCATCGGCGTCGCCGAGGGGCAGCCGCCGGAAGGCGGTGGGCATCAGTGGCAGCACCGGTGCATACGAGCGCTGACCGATCCCGTTGTAGATCGAATTGAGCCACGTCGTGCGCGGCGGCGTCGTCAGACCGGCGGGGACACCTTCCGGCCGGGCGATGGGTGCGTAGACCTGCGCGCCGGGCCACTGCAGCGCCAGTTGCTCCACCACGTGTTCGGACCCGGCGACCTCGGTGAACCGCTCGTGGACCACCGCGATCCGTTGCTGTGGGCTGTCAGTGTCTCGCATTGTTCTCGACCTGCCTGTCCGGTCGCTGGGCCATTGCCGGTTGCGATCCGCGTCGACGCCCGGACGGCTGCACCACGAGATGCGTGTGCAGACCGAACATGCGCAGTTGCTTCAGTGCCCTGTGCGCTGCCGCGCGGTCACGACCACCTGTCGACAGCAGTACCACTGCCGCCTCGACCTCCGATACGTCGATGAACGTCCACCATTCGCTGGCCAGGTCCGCACCCACCAGGGCATCGGGGTGGCGGGGCTGACCGGAGGGGGAGATGGAGGTGGGCGCCGGGTACACCGCGTCGTCCCCGACCAGGACGAGGACGTTGGTCGAGTCGTTGCGCGGAGCTGCGTGCCGCGCACCCCGAGATTCGGGGGACGGTGCCGATCGGGAGCCTGACGACGAACCGCGCTCGGAAGCGGAGACCATCGCGGCGACGACGGGTGGAAGCCCGGTTCCCACGTCGGGGTCGAATTCGGCGCCGTATTTGCGCGCTACCCGCCGAGCCCAGGCCCGATTCGGCGTGCGCCCCATCCGGCCGCGCAGCAGCACGATCAGCTCCGCGGCGACGATCAGCGCAACCAGCGCGGCAACCGACGCCTCCGACACCGGCTTGGGCGAGACCGGCTCGGTGCTCTGCTCCGGAACCGAGAGGACGACGAGGTTGTCGCCGCCCGCGGCGCTCTGAACTTGGTTGAGCCTGCTGCGCAGATCGGCGAGGGCCTGGTCGGACGCAGTGCGAGCGGGATCGCCGGGGATCAGCTGCGAATTGCGCGCCTCCTCCGCCGAGATGGCCGCCTGAACCTGTTCCAGCTGGTCCTGGCCCGCGCGAGCGGCGCTGGCCGACGATGCCTGCGCCACAGTGGTCACGGTGGTGCGGGCCAGCTCGAGGGCCTTCTCCGGAGAATCGGCGGTGACGGTGAAGTCGAGCAGCGCCGGCGACGTTCCGGGAGCGAGGTCGAGGTTCGAGGCGAGCGTGGCGGCCTCCCAGTCCGTGTCGACTTGCGCCAGCACCTGCTCGAGCACGTCGTTGTCCGCCGCGAGACCGATGAACGGTGCCCGCAACTGTTCGATGAATGCATCTCCGGGCACGATCTCGCCGGCGGGCTGAATCTCGGTGACGACGGTCGCCGAATACTGCTTCTCGGTCAGGTATTCACGGAAGCCGAAGACAGCGACGCCGACGAGCAGTGCGACCACCAACGCGGGAAGGAACGCGCGACCCAGTTCTCGCATGTGCCCGGCCAGGTCGATCGGCGGAGGAACGTCTCCGCGGTGGACCGGGTCGTCTACGGGCGCCAAGCGGTGCTCCTCGAGTAGCTGATGCGAATGCGCGTGGTGTCGCCAATCGACATTTCGCATTCGATGATACGCAATTCGGAACGGCTCACCCTGCGGTCGAGAATGGCGAACTCGGCATTTCTGTCCACCGGTTTCATAGGCACCGAGAAACGGGACAATTGCTTATTCACGGTCATGCGATCAGCTCGCGCACGAGTCGGGGGAGGGTCTCGTTGATATTGTGCCGGCTACCGATCGCGTCCCTCGCGAGTCGACCGAGTTCGGCGCGCTTCGGCTCGTCGTGCAGCAGCGTGTCCAGCGCCGCCGCGAGTGCCGACGCATCTCCCGGCGGAACCAGTACGCCCTCGCCCCCGCCGAGAAATTCGGTGGGGCCGCCGTGGTCCGACGCGACCACCGGCAGACCGTGAGACATCGCCTCGAGTACGGACAGCGGTCCGGCCTCCGGGAGCACGCTGGCGGAGACGACGACGTCCCATTGCCGGAGCGCCGCGTCCGGATCGACGTGGCCGAGAAAGCGAACGCGCCCGGCAAGGTCCGGTTGCGCTGCGCGCGAATGCAGTTCGTCCACGTAGGCGCGATCGCCGGCGAAGCTCCCGCCGGCTATTTCCACCTCGACGCCGTCCAGCGACGCGACCGCGTCGAGCAGCACGAGGTGGCCCTTCCACGGCGTCAGCAGAGCCAGCATGCCGACCACGGGCGGGGCGTGCACGGGCGTGAGGAAGTCGGCAACGGGCCACGAGACGCCGTAGGGCACCACCTCTGCCTCCAGTCCCAGGTCGCGTACGGGTGCCGCCGCGGCTTCCGTACACGCCACCGCGCGTCTGACCACACGTCGGCTGATCGCCACGACGGCTCGTTGGCGTCCGCTGGCGATGGCGTCGTGCACCAGCCAGGACACCCCGAGCGGCGGGCGGGCCAATTGTGCTGCGGGAAGCGCGAACAGCGAGTTGATCACCGTCGTCGTTCCCGGCCGCCGCGAAAGACGGCGGAGCGTGCGCGACGCGGATACCCACCGTGCGGCCATGCGGGCGGCCGCGACCA
>JBASAM010000044.1:0-7482 GCA_049650605.1 Rhodococcus sp. (in: high G+C Gram-positive bacteria) | reverse complement strand
TGAACCGTCCTGGAACTGATGGAGACTTCGTTCAGGCCACCTCGCGGTCGGAGGCGGCGGTCGAGCTGTTCTGACGGTAGTCGTTCTCGTAGTCGATGGGCGAGGTGTAGCCGATCGAGGAGTGCAGTCGGGTGGTGTTGAACCAGTGCACCCAGGCTGCGGTCTCCCGTTCCACCTCTGCCCGTCCGGTCCACGATCTGTGACGGTCGATCAACTCCGACTTGTACAGTCCGATAGTCGATTCCATCAACGCGTTGTCGAGCGCATCGCCGACCGATCCGATGGATCCGGCGATGCCGGATTCGGTGAGTGCCTCGCTCAGGGCGATGGACGTGTATTGCGATCCGGCGTCGCTGTGAAAGACCAAACCCGTTGCTGTGAAAGCGAAGTCGGACCTGCGTCGCGTGAAAAGGGCCTGTTCGAGGACGCCGGTCACCAATGGTGTCGCCTTCGTCGTCATCACCCTCCACCCGAGGATCCGGCGGGAGAACACATCGACGACGAACGAGGTGTACACGAACCCCGCCAGCGTCCACGTGTATGTGAAATCGGCTACCCACCACTGATCCGGACGGGCCGGCAGATCCCACTGACGGTCGATCAAATCAGGATGCCGCGGCGCCCGATCGTCGCGTTCGGTGGTGATCGTGCGCCGACGACCACGCACCACCCCGACCGCGCCGCAGATGCCCATCAGCCGGCCGACCTGATCTCGGCCGACGTCGTGACCAGCGCGTCTCATCGCATGCCGCATCTTGCGGACCCCGTAGAGGCGCCGGTTGGTCACGTACACGCTGTGGACGGCGTTCGCGGCGTACGCCTCGGCCAGCGCGGCCTCGGACACCCGGCCGCGCTGTTTCGCTGCGTAGTAGGTGGACGGGGCGATCTTCATTCCGTGCTCGGTGAGCACTCTGCAGATCGGGTCGACCCCGTAGAGGTGACGGTATTCGTCGATGTACTCGACGGTCACCGCAGTCGGCGGTCGACCTCCGCCGCTGCGAAAAACGCTGACGCTGTCTTGAGAATGTCGTTGGCTCTTCGTAATTCGGCATTTTCGCGTCGCAGAGCTTTCAGCTCGGCATCGTTGTCAGCACCCGCAGAACTCTTGTCGGGTTCCTCTGTGATGCCGGTCTTTTCTACCCAGTTGCGCAGCGTCGCCGGGTTCACATCCAGCAGCGCCCCGACATGTTTCCGGGCGGCGAGCTTGGAGTCACCGTGGTCGGTGATTCGTTCCTGGTACATCCTCACCGCGCGGCGGCGGGTCTCCTCGTCGAACTTTCGTGGTGCAGCCATAACGGCATTCTCCTGGTGAGATCACAGTCTCCACCAGACCCAGGACGGTTCAACGTCGCCATCCGATCCGCTCACACTGGGGCAACACCTGGTGGGGGTCCTGGAAACCGGTGCTCGCGTCGCCACCTATAAGCTCGCCACGCTCGTGGCTCTGCTCGAATTTTGCGTCGAGCACGTCCCTGCCGATCCGAATGCCGAAGTGGATGTCGACCTGGACGATCTTGCCGAGCGAGTGATCGGGCTCTACTGGCGGCAGGTTCGAGACTTCGACGGCCATTACCTACGCCAGTCATCGAACACGGTGGCCAAGATTCCCGATGCGGTGCGGGCCCTGGCGTCCTCGACCAGAGCCGGGGGTCGGGAAATCCCGCTGGCCACCGCTGCACGACACAACCCGGAGGCCTATGCGCGCACCGTGAAGAGTGTGAAGCAGGTGTTGGTGACGCAGCCTCTTTTCCGACTGCAACGCGTTCCCGGAGCCACCGGCGATCAGGCTTTCCTGTTCGACGACAGTTGGCTGAGCGACAGCGTCGGAGCTGCTGCAGTGCGCGATCACGGCAACAAGATCGTGCTGTTCGCGGGTGTAGGGTTCGCCCTCGCTCGGCTCTCATCACTGCTCAAACCCGCACTAATGCTGGCGTGGGTCGACGACGTGCGCCGAATGAATTCGTTTCTCACCGAAGAGGTCCCGGATCTCGAAGGCCATCTCTTCGGCAGCGACCGCGTCGCACTCCAGCGACCGCGCGACGCGCTGCTGGGCACGTTCGGTCCCACTTGCTTCTACTGCAGGAGGCGAGTCGGCGACGATGTGCATGTCGACCACGTCCTGCCGTGGTCCCGAGTCGGCATCGACGGCCTCGCCAACCTGGTGCTGGCGTGTCCAGGGTGCAACACGAGCAAATCGCAACTCCTCCCCGACCGCTCGCACGTCAGTAGAGCTCTGGGCCGCGGGAGACCAGCGCTCGACGAGCTCGCCGACCGCATCGACTGGCCCAGCCAGTTCGACCGAGTGGTCACCTCCGCACGGGGTCTCTACGCAAGTCAGCCCGCGGGATCTCCGACGTGGCGTGGCAGGTCCGACATCGTGCCGCTTCGAATCGACATCGCCTGGCTCGGATAGTGTGGGCCAAATCTGTGGCAGATTGCTACAGTGGTGGGCACCTGCTGCGACAAGGAGACCACCATGGGCACCACGTCATCGCTCCGCATCGACGACGACCTCTATGCCGCGGCCAAACTCGCCGGATCGGTCGCCAGTCGCAGCGCCGCCCAACAGGTAGCGCACTGGGCGCTGGTCGGTCGCGAGATGGAAACCTCGCACCATGTCTCGACCCGTGACATAGCCGACGTCCTCGCCGGCCGAGCCAGCTACGACTCGTTGGCCGCACGCGAGCAGGCCGTCACCCGTGCCGAATGGTCCGAGCGCATCGAATCCGTCACCGACTCACTCGACTTCGAGCGCGAGTTCCGCGCAGACGGTCGTCCGTTCGTCGAAGCCGACGCGGACGGCACCGTGATTCACCGGCAATCGGAGTCACGCAAGCACCCCGCATGAGTTCCGACCCCCTTCTTCACCTGCTCGCCGGACCCAATGGCGCCGGAAAGAGCACGTTCTTCCACCGGGTTCTCTCACCGGTCACCCACCTACCGTTCGTCAACGCCGACGAGATCGCGCTCGAGCGGTGGCCCGGCCAGGAATCCGACCACGCCTACGACGCGTCCCGCGCCGCCGCCGAACTCCGTGCGGAGTTGCTCGGTGACAAGCGTTCCTTCGTCACCGAGACCGTGTTCTCGCACGAGTCGAAACTGACTTTCGTCGACTCAGCTGTCGCGGCGGGCTACCTGATCACCCTGCACATCGTGCTCATCCCCGTCGAGCTGGCCGTCGCCCGCGTGTCCAACCGGGTCGATCTCGGCGGTCATTCTGTTCCCGAGGAGAAAGTCCGCGAGCGATACGACCGGCTGTGGGCGCTGGTCCGTGCGGCCGCAGACAGGGTGGACCGCGCGCACGTGTACGACAACACCTCCGCCCGACGCCCGTTCCGGACCGTCGCTCGGTACGACCGCGGTCAGGTGGTCGGCGAACCGGACTGGCCCGGGTGGACGCCGGAGGACCTGCGCCGCTGAGGCTCAGACCGGCCCGCGCAACCGTTCGGCCGCATCGCGCATCTGATCGCCGAATCGATCGGTCGCTTCGTCGAACATCTCACGTGCCGCACTCAGCGTCATCGACCCCAGCTCGTCCTGCTCCCGCACCTCGCTCTCAGTGAAGTCCGGTTCGCTGTGAAAACGGATCCAGCGAATTCTCTCCAGCTCTCGCTGCATCGATGCGAGTCCGTCGTAGTAACTGCGCAGCGACGACAGTCGTCCGATCAGCACGCGCTGGCGGTCCGCGAGCGCCTCTGTTCGCGATCGGTAGATCCGCATCACCTCGTCGTCGTGGGCCAAATGACCGGTGGGCGCTGCTCCGAGCCGCGCGATGGCGGACTCCAAGAGGTAGGCGCTACGGGCCACCGCGGACACCTCGTCGGCGAGGTCGATGCGTACGAGGCGGTGCGCGACTTCGTCGGCGGTCCACGCGTCGAGATCCTCGACCGCTGCGGCGAGGACGACCACGGCGAGAACTATGCGGCCTCGAATCGTTCCGCGTAGCGCCTTCACGCGCGCGGCCTCGACCACATCGAGCTTGTGGGAAGCACCCGTCCGCTGGACCGCCTTGCGCACACGATCGAGTCGGCGATGCTCGGCTGCAGTCCTTGCATCGGCGTCGTTGACGACGGCGCGCCACGATTCCAGCGCCAGCCGAACGAACCTTGTCGACTCGGACGACGATTCCGACCACGACGGTCGCGCCAGCCCGACAATGGAGTCGTCGATGGCTCGCTGGTCCTTCGAGCGCCGATCCAACGGATTCCACACCATCTCGCCCCACCTCTTCCGACTCGCAACACTAGGTCACGAGACCGACACTAGTTCTCCAGACCGAGTCGCGCGGCCAACTCCGGGCCACCGACCCGGCGGACGAAGTCGGGATCTCCACACACCACCAATTGGTCACGCGCCCTGGACAATCCAACGTAGAGGCGCTCCCTGGACCGATCGCGACGACCCGACTCGTTGAGGGCCAACACCACCGCACGCCGCTCGAGCCCCTTGAATCCCAGGACGTGGCCGTAGAACACCTGCTCGGTGTCCCAGAAGCTGTCCCAATACGCCTCCTGACCATCGAGCTGCCGCGAAACCTGCTCGGGGTGCCGGCTACCCGTGGTGAGCAGCGCCAGGTCCTCGGGCCGCCAGCCGGTGTCCATCAGCATCTCGATCTGGTCGTCGGCATGAGCCAACGCCTGGTCGGCAGTGCTCTCCACCATGGCCACGTCTGGGCCGTCGCCGCCGAGCAAGCGCATCCGACTGCCGGCGAGCGGGGTGAAGCAACTCGCGATCTGACGGGTATTGCGCAGGTTCTGGTCGAGAATGATCGGGACCAGATCGAGCGGCGGCGTTCCGTGCCGGTCGAAGACTCGCTGTGCCTCGTCGCTGAACAGATAGATGCCGCCTCTCTCCGGGTCACGCAACGACTCGACGACGGGGCGCCACCAGGCGTCGGCGAAGTCCTGCGCCTCGTCGACCACCACCGAGTCGAATCGATGGCCGTGTTCGAGCCCGGCGGCGAGCCGCGCCATCTGATCGGGTAGGTCTTCCTCCCAGAACCGCACACTCGCCTCCGTGCGCACCGACTCGTCCGGCCCCGCGGCCGCTCCCCACGCTCGTCCGAGGGCGTGGAACTCGCCCACGTAGGCGGGTTTCTCCTTCCAGTGCCACTGCGCGGTCAGACGGCGCAGGTACGACGCCAACCCGTGCGAATAACAGAGCAAGGCAACCCGTTGCCCGGATTTCGACAGGCGTCGTGCCTGCTCCAGCGCCAGAAACGTCTTTCCGCTTCCCGCCCCACCGCGCACCTCGACTCGCGGCAGCAGACGGGTTGCCTCGAGAATGGCGCATTGCTGCCCGGTGAGGGCGTCCGCAGCATCCTCGTGCGCGATGGCCCTGGACAGGACATCCTTCTGTGGCAACCCTCGACCGCCGAGAACGACGCTCAACTGGTGCACCGCGTCAACGGCCATGTCGGGGCCCGGTTTCTCGTCGAGTGCAGCCCGAAGCGCGGACACCAGGTGATGCAGTTGCGAGCGGTCGACGACCTTCCTACGCGGGCACTCGGGCAGCGAGAAGTTCTCTGCCAGCTCGGTATTGGGAAGCACGACCATGTGCTCCCACCGCACACGTCCCTGCGTCCAGCGGGTGTCCGACTCGACGTAGTCCCGCAGCGCATAACAACCATCGCGAACCTGATTCACCGGATCGATGCGCACGTCCTTACCGCCTCGACTCTGATGCCAGCTGGTGCCGTCATGAGAAATCAGGCCGCCCTTGACCTCGAGACACACGATTCCCAGTCCATCGATCGCCACGACGAAGTCGATCTCGTGATCCTTTTTCCGGTCGGTGACCCGCTGGTTCGCCACGATGAAGTCGTGCTCGCCGAGCTGGGCCATCAGCGCATCCCAGACGGTCTTCTCGGCGCCGTTCACGAGCTGCGGGTTGTCCGTCCGACACAGAGGCATGTGCCGAGGGTGCCATCTACGCCGCGTCTATAGGGTCATCCCCATGAACCGTGCACTCGTTCTGGTGTTCGCCCTGCTGGGGTCGCTGATCGTGGCGGCACCGGCTGCCTCGGCCGCTCCCACGACCACCTGGCTGTGCACGCCCGACATGCCCGCCGATCCGTGCGGTGGCGGGACGGACGCTCCGGTGGACTGCTTCTACGTGTATCCGACGGCCTCCGTGCAACCGACTCGCAACGCGAACCTCGACGCGTCGCCGGAGATTGCGGTGGCGGCCGTCGCCCAGGCCCGACCGTTCGGCGCCGCGTGCAACATCTGGGCGCCGGTGTATCGACAGAGCACCCTGCTGAGCTTGGCGACCCAGGACGGACCGGCACGGACTGCGGCGCTCGAGCAGGCATATGTCGACATCGATGCGGCCTGGACCGATTTCCTCGCCCAGCGCACCGGCAATCGCGGCGTCGTCCTGATCGGGCACTCGCAGGGCTCGTACATGCTGCGCACCCTGCTGCAGAAGCGGATCGAGAACGACCCGGTGTCGCGCGCGCTGCTGGTGTCCGCGATCATCCCGGGCATCACCATCCGCGCGACCGACTTCGCCACCGTCGACCCATGCACCGATCCGAGCCAGACTGGCTGTGTCGTGGCATATTCGACGTTTTCCCGCACTCCCCCACCAGATTCCCGGTACGGCGGTGACGGCGTGCTGTGCACCAACCCGGCCTCGCTGGGCATCAACGAGAGAACTGCGGTGCGCGGCCCCATCCCGGATCTCACCGCGCAGTGCAACGGTGACAACGTTCTCATGGTGGACGGAGGTGTGGCACCGGCACTTCCCGCACTCCCCAACGCGACGTGGGGCCTGCACCTGCTGGATCTGACCATCGCCCAGCAGACCTTGGTCGATCTGGTGCGCACTCAGACCGCCGCGTACCTGTCGTGAAGTTCTAGACTTCGGCGCATGGCAACCACGGTGAAGCAGTCCCACACCCTGCCTCTCGCCGTGGAGGACGCCTTCCCCCGAACCCTCGCTTCGGACCTGCCGAGTCTTTTTCGGCGCGGTCACGGGCCGATCCCGGCCATCCGCGGAGTCCGTGGGCAGACGGGCTCCTGGGATCGGGCCGGCCAGACCCGCACGATCGTGCTCGCCAACGGTGCCACCATGCACGAGGAACTCATCGAGGTGGTGCACCCGACGCACTTCACCTATCGGATCACCGAGATGACCGGGGCCTTCTCGCTGCTGGTGGAGCATGCCGAGGGACGCTGGCAGTTTGGACCTCACGGCGACGGTTGCAGGGTCACCTGGCAGTGGATCATCCACCCGAAGGTCGCAGCCCTCGCGCCTGTGGTCAAGGTTTTCGGTCTCATCTGGAAGGGCTACGCGCGCAAAGGACTTCACCAGCTCGAGGTACAGCTGAAGCACTAGCCCACGCAGCGAATTCGGTGTGTGTCGTACCCCTGCTTTAGCTTGAGGTCGACTCATCGATCCGGGGGGACATGATGACCGATTCTGTTGTGCTGGAGCCGCCGTCGGTGGCGGAGATTCGCGCGTTCACTGCGCGGTTGG
>JBASAM010000043.1:0-3075 GCA_049650605.1 Rhodococcus sp. (in: high G+C Gram-positive bacteria) | reverse complement strand
CTCTGGGCGTGGCCGACGGGGGTGCGTCGTTCGGCCGGTCGACGACACATCAACCGGTACCGGTGCCGTCCCGACGATCGGCGGACGACGTGCTGGCCGGCGTCGTGGGTGCTTCGGCGGGCGCGGGCGTGGGCCGCGCGGCGATGTGGGCACTGTCGATAGGAGGCGCGCTCGCCCTGGCTGTCGCCGTGGTCACGGCAGCGGCGATGGCCGCGGCGGTGATCCGTTCCCGCTCGACATCTGCCAGGCGCTCCCGGCTTCGACGCTGGGCTTCCGAAGTTGTTGCCGATGCCACCGCGACCTGGGAGCGGGACGTCGCCTCGCGTGTTCTTGCCGCCGACTCCACCCTCGCGTCCGCAGCGTCTGCTCGAACCGCGGACGCGATTGCGCGCCGCGACGCTCGCATCGCCGAGATCGATACCGAAATTCGTGCGGCAGCGGCGCGGGCGTCAGCACGTGCGGCGGCATATCAACGAGATCTCGACGTGTTGGAGCGATTCGTCCCTGGCGATGCCTCGTTCAGCGATGGTAGTCGGGGGAATGTCGGGCAGCGGGATACGTCCGAGGGAACCGTCGGCAGTCCGAATGCGTCGGACAGGGGCAGGCATGGCGCAGCATGAGAGAGGGGTAGCGGAATGGCCGAATGGTCCGGTGGGTTCGATCAGCCGTTGTTCGGCGACGACCCCGACGCGGATTTCGTGCCCGACGTCGATCTGGACGGGGACGGATTTCTCGACACGGTGATGCACACCGGCGCATCGCCCGATGGCGGGCTGATCGTGCTGACCGATCTCGACGGGGACGGGCGAGTCGACCGGGTTACCGAGATCGACGGGGACGGCGACTACACCGCGTGGGTGTCGACGTCGCACCAGGGTGAGCGCGAGTGGCTACCGACCGATCGTGGTTCGCTCTGAAATGTCCTGACATAGTTCACTTTCCGAGTTGTTACTGAATCGGTTTTGTGACAGATCGGACATGCCCCGAGTGCCCGTGCGAATCGCCGCGGCGTTAACCTCTAGGTCCAGGACACTCGTGCCCTGTGGTCACCTGACTGCAGGTCACGGGACGAGCCCGCCCACTGGGAACACACGGTTCGCTCACGCGATCGACCTCGGCGCCGATTCTCTCGGACCGTTGTCGACAGCGCGCCTTAGTTCCTGCACCACCCCAGGAGACAAGATGACCGCGACCATTCCGGGTCTCAACGGAACCGACGGCACGCCCCCGACCACCCACGCGGGCCTGCTGGCCTGGGTACGCGAGGTAGCCGAGCTGACACAGCCGGACCGCATCGTGTTCGCCGACGGCTCGGACGACGAGTGGAGTCGCCTCACCGACCAGCTCGTTGATGCCGGCACCTTCACGCGCCTCGACGCGGACAAGAAGCCGAACTCCTTCGTCGGCAACTCGGATCCGTCCGACGTGGCCCGAGTGGAGTCGCGCACCTACATCTGCTCCAACCGCGAGATCGACGCCGGCCCCACCAACAACTGGATGGATCCGGAAGAGATGCGCAGCACGATGCGCGATCTCTACCGCGGGTGCATGCGCGGCCGCACCATGTACGTCATCCCGTTCTGCATGGGCCCCCTCGACGCCGAGGACCCCAAGCTGGGCGTCGAGATCACCGACTCCGAGTACGTCGTCGTATCCATGCGTGTCATGACCCGCATGGGCTCGAAGGTGCTCGACAAGATGGGCGACGACGGATTCTTCGTCAAGGCGCTGCACTCGCTCGGTGCGCCGCTCGACGAGGGACAGCAGGACGTGGCGTGGCCCTGCAACGACACCAAGTACATCTCGCACTTCCCCGAGGACCGCGAGATCTGGAGCTACGGCTCCGGATACGGCGGCAATGCGCTGCTGGGCAAGAAGTGCTACTCGCTGCGTATCGCATCGGCCATGGCTCACGACGAGGGCTGGCTGGCCGAGCACATGCTGATCCTCAAGCTCATCTCGCCCGAAGACAAGGCCTACTACATCGCGGCGGCGTTCCCGTCGGCGTGCGGCAAGACCAACCTCGCGATGATCCAGCCCACCATCCCCGGCTGGCGCGCCGAGACCGTCGGTGACGACATCGCCTGGATGCGATTCGGCAAGGACGGCCGCCTCTACGCGGTGAACCCCGAGAACGGTTTCTTCGGCGTCGCGCCGGGGACCAACTGGGATTCCAACCCCAACGCCATGAAGACGATCGACCAGGGCAACGCCGTCTTCACCAACGTCGCGCAGACCGACGACGGCGACGTGTGGTGGGAAGGCCTCGAAGGCGACCCGCAGCACCTCGTCGACTGGACGGGTCAGGACTGGACCCCGGAGTCGGACACCAAGGCCGCCCACCCCAACTCGCGCTACTGCGTACCGATGGCCCAGTGCCCGTCGATGGCACCCGAGTGGGACAGCCCAGAGGGCGTGCCGATCTCGGCGATCCTGTTCGGCGGCCGTCGCAAGACGACGGTCCCGCTGGTCACCGAGGCCCGCAACTGGCAGCACGGCGTGTTCATGGGCGCCACCGTCGGCTCCGAGCAGACCGCAGCGGCCGAGGGCAAGGTCGGCGACATTCGCCGCGATCCCATGGCCATGCTGCCGTTCCTCGGCTACAACGTCGGCGACTACTTCCAGCACTGGATCGACCTGGGCAAGAACGCGGACGACTCGAAGCTGCCGAAGGTGTTCTACGTCAATTGGTTCCGCCGCGGCGACGACAAGCGCTTCCTGTGGCCCGGATTCGGTGAGAACTCTCGCGTCCTCAAGTGGATCGTGGAGCGCATCGAGCACAAGGCCGCCGGCGTCGACACGCCCGTCGGTGTCGTACCCACCGCTGACGCACTCGACATCGAGGGCCTCGACGTCTCCACCGAGGACGTCGCCGAAGCTCTGGCCGTCGACGTCGAAGAGTGGAAGAAGGAAATCCCGCTCATCGAGGAGTGGTTCGAGTTCGTCGGGGAGAAGCTGCCCACCGGCATCAAGGACGAGTTCGAAGCGCTGAAGCAGCGCCTCGACGCCTAACAAAACGCCCCACCCAGCACTACTGAAGGGCACCTTCAGTCGGTTAGATCGACTGAAGGTGCC
>JBASAM010000042.1:0-28648 GCA_049650605.1 Rhodococcus sp. (in: high G+C Gram-positive bacteria) | reverse complement strand
CCCCAGCGCTTCGATGTTGCGCGCCACGACGGCAGCGGCGCGAGCGTCGTTCTCCACCAGCAGCACGTGCTCCGCGCCGCGCGAGAGCGCCTCGAGGCCCAGCGCGCCCGACCCTGCGTACAGATCGAGTACCGCAGCACCGTCGAGGTACATCCGGCTCTCCACCGCGCTGAACAGTGCTTCGCGCACTCGGTCCGCCGTCGGCCGAGTGCCCCGAGCAGGAACCGTCAGTGGGCGACCACCGGCCAGCCCAGCGATGATTCTGGTCACGAACGGTCGGTGGTGTCACCGACTGCGATGACGCAGATGAGGTCGCCGCCTTCCACCTGTGCGACGCCCGACAGTGCTATCCGGGTGATGGTGCCGGCTCGGGGTGCGGTGACCGCCGCTTCCATCTTCATTGCTTCGATCGTCGCGACGGTGTCTCCCGCAGCGACCGTTTGGCCTTCTGTGGCGGTGAGGGTGACCACTCCGGCGAACGGTGCGGCCAGGTGGGACGGGTCCGTCCGATCCGCTTTCTCCGTCGTCGGTGCTTCGGCCGAGATCGACCTGTCGCGGACCGACACGGGGCGAAGTTGACCGTTGAGGATGCACATCACGGTGCGCATGCCCTGCTCGTCCGGCTCGGAAATCGCTTCGAGTCCGATCAGCAGTTCCACACCCTTCTCCAACCGAATGCGGTGCTCGTCGCCCTGCCGCAACCCGTAGAAGAACTGGTTGGCCGACAACCCGGACGTGTCTCCGTACTTGTCGCGGTGCTCCGCCAATTCCTTGGCGGGTCCGGGGAAGAGCAGGTGGTTCAACCGGTCTCGGCGTTGCGCGGAGGTTCCGTCCAGTGCGGTCTCGTCGTCGGCGGTCAGGGTGGCGTCGCTGCGTCCGGGCCCGCGCCCGGCGAGAGCGGTGCTTCGGAACGGTTCCGGCCACCCACCGGCGGGGGTACCGAGGTCGCCGCGAAGGAACCCGATCACCGAGTCGGGGATGTCGAACCGGCCCGGATCTGCGGCGAAGTCGTCGACCGACACCCCGGCACCGACGAGGTGCAGGGCCAGGTCTCCGACGACCTTCGACGAGGGCGTCACCTTGATCAGTCGGCCGAGGAGCCGGTCCGCGTCCGCGTACGCCTTCTCGACGTCTTCGAAGCGGTCCCCGAGACCCAACGCGATGGCTTGCTGCCGAAGGTTCGACAGCTGGCCACCGGGGATCTCGTGGGTGTACACGCGACCGGTCGGAGCGGGGAGCCCGGACTCGAACGGGGCGTACACCTTGCGCACCGCTTCCCAGTACGGCTCGAGGTCGCACACCGCCTGCAGGTCCAAGCCGGTGTCACGGTCGGTGTGCGCGGCCGCCGCGACGATCGCGGACAGGGCGGGCTGACTGGTGGTACCCGCCATCGACGCGGATGCACCGTCGACGGCATCGGCACCGGCGGTCCAGGCCGCGAGGTAGGTCGCAAGCTGACCACCCGGTGTGTCGTGGGTATGCACGTGCACAGGCAGGTCGAAGTTCTTGCGCAACGCGGTCACCAGGGTGCTCGCAGCGGGAGCGCGGAGCAGCCCCGCCATGTCCTTGATCGCGATGACGTGCGCTCCGGCCTCGACGATCTGCTCCGCCAGGCGCAGGTAGTAGTCCAGGGTGTAGAGCGACTCGGCCGGATTCGACAGGTCACCGGTGTACGACATCGCCACCTCGGCGATGGTCGTCCCGGTCTCGCGCACCGCGTCGATCGCCGGACGCATCTGGTCGACGTTGTTGAGTGCGTCGAAGATGCGGAAGATGTCGACTCCCGTCGATGCGGCCTCCTCCACGAACGCCGTGGTCACCCGCTCCGGATACGGGGTGTAGCCGACGGTGTTACGCCCGCGCAGCAGCATCTGCAGTGCGATGTTCGGCACGGCCTCACGCAGCGCGGCCAAACGCTCCCACGGATCCTCGTGCAGGAATCGCAACGCCACGTCGTAGGTCGCGCCGCCCCAGCATTCGATGGACAGCAGTTCCGGTGTCGTCCGGGCGACGTAGGGGGCCACCATGAGCAAGCCGGACGTGCGTACCCGCGTGGCCAACAACGACTGGTGTGCGTCACGGAAGGTGGTGTCGGTGACGCCCAACGCCTTCCGCTCCCGCAGGTCCCGCGCGAAACCGTCGGGCCCGAGCTCGAGCAGCCGCTGCCGCGACCCGCTTGCGGGCGCGACCGACAAATCGACCGCGGGGAGCTTGTCCTGGGCGTAGATCGTGCTCGGCCGTTCCCCGTGCGGCTTGTTCACCGTCACGTCGGCCAGATAGGTGAGGATTCTGGTTCCACGGTCCCCCGAGGACGGCGCCGCCAGCAACTCCGGCCGCTCCTCGATGAACGACGTCGTCACCCTCCCCGCCCGGAAATCCGGATCGTCCAACAAGCCCTGCAGGAACGGGATGTTCGTGGCGACTCCGCGAATGCGGAACTCCGCCAACGCCCGACGCGACCGTGCGACCACGTCGTCGAAGGTCCGACCACGGCACGTCAGCTTGACCAGCATCGAATCGAAATACGCCGACACCTCTGCACCGAGCGTGGTGCCGCCGTCGAGACGGATACCCGCCCCACCCGGCGTGCGGTACGCGGTGATGCGTCCGGTGTCCGGCCGAAATCCCTTGGCGGGGTCCTCGGTGGTGATGCGGCACTGCATGGCGGCACCGCGGATCCGAATCTCGTCCTGCCGCAGACCCAGATCCTCCAGCGATTCCCCCGATGCGATCCGCAACTGCGACTGCACCAGATCGACGTCGGTGATCTCCTCGGTCACCGTGTGCTCCACCTGAATGCGAGGATTCATCTCGATGAAGACGTGATTGCCCTCCCGGTCCACCAGGAACTCCACGGTGCCAGCGCAGGAATACCCGATCTTCTTCGCGAACGCCACTGCGTCGCTGCACAACCGGGCGCGCAGATCATCGGAGATGTTCGGCGCCGGCGCCAACTCCACCACCTTCTGATGGCGACGCTGCACGCTGCAATCGCGCTCGAAAAGGTGAATGACGTTGCCGAAGGTGTCCGCCAAGATCTGGACCTCGATGTGCCGCGGCTCGACGACCGCCTGCTCGAGGAACACCGTCGCATCACCGAACGCAGACTCCGCCTCCCGTGCCGCTGCCTCGATCGCCTCGCGCAGTCCGGACGACTGCGCCACCCGCCGCATACCGCGACCACCACCGCCGGCCACCGCCTTGACGAACACCGGAAACGTCATCGACTCCGACGCGGCCATCAACTCGTCGACGTCGGTGGACGGCTCCGACGACGCCAACACGGGCAGTCCGGCGTCCTTGGCCGCGGCGATGGCGCGAGCCTTGTTCCCGGTCAGCTCCAGAATCTGCGACGACGGACCCACGAACGTGATCCCGGCCTCCGCACACGCCGCCGCCAACTCCGGATTTTCCGACAAGAACCCGTAACCCGGATACACCGCGTCCGCACCCGCACGCACCGCCGCATCGATGATCAACGGCACCGACAGGTAATTGCGCACCGGATGCCCCGGCTCACCGATCTCGTACGCCTCCGCGGCTTTCGTCCGATGCACCGAATTGCGATCCTCGAACGGGAACACCGCAACCGTCTCGGCCCCGAGTTCGTAGGCTGCACGGAACGCACGGATAGCGATCTCGCCGCGATTGGCGACCAACACCTTGGTGAACATTCCGGTCAACCTACCGTCAGCATCCGTCGAATGGGGAGTCTCGCCCACTCCCCGGAATACTGGTCACGATTTGTCGAGAAAATCCACCCGAGAGGCATCGACAGCAGAGCGCATCATCGCGGCGAGGCCGGGGTGCGCGGTCAGTTCGGGATCGCGGTCGACGACATCTCGTGCGAACTCCTGCGCCGCGCTGATGATGTCGAGGTGGTCGAGCAGCGACAGCAGTCTGAGCGTGGTCGTGGTACCGGATTGGGCGGAACCCAGGACGTCGCCCTCACGGCGCTGACGCAGATCCAGCACGGCCAGTTCGAATCCATCCGTGGTCGCGGCCACCGCGTCGAGTCGGGCGTAGGTGGGCGACCCCGGGCCCAGCTCCGTCAGGAGGATGCACAGACCCTGATGACCGCCACGACCGATGCGTCCGCGCAGCTGATGCAGCTGGCTGACGCCGAACCGATCGGCGTCGACGATGACCATCACCGTCGCGTTGGGTACGTCGACGCCTACCTCGACGACGGTGGTGCACACCAGGACGTCGATATCGCCGTCGTTGAACGCGGTCATGACCGCGTCCTTCTCGTCGGACGGCAACCGGCCGTGCAGGAGACCCACCCGGACGTGCGCGAGCGCGCCGCCGCCGAGCGCCTCGTACACCTCGACCGCAGATGCTGTGGTGGGCGCGTCCTTTCCACCGCCCTTGCCTTTACCGGCCGCATCCGGCTCGTCCCCGATCCGCGAGCACACGACGTACGCCTGTCGTCCCGCCGCGACCTCCTCGGAAATTCGACTCCACGCGCGCTCCACCCACGCGGGCTTGTCCTTCGCCGGAACGACGCTGGTTCGGATCGGCGCGCGACCACGCGGAAGCTCGCGCAGCGTGGACGTTTCCAGATCACCGAGGGTGGTCATCGCGATGGTGCGGGGAATCGGTGTGGCCGTCATCACCAGCAGGTGCGGGCTGACGCCGTCACGGGCCTTCGCCCGCAGGGCGTCGCGTTGCTCGACGCCGAACCGATGCTGCTCGTCGACCACCACCATGCCCAGATCGAAGAACGACACGGCGTCCTGAATGAGTGCGTGCGTGCCGACGACGATGCCGGCATCACCGGTCACAGCGTCGAGCAGCGCCGCGCGTTTGGCAGCGGTGGACATCGAGCCGGTAAGCAACACCACGCGGGTCGCATGCTCCGCCGCCTCGAGCGTGCCGGCCGCAGCCAGCGGACCCAGTTGCGCCGTCATCGATCGGTAATGCTGCGCGGCAAGCACTTCGGTGGGCGCGAGCAGCGCACACTGGCGCCCGGAGTCGATCACCTGAAGCATCGCGCGCAGAGCGACGATCGTCTTCCCGGAGCCGACTTCACCTTGCAGCAGCCGGCTCATCGGGCGCGTCTTCGCGAGATCGGTCGAGATCTCCGCAGCCACCTCGTTCTGGCCGTCGGTGAGCTCGAACGGCAGCCGCGCGTCGAAGGCCTCCGCAACGCCGCCGTCGACGGGAGGGCAGGACGGTGCTGTGCGCACCGCCACCGAGTGCCGACGCTCGGCCATCACCAATTGCAGCGCCGTGGCCTCGTCGAACCGAAGCCGGTAGCGAGCCTGCTCGATGTCGTCCTCGGACTCGGGAAAGTGAACCACCCGCAACGCGTCGTCGAGGCTCATCAGACCGTGCATCGCCAACACGGTCTCGGGCAGCGGATCCTCGACCGAATCGAGCTGGTCGAGGACCTGTCGCACGCACCGAAGAAAGGTCCAGCTCTCCACCTCACGCGTCGCCGCGTACATCGGCAGGTACGGCAGAGACAACATCGACATGTCCACTGCGCCCGAGTCGTCGGTCGCGCCGCGGGCCATTCCGGCCAGCTGCCCGCCGCCCTGCGGCCGGCTCACCAGGTGGTCGTCGTCGTCGGCGAGCATCAGGTAACCGGGGTGATTGAGCGACCACGAGGTCCGGAACCATTTGACCGTCCCCGAGAACATCGCCCTCGAGCCGACGGTGATGTTGTGCCGCACCTTGTGGCCGTTGAAGAACGTGGCCGACACGTTCTGCCCGTCGCAGGTGAGCACGACCTTGAGCATGTGGCCCTTGCGCTGACGCATCGGGACCAGGTCTGCCTTGGACACGGTCCCCACGACGGTGACGCGTTCCCCGTCTTCGGGATCCTTCTGGGCAAGTTCCTGGCCCTGGGTGACATATCGAAACGGATAGTGGCGAAGCAGGTCCTCGACCGTCAGCAGGGAGAACGCGTCCTCGAGCGGGCCGGCCGCCTTCTGTCCCAGAATCTGATCGAGCCGGTCACCGAGGTGAGCCACCGCCGTGCTCCCTTCTGCTTCGCCTGTGCGCCCATAATAAGAGGGCTTGTGCTGCCGGTTTGGTCTCGGCACTCCTGTACCGCTAGTCTTGCAGGGTTGCGTCCGACGCGTCCGGTCACGTCCGGTGTTGTCGTGCGTAGTTGCAGTACCCGAGATTTTGCCCCAATCGCCGGGCGCGAAAGATATCGCGCTTCGGTGTCACCTCGAATACCAAGGAGTTCGCGACTATGGCTGCCGTCTGCGACGTATGCGCCAAGGGACCCGGCTTCGGTAAGTCGGTTTCGCACTCGCACCGCCGTACCAACCGTCGCTGGAACCCCAACATCCAGACCGTCCGCGCGCAGGTCGCGCCGGGTAACTCTCGTCGGCTCAATGTGTGCACCTCGTGCCTCAAGGCCGGCAAGGTGGTCCGGGGCTGACGTTCCCGCACAGTGTTCATGGCAATGACCCCGGTACTTCGAGTCCCGGGGTCATTGTCGTTTAGGGTCGAGCGATGACCGAATCACCCGTATCGATCAACGACGGCGTCCTCTCCATCCGCGTCGCAACCCCCGGTGGCGGCAACGTCCTCGACGGCGCTGCCATGACCGAAGGGGCCGATGCGCTCACCGATCCGGGCGATTCGGTGGGCGCGGTGCTCCTGATCGGCGGAGAATCCAACTTCTGCGCGGGTGGCAACGTGCAAGCGTTCTACGACGCGGCGGACCGTTCGGCGTACGTGCGCCAACTCGCCGAAACCTTCCACCGTTTCGTCCTGGCCCTGACGTCGGTGACGGTGCCCGTGATCGCGGGTGTTCCCGGTTGGGCCGCCGGAGCCGGAATGTCGCTGGTGTGCCACGTCGACATCGCCATCGGCGGCCGATCCACGCGCCTTCGTCCCGCGTACCCGGCGCTCAGCTTCACCCCTGACGGCGGCATGACGTGGGCACTGCCCCGAATCGTCGGTACCAGGCGTGCGCGCGACATCCTCCTCTCCGACGCCGTTCTCGGATCGGACGAGTCCTACCGCCTCGGGCTGCTGACCAGGCTGGTCGGTGACGACGTCATCGCGTCCGAGGCCCAGCGCGTCGCGCGCTCCATGGCGGCCGGCCCCGCGGGCGCGTCCCGCGCCACGAAACAACTGTTGATCGAGTCGCAGTCGGCCTCGCTCGCGGCGCAACTCGACGCCGAGACGGACTCCATCAGCGCGATGGCATCGTCTCCCGACGGCGTGGAGGGTGTCGACGCCTTCGTCGAGAAGCGTCGTCCCTCGTTCGGTCGCTGACACCGATCTACCCGCGATCCGTCAGTCGAGTTTCCAGTCCACGGGGTCCTCACCGAGCGTCGTCAGATGCTCGTTCACCGCGCTGAACGGCCGTGAGCCGAAGAAACCCCGCGACGCGGACAGTGGCGAGGGGTGTGCCGATTCCACCGTCGGGTTCGCTGCGAGCAACGGTTTCGCGGTGGCCGCGTCTCGGCCCCACAACACGGCGACCAGCGATCGACCCGGCCGCTCGACCAATGCCGTGATTGCGCGAGCGGTCACCGCTTCCCATCCCTTGCGACGATGCGACGCGGGTTTGCCCGGCTGCACGGTCAGCACTCTGTTGAGCATCAGGACACCGCGGTCCGCCCACGGCGACAGATCACCGGAAGTGGGCGTCGGAAAGCCGAGGTCGTCGGTGTATTCGGTGAAGATGTTGATCAAACTGCGCGGCACCGGCCGAACGTCCGGTGCTACCGAGAAGCTCAGCCCCACAGCGTGTCCCGGAGTCGGGTAGGGATCTTGCCCGAGGACCAGGACGCGGACGTCCTCGAACGGACGAGAGAACGCACGCAGAACGTCCTCCCCGTGCGGCAAGTAGCCACGGCCTGCCGCGTTCTCGGCGCGCAAGAAGTCCCCCATCCGCGCAATGTCATCGGCGACCGGTGCCAGCGCCGTCGCCCACCCCGGATCCTCGACGGGCGCACTCATCGAATCTCCCGTAGCGCGGTGCGGTAGTAGTCGGCGTTGGCTCGATACATCGCGACGTTGTGCTCGACGTGGCCTTCGGCGATCTCATGGCCCTCCCGGACCCGAGCCGGAACACCCAGAGCCATCGCACGTTCCGGGACTCGCCCGTCGAACGGCACGACGGCACCGGCGCCCACCACCGCTCCGCGGCCGATACTGGCACCGTTCAATACGACCGAGCCGGAGGCGATCAGGCACGAGTCGCCGATGGTCGCGCCCTCGATGTGTGCGTTGTGGCCGACGACGCATCCGGCGCCGATGACGGTGGGATGAATGGGGGTGCAGTGCACCACCGTCCCGTCCTGAATATTGGTGTTCTCGCCGATCTCGATGGTCCCGTAGTCACCGCGCAGCACGGCACCGGGCCAGACGGACGCTCCCGCAGCGAGCGTGACGGCGCCGATGACGACGGCGTCGGGGTGGACGTAGGCGGTCTCGTGAATCTTGGGCTCGCGGTCGCCGAGTGCGTAGACGGTCATGACTCCCAGCATGTCATTATCGTTGCGCTGCTCGGTTGTCGAGTTCCTTGACCATGCACAACGATTGCTCCTCGTCCCGGTACACACCGAATTTCGGCGTCAGCGGCGTATACCCGCTCGAGGTGTACAGACCGATCGCCTCGGGTTGGCGCAGCCCGGTCTCGAGCACCAGCCGGCGTCGGCCGGCATCGACGGCGGACCTTTCGATGCTGTCGAGCACTGCCCTCGCCACTCCCCTGCCTCTGGCGTGAGAGCGAACGTACATTCGCTTGATTTCCGCGTCCCCCGCGCGAAGGCCCTCCGCGTGCGGACCGGACTCGTGCACTCGCCACCCGCCCATCCCGACAGCATTGCCGTCCAGCATGGCCTTCACGAAAGATCCCGAAGGCGGCGTGAACTGCTCGGCACCGAGGACCGTGTCATCGGGACCTCCGTATCGGCGCACGTACTCCTGCTGAACTTCGTCGATCATGCGCACCACGTCGTCGTCGTCGAGTCCGGTGGCTGCGATCGTCAGAAGCTGGTCCACGTTGCCGGTCCTTCCCACACTTCGCCGTCGACCGTGACTCCCGACCCGTCGACGACGGAACCGATGACCCGCCAGCCGTCGGGAACGTCGCGGGGGTCGAACGTGGCGAGAAACGCGTGGTCCTCGCCACCGCCGAGCGCCCAGCCCACCGGGTCGACGCCCAGATGTGCGGCGGCGTCCGCGAAGTCGCTGATGTCCATGCTTCCCGAGACGATGTCCAGGCCCACGCCCGACGCGGTTGCGATGTGCGCGGCGTCGCCCGTGACGCCGTCGGACACATCGCACATCGAACTGGCACCGGCCACCGCGGCCTCCGGGCCGTCGTCGTAGACCGGTGACGGAACACGATGGGCAGCAAGCAATTCGGGGTAGTCGTCGACCCCGGCGAGGAAAAGGGCGAGTCCGGCGGCAGAGCGACCCGTCGCAGCGGACAGCGCGAGTACGTCGCCCACTCGTGCCCCGGACCGCAGCACGGGCGCGCGATCGTCGAGATCACCCAGCGCCGTGATGGACAGGACCAGGCTCGAGCCGCCCGTGACATCGCCGCCCACGATGGTCGCCCCCGCCCGAGCAGCCTCGTCCCACAGACCCTCTGTCAGGCGATCCAGATCGTCCACCGGCGTGGTCGACGGGCATGACATGGAGACCAGAAACCCCGTGCACCGTGCGCCCATCGCAGCGATGTCGGCTGCGTTCTGAGCGATCGCCTTGCGTCCGATGTCGTGGTGCGAGGACCAGTCCAGCGAGAAGTGTCGATCCTGCACCAGCATGTCCGTCGTAACGACGACACTCCCCCCGGGCGCGGCCACCACGGCGGCGTCGTCGCCCGGACCGATCTGCACCTCGGCCGGCCACGACCGCCCGGCAACGGACCGTTCGATCAAACCGAATTCCCCGATATCGGCAACCGTCGGGCCACCGTCGTTCCCGGATGCGTCTCGGTCGGACACGGTGTGCTCCTCGCCTCGGGCGCCGGTCATGGCCGCCGCTCACTGCCGCCGTGAGCATCGCACGTAGCCTCGTTCGGAGAACACGCGAGGCGAAAACCGAGCACGCGAAGCGAAACCCGAGGACGACCATGACGCAGGACGACGGTGCCACAACGGACGAGCGCGAGGACACGGGGCTTCATCCGGCCCTACTCGCGACGCTCATCGCCCTGCCGGTGGCGCTGATCGTCGGCTTCGTCGTGGCCGCGGTGATGGCCAACCGAACACCGGTACGGGAACCGATCGCGCTGGGTACGGTGCCGGCTCCACGAGCGGAGAGCAACGCGTGCACCGACCTCCTCGGCGCACTCCCCGAGTCGTTCGACACGTTCACCCGTGGGGAGTTGGCCGACCCTGCGCCCGCCGGCGCGGTGGCGTGGCAGTCCGACGACTCCGCCGATCCGATCGTCCTGCGCTGCGGTCTGGACCGCCCGGTGGACTTCGATCAGGCGGCACGCCTGGACGTCGTCAACGGCGTGCAATGGTTCCAAGTTTCGGGCGCGGACCAGGGCATTCCCGCCAGCACGTGGTACGTCGTCGACCGGGAGGTCTATGCAGCCGCCACCATTCCGGACGGTACCGGCCCCACCCCCCTGCAAGCGCTGGCCGACGCGGTGAACGCCGCGCTGCCGCAGACGCCGCTCGACCCCGCGCCGATTCGCTGAGTCGGCACATTCCCGTTGTGCCCAGCGCAAGCCCCCGTTGTGCCCAGCGCAAGCCCCCGTTGTGCTCAGCGCAGACCGGTGCCTCGGGCCAGCGCGGTATCCACCAGGGCGCCCACCAGATCGGTGTAGCCGACACCGGTCGCGTCCCACATCCGCGGATACATCGAGATGGCCGTGAACCCTGGCATCGTATTGATCTCGTTGATGACCGGGCCGTCCTCGGTGACGAAGAAGTCGACGCGTGCAAGACCCTGCAGGTCCAGCGCTGCGAACGCCTGTACAGCCAGATCCCTGATCCGATCGGCGACGGCCGGGTCCAGGAGCGCCGGGATGTCGAATTCGCAGACGTCGTCGAGGTATTTGCTGTCGAAGTCGTAGAACGCTGCGGTGACGTCGGCGCCTTCGGGCATTCGGATCTCCGCCACCACGCTGGCGGACACGGTGCCGTCCGGCATCTCCAGGACGCCGCATTCGACCTCGCGACCGACGATGCCGGCTTCGACGATCACTTTCGGATCGTGCTGTCGGGCGGCGGCGATAGCGTCGTCGAGGTCGTCCCAGTCGGTGATCCGGGTGATACCGATGGACGACCCGCCGCGAGCGGGTTTGACGAAGGCCGGGAGACCGATGCGAGTGCGCTCGTCGTCCGTCAGCGTGGGGCGCCCGGGTCGCAACACCACCTGATCGCCTACCGGCAGGCCGACCGAGGCCAGCAGCTTCTTGGTGAACTCCTTGTCCATCGCCGCTGCGCTGGCCAGCACGCCGGGACCGACGTAAGGAATTCCGGCGACTTCGAACAACCCCTGAACGGTGCCGTCCTCGCCGAAGGCCCCGTGCAACACCGGGAACACGACGTCGACCGTCTCCACCACTTCGCGGCCCGCACCGGTGAGGTGGCCGGGACGGCTGGGATCGACGCCGAGGTCCAGTGATTCCCGCGGGGTGACGGAAGGAAGCTCTCGGTTGTGAATTCGCAGCTCATCGGGGTTGTCGGTGCCACGAACCCACTCGCCGTCACGCGTGATGCCCACGGGGACGACGTCGAAGCGTGTGGGGTCCAGATGCCTCATGACGCTGCCCGCGGACACGCACGACACCGAATGTTCGTTACTGCGGCCGCCGTAGACGACGGCCACCTTGATGCGTTCGGTCACGCGAGAACCGTACCGGCGAGCACCCCGGACGGTGTCACCGTCCCGCCTTCGGTCATTCCGGCTTGTGGCGACGCCCGAGGAGGCTGTGCGCGGCCTCGGTGACGGACAATCCCTCGTGACAGACCCGGTGCACGGCATCGGTCAGTGGCATCTCGACGTCATACGCCTCTGCCAGCGCGCGGATCGATGTGCACGATTTCACACCTTCCGCCACCTGGCCGTTGGCTGCTTCCTGCGCACTCTCGAGAGATCCGCCCGACCCGAGGCGTTCGCCGAAGGTGCGGTTGCGCGAGAGCGGCGACGAGCAGGTGGCCACCAGATCGCCGACCCCTGCGAGCCCGGCGAGGGTGGCGGGGTTGGCTCCGAGCGCGACGCCCAGTCTGGTCACCTCGGCGAGGCCACGGGTGATGATGGACGCCACGGAATTCTCCCCGAAACCGATGCCCGCCGCCATGCCGCACGCAAGTGCGATCACGTTCTTGCAGGCGCCGCCGATCTCGCAACCGATGACGTCCGAGTTGGTGTACGGCCTGAAGTAGCTGTTCGCACACGCCGCTTGCAACGCGATGGCGCGGTTCGAATCAGGGCACGCGATGACCGTCGCGGTGGGCTGCTCGGACGCGATCTCCTTGGCCAGATTGGGTCCGGACAAGGTCCCCACTCGGCTGGGATCTGCCCCGACGACCTGACAGATCACCTGCGACATGCGCATCAGCGTGCCCGTCTCGATGCCCTTGGCGAGCGAGAGCAGCGTCGTGTCGCTTCCGATCATCGGCGCCCAGACTTCGAGGTTGGCCCGCAGCGCCTGCGACGGAACGGCGAGAACGACAGTGCAGGCTCCGTCCAACGCTTCCGCCGCGTCGTGTGTTGCGCGAATCTGGGGCGGCAGTGCGATTCCGGGGAGGTAGTCCTCGTTGCGGTGGTCGCGGTCGATCGCCGTCGCCAACTCCTCGCGTCGCGCCCAGATGGTCACGTCGGTACCCGCGTCGGCAAGCACTTTCGCGAATGCGGTTCCCCAGGAACCGGAACCGAGCACCGCTGCCTTCACCATGACCGAGCCTTCTTTCGTGCTGTCTCACCCTGCGTGCGCGGACATGTGTGGCCGCCCCTGGCGGCTCACAGTAACGATGTCCGGGCCCCGCCGAACGAACTCCGCCGGATTGGGGGCTGGCAGGATCGACGGTCATGAGCACGCCCACGTCACTCTCGACGGACCCCGACCACCGGCCGGGCGTCCACCTGGTGCTCGCGGTGAAGAAGCTCGTCGATGCCAAGAGTCGGCTGGCCACGTCGTTTCCCGAGAAAGAACGGGCCGAACTCGTTCTCGCCATGCTGTGCGACACCCTCGATGCCGCCACATCCGCCGACATCGTCACCGGATGGTCGGTGGTGACACCGGACGCACGGGTCACCGACGTGGTCGAGGCTCTCGGCGGCCGGGCCGTCGCCGAACCCGACTCGGCCGGTGCCACCACCATCGAACGACTCAACCGCGCGCTGTCGGCGGCCGACGACGACGTCCGCGCGCCGATAGGGGCCGACGAGTTCGCCGGGGACGTGATCGCCCTTCAGGCGGATCTGCCGGCACTGGCGACCGTCGAGCTGATCGAGGCCTACGCGGCGTCGCCGCCGAACGCTCGTTCGGTGGTCGTGGACCACACGAAAGCAGGCACGTCGGCTCTGATCGTTCGCGGTCGTGCCCGCAGGCTCGACCCACGATTCGGACCCGATTCGGCGTCGCGTCATCTGGGCGCCGGCGCCGTCGAGCTGACCGGATCGTGGCCGGGACTGCGTCAGGACGTCGACACCGCCGCCGACGTGCGCGCTGCGCTCGAACTCGGCGTCGGCCGTCATACCGCGCGACTGCTCGCAGGGCTCGGATGGTTCGCCGGCTAGCGGCCGTGCACCGTCGGCGGCGTCGTACCTCGCCTACCCGTGAACGCGATGGGTAAGGGATGATCGGGGAGTGACCACAAAGGCGACCCAGCACAGCACCGAGGACAGCGCCGATGGACAGTCGGATACCGCAACGCCCGTGCGCATCACCTCGTCCCCGACAGCACCGCCGGCGGCAACGTCGGACTCGGCAGTGCCCGTGGATCTACTTCCCGAAGATCGTTATCTGAACCGCGAATTGAGCTGGCTGGACTTCAACGCTCGCGTTCTCGCCCTAGCGGAGGACTCGTCCCTGCCATTGCTCGAGCGGGCCAAGTTCCTCGCGATCTTCGCGAGCAACCTCGACGAGTTCTACATGGTGCGCGTGGCCGGCCTGAAGCGTCGCGACGAAACGGGTCTGTCGGTGCGATCGGCGGACGGACTTTCTCCCCGTGAGCAGTTGTCGCTCATCGCACGACGTACTCAAGAGCTCGCCGGACGCCACGCCCGGACCTTTATCGACAGCATCATTCCCGAGCTCGCAGCCGAAGGCATCTCGGTGATTCGGTGGTCCGAAGTCACCCCTGACGAGCGCGACCGCCTCACGCGGTACTTCACCGAGCAGGTGTTCCCGGTATTGACTCCGTTGGCTGTCGACCCGGCGCACCCATTTCCCTACATCAGTGGACTGAGCCTCAATCTCGCTGTAACGGTCAAGGATTCGACCACCGGCGGAGAGCATTTCGCCCGCGTCAAGGTTCCCGACAACGTCGACAGATTCGTCTCGCTGCAGCGGGGCGAAGCACCTGCCATCCCCGCTTTCCTTCCGATGGAAGAGTTGATCGCAGCTCACCTCGACGCGCTCTTTCCCGGCCTGCAGATCGTCGAACACCACGCCTTCCGCATCACGCGAAACGCAGACTTCGAGGTCGAGGAAGATCGCGACGAGGATCTGTTGCAAGCGCTCGAACGAGAACTTGCCCGCCGCCGATTCGGATCACCGGTCCGGCTCGAAGTCGCCGACGACATGACCGAGCACATGCTCGATCTCCTTCTGCGAGAACTCGATGTCGATCCCGGCGACGTGATCCAGGTACCAGGTCTGCTCGATCTGTCGTGCCTCATGCAGGTTTACGGCGTCGACAAGCCGGTCCTGAAGGACGCGCCCTTCGTTCCCGCGACACACCCCGCGTTCGGTGAACGGGAGATGCCCAAGAGCATCTTCTCGACCCTTCGCGACGGTGACGTTCTGCTGCACCACCCATACGACTCGTTCTCCACCAGCGTTCAGCGGTTCATCGAGCAGGCTGCTGCGGACCCACACGTGCTGGCCATCAAACAGACGCTCTACCGCACGTCGGGCGACTCCCCCATCGTCAACGCACTGATCGCCGCCGCGGAGGCCGGTAAGCAGGTGGTCACCCTGGTGGAAATCAAGGCGCGCTTCGACGAGCAGGCGAACATCGCATGGGCGCGCAAGCTGGAGCAGGCCGGTGTGCACGTCGTGTACGGGCTGGTGGGCCTCAAGACGCACTGCAAGACATGTCTGGTGGTACGCCGCGAGGGTTCGACCATCCGGCGGTACTGCCACATCGGCACCGGTAACTACAACCCCAAGACGGCCCGCCTATACGAGGACGTCGGCTTGATCACCGCGGCCGACGAGATCGGCGCGGACCTGACCGACCTCTTCAATTCGCTCACCGGATATTCACGCAAGGAGCATTACCGCAATTTGCTGGTGGCGCCGTTCGGTGTGCGCGCAGGAATCATCGAACGGATCGAGGCGGAGGTCCAGGCCAAGAAGGACGGCAAGGACGCCCGAATTCGTATGAAGGCCAATGCTCTGGTCGACGAACAAGTCATCGACGCGCTGTATTGGGCGTCCACCGAGGGAGTCCCGGTCGACGTCGTGGTTCGGGGAATCTGTGCGCTCAAACCGGGAGTGCCCGGGCTCAGCGAGAACATCGAGGTGCGGTCCATTCTCGGTCGATTCCTCGAGCATTCGAGGGTGATGCATTTCCGGGCGACGGACGAGTTCTGGATCGGCAGTGCGGACATGATGCACCGGAACCTCGATCGCCGGGTGGAAGTCATGGCGCAGGTGAAGGATCCGAAATTGACGGCTCAACTGGACGCAGTGCTGGAGTCGGCGATGGACGTGACGACGCGCTGCTGGGTCTTGCAGTCCGACGGTGACTGGAAAGCCCATCCCGCCAGCGGTGAAACGGTGCGCGATCATCAGGTGTCGATGATGCGTCAGCGTCGTTACACCGGCTCCTGAGGTGGCGTCGGTGAGCAATCGAAGCAAGACTGCCGAACCCGAGATCGTCCTCGCTGCCGGGGCTGTGTTGTGGCGAACCCCTCCTCCGGGAGCGGAGCCGTCGGTCGCGCTGGTGCATCGACCTCGCTACGACGACTGGACTCTACCGAAAGGCAAAGTCGAGCCCGGGGAAGTCCTGGCTGTCACCGCCGCACGAGAAGTGCAGGAGGAGACGGGATTTCGCTGTGTTCTGGGCCGAAGTCTGGGCAGCACATCGTACGCGCTGCCGACGTCCGGTTCGAAATCCAGGTCGAAGTCGGCGACCACGCGGATCAAGCAGGTCGAGTACTGGTCGGCACAGGTGGTGGACGGCGACTTCGCCGTCAACGAGGAGGTCGACGACCTTCGGTGGCTCTCACCCGACGAAGCACGTGACCTGGCCACCTACGAAGCGGACCGCGACGTCGTGGGCAGGTTTGCCCAGAACCCGTTGCCCACCAGCACTGCCGTCCTCGTGCGGCACGCGCGGGCCGGGAGCAAAGCACGCTACAAGGGTGACGACGACGCGCTACGGCCGCTCGACACGGTGGGTACTCGGCAAGCGGCCGCGCTGGTTCCGTTGCTCACCGCATTCGGGGGGACGGACGGCTTCAGTGCCGAGCGCACCCGGTGTGTCCAAACGGTCCAACCTTGGGCGGAGTCTGTCGGGGTCGAGCTGACGATGGAGCCGTCCCTCACCGAGGAGGGTTACGCGCGTGATCCCGATCGGGGAAGACAGCGCGCGCGCCAGATCACCAGTACCTCCGCCGGTATCCCAGTGATCTGCAGTCAGGGGAAAGTAATTCCCGATCTGATGCAGTGGTGGGCCGATCGCGACGGTGTGACGTTGGAGCGGACACGATCTCGCAAGGCGAGCGTGTGGGTGCTCAGCTTCGTCGGTGGGGTGTTGGTTGCCGCCGACTACACAGATTCCCCGCTGCCACATCTGGAGCATTCCTGACCGAGCACACAGGCCTGAACGAGCACGGACCGAACGAAGCCCCGGGTCACATGACCCGGGGCTTCGAGCGTTCGCGATGCGATGTGACGCGAGTTGAACGTTACTTGCGCGCAGTACGTTTCGCAGGCGCCTTCTTGGCCGGAGCCTTCTTGGCGGGCGCTGCCTTCTTCGCCGGTGCCTTCTTGGCCGGAGCCTTGGCTGCCGCTGTGGTCTTCTTCGCTGCCGCTGTGGTCTTCTTGGCCGCCGCTGTGGTCTTCTTGGCCGCGGACTTCGCGGGCGCCTTCGCTGCTGCTGTCGTCTTCTTCGCTGCCGCAGTGGTCTTCTTGGCCGCGGTCTTAGCCGGCGCCTTCGCCGCAGTGGTCTTCTTCGCTGCGGTGGCCTTGGATGCCGCCTTGGCGGGAGCCTTGGCAGCTGCCTTCTTGGCGGCGGTCTTCTTCGCTGCCGCAGTCTTCTTCGCCGGAGCCGACGAGGCACCGCGCTTCACCGCAGGACCGGTGGCGGACAACTTCTGACCGCCCGCGATGACGGCCTTGAACTGCGCGCCGGGACGGAACGCGGGAACCGACGTCGGCTTCACCTTGACGGTTTCACCGGTGCGCGGGTTGCGAGCGACGCGCGCCGCACGGCGACGCTGTTCGAAAACACCGAATCCGGTAATGGTCACAGACTCCCCGCGGTGCACTGCGCGCACGATGATGTCGACGATGTTCTCGACCGCGTCCGTGGCGCTACGCCGATCCGCGCTGGTTTTCTCGGTCAGGGCGTCGATCAGTTCAGCCTTGTTCATCGGTATTTCCTCCGGTTACTGATTGGCCCGTCGTCGGACCGACTGAGTACCACGGTAAACCGGAAAACCGCACGAGTCCATGAGCCACGCCAAAACATTGTGTTCGCCGTAAAGTCTGCGGACACAATGAGTGTCGTGCCGACCACCCAGGACTCGTGCGGTGTACCCGCGCGACGCGGGCGCCGATCAGCGGGGATTCGGCTCCGGAAGCGTTGCGGGCTTCCATTCCGGACGCGAATTTTCGAACTCGGAAATGGCTTCTACCTGGCGCAATGTCAATGCAATGTCGTCCAAACCCTCGAGCAGACGCCACCGCGTGTAGTCGTCAATATCGAAGCGCACCACCAAAGTTCCAGCGGCGATCGTCTTGCTTTCGAGATCGACCGTCAGTTCCACACCGGGTTGCTGCTCGATCAATTTCCATAGAAGTTCGACGTCCGATTGCTCGACAACGGCGGCTAGAAGGCCCGCCTTTCCGGCGTTGCCACGAAAAATATCGCCGAATCGCGATGCGATGACAACCCGGAAGCCAAAGTCCGACAGTGCCCACACGGCGTGCTCGCGCGACGATCCGGTGCCGAAATCCGGTCCGGCGACGAGGACGGAACCACGATCGAACGGGGCGACGTTGAGAACGAAACCGGGGTCGGCACGCCACCCGGCGAACAAGCCGTCCTCGAAACCCGTTCTGGTGACTCGTTTGAGGTACACGGCGGGAATGATCTGATCGGTATCGACATTGCTGCGGCGTAGCGGGACACCGATACCGGTATGCGTGGTGAAAGATTCCATGATGCGTTACTCCTCGGCAGGAATGGCGATGCGATTACGGGAAGTGGTGTGGTCCGTCAGTCCAGATCGACCGGAGCCGACAAGCGTCCGCGCACTGCTGTCGCTGCGGCGACCGCTGGTGAGACGAGATGGGTTCGCCCACCCTTCCCCTGGCGCCCTTCGAAATTCCGGTTCGACGTCGATGCCGATCGCTCACCCGGGGCGAGTTGGTCCGGGTTCATTCCGAGGCACATCGAGCATCCGGCCTGGCGCCACTCGGCACCTGCGTTCACGAAGATGTCGCCGAGTCCTTCGTCCTCGGCTTGTGCGCGCACCCGCATCGACCCCGGGACGATCAGCATCCGCACGCCGTCCGCGACGGTACGTCCGTCGAGGATCTTGGCCGCGACGCGAAGGTCCTCGATACGACCGTTGGTGCACGAGCCGAGAAAGACGGTGTCGACTGCGATCTCGCGCAGCGGTGTTCCGGCCGTGAGATCCATGTAGGCCAGGGCCTTCTCCGCGGCCTGACTTTCGCTCTCGTCGACCATCTCGGCTGGATCCGGCACCGAGGCACTCAGCGGTGCACCCTGCGCGGGATTGGTGCCCCAGGTGACGAACGGCGTCAGCGCGGAGCCGTCGATACGCACTTCCTTGTCGAACACGGCGTCGTCGTCGGTGACCAACGTCGACCATTGCGCCACGGCCTGGTCCCATTGCTCGCCGCTGGGTGCGTGCGGACGGCCCTGGATGTAGTCGAAGGTGGTGTGGTCGGGCGCGATCATCCCGGCGCGCGCACCGGCCTCGATCGACATGTTGCAGATGGTCATCCGAGCTTCCATCGACATCTGCTCGATGGCCTTACCGCGATACTCGATGACGTATCCCTGTCCGCCGCCGGTACCGATCTGGGCGATGACGGCAAGAATCAAGTCCTTGCTGCCGACATCGTCACCGAGCTCACCGTCGACGGTGACCGACATCGTCTTGAACGGACGCAGCGAGAGCGTCTGCGTCGCCAGCACGTGCTCGACCTCGCTGGTGCCGATTCCCATTGCCAGCGCGCCGAATGCGCCGTGGGTGGAGGTATGGCTGTCTCCGCAGACCACCGTGGTGCCGGGCTGGGTCAATCCCAGTTGCGGTCCGATGATGTGCACGATGCCCTGCTCGATATCACCCATCGAGTGCAACCGAATACCGAATTCTTCACAGTTGCGGCGGAGAGTGTCGACCTGAGTACGAGACACCAGGTCTGCGATCGGCTGGTCGATGTCGACGGTGGGGACGTTGTGATCCTCGGTGGCAATGGTCAGATCCGGACGGCGCACGGGCCGGCCCGCGAGGCGCAGTCCGTCGAAGGCCTGGGGGCTGGTCACTTCGTGAACAAGATGAAGATCGATGTAGACGAGGTCCGGCTTCGTCGCGTCGCCCTCACCGCCGCCGCGCACGACGACGTGCTGGTCCCACACCTTCTCGGCCAGTGTCTTTGCTGCCATGACTCCACCTTCCCTCATTGCCGTCGACCGGACTCACTGCCGTCGACCGGCCTTCGAGCCGCACGCATCTCACGATGCGAGACGCTAGTATCGCTGCATGGGACAGCATAGCGGTATCGGCGTTCTGGACAAAGCAGTGAACGTTCTGCACGCGGTCGCTCGGAAGCCGTGCAACCTGGCCGATCTGTGCGCCGACACCGGCCTCCCCCGCGCCACCGCGCATCGTCTGGCGGTCGGCCTGGAGACACACCGATTGCTCATCCGCGACACCGACGGACTCTGGCGCCCGGGCCCGGCTCTGGGCGAACTCGCCGACACCGCCGGGGACCCGATCGTCGAAGCGTCGTCCACCGTGCTTCCACGCCTCAGGGAAATAACCGGCGAAAGCGTTCAGGTGTACCGGATCGACGGGACGGTACGCGTCTGCGTTGCCGCAATGGAACCGCCTACCGGGTTACGGGACACCGTGTTGGTGGGTGCGCGACTGCCGCTCACCGCCGGCTCGGGCGCAAAAGTGTTGCTCGCGTGGGCAGACCCCACGTTGCAGCGCGCCATACTCCCGGACGCGGCGTTCGGCGAACGCGTGCTGGCAGAGGTTCGCAAACGCGGATGGGCGCAGAGCGCTGCCGAACGTGAGCCCGGAGTAGCCAGTGTCGCGGCGCCCGTTCGAGACTCCGGCGATCGCGTCGTCGCCGCCATTTCGGTATCCGGCCCGATCGACCGAATGGGCCGGCGCCCCGGCATCCGGTGGGCGGAGGACCTACTCAAGGCCGCGGAGGCCGTACAGAAACGGCTGCGTCAGCACTAGGACGGCGTCCGAGCGCACCTTGGTGACAACCTGAGGACCGGTGACACGACTCGAGGACCACTGACACGACTCGAGGACCACCGCCGAAGCGATGGTCCTCGAGAATGTTGTAGCCCCGACGGGATTCGAACCCGCGCTACCGCCTTGAGAGGGCGGCGTCCTAGGCCGCTAGACGACGGGGCCAGGATCTTGCAAATGTTCAACATCTTGGTGAAGCAACCGGGAAAGCATAACCGGCCGAGAACACCCGACGAAATCGGACCGTTCTCTGCTGGGGTACCAGGACTCGAACCTAGAATGGCGGTACCAGAAACCGCTGTGTTGCCAATTACACCATACCCCAATGGCCTGATCCGGCATCGATCTCCGGACCGTTTCGGGCCGTGGAGAACACTACCAAACACACGGCAGCATTCACCAAATCAACAGGTCAGCGGCTTGCTTCGCCGGCTTCCGCGCTGTCCGGTTGCCCAAACCTGACCTCGATCTCCTCGAATCCCTTGCTGCGTTGCGCTTCGGCCTGGGCGGTGTAGGCGTCACGGTCTCCATCGGTCAGTTCCACGTTGTCGGTGAACGGCGTCAGGAGCGATCGGGGATACAGGGTGTCGGCACGAACCACGTTGACCTCGATACAGAGCACCAACGCGATCGAGGACAGATAGAGGAACGCCAGCAGGCCCAGAACGATGGCGAAGACCCCGTTGGTGGTCTCCGCTCCCCCCACGACCCGTTGGACGTACAAACTGCCGAACGACTGCAACGCCTGCCACAGCAGCGCGCCGATCACCGCACCCGGCAACACGTCACGCACCGAGACCGAACGCGTGGTACCCAGCCGAAACGCCACCGTGAAGGTGGCCGTGTTCAGCGCGATCGCCCCGACAGTGACGAAGATCTTGGCCGCGGATCCGAAGTAGCCGGCAGTATTGAGTCCGTTCAGCACGGTCACCCCGATGACCGCGCTGCCGACCGTGAGCAAAAGCCCGAATCCCCGCACGCGCGCTCGGATCGGGTCGGGTCGATCGTTCTTCGGCACCGACCACGCGACGTTCATCGCGTTCTGCGCCGCCACGGCGACCCCGAGTCCGCCGTAGAGCGATCCCACGACACCGATGACGATGGCGCCGGTCCCCCCGCTGAGGCCCTCGGGCTGCCCCAACTCGTCTCCGATCAGCGGGATCTGACTCATCGCCGAGTCGATGATCTGTTGCTGCAACTCCGGATTGCCTACCAAGACGATCCCGAGCACGGTGGAGAACAACAGAAGCAACGGGAAGAGCGAGACGAAACCGAAATAGGCAATCAGTGCGGCTAGGTATCCACCCTGATCATCGAAGAACTTGTAGAACACCGCCAGCGGGAAGCCGAGGGCGGGATGGCGCTGCTGGAAGGCGTCGATCCTGTCGGTGGCACTCATCGACATGCTCTCTTTCGGTCGTACCGCCGCAGGTTGTGTCGACTCAGTTGATCCCTGCCCGGGCCGACCGTAGACGAGACAACGACTTCTCGCGGCCGAGCAACACCATCGATTCGTACAAAGGCGGACTGATGTGGGATCCGGTTACCGCGACACGTACCGGCGCAAACGCTTTGCGAGGCTTGAGTTCCATGGTCTCGATCAACGCGACCCTCAGCGCCTCCTCCAGAGACTCTGCGGTCCACTCGGTAACGCCCTCGACGGCTGCGATCGTCGCGTCGAGGACGGGCACCGAATCCGGACCGAGGTTCTTGGCGGCCGACGCGGAATCCACGACGAACTCGGAGTCGGGAGCCAGCAGGAACTTCAGCAGACCCCACGCATCCGAGAGCACGACGATTCGCGTCTGTACCAGCTCGGCGGCCTCGTCGAAGTCACAGTCCGACAGCGTGATCGGGTGATCATGCGTCTCGAGATACGCGCGCAGACGAGCCGCGAAGTCGGCCGGTTCGAGCAGACGGATGTGCTCGGCGTTGATGGCGTCGGCCTTCTTCTGGTCGAACCGCGCCGGATTCGAATTGACCGACGAGATATCGAAAGCCTGCACCATTTGCTCGAGCGTGAAGACGTCCTGGTCGTCCGAGAACCCCCATCCCAACAGCGCGAGATAGTTGAGCAAACCTTCGGGAACGAACCCGCGCTCACGATGCAGAAACAGGTCGGCCTCAGGATCACGCTTGGACAGCTTCTTGTTGCCCTGACCCATCACGAACGGAAGATGACCGAACTCCGGAATAGCATCCGCGACCCCGATTCGCACCAGAGCTTCGTACAGGGCGATCTGCCGGGGCGTCGACGACAGCAGATCTTCGCCGCGCAGCACGTGCGTGATCTTCATCAGCGCGTCGTCAACCGGATTGACCAACGTGTACAACGGAATTCCGTTCCCTCGCGTCAGCGCGAAGTCGGGAACCGTGCCGGCGCGGAACGTGGTCTCGCCGCGAACCAGATCTGTCCAGGAGAGATCGTGGTCGGGCATTCTCAGACGGACGACGGGCCCCCGCCCCTCCGCGACGAATGCGGCCCGCTCGTCATCGGTGAGGTTTCTGTCGTAGTTGTCGAACCCCAGTTTGGGGTCGCGTCCCGCCGCGCGATGGCGCGCCTCCACTTCCTCGGGCGTGGAAAAGCTTTCGTAGGCTTCGCCGGCGTCGAGCAACGATTGGACGACGGCGAGGTGCTGATCTCTGCGCAGCGATTGGCGGTACGGCTCGTACGGGCCGCCCACCTCGGGTCCCTCGTCCCAGTCCAGCCCGAGCCAGCGCAGCGCGTCCAACAGAGAACGGTAGGAATCCTCGGAGTCACGGGCGGCATCGGTGTCTTCGATGCGGAAGACGAAGGCTCCGCCGTGGTGGCGCGCGAACGCCCAGTTGAACAACGCCGTTCGCACCAGTCCGACGTGGGGAGTTCCGGTGGGCGACGGGCAGAACCGAACGCGGACAGGTGCACTCATTTGTCCACCACCGGGTTGGTCAGCGTGCCGATACCTTCGATGTCGACCGACACCGATTGTCCCGCGACGATGGGTCCGACACCCTCCGGCGTGCCCGTCAGGATCACGTCGCCCGGCAGCAGAGTCATGACCGATGAAATCCACTCGATGATCTCCGGAACCGAGTGCAGCAGAAGCGATGTGCGACTGCTCTGCTTCGTCTCACCGTCGACCGTCGTCGAGATCGCGAGATCGGAAGCGTCGAGCGCGGTCTCGATCCACGGGCCCAGCGGGCAGAACGTGTCGTACCCCTTGGCTCGCGTCCACTGGCCGTCATGACGTTGATGATCGCGCGCGGTGACGTCGTTGGAGACGGTGTAGCCCAAGATCACATCGGCGGCTCGAGCAGCCGGGACATCCTTGCACGGGCGGCCGATGACGACGGCCAACTCCCCTTCGTAATGCACCTCGGACGACGAGCGCGGGCGCACGATGTTGGCGCCCGGACCGACGATCGAGGTGTTCGGCTTCAGGAAGATCACCGGATCCTCCGGCGCTTCCGACCCCATCTCCGCCGCGTGCGCCGCGTAGTTCTTACCGACGCAGATGACCTTGCTCGCCAGGATGGGCGCCAACAGGCGAACATCCGACAGCGACCAACTCCGCCCGGTGAAGGTGGGTGTTCCGAAAGGATGCTCGGCAATTTCCCGAGCCGTCCTCTCGTCGCCGTCGCCCTCGATGGCGACGAACGCAACACCGTCGGGACTTGCTACTCGACCAAGACGCATGCGGCGAGTCTATCTGCCGCAACCTCACCGCTCTCGCTCGCAATCCTCGTGTGTGCTGCTGGTCGTCGGCAGGGAGTACCATCGGTCCCTGATGTTCACGATGCAGGATACTTATCTCATGATATGAGAATGAAGGTGCGGTGATGACGACGACCGACGCTGGCATCGCTCGGCCGTGGACTCGGCGATATAGCGAATCCGCCATGGGTCGATGGGCCATGCTGATCATCGGCATGCTCGCCACCGCATCCACCGCTCTACTCCTCAACGGCACCGCATTCCTCATTCCGGCTCTGCGCGACCAACGGGACATGACCCTGGCCACGGCCGGAATCGTCATCGCCATGCCGACCGTCGGTATCGTCTTCACATTGATCGCCTGGGGAGCCGTGGTCGACCGAATCGGCGAACGCCTTTCCCTCACGGTCGGTTCCGCACTCACGGCGGCCGCGGCGTACTGCGCCGCGACAACGCAGACAACCGTCACACTCGCCGTATTCCTCCTACTGGGCGGCATGGCTGCGGCCAGCGTGAACTCCGCAACCGGTCGTGTCGTCGTCGGATGGTTTCCGGCGCACCGCCGCGGCCTCGCCATGGGGATCCGTCAGATGTCGCTTCCCGTCGGTGTTGCGTTGTCCGCGTTGTTGATTCCTGGTATCGCCCGAGACCACGGGGTCAGCAGCGCCATGCTGTTGCCTGCGGTGGCATCGACCGTCGCCGCACTCGCGTGCGCAGTCGGAGTCGTCGATCCGGCGCGACCATCTCGTACGGCCGCATCGAGCGAGGCCCTGCTCCGCAATCCTTACCGCGGCCGAGCCGATCTCTGGCGAATCCACGGTGCATCGGTCGCGCTCGTGGTCCCGCAATACGTCGTCTGGACGTTCTCACTGGTATGGCTGGTAGACCAACGAGAGTGGTCTCCCGCCGCCGCCGGACTACTGATCACGGTGGCGCAAGTATGCGGCGCCGTCGGCCGCATTGCTGTGGGTGCAGTCTCGGACCGGGTGTCGAGCCGTCTGGGACCGATGAGATGGGTGGCGGCATCCGTGGTCACCGTGATGCTCTTGATGGCCGTCACGGACGCGATCGGAACCAGCGCATCGGTTGTCGTCCTCGTCGTCGCGTCGGTCGCGACCGTCTCACCCAACGGACTCGCGTTCACCGCCGTCGCGGAACGTGCGGGTCCGTTCTGGAGTGGCCGAGCATTGGGGGCTCAGAACACCAGCCAATTCGTCGCGGCGTCGGCGGTTCCGCCGTTGTTCGGGGTGCTCATCACCCACACGTCGTATCCCGTGGCGTTCGCCGTCTCGGCTCTGATCGCCGCCGTCGCACTGCCCGTTATCCCTCGCGAACACGCGGGCGTGGACGACACAGGTCGATCGACGCGTTAGTGCCCGAAGCGGGATGTCCTACAACGACGCCGCGATGCGATCGCCGATGGCACTCGTGGTGCCGGGATCGCCGGGCGTCCGGGACTTCAGGTCCTGCGCCACGGCCGATTCCACCCGAGCGGCTGCATCTGTGTCACCGAGATGCGCGAGGAGCATCGACACCGACAAGATGGCCGCCGTCGGGTCCGCGACACCTTTGCCCGCGATATCCGGCGCGCTGCCGTGGACCGGCTCGAACATGCTCGGATTGGTCCGCGTCGCATCGATGTTGGCGCTGGCCGCCAATCCGATCCCGCCCGTCACCGCAGCCGCCAGATCGGTCACGATGTCGCCGAACAGATTGTCGGTGACGATCACGTCGAACCGGCCGGGATCGGTCACCAAGTGGATCATCGCGGCATCGATGTGCTGGTATCCGACCTCGACGTCGGGGAACTCGGCCGACACCTCGTCGACGGTGCGGTGCCACAGGGATCCGGCGAACGCGAGAACATTCGTCTTGTGCAACAACGTCAGGTGCCGACGGCGATCCATGGCGCGGACGAACCCGTCGCGCACGACGCGCTCCACGCCGAACCGCGTGTTGAGCGAGACCTCGGTGGCCACTTCGTGCGGGGTGCCGACGCGAATCGCTCCCCCGTTGCCGGTGTACGGCCCTTCGGTTCCCTCGCGCACGACGACGACGTCGACAGCCTTGTTGCCGGCGAGCGGACCGATGACGCCCGGGTAGAGCTTGGACGGACGCAAGTTGATGTGGTGGTCGAGGGCGAACCTCGCCGTGAGCAGGAGTCCCCGCTCGAGAATTCCACTGGGTACCGACGGATCTCCGATGGCGCCTAGCAGGATCGCGTCGTGTCCACGCAGTTCCTCGAGCACCGACGGCGGAAGAATGTCCCCCGTCGCGTGGTACCGACGCGCACCGAGGTCGTACTCCGTGGTGTCCGCTCCGGGAGCGACCACCTCGAGCACCTTGAGCGCCTCTGCGACCACCTCGGGACCGATCCCGTCGCCGCCGACGACAGCAAGCTTCATCTTCGCAGCCCTCTCAGGAAAGATCGACGAGTTCGAGGGTGGTGGCACCCACGGAGGCCGCGATGGAATCCCGGACCTCCTGCGAGACAGGGCGATCGACGCGCAGCAGGATGGTGGCTCCGCCGCCCTCGCTGTCCTGACTGAGCGCTGCGGCCGCTATATCGATGCCGGCATCACCCAGTGCGGTGCCGATGCGACCCAACGAGCCGGGGCGATCCGCATAGGTGACGATGAGATTCGTGCCCTCGGCGCGGAGGTCGAAGTTGCGGCCGTTGATGTTGACTATCTTCTCCACGTGCTGCGGCCCGGTGAGGGTTCCCGCGACGTTGACGACGGTGCCGTCGCCGTAGACCGCCCGCACGTCGACGACGCTGCGGTGGTTGGGGCTCTCACTGGCCTTGCTCACCTCGGCGGTGACTCCGCGCTCCTCCGCCAACGACGGCGCGTTGACGAACGTGACCGCGTCGTCGATGACCGCGGAGAACAGGCCGCGCAGAGCCGACAGCTTGAGGATGTCGACATCTTCCGACGCCAATTCGCCGCGTACCTCCACCGACAACGACGCCGGCAGCGCGTCGGACAGTGCGCCGATCAACACACCCTGCTTCCGCACGATGTCGAGCCACGGCGCGACTTCCTCGCCCACCGAACCGCCGGAGACATTGACGGCGTCGGGAACGAACTCGCCAGCGAGCGCCAGCAGAACGGACTTCGCGACATCGGTGCCGGCGCGATCCTGCGCCTCGGTGGTCGATGCGCCGAGGTGCGGCGTGGCCACCACCTGCGGCAGCTCGAACAGCGGGCTGTCGGTGCACGGCTCGGTGGCGTAGACGTCGATACCGGCGGCGAACACATGACCGCTGGTGATGGCGTCGGCGAGCGCCTGCTCGTCGACCAGACCACCGCGGGCCGCATTGACGACGATGACGCCCTTCTTGGTCTTGGCGAGCGCGTCCTTGCCGATCAGTCCCTTGGTCTCGGGTGTCTTCGGCAAGTGCACGGAAAACATGTCGGCGCGCTCGAGCAGCTCGTCGAGCGTCACCAGCTCGATACCCAGCTGCGCGGCACGGGCCGGCGACACGTAGGGGTCGTACGCGATGATGTGCGTCTCGAACGCGGCGAGGCGCTGGGCGAACAGTTGGCCGATTCGGCCGAGACCCACGACGCCGACGGTCTTGCCGAAGATCTCGACGCCGTTGAACTTGCTGCGCTTCCACTCGTGCTGACGCAGCGTGGCATCGGCAGCGGGAATCTGGCGAGCAGCGGCCAGCAGCAACGTCACGGCGTGCTCTGCCGCGGTGTGGATGTTGGAGGTCGGGGCGTTGACCACCAGAACCCCGCGCTCGGTGGCAGCGGGCACGTCCACGTTGTCCAGCCCGACGCCCGCGCGTGCGACGATCTTCAGCTTGGAACCGGCAGCAAGCACCTCCGCGTCGACGGTGGTTGCAGAACGCACCAGAATCGCGTCCGCTTGCGGCACGGCAGCAAGCAGTGCCGGGCGGTCCGGACCGTCCACCCACCGAACCTCGACACCGTCACCGAGTGCCTCGACGGTGGACTGCGCAAGTTTGTCGGCAATGAGAACGACGGGGCGGCCTGGCTGGCTCACGTGGAGAACTCCCTGATCAGGTTTCGACGAAAATGCACGGTGCGTGCTCGGCGACAGCTTAACGGCCGCCACCGGGCCCTACTGAAGGGCACCTTCAGTCGGGTAGATCGACTGAAGGTGCCCATCAGTAGG
>JBASAM010000041.1:0-31662 GCA_049650605.1 Rhodococcus sp. (in: high G+C Gram-positive bacteria) | reverse complement strand
GGCACCTTCAGTCGATCTAACCGACTGAAGGTGCCCTTCAGTAGTGGGTGGGGAGGTCGGTCGGCGGTTTCTGGTACCCCGGTTCACAGATACGGTAGGGTGGCACGGATCACGCTCGGGTGAATTCAGGAGGTCTCGATGGGCAGCGGCAGAGATTACGACGTTCTCGTCGTGGGATCCGGATTCGGTGGCAGTGTCACGGCGCTGCGTCTCGTGGAGAAGGGCTACAAGGTCGGCGTGCTCGAGGCGGGCCGACGGTTCGAGGACGCCGATTTCGCGGAGACCAGCTGGGACTTGAAGAAGTTCCTGTGGGCGCCCAAATTGGGATGCTTCGGTATACAGCGAGTTCACCTGTTGCGCGACTGCCTGATCCTCGCAGGTGCAGGTGTGGGTGGGGGCTCGTTGAACTACGCGAACACCCTGTACCAGCCGCCTCGGTCGTTCTTCGACGACCAGCAGTGGTCGCACATCACGGACTGGCATGCGGAGTTGACGCCGTTCTACGAGCAGGCGCAGAAAATGCTGGGCGTGGTGCAGAACCCGCACATGACGCCGGCCGACGAGGTCATGAAGTCGGTCGCCGATGACATGGGTGTGGGGCACACCTTCATTCAGACGCCGGTCGGTGTCTTCTTCGGCGACGAGCCGGGCAAGACTGTTCCGGACCCTTATTTCGGAGGGGTGGGCCCGGATCGGGCCGGCTGCATCGAGTGCGGTGAGTGCATGACCGGGTGTCGGCACAACGCAAAGAACACCTTGCTCAAGAATTACCTGGGCTTGGCAGAGCGCGCCGGTGTCGACATCGTGCCGATGACGACGGTGTCCGATCTCGAGCCGAGGCCCGACGGGTCGTGGGTGATCCACACCGAAAGAACAGGCGCCCGACTGAAGAAGAACCGTCGGACGTTCACGGCGGATCACGTCGTACTCGCTGCCGGAACCTGGGGTACCCAGCAGCTGATGCACAAGTTCCGCGACACCGGGTCGCTGCCGGGACTGTCGCCGACCGTCGGGCGACTGACACGCACCAACTCCGAGTCCATCGTCGGTGCCGGCAAGCTGACGTACGACCCGTCGATCGATCTCACCAGGGGAGTGGCGATCACGTCGTCGTTCCATCCCAGCGAGGACACCCACATCGAGCCCTGCCGCTACGGCAAGGGGTCCAACGCGATGGGGCTTCTGCAGACGCTCATGACCGACGGCGGTGGCCGCACCCCGCGCTGGATCAAGTTCCTTCTCGAAGTGGCGAAGAACCCGGTTCGATTCCTGCGGATGATGAACACGAGGCATTGGTCCGAGCGAACCATCATCGCTCTGGTGATGCAGAACCTCGACAACTCGATCACGACGTTCACCAAGCGAGGTCTGCTCGGCGGGCGCAAGGTGAGCAGTAAGCAAGGCCACGGCAAGCCGAACCCCACGTGGATTCCCATGGGCAACGAGGCCACCCGCCGCATCGCGAAGAAGATCGACGGTATCGCCGGCGGCACCTGGGGAGAGGTGTTCAACATCCCGCTCACCGCGCACTTCCTGGGTGGTTGCGTCATCTCTGAGGACAGCGAGAACGGTGTCATCGACCCCTACCACCGCGTGCACGGCTACCCGACGCTGAGCATCGTCGACGGGTCGTCGGTCTCAGCGAACCTGGGTGTGAACCCGTCGCTGACCATCAGCGCACAAGCCGAGCGAGCTGCGTCGCTGTGGCCGAACAAGGGCGAGAAGGATCTGCGTCCCGAGCAGGGTCGGCCCTACGAGCGGATCGATCCGACGGCGCCCCGGCACCCCGTCGTGCCGGCGCACGCTCCGGGTGCCCTGATGCTCCCGATCGTCGAGATTCGCACGCCGTCCACCTCGCCGGCGTCGTCGACGAAGGTGGGCTCTTCGGTCGGCAGCACCGGTGCGGCATAAGGCCGGACGCGCTCATTAGACTGCTCGCGTGATCGACTCTCAGCCTCAGCCCACGCCGGATATCGACGCACCGCCGATCGACAGCGTCAACCCGGTTCTCGTCGTCGACTTCGGAGCGCAGTACGCGCAGCTGATCGCCCGGCGGGTCCGCGAGGCGCGGGTGTTCTCCGAGGTCGTCTCCCACACCATGAGTGTCGAGGACATCGCCGCGAAGAAGCCGGCCGCCATCGTGCTGTCGGGTGGGCCGTCCAGCGTGTACGCAGAAGGCGCCCCGCAACTCGATCCGGCGATCTTCGATCTCGACATCCCGGTGTTCGGCATCTGCTACGGCTTTCAGGCAATGGCCGGCGCGCTGGGCGGAACCGTCAGCCACACCGGGACGCGTGAATATGGGCGAACCGACATCGAGGTGTCCGGCGGCGTGCTGCACGACGGTTTGCCGACCACGCAGCCGGTGTGGATGAGCCACGGCGACGCCGTCACCGAGGCCCCGGAGGGGTTCGAGGTGACCGCCACCAGCGCCGGCGCGCCCGTCGCCGGCTTCGAGGATCGCGCGCGTCGTCTGGCCGGTGTGCAGTATCACCCGGAGGTGCTGCACTCACCTCACGGACAGCAGGTGCTGTCCAGGTTCTTGCACGACATCGCCGGTATCGCGCCCACCTGGACCGCCGCGAACATCGCCGACGCGTTGGTGGAACAGGTTCGCGATCAGGTCGGTGAGGGTCGGGCGATCTGCGGTCTGTCCGGCGGCGTCGACTCCGCGGTGGCGGCTGCGCTGGTGCAGCGCGCAATCGGGGACAGACTGACCTGTGTCTTCGTCGATCACGGTCTCCTTCGCGCGGGCGAGCGTGAGCAGGTTCAACAGGACTTCGTCGCAGCGACCGGCGCCAGGTTGATCACCGTCGACGCCGTCGATGTCTTCCTCCGCGAGCTGGACGGCGTGTCCGATCCGGAGACCAAGCGCAAGATCATCGGCCGTGAGTTCATCCGTTCCTTCGAAGGCGCGGTCACCACCGAGCTGGGTGAGAATGCCGCGCACGGCGAGTCCATCGATTTCCTGGTACAGGGCACGCTGTACCCGGACGTCGTAGAGTCGGGCGGCGGCAGCGGAACCGCAAACATCAAGAGCCACCACAACGTCGGAGGACTCCCCGAGGATCTCCAGTTCTCGTTGGTCGAACCGTTGCGACTGCTGTTCAAGGACGAGGTCCGCGCGGTCGGCCGGGAATTGGGGCTTCCCGAGGAAATCGTTGCGCGGCAACCGTTCCCGGGGCCGGGGCTGGCCATCCGCATCATCGGTTCGGTCACCCCCGACCGGCTCGAGACCCTGCGGCACGCCGACGCGATCGCGCGCGAAGAGCTGACCGCGGCGGGATTGGACAACCAGATCTGGCAGTGCCCCGTCGTACTCCTTGCCGACGTGCGCAGCGTCGGAGTGCAAGGCGACGGCCGCACCTACGGCCATCCCATCGTGCTGCGCCCGGTCTCGAGTGAGGATGCGATGACTGCCGACTGGACTCGGTTGCCCTACGACGTCCTCGAACGCATCTCGACGCGGGTCACCAACGAGGTGAGCGAAGTGAACAGGGTGGTGCTCGACGTCACGAGCAAGCCGCCGGGCACCATCGAATGGGAATGATGCCGGCGGCTCGCCGGTAGTTCAGGAGCGAGATCGACGGCGTCCGACGGGGCCCACGATGAGGATCAGGCCGACGATCACCGCCACGGCCAGAAGCACCCAGCCGGAGAAAAGCGTCGCGAACAGCACGGTCGCGTCGACTCCGACGATGGTGGGAACGGCAAGCGTCAGCGCTGCGAGGCCGGCCAGCAGGAGACCGACCGAGGGCACCCGCCGAGTCGCCCTGGTGTTGTCTTCTCGGGTGTTGTCGTCCCGAGTGTCGTTGTCATCCACGGTGTACCTCCAAGTTGCCTATCGCGGTGCTCGCCTCGATGGTCAGGACTGGTGCGTCCGGCCCGTCGGAACCGACATCGATGGTGTCGGCGCTGCCCATACAGTCGGTGTTTCCCGCGGCGCTTTCACAGTCGACCAGGACGTTCATGTCCGCGGGCACGGTGATCTCGGTGTTGCCGACGGCCTTCTCGACGACGACGGTGCGACTCTCGGTGAGGGTCAGGCCGGTGAGGTCGAGGGTGAAGTTGCCGACTCCCGACTCGTATCGCTCTTGGAGCGCTGTCATGGTCTGGGGGGCGGCGGCCGTGACGTTGCCCCAGTTCGGAGAACCGTCGCTACGGGCTTCCGACGTGCCGACGAGGGATGCCACGACGACGAAACCGGCGAGTGGAGCTGCCACGACGAGTAGGCCGTGGCCGCGGCGGGTGAACGCTCCGACGACCAGGCCGATGCCGACCACGGCCAGCGCTACACCGCCCACACGGGGGGCCGTCGCGGCGCCTCCGGCTCCCATGGCGACGGTGAGGGCGGACGCGATGATCGCCACCCCGATCACGGTGGACGTCAGACGCGACTTCCGTGGGCGGGCAACCACCGGTGTCACAGGGTGGCCGGGTTCGGGCAGGCCCCACGCGAACGGCGCCACGCCCAACGGATCCCACGACGGTGGCGATGTCGGCGTCGGTGGTCGGTCGCCGTCCTTGGACAGCGACACCGGCGGCGGGGTCGGCTGGTACTGGTCGGGAACGGCCTCCGCGGTGTTCCATGCTGTCGATGTCTGGGGGGCTGCCGCTGCGCCGCGTCCGGCGATGTCCTCGGGAGTCGGAGCAGTCGGCGTTCGGCGATACAGCAGGTACAGCCCGCCCAACATGGCCAGCGTGGAAATCAGGCCGGACCCCCGTCCGATGGGGCCGACGCTGACGACGGCGATGACCAGTGCGACGGTCAGCACGATGGACGATGTGTGCGACACCGAGGCCCGGCCGCGCCCGAGCAACGAATCAGCGGCAGAGACCGTCTCTCCCATGCGCGGAAGAACAAGCCATGCGGCGAGGTACAGCACCAGGCCGGAACCGCCGAAGACGGTGGCCACGACGAATGCGACACGAATCAGAACGGGATCGACCCGATACCGATGTCCGATACCGGCGGCGATTCCCGCCCCCGGGCCGTGATCGGGTAGGCGAACTGGACGTGTGCGCCACAGTTCGGACAGCTGAGTGGATGCGGGTGCCGTGGTCATGGTGACCATTCTGGATCGGCGGGAGGGTCGACCACATCGGGGCGAACCCTGATCTATCGTCGGAATGCCGGCCCGCTCGTCGAGGCCCGGCATCAGGGAGAACCCCGATACCGCCGCTGCCGGATTCGTGTCAGGATCGGGGCGTGCCCACGCTGCCCGCTTACCCGCCGCCGCCCCCGGCGGTGCCACTCGGCCGGCCCGGACAGGTAGCGCGCTCAGGCTCCACCTCGGCTCTCATCGTGACTCGCCGGGCCTCGGGCCGCGTCATCGGTGGGGTTGCCGGAGGTATCGCCGATCACCTGGGTGTCGACGTTCTCAAGGTGCGGGTGGTGTTCGCCCTGCTGTGCGCAGCCGCGGGTGCCGGCGTAGCGGCCTACGGTCTGCTGTGGATCTTCACGTCGGTCGGCAACGATGTCGTCAAGCCCAGCCGCGCCGAGCGTCGGCGTGCCTACGGTCTTCTTGCACTGGGTCTGGTCGGTGCCGTCCTGCTGGGGGCGGGTTTGACCGGGAGTTCGTCCACCATCATCGCCCCGTTCGTCGTCGTCGCCATCGGTGCGACCCTGGTGTGGCGCGAATTCGATGCTGCCGGAGCACGATCCGACGAACTCGCCCGTACCCGACAGCCCAGATCCACCGTTCTCGCCAAATCCACCGTTCTGGGCTGGGCGCGTGTCGTCGCCGGCGTCACCTTGGTGGTCATAGGACTCTGCGTGGTGGTCGTGGCTCGCGTCGACGTGCGCTCGCTGCAGTCGTCGTTGCTCGCGGTAGTCGTCACCATCGTCGGTGCCGTCCTGCTGACGGTGCCGCTGTGGATGAGGCTTCTGCGCGCGCTCGGCGCCGAACGCGCCGCCCGAATCCGCAACGACGAGCGTGAGGACATTGCCTCGCACCTGCACGATTCGGTGCTTCAGACGTTGGCGCTGATCCAGAAGCAGTCCACCGACTCGTCCGAGGTTCTTCGCCTGGCGCGCAGTCAGGAACGCGAGCTTCGCAAATGGCTGTTCGGCGGCGGTGACAACGAACAATCCTCACTGGTGCGAGCTCTGGCCACCATCGCGGGCGAAGTGGAGGACCACTACGGTGTCACCGTGGATCCGGTGACCGTGGGAGATGTCGAGCTCGATCGACCCGCCGAGGAATCGGGTGTCACCCGAGAGGTGGCCACGGCGTTGCTCGGTGCCACCCGTGAGGCGCTGGTGAACTCTGCCAAGCATTCCGGAGCCCAGTCGATCGATCTGTACGTCGAGGCGGGCTGCGACGCGGTCGAGGTGTTCGTCCGTGACCGAGGACGTGGTTTCGATCCGACGACGGTCTCCGAGGATCGGCAGGGTCTGGCCCGGAGCATACGGGCGCGCATCGAGCGTCGCGGCGGTGAGGTGACCGTCCGGTCCGCGCCGGGGAAGGGTTCCGAGATTCACATTCGTGTACCGCGCGAGTCGATCTCGGCTACCGGCACCGAGCACGAGAGCAAGGAACGATCCGCGTGAGCTTGTCCGTATTCCTCGTCGACGATCACGGGGTGTTCCGATCGGGGGTTCGTGCAGAACTCGCGCGAGAGAACGACATCGAGGTGGTCGGCGAGGCCGGAAGCGTCGCCGACGCGGTACGTGGGATCGACTCTCTGAAGCCCGACGTGGTGTTGCTCGACGTCCATATGCCCGACGGCGGGGGAGTGGCCGTACTGCATGCGATCGCCCGTCCGGATTCCGCTTGGGTCCCGGTCTGCCTGGCGCTCAGCGTGTCGGACGCGGCGGAGGACGTGATCGCGGTTATCCGTGCCGGTGCGCGCGGGTACGTGACCAAGACGATCTCGGGCGCAGACCTCGCCGACGCCGTTCGCCGCGTGGCCGGTGGCGACGCGGTGTTCGGGCCACGGCTTGCCGGGTTCGTCCTCGACTCTTTCACCGGACGGTCGTCTGCGCCGGAGCCCCCACTGGATCCGGAACTGGACTCGTTGACTCCGCGGGAACTCGAGGTTCTGCGTCTTCTCGCCCGCGGCTACACCTACCGCGAGATCGCCGAGTCATTGTTCATCTCGATCAAGACGGTGGAGACTCACGCGTCCAACGTGTTGCGTAAGACGCAGCAGTCCAACCGGAACGCGCTTACGCGGTGGGCGCATCGGCGTCGTATCGAATGACGCGTGGTGCGGTGCCGACCGCAATTGTCGGGCTCGGCGGAGTGGTCGCCGGGGTGATCGCGGTCGTCTCGTCCTCAGCGGACGTCCGCAGCATCCTGGTGGTGGGCCCGGCGTCTTTCGCGCCGATCCTGCTGGGTGTCACGGTTCTCGGCCTCGTGGTGTGCATCGCCGCGAAGCGGTGGTGGATCGCCGCACTGTCGGCCGCGATCCTGACGGTCTCCTCGATTGTCGCTCTGCCCCTCTACGTCCCGGGTGCGGCGGGGCTCGCGAGCGCCGACGCAGGAAGGTCGGTGACGCTGATGCAGTCCAACGTCATGCTGGGCCGGGCGGATGCTGCCGCGCTGATGTCGACGGTGCGCGAGCGGAAGGTCGAGGTTCTGACCGTTCAGGAGATCACCCCCGAGTTCGTCACGTCCTTGGACGAGGCAGGTATCGAGGAAGTTTTGCCGTACAGATTCGTCGCGCCCTACCCGGCCGGTGCGGGTGCGGCGATCTACAGCATCTTCCCGCTGTCGGGTGGGCGAGAACTGCCAGGATTCCTGTTGTCGAACGCAGCTGCAGACCTCGATGTAGGTGCAGCCCAGCCTGTTCGCGTGTTCTCGGTGCATCCGATTCCCCCGTATCCCACTCCGACGCAGGTGTGGGCATCGGAGCTGGATCTGTTGGCGGAGGAGATGTCGGCCCCAACCGAGGGATCGGTGGTGGTGAGCGGCGATTTCAATTCCACGCACGCGCACACGCACTTTCGCGATCTTCTGACCGGCGGCTACGTGGACGCGGCAGATGCCGTGGGTGCGGGTGTCGTGCCCACGTATCCGACGGACAAGTGGTACCCGCCCGTTGTCGGCATCGACCACGTCGTCGTACGCGACGGCGGGGTGCTGTCCTTGGATGCAGTCGACGTCGCCGGGTCCGATCATCGTGGGCTGATCGCCACCGTCCTCGTGCCGTGATGGGGGCGATCGGTGCTAGAGAACCAGAATCAGCACGATCAGCAGCAGGAGCACCGCGCCGCCGATGCCGAGGTAGAGCGGCAATCCGGCAGGGGGAGTGAATTTCTTCGGTGCCGGGGTCTCGAACGCGGGCGGCGAGTAGGTGGGCCGGTGGGGTGAGGTGGCGCCGGTGGTCGGCGTGACCGACGGCCGCGGCACCCGATCAAGGGGAGTCGCGGCGCCTGCGGCCGGCAGCCCGGTCATGGTTCGGCCGTGAATGCGCTCACCTCGGCGAGTGGTGCCGGGTACTCGGGACCCGCGCAGTGCCCAGAACGGCACCTGCCCGTCTGCTGCCCGGAGAGGATGGTTGATCACCGATGTTGCACTGCCGTTCTTGCCGACGGCGAGAGCAACGAAGCGGGCCCGCGCCTCGGCCATGGTCGGCCGGCGTGTGGGATCGGGTTCGAGCATGTGCAGCATGGTTGCTGTCATCGCGCCGCTGCGACGTGGCGGAATGATGCGACCGCCCGCGACGCGGTGCAGCAGTGCGATGGAGTCGGCATCGATTCCGAACGGGGGTTGGCCTTCGGTTGCGGTGTACAGCGTCGCGCCGAGAGAGAAGACGTCACTGGCCTCGGTGGGGTCACCGCCGCGCGCGACCTCGGGAGCGAAGTACGCCGGTGTTCCGGTGATGACGTTGCTGTTCTCCTCGTGCGTGTCCGTTCGCGCGCGGGAGATGCCGAAGTCGCTGATCTTGACCATGCCCAGTGCGCCGCCGCGGTCGGCCACCAAGATGTTGCCCGGCTTGATGTCCCGGTGGACGATCCCGGCTGCGTGCGCCGCGGTGAGTGCGTCCGCGATCTGAGCGCCGATCTGGATGACCTCGTCCGGCGGTAGCGTCTCGGCGATGTTGAGCGCCATCGCGAGACTGCGCGCGGGTAGGTACTCCATGATGAGCCACGGTTCTCCGCCGTCCAGAGCGACGTCGTGCATGGCGATGGCGTGCGGATTGTCCAGCTGGGCCGCCATTCGACCCTCGCGCATGGCGCGCTCACGTATTTCTCGCGCTGCTTCGGGTGTCAGCTCCGCCGTGGACGTGGCCTGCTTGACGGCCACCTTGCGGCTCAACAGCGTGTCGCTCGCGAGCCACACGGCACCCATTCCGCCGCCGCCCAGCTTGGAATCGAGACGGTACCGTCCGGCGAGGAGATAGTCGGGCCCGATGACCGCCCGGGCGCGCGTGGAGTCGGCCACTGCTCCGTCTGGCTGCTCTTGATCCGTCACGGTGCGAGGTTATCCGACGGCGTCGAACAGTGGTTTTCCACTACGTCACAACGTTGTTACCTGGGCTTTCCGCAGCATCTTGACGTTCGAACCGGCGCAGGCTTTACTGGAGAGACGTTCGAAAGTATGTTCGAATCTCGGCCTTCCCCTGAGTCTCGATCGCCCGTCTCGATCGCCCGTATTGATCGTCCGGACCCCGGGGAGTGACCATGCCTGTTTCCGTTGATCTCGAAGGCCTCGAAAGCCTGCCCCGCGCCGAGCGGATCGAGATCCTGCGTCGTCGTATCCAATCGACGCCCACCACCACTGCGCCGCCGGCTGCTTCATCATCGGCGCAGCAGCCGGTGGCTCTCACCGCGACCGCCACCGCGCCGGTTCGTGATCCGGGTCCGGCGCGAGTACGTCCGGTGCTGCCCGTTCCAGAAGCATTGTCGACGCTGCTTCCCGAGGGGGGCCTGGCGCGCGGGTCGGTGGTTTCGGTGTCGGGTGCCGGGTCGTTGCTGCTCGGGATTCTGGCCGCGGTCACCGGATCGGGGCGGCATGCGGCCGTCATCGGGCTGCCGCGTCTGGGACTGTTGGCGGCGTCGGAGATGGGCGCGCACCTGCACCGCGTGGCGCTGGTCCCTGATCCCGGTCCCGACCCGGTGGAAGTCGCGGCCGTCCTGCTCGACGGCATCGATCTGGTGGTGCTCGGGCTGGGCGGGTCCGCGGTACCACCGTCGCGGGCCAGAGCCGTAGTGGCTCGTGCTCGCAACAAGGGGGCGACGTTGATCGTCACGGACGGTCGGTGGGACGGTGCCGAATTGCGCCTCGATGCGCGTATCGACGGATACGGCGGCCTCGGCTCCGGCGCTCGAACAGGACACGGGCGAGTGCGCGCGGTCCACCTCGGTGTCGAGGTTCAGGGGCGCGCGTTGCGTCCTCGGCGTGGTCGACTGACGCTGACCTCCAGGGGTGACGGTGTCGAATGGACGGCGGAGCGCAGCGAATCCGTACTGACAGCGTTGCCGTCGTGACCGTGACCGGCTTGCCGAAGACACGGAGTCGGGTACTGGCGGTGTGGTGCCCGGACTGGCCCGCCGTGGCGGCGGCTGCAGCGGCGGACATTCCAGCGTCGGCGCCGGTGGCGGTCGTGGCGGCCAATCGCGTCGTCGCGTGTTCGGCAACGGCGAGAGTGGACGGTGTTCGCCGCGGTGCCCGTCGGCGGGAGTCGCAGGCGAGATGTCCGGAACTGTATGTGGCACGAGCAGATCCGGATCGCGACGCTCGATTGTTCGAACCGGTCGCGTCGGGGGTGGACGAGGTGGTTCCCGGTATCGAGGTGCTGCGGCCCGGTCTGTTGCTGCTCTCCGCTCGCGGCGCAGCGCGGTATTTCGGGTCGGAGGACGCGGCGGCGGAAAGACTGGTGGACACGGTTGCCGCAGTCGGAGTCGAATGCCAGGTGGGCATCGCCGACGAGGTGAGCACCGCGGTGATCGCAGCCCGGCACGGGGCGATCGTTCCGCGCGGAAGCGGAGCCCAGTTTCTCGCGCCGCTCCCGGTGTCGGAACTGTCCGCCGAGCCCTCTCTCGCCGCTCCGGATCGAGTCGAGTTGGTGGATCTGCTGATTCGGCTCGGTTTGCGCACCATCGGTGATTTCGGCGCACTGTCGCCGGTGGACGTCGCCTCCCGGTTCGGTACCGACGCCGTTCTCGCGCACCGCAGCGCCCGCGGTGAGTCGGAGCGTCCGCCGTCGGCACGGGTCCTTCCCCCCGATCTCGACGTCGAGTACCGGTGCGACCCACCGATCGATCGCGTCGACGCCGCAGCGTTCGCCGGTCGTGCACTGGCAGAGAAGCTGCACGTCACACTGTCGGCGGCCGCGGTGGCCTGCACTCGGTTGCTGGTGCAGGCGAGTACCGCCAACGGCGAACATCTCTCGCGAACCTGGCGCTGCGCCGAACCGCTGACGCCCGAGGGCACGGCGGATCGAGTGCGATGGCAACTCGACGGGTGGCTCACCGGCCGGGCCACGAACAAACCCACCGCCGGTATCACCGTCCTGCGTCTGGAACCGGTGGAGGTGGTCTCTGCCGGGGCGCTGCAACTGGGGTTGTGGGGTGGTGTCGGCGACGAGGACGAGAGGGCGAGGCGCGCGCTGGTCAGAGTCCAGGGTCTGCTCGGCGGCGACGCCGTTCAGGTGGGTGTTCTCAGTGGTGGCCGCGGGCCGGGGGAGCGCGTGACGATGCTTCCGTGGGGCGACGAACCGGTTCCCGACGCCGATCCCACCGCGCCGTGGCCGGGACGTCTGCCGTCGCCGTCACCGTCGGCGCTGATGCCGACGCGTCCGGAGATCACGGTGACCGATCGGTTCGGCGACCCGGTGCAGGTGACCGAGCGGGGCATGTTCGATCGCGTTCCCACCCGCGTGGACTGGGGTTCTCGAAGCTGGACCTTGCACGGGTGGGCAGGACCGTGGGCGGCGGACGAGCGGTGGTGGGATCTGGGGGCCGCGTCGACGGCGAGACAGGTGGCACGGGCACAGGTGCTGCTGGAGGACACTCGTGCACTGTTGGTGCTGCACGAACGTGATCCCGATTGCGGAGGAGGACGCTGGTTCGTGGAAGGGATCTACGAATGACACACCAGCAGCGCGCCCGTGAACGTGTCGGAGCGGCGACGATTCTGCATGCGGACCTGGACTCGTTCTACTCCTCGGTGGAGCAGCGTGATGATCCGTCGCTGCGCGGACGGCCGGTCATCGTCGGCGGCGGCGTCGTGCTGGCTGCGAGTTACGAAGCGAAAGCCTACGGCGTCAAGACTGCGATGGGCGGCCGGCAGGCACGAGCACTGTGTCCGCAGGCCGTGGTGGTGCCGCCGCGCATGTCGGCGTATTCGCAGGCCAGCAAGGACGTGTTCGCGGTGTTCGAGAATGTCACTCCGCTGGTCGAAGGCATCTCCATCGACGAGGCGTTCCTGGACGTGACCGGACTGGCCCGCCTGTCGGGGTCGGCCACCGACATCGCGCAGGATCTGCGGCGGACCGTCGCCGAGGACGTCGGACTCCCCATCACCGTCGGGGTGGCGCGCACGAAGTTCCTGGCCAAGATCGCCAGTGCTGTCGCCAAGCCCGACGGTTTGCTCGAGGTGTCACCCGATCGCGAGCTCGAGTTCCTGCACCCGCTTCCCGTCGAGAGAATGTGGGGCGTCGGCAAGATCACGGCAGCCAAGCTGCACGCTCAGGGCATCCGCACCATCGGCGACCTCGCCGCGCACCACCAGGGTGCATTGACGTCGGTGCTGGGATCGGCAGCCGGCGGTCACCTCCACGCGTTGTCCAATGGCCTGGATGCGCGCAGAGTGGTCACCGGCCGCAGTCGGCGCTCGGTCGGCGCGCAGCACGCGCTGGGACGCCGACACAAAGAGCCCGCCGACGTCGACGCTGCCCTCGTGGAGTTGGTCGATCGCGTCACCTATCGGATGCGCAAAGGTCACCGCGCCGGACGCACCATCACCCTGAGACTGCGCTTCGACGACTACTCCCGCGCCACCCGATCGACCACCTTGACCCGCGCCACTGCAGACACCCACGTGGTGCTCACTGCAGCGAGGTCGCTGCTCGCCGCGTCGATGTCGGCCATCACCATGCAGGGGTTGACGCTGGTCGGCATCGCCGTCTCCAACCTCGAGGACGGCGGCGCCCTGCAGCTCGAGCTGCCGTTCGGACCGGCCGAGAACGAGCATCCGACGATCGATCGGAACGCCCTCGACGAGGCCCTCGACGGAGTGCAACGCAAATACGGATCGTCCGCCATCGGGCGCGGTGTCCTGCTGGGACGGGAACAGCAGTCGTCGGTGCCGATGCTGTACGAGTGACAGCGACTTCGGTCAGGGGCACTGTTACGGTTCGTGCGCCGCAGGCTTCGTGACTTACCGAGCTCGTCGTCAACCAAGGAGACCACCGTGTTCATTGCCACTATCGTCCTGACCGTTCTTCTCGCCATCGTCCTGGTCGGATCCGCGGCGGGAAAGCTGACACGCCAGGACGCTGTGGTGCACAGCCTCACCACCGTCGGTGTGCCGGCCAACCGTTTTCCCATCCTCGCGTATCTCGAGATCGCCGGAGCGGCAGGGATTCTGATCGGCCTGTTCTGGTGGCCGCTGGGTGTCCTGGCCGGTGCCTGCGTCGTCCTCTACTTCGTCGGAGCGGTCGCCGCGCACCTCAGAGTGAAGGACAACCAGCTCGCAGCCCCTGCCGTCATCGCAGTGGTCGCCGTCGCAGCGGTGGTACTGCGGGTGGTCACGGCCTGAGCAGGGTGTCGTGGCCGCTCTGGCACAGTGAGCGATTGTGGACATGACAGACGGCGTGGTCGAGGCGGACGGCGTGCGCCTGCACTATAGCGACTCCGGCGGACACGACGTGCTGGGTGTGCCGGTGATTCTGGTGCACGGGATGGGCGGCGACGGGCACACGTGGGACGCATTGGCACGCACCTTGATTCGTCGTGGACGCCGCGTCGTCGTCCTCGACCTCCGTGGGCACGGGCGAAGTGGACGTGCCACGAGGTACCTGTTCGAGGATTTCGGACTCGACATCGAGGCGCTGCTGGATCACCTGAAGTTGACCCGAGTCGACATGGTCGGACACTCGTTGGGCGGGCACGCGGCAACTCTGGTCGCCCAGCGCAGGCCGGACGTCGTGCGCAAACTCGTCCTCGAAGAAGCGCCGCTGCCGATTCGGCCGGGTGACCCGCCCCCGACCATCACCACGAAGCTTCCGTCTGCTCGCGAATTGCTGCATGCCACGACCAGTGCAATCCGGCACCCCCGAGCGGCGATCGCATTCGACCGATCGATGATGTCCTCGGCCCTTGCTCAGTTCCGCGCACCCGACGGGCGGTGGTGGGATGCCCTGTCGGGCATCGACGCCGACGTCCTGGTGGTCGTCGGAGGTCCGACAGGAATGGTCGATCGAGGTCGTCTCGACGCGATGACGGCGTTGGTTCCCACCAGCCGGGTCATCGCGGTGGACAGCGGGCACAGCGTGCACCGCGACCGATTCCGAGAATTCGAGGCGGCCGTGGGGCCGTTCCTCTCCGCATCCTGACCACACGGAGCAGCGTCACACTGTGAGGCGTCCAGACTTGTCGGCGTCGCTGCAATCGACCGTCGCCAGTCGTTACGGTCGTGCGATGACGATCTCCGAGACGTTCACTCCCACACGGCGAGACGCAGAACTGGCGACATGGGCGTCGATGTACGCAGTGTCGGAACTGAGCCTGATTCGCACGACCGGGCAGGGTGGCACAGCGTACGCGCAGCTGCAGGTGTGTCCCTCCGGAGCGCGGTACCGCTCGGTGATCGAGAACCTCACTCCGCGACAGGCACGTGAGTTGACCAACGGATATCACGCGAACTTCCACCACCCGGTGCTGTACGCCAAGGCCCTCCGGATCGGCGCGGTGCGCCTTGCCGAGCTGGTTCCGATGTCGGCGTCGCTACGACGCCTCCTTATAGCGGCACCGGCCGTCGCCGCTACCGCCGACATCACCGAGAACCTGGTCAACCTCTACATCCACGACGACGTCGAACGCATCACCAATTCCACCGCCACGCTGTCGAGTGTGCTGAGCATTCTCAAGTGGAGCGGAACCGTCGGCCCACTGGTCTACATGTCGACACAGTTCCTTCCGGTCTGGGGTCGAGCCATCGCCGCGCGGTTGCCGCTGCGCTAGTAAGTCGGCCCACCCCGTCAAGTCCGAACCCGCGGGTGGCTCGTGCGGTTACCGTCGTGTCATGCGCATGTTCCGGACCCGCACCCGCGCAGCTCTGTCGCTGCGTAGCCGGATACGGCTGCTGACCGTCAGCGTCGCTGCCCTCGCCGTGGCGATCTGCTCGGTGGCCATCTACATGGTCACCGAGAGTGCGTTGCGCGCGCAGCTGACCGACCGGGTGGGCAGAGACGCGGACCGGCTGATCGCCAGTGACTCCTCCGGCCTCTCGCCCGCGGTGTTCGGCTTCGCCGCCGGACCTGGTGCCAGCCGATACCTGCGGGTGGGGCTTGTCGGTGTCAACGGTGACATCTACACCGCGACCGGTACGTTCGAACCCTTCGTCACGGCGTCCGGGGCGCTCGAGCCGGAGGTCGCCGCCGTCGTCGATGGACAGCGCTCGCGTGTCGTCACCGATCTGAACGGGTACGCCGTGGCCATCGAAAAGGGCCCGAGCGGTTCCACCGTCCTCGTGGCCGAGTCGTACGACTCGCTGGCCGGCGTGCTCGGCGGGTTACTGGTCATCTTCGTGACGGTCGGCGGGTCGCTGGTGGTCCTCGCCGGGATGTCGGGGTACTTGGTAGCGGTGACGGGACTGCGTCCGGTGGGTCGGCTCACGCGCGCTACCCGGCGCATCACCGACACCGGTGATCTCAGTCCGGTCGAGGTTGCCGGCGACGACGAGCTGGCGCATCTGGCCGGGAGATTCAACGACATGCTGCGGGCATTGCAACGGTCGCGACAGGCGCAGAACCACCTCATCGTCGACGCCGGCCGAGAACTGCTCGCGCCGCTGACGGCCTTGCGCACCAACATCGAACTGCTCATCGACATCGAAGACCCGCACCGGGACGGCGTAACGCTCGATCCCGCGGCGGAGGAGCAACTCCGCCGCGACATCGTCGACCAACTCGACGAGGTGGCGCGGCGTATCCATCGCCTCGTCGACGATGCCCGAGAGGCGCACTCGCGAGGGTTGTGAGCTCGACTGCACAACTCCCAGCAGAACGCACGGTGCCAGGCTTGTGCACTTTGCTGGGAAGAGTGCGTTTGCCTGCTCCGGATCTGGTGGCTTCCGGGTTGCCTCGGCCTCGCACCGGTCTGACAGTTCGTCACCGACGCCAGATGTCGTCGGCGACCGATCTGAGCTTGTCGGGCGAGCGAACCATGTTTATCCCTCGAACTCGTCCGGTCTCCGACACATCGAACGAGACCACCGCAGCGAGCGATTCGTCGACCACCAGAGCCACACCGCCGAGGCCGTTGACGCGGCAGGGGCTGATCCGAAGACCGTCACCGACCTTCCCGGCGATCCCCACCAGGAAGCGGGCGACGTGATCGGCGCCGCGGATCGGTCGCCGCGCGGCCGAGACGAACCCGCCGCCGTCTGAAACCAGGATCACGTCCGGGTCCAGTGTGACCAGAAGCTCGGCCAACTTCCCGGTGCTCGCCGCCCGTGTGAAGGCCCGAACCGCCTCGGCGTGCAGGTGCTCGGATACCTCGAATCGTGGTGATCTCTCGTGGACATGTCTGCGCGCGCGTGCGGCCAATTGCCGCACCGACGCAGGCGTCCGTCCGACGATCCCGGCCACCTCGTCGAACGGGACGCCGAACAGATCGTGAAGCACCCATGCGGTGCGCTCGGCGGGTGAGAGCGTCTCGAGAACGACCATGAGGGCGAATCCGACGCTCTCGTCCAGCGTGACCTTGTCCGAAGCATCGAGATTCGGTTGCGAATCGATGCGGGCGACCAGCGGCTCGGGCAACCACGGTCCGACGTAGGACTCTCGCCGCACCCTGGCCGATCGCAGTACGTCGAGAGCCGTGCGCGAGACTGCGACGACGGACCACGCCTCGACATCGAGGACGGCCGACCTGGCGTTTGCATCCACCAGTTTTGGCCAGCAGTCGGCGACGACGTCCTCTGCCTCGGCGTGAGATCCCAGAACCGCGTAGGCGATCCGTAGCAGCCGGGGGCGGATGCGAACGTAGTCGTCGGTGACACTCACCGTCCGGAGACGCTCTCGCGTCGAAGCCACTGGTCGAATGTCTCGACACCTCGTACGCAGTCTCCGTCGGGGAGCAGGCCACCGGTCGCCATCGCACGGCCTCCCGCCCCCGGCACGCGGAGCGGGACGACGATTCGCCGCGATCCGCGTGCGCGCAAGACACGGCGCGCCAGGTCCGGCTGGTGTTCCTGTTGCGGACCGGCGATCTGCGTGACGAGAGACAACGCGTGTCCCAGCGCGAGTTCCACGAGCCGTTCGGCCACCTCCTCGACGGCGATGGGCGCGCTGGTCATGACAGGCACCATGGCAATCGGGCCACGAGTAGTAGCCAACGCCTGCTCCGTGAACTGGTGGAACTGCGTTGCACGCACGATGGTCCACGGCACCGACGATGTCCGAACCATGCTCTCCTGCAATCGCTTACCCGCGTAGTAGCCGGTGTCCACGCGGTCCGATCCGACGATGGACAGTGCCACGTGATGGGTGACGCCCGCTCGTTCCTCGGCATCCATCAGCGTTGTCGTGACTGTCGAGAAGAACTTCTCGGACGCCCTGCGCGAGAGCGTCTGTACGTTGCCGGCATCGATGACGGCGTCGACACCATCGAGGGATTCGTCCAGTTCACGACTGGGCGTCAGGAGGTCCACGCCGCTGCTACGCGACAGAACCACCGGAATGTGTCCCAGTGATCGGAGTCGACCGACCACCGCTGTGCCTGCTACCCCTGTTCCGCCTGCGACCGCCACACGCATGTTCTCGTCCTCCGCTCGGTTGCCTCTGCATCGTCTTCAAAGCGGGCCCCGAACCCGGAACCCTGTCACAAGGACGATGCAGAGGCCGAGGATGTGACAGTCACCAGTGAGCGCCGGGAACCAACCGTCCTGCTCGGCGCAGTGCTTTGGGCATGCGGATTTCGCGCCGGGTCTTCTTCGGTGCACGCGGGCCGGACGACCAGTTGCTGGTGTCGGTGCTGCCCTTCGCCGCAGCCGAGTCCGGGTACGCCTTGTAGTACGACGCCAGCACTCGATCTTTCGACCGCGGCATCAGCAGGTCACCCCATTCGGCGAACGTGCCGGTGGGAACATCGATCTGTTTCGGCTTGTCGATCAGCGCGCGCACCACCATGGCGGCGGCCTTCTCCGGGGTCTCCACCTTGTTGACGTTCTTGTTGCCGGTGGGCGCGATCATCGGGGTGTCCACCAAAGGCATGTGAATGGTGGTGAAGGAGACACCGTCGGCCAAGGTTTCCGACGCCGCCACCGATGTGAACGCATCGAGGGCGGCTTTGCTGGCGACGTAGGCGGAGAACCGCGGTACGTGACTCTGGACGGACGCGCTGCTGATGTTCACGATGTGGCCGAACTTGCGGCTTCGCATGTGGGGCAACAGACCCAGGACCATCCGCAGCGCGCCGAAGTAGTTGACAGCCATGGTCCGCTCGAAGTCGTGGAGCCGATCGGTCGACAGGGTCAGCGAGCGCCGGATCGATCGGCCCGCGTTGTTGACCAGCATGTCCACGTGGCCGTGGTCGCTCAGAATCGCCGGTACGGTTTTGGCCACCGATGCATCGTCGGTGATGTCGCAGACGTAGCCGTGCGCCCGTGCGCCGGTCGCCCGAAGTTCCTCGACCACACCCATCAGCTTGTCCTCGTCGCGTGCCACGAGGATGACGTGCGCACCCTTGCGGGCCGCGGCGAAGGCAGAGGCTTTGCCGATGCCCGACGATCCACCCGTGATGACGACGTTGCGGCCCACCAAGGGACCGGCGGGATCGTCGCGACGCGCTCGATACGGATCGAGATTGCGTCGCCAGTAACCCCAGAGGGCGGGCGCGTACTCACGCAGCTCGGGTACCTCGATCATGTTCGCGCCCAGTATGTTTCGAAGCGCATCGCGGGTACGCGTCGAGTCGAACACGGTGGGGAGCGTCAGATGCTCCGCCATCACGGGAGGGATGTCGTAGCTCTCGAACACGGCATCGCGAGCCGACGCGATGTGGCGATTGGTCGAGCGCAGCAGCGGACCGACGACGGCACCGGGAATGCTGCCGACGGCTCGCGGTGCGCCCGCGGCGGAGCCGAGCGCCGAGTAGACCTCGCGCATGGGCTGCGGCCGTGGGTTGACCAAGTGGAACGCGCGGCCGTCGAGATCCGGTGCCTGCATCAGTGCGACCAGCGCGTCCGCGACGTAGTCGACCGGGACGATGTTGGTCGATCCCAGAGCCGGCACCGGCATCGGCAGCACGGACGGGTACTCGGCCAACAACGAGATCAATCGGAACATGTAATAGGGGCCGTCGATCTTGTCGATCTCGCCGGTGATCGAATCACCGACCACTGCGGCGGGTCGGTACACCCGCCACGTCAACCCCGACGTGTCACGGACGGTCTTCTCAGCCTCGAACTTGGTCCGGTGATACGGCGTCGGAAAGGACTGGCCGCGGTCGAAGTCGTCCTCGGTGAAGGTTCCGGCGAAGTCGCCCGCCACCGCGATGGACGACACGTGGTGCAGCGTCGCACCCAGCTCCAGTGCCAGCGTCGCCACCGAGGCGGTGCCCTGGACGTTGGTGGATTCTTGCTCGTCGCCCGCGGTCAGGTCGTAGATCGCGCCGAGGTGAACGACGTGCTCGACCCCCGACAGATCCTGCTCCGCCTTCTCGTCCAGTCCCAGGCGGGGTTGCTCGAGGTCGCCGACGACGGCGCGAACACGATCGTCACCGGTGAAGGTGGACAGCTTGCCCACCGACGCCTGCCGTACCAGTAGGTGCACGACGGCATTCGCGTCGCGGCCCAGCAGTCTGCGCACCACGGCGCGTCCCAGAAAGCCTGTTCCGCCGGTCACCAGATACTCGGTCATTCCCGGACCTTACCGCGCAGTAAGGAGAGCGACTAGTGCCCGATGCCGACCTTGGCGTGAACCTTCTTCATCCACGCCGGCGCCCACCAATTGGCTTCACCCATGAGCTTGACCAGCGACGGCACCAGGAGCATGCGGATGACGGTGGCATCGATGACGAGGGCCAGAATCATGCCGACACCCAGGAATCGCATGATCGAGAGCCCCGACGTCGAGAATGCCCCGATCACGATGATGAGGATCAGCGCCGCGGCGGTGACGATGCGGCCTGTGCGCTGCGCTCCGATGAGAACGGCTTCTTCCGTGTTCGCTCCTGCCGTGCGGGCCTCCACCATGCGCGACATCAGGAACACCTCGTAGTCCGTGGACAGCCCGAACACCACCGCGAGGATGAGGACGACGAACGTGGCCTCGAGCGGCGCCGGTGTCACTCCCAGCAGGTCGGCTCCGTTGCCTTCCTGGAAGATGAACGTGAGGGCGCCGAACGTCGACGCCATGCTCAGCGCTGCCATGGCCACGGCCTTGATCGGAAGCACTACGGAACCGAACGCCAGGAACAGCAGGATCAGCGTCGAGACCACCATGATCGTCAGCATCACCGGCAGCCAGGAGACGATGGCGTTGTTGCCGTCGAGGACCAACGCTGCTGCGCCGCCCACCGCCAGTTCCGTGCCGTCCGACACCGGGATGGCGCGAAGTTGCTCGACGACTCCTTGCTGAGCCTCGGGTGCGACATCCGAGGAGAACGTCGCGTTGATCACCACGAAGTTTCCGCTGGCCGTGCCGAACTGCACGTTCTCGATGCCGTCGATCCCGCGTGCTGCCGTCGTCACCGAGTTGATGGTCGCGCCGTCGGGCCGAGCAGAATCGCCGTCCAGCACGATCGATGCGCTGTCCCCGGTGCTGCGAAAATCCGACGCCAGGGTTTCGAACGCGACGCGTGCCGGGTCGTCCTTCGGGAGCGCCGTGTAGGACACCTCGCCGAGTGTCGCTTTCAGCAGCGGTGTCGCGAGGATCAGCAGGCCGACGACGATCACGGTGGCCACCGCGATCGGACGCTTCATCACCCGGGTGACGACGCCTCCCCAGAACTTGTGGGCGCGCGCGTCGCCACGATCGGACGCCGTGCGCGACCACGTGATCGCGTTGATCCGTGGTCCGAGGATTGCGAGTACCGCCGGGACTGCCGTGAGCGACAACACGGCCGCGCAGCCGACGGCGGCCATCGCGCCGTAGCCCAAAGACCGGATGATGGCCTGGGGGAAGACCAGCATTCCCGCGAACGCACAGATCAACAGCAGTCCCGAGAACACAATTGTGCGTCCTGCGGTGAGCATCGTGCGCCTCGCAGCGTCGTGGCCGTTGGCTCCACCCCGAAGCTCCTCCCGGAACCTGCTGACGATGAAGAGCCCGTAGTCGATGGCGAGCCCGAGGCCCAGCAAGCTGGCGACGTTGACGGCGAAAGAACTGATCTCCGTGACGGTGGTCAGCAGGCGCAGAACGGTCAGCGCCGCTGCCACCGACAGCGCGCCCACGACGACCGGGACGGCAGCCGCGACCACGCCGCCGAAGATGAAGACCAGAAGCACCAGGGTGATCGGAATCGCGATGATTTCCGCGCGGACCAGGTCTTCCTGTAGCTGGGTGTTGAACGAGACTCCCGCGACCGACGCGCCGGCGAACTGCGTCTCGACACCGGGAACCTCGAGCTGCGGCAGTAGCTCGGCGAAACTGCTGACGGTCACGCCGGAGTCCGGTCCGATGACCACGGTCGCGAGCCCCTTGGTTCCATCGATGGAGCTCAGGAACGGTTTCTCCACCGGACCCGCCGTCCAGTAGGACGTGACCGAGTCGGGCTCGGTGTCGGCCGTGAACCGATCGAGCACTGCCGTGACATCCGGTCCGATGTCGTCGAGCGTCGAGCCGTCGGGTGCGGTGTAGATGGCGATGATGTCCGGTGACGCCGTTCCCAAACCTTCGATCTGCTTGGCCACCTGTACTGCTTCGCTGCCCGGATCCTCGTACCCGCCCTGGCTGAGGCTTCCGAAGACCCCGAGACCCCAGGTGGCGCTCGCGAGAACGACGACGACAGCGGCGATGAGCACCCATCGAGCACGAGACACCACGAACGAAGCCCAGCGCGTCACAAAGTTCTCCCTCGAGGTTCGGCGTCGATGTCCAACGAACTCTAGTGACACCTCTCGAGAAAGCTCTGAGAGGCACGGGCCGTCGTGACGGGTATCGGGCCACCGCCGGCAGTAGAGTAAGGCCATGCGATCCGCAGCTGCCGTCTCGATCTGGCTTACGGCCACAGTGATCGCCACTGTGACGTTGCTGTCGATCTACCTCGATCCGCAGTCGGCGAATGCATCGTTCCTCGCGATCGTGATCGTTCTGTCCGCCGCGCTGATCGTCGCCGCGCTCACATCACGATTGGGCCTTCTTCGCGCTTTCGTCCCCCGGCAGCACGGTTCGACCGACGACGAGCAACGCCTGCGTGGATCGTTTCGCCGACAATCCCACCCGGATACCGCCGGCCGTCCGATGCCCAGAGCTCCCGGTGCCCTCGCGGGGGCGCAGCCCGGTTGCTGACCGGCATTCACCGCGTCTCCGCTTCGTCGACGCCATTTTCCACCTCGTATCGCGGAGAAGAGTTTCATGCTGGAATTGCGGAGTATCACCAAACGTTTCGGATTTTTCACCGTCTTCGACAGCGTCGATGTCACAGTCCGGCCAGGGTCGGCGTGCGCAGTCGTCGGGTCCAACGGGTCGGGAAAGTCGACGCTGTTGCGTTGCGCCGTGGGCGCCGAGGAGGTCGACGATGGGCGAGTGTTGCTCGACGGTCGGGACCTCGATGAAACCTCTCCGGGGGTGCGCGCCGCCCTTGCCGCCGTGGTCGACGACCCCGCGGGATTTCCCCACCTGTCCGTGCGGGAGCACCTCGTACTTCTCGCCACGGCGCACGGCGTCATCGATGTTGAGCAGGCTGTCACACGTGTAGTGACACGTGTCGGACTGGCGGCCGCTGCCGATCAACTGCCGGTCACGTTGTCCAGCGGCCAGCGTCATCGACTTGCGTTGGCATCGGTGTTCGTTCGGCCACGACGCCTGATCGTTCTCGACGAACCGGAGCAGCATCTCGACAGTGCCGGGCGGCGGTGGCTTTCCTCCACGCTGATACAGGAGAAGGCCGCCGGTACCGCGGTATTGCTCGCATCCCACGATCCGGCGATCGTCGAAGTGGTCGCAGATGTCGTTATCGATTCGGACTCGTGGCGATGATCTCGACGACGACGGTGCCCGCGGTCCGATCCGTCATCGGTGTCAAGCGGCAATTCCGGCGACGGCGAGACATTCACTCCCGCCCGACCGAGCTGATCTCCGTCTGGTCCGGCGGTCTACTCGTCGTCCTCGGGATCGCTGCATGGATAGTGTCCGGTCGCGACGTGGGATGGGCACACTCTCCGGCATTGTCACCGCAGATGGCGACCGGTGCGGGCATTCTGTCGTTCGCCGTCCTCCTCCACGTCTTACGTCAGGTGGGGCCCATCGGAACGGATCCGGCGACGACCCACTGGTTGTCCTCCACGCCGATCGACCGCCGATCACTGCTGCAGTCCAGAGTCCTGGCATGGACCGCATCGTCCGTCGCGATCGGCGTCTGCCTCACGCGCGCGCTGGGTTTGCTGGTCGATGCGCGGCAGTGGTGGCCACTGGGGATGCTCGGCGCGGCGGGGGGACTATTCGTCGTCGGTCTCGCCGTTCTCGTGCAACAGGGCCGGCGGCTCGCGTCGATGTCGGTGTGGGCCGAGTGCTCGCTGGTCGTAGGGGCGGCGGCAGCCGCGCTTGGGCCGGCCTTTCCGCCGGGATGGTCCGTACCGGCTGCCGTGGTGGCAGTGCTGGTTTCGGTATCGGTCTGGGTCGTGGCTATCACTCGCTCTGGGGCGATCCGGCGAGTTGCCCTGACGAGGGGTGCCTCGCTCACTGCTGCCGTGTCGGCCGGTGCGTCGTTTTTCGATGTCGGACTCGTCTCGGGGGTAGTGGAACAGCGCGTGTTCCTGCGGCGAGGAGCGGTTCGCTCTCATCGTTTTCCCGGCCGACCGTTCGCGGCATTGGTGTGGTCGGACGTGTTGCGGCACGGTCGCAATCGCAGCCTCCTCGTAGTTGGCCTCGTAAGTTGGCTGGCGGTGTGGCTTGCTGCTTCCTCGACCCTTCCGGAAGTCGGGGTAGGAGTGGTTGCGCTGATCGTCGGCTACTGGGTGGTGTCGACCGCCGGCGTGGGGCTGAGGGACCTCATGGCGAGTCGGGCAATCCGGAACACTCTCGGAGGCACGGATCGCGAACTCGTCCGCGCATTCCTGGTGGTTCCGGGGGCGACGGCTGTCGTGTTCTCTTCGGCGCTCGCGGTGCTGGTGCCTTGGACGACGGTGGTCGTGGTAGGCGTCGTGGCGACCATGGGGGCCTATCGGGCACGAACCGCGCCACCGTTGTCGTACGACGGCCTGGCGGTCGTGACGATGTTCGGTGCGGTTCCGGTGGATCTCATCCGACAGATGCTTCGTGGCCCGGGCACGCTTCTCGTAGGAGTGATCGCACTTCTGGTGATCTGAGGGCGGGTTTGCCGCCAACCGTTCGAGGTGATCCAATGGGAACATATGTTCGAACCATTCGGTGCGACCACGGCGGCGGGAGGTGAGCTCGAATGGGCTGGAACGACGGGCCACCGACCTGGAGCGAGATGGAGCGCCTGCTCTCCGGCAAACCGCGCGTCGTCGATCCGCTCGTAGGCGACGGCGGCGACAGTCCGGCGTGGTCACGCAAGCGCGATCCGTACGAGGGCGCGGTGGTGCGGCCCAGAGAAACGGTGCCGTATGCGGAGTTGCACGCGCACTCGTCGTTCAGCTTTCTCGACGGAGCCTCGCAACCGGAAGAGATGGTCGAAGAAGCCGTCCGGTTGGGGTTGGACGCGATCGCGCTCACCGACCACGACGGGATGTACGGCGTCGTGCGATTCGCCGAGGCGGCCCGCGAACTCGAGATGAAGACGATCTTCGGGGCGGAACTCTCACTCGGCGAGCCCGGGTTGCCCACCGAGTCGAGGGCCGGCCCGTCGGACCCCGACGGCACGCATCTGCTGGTGCTCGCCCGCGGGCAGGAGGGCTACCGCCGGTTGTCGCGGGAGATCGCTGCCGCGCATCTGGCCGGAGGAGAGAAGGGGCGGCCGCGCTACGACATCGACGCGCTTGCCGACGCTGCCGGTGGGCACTGGCAAATTTTGACCGGCTGCCGCAAGGGGAACGTGCGTCGAGCGCTGAGCGAGGGCGGACCCGACGCGGCAGAGCAGGCGCTGCGCGAGCTTGCGGACAGGTTCGGCTCCGACCGGGTCACCGTCGAGCTCACCCGCCAGGGTGTCGCCGAGGACGACGACCGCAACGACGTGTTGGCCGAGCTGGCCGGGCGGCTCACACTTCCCGTTGCCGCGACCACCTCGGCGCATTTCGCGCAGCCCGGACGTCGGCGGTTGGCCATGGCGATGGCCGCAGTCCGGGCGCGACGAAGTCTCGACGACGCCTCGGGGTGGCTACCGCCCCTCGGCGGAACCCATCTGCGCTCCGGCGCGGAGATGGCGCAGATGTTCCGTGCGTATCCCACCGCGGTTCCGCACGCAGCGGCACTGGGGGAGGAGTGCGCGTTCGATTTGCATCTGATCGCGCCACAGCTGCCGCCGTTCGACGTTCCCGCCGGGCACACCGAAATCACGTGGTTGCGCGAGCTGACGATGCGCGGCGCAGCGCGGCGCTATGGGCGACGCGACGACGAGCCCGCCGCGTACGCGCAGCTCGACCGGGAACTCACCGTCATCACCGAGCTCGATTTTCCCGGGTACTTCCTCGTGGTCCACGACATCGTCGATTTTTGTAAGCGGTCCGACATCCTCTGCCAAGGAAGAGGATCCGCCGCCAACTCGGCGGTCTGCTACGCCATCGGGATCACCAACGTCGACCCGGTGCGCAACGGCCTGCTGTTCGAGCGGTTCCTCTCGGTGGACCGGGACGGCCCACCCGACATCGACGTGGACATCGAGTCCGATCGGCGCGAGGAAGCGATTCAGCACGTCTACGCCAAGTACGGGCGCGGATACGCAGCGCAGGTGGCCAACGTCATCACCTATCGCGGTAAGTCGTCCGTTCGCGACATGGCGAAGGCGCTGGGCGCCTCGCAGGGGCAGCAGGACGCGTGGAGCAAACAGATCACCCGATGGTCGGGTGCGCCGAACCGCGATCTCGCTGCGCAGGCTCACGAGACCAGCATCCCGCTGCCGGTGTTGGAATTGGCCGCCCAGATCGAGAACTTCCCGCGGCACCTCGGCATTCATTCCGGCGGCATGGTCATCTGTGACCGCCCGATCGCCGACGTGTGTCCTGTCGAGTGGGCGCGCATGGAGGGGCGCACCGTCCTGCAGTGGGACAAAGACGACTGTGCAGCAGTCGGTTTGGTGAAATTCGACATGCTCGGGCTGGGCATGCTGTCCGCGTTGCACTACATGATCGACCTGGTGGACGAGCACAACGGCCTGCGCGTCGATCTCGCGGAGCTCGATCTGGGGGAGGCCGCGGTATACGAGATGTTGCAGCGCGCCGATTCGGTCGGGGTGTTCCAGGTGGAGTCCCGCGCTCAGATGGCCACGTTGCCGCGCCTCAAGCCGCGGGAGTTCTACGATCTGGTCGTCGAGGTCGCGCTCATCAGACCGGGACCCATTCAAGGACATTCGGTGCACCCCTACGTGCGGCGCCGAAACGGCCTCGAGCCCGTCACGTTCGATCACCCGTCGCTCGAGCGCGCGCTGGAACGGACCCTCGGAATTCCGCTCTTCCAGGAACAGTTGATGCAGATGGCTGTCGACGTCGCAGGTTTCTCCGCGACCGAGGCAGACCAACTGCGCCGCGCCATGGGCTCCAAACGCAGTCCCGAGAAGATGGACCGGATGCGTCAGCGCTTCTACGACGGGATGCGCGATCTACACGGCATCACCGGTGAGCGAGCGGACCGCATCTTCGACAAGCTCTATGCCTTCGCCAATTTCGGCTTCCCCGAGAGTCATTCGCAGAGTTTCGCGTCGCTGGTCTTCTACTCGTCGTGGTTCAAGCTGCACTACCCCGCAGCGTTCTGCGCCGGCCTGCTGCGTGCGCAACCCATGGGGTTCTACTCACCCCAGTCGCTGGTGGCGGACGCACGCAGGCACGGCGTGGTGGTGCACGGACCGGACGTGTGCGCGAGCCTGGCACACGCGACCGTCGAGAACGCCGGTACCGAGGTACGGCTCGGACTGGCCGATGTGCGTTCCATCGGTACCGCGTTGGCAGAGAAGATCGTGGCGGAACGGGTTGCGGGCGGTCAGTTCCGCTCGTTGCTCGATCTGACCGGACGCGTCGAACTGTCGGTGACGCAGGCGGAGTCCTTGGCCACCGGCGGTGCGCTGGCCTGTTTCGGGGTGACACGCCGAGAGGCGTTGTGGGCTGCCGGCGCGGCTGCCACCGAGCGTCCGGATCGGCTGCCCGCCCTCGGTGCGTCCACCCGAGCACCGTCCTTGCCGGGGATGAGCGCCTGGGAGTTGGCCGCCGCGGACATCTGGGCCACCGGCGTCTCTCCCGACAGCTACCCGACGCAGTTCCTGAGAGGGCGACTCGACGACATGGACGTGGTCCCTGCGAATCGGTTGCTGTCCGCGCCCGACGGTGACCGGGTGCTGGTAGCCGGCGCTGTCACCCATCGGCAGCGACCGGCCACCGCGGCGGGCGTGACGTTCATCAACCTCGAAGACGAGACGGGGATGATCAACGTGGTGTGCTCGGTGGGACTGTGGCAGAAGTACCGCTCGGCGGCACAGCTGTCACAAGCGCTGTTCATTCGCGGGATCGTTCAGAATGCCGAGGGGGTGGTGACCCTGGTCGCCGACAAGATCGACACCCTGGACCTGCGGGTACTGCTGCGTTCCCGCGACTTTCGCTGACCGCGCCACCTGTCGGTTGTGCGCCAATCTACCTAGACAGCGCCGTCGAAGCCCGCCTGGCGCCACGCCTCGTACACGACGACGGATGCGGCGTTGGTGATATTCATCGACCTGCGCCCGGCGAGCATCGGGATGCGGAGCCGGTCGGTGACGTGCGGGTCCGCCAGCACCTCCGGCGCCAGACCGGTGGGTTCCGGGCCGAACAGAAGCACATCGCCCGGGTGGTACGACACCGACGCGTACGACGTGGTCGCATGCGCGGTGAGGGCGTAGACCCGCTCGGGGGCCAGCGCCTGCCACGCGGCCTCCAGATTCGGGTGCACGGTCACCGACGCCAGATCGTGGTAGTCCAGCCCGGCACGTCGCAGCTTCGGTTCGGACAGATCGAAGCCCAGCGGCTCCACCAAGTGCAGCTCGCACCCGGTCCCGGCAACGAGCCGGATGGCGTTTCCGGTGTTCTGCGGGATACGGGGCTCGTGGAACATCAGACGGAACACCCGGTACAGCCTGCCATGTCCCGCTCGCGGCACCGAGCGTGGGAAACTGTGCAGCGTGACCGCAACGAGACTGGACGGCAAACTCACTCGCGACGAGATCTTCGTCGATCTGACCGCCCGGGTGACCGCGCTGCGCGAGAAGGGTGTGACGCCCGGGCTCGGCACCGTGCTGGTGGGGGACGATCCAGGCTCGGCCGCCTACGTCCGCGGCAAGCACAACGATTGCGCCAAGGTGGGGATCGCCTCCATCCGCCGAGACTTGCCGGCGGACGTCTCGAGCGACGAACTCGACGCCGTCATCGACGGTCTCAACGCCGACCCCGACTGCACCGGCTACATCGTCCAACTGCCGTTACCGAAGCACCTCGACGAGAACCGTGCGCTCGAGCGCGTGGACCCGGACAAGGACGCCGACGGACTGCACCCTGTGAACCTGGGCAGGTTGGTGCTGGGCAAGGACTCGACGCTGCCCTGCACACCGCGGGGCATCGTGCACCTGCTGCGCCGATACGACGTACCGATCGCGGGTGCTCACGTGGTGGTCGTCGGCCGCGGCGTCACCGTCGGACGGCCATTGGGCCTGATCCTCACCCGACGCTCCGAGAACGCCACCGTGACGCTCTGCCATACCGGCACCGTCGACCTCGCGTCCGAGGTGAAGCGCGCCGATATCGTGGTTGCCGGTGCGGGAGTCGTGGGGCTGATCACCGCGGACATGGTCAAACCCGGCGCCGCGGTGATCGACGTCGGCGTCTCGCGAACCGATGACGGCCTGCGCGGCGACGTCGCCGACGGTGTCGACGAGGTGGCCGGTTTTCTCTCGCCCAATCCCGGCGGCGTCGGACCCCTCACTCGTGCATTCCTGCTGTCCAACGTCGTCGAACGCGCGGAGCGCATGCTGGCGGAGTCGGGCCGGTCATGAGCGAGACCGCCCCGCGGCGATCGGTTCGGGACACGCTCCGTCGCAGTGTGCCCGTGGTGGTCGTCCTGCTGGTGGTCGTGGTGGCGGTCGTTCTCGTCCTCGCCGACCGCTGGCGGCGAGGAGCGTTCGTCTTCGGGTTCGCGACGCTGATCGCCGCGGCCCTCAGGCTCTGCCTCGGTAGTGAACGTGTCGGAATCCTGGCCGTTCGATCGCGGGCCTTCGACACGCTCTCGCTCGCAGCGGTGGGTAGTGCCGTCGTCTGGCTGGCCGTGTCCATCGACCCGCTGGGAACCGACTGAACGATCGGTTCTTCTCGCGAGCCCGTCAGTCCCGAGAGCGCGTCACGCGCATCGTGACCGACACGAAGATGGCGAGGACCAGCAGCGAAACCAGGATCGAGTAGATCGTCGGGTGCATCGACGCCCAGTTGACGGGCTCGCGAATCGCGATCGACGGCGACGTCGGGTTGCCGAACGATTCCCTGGTGGACCGGGCCACCGACGTGATCGGGTTCCACTGCGCCACCGCCCGAAGCGGCCCGGGCAGGGTCGAGGACGGAATGAACGCCGACGAGATGAAGGTGATGGGGAACAGCACGATCATCAGCACGGACTGCGCGCTCTCCGCGGTGCTCGCGACCGAACCCACGACGGCGCCGATCCACGACATGGCGAATCCGAAGAACATCAGCAGCAGAACGGCTCCGACCGCATCGGCGGCGCTTCCCCGAATGCGCCACCCCACCAGGTAGCCCGCGCCGATCATGACGGCGATGCTGACGACGGACACGAGCATGTCCGACAGGGTGCGTCCGAGCACGATCGACAGTCGCGACATCGGAAGCGAGTGGAATCGATCGACGATCCCTTCCTTGCTGTCGGTGGCCAGTCCGATCGCGGTGAACGCTGCGCTGAACACGACGGTCTGCGTGAAGATGCCGCCCATCAGGAACTCGCGGTAGCGCGCACCGCCCAGAGCTCCGCCGAAGACGTAGCTGAAGAGCAGGACGAACATCAGCGGCTGAAGAGTGGCGCCGAGCAGAAGCTGAGGAACCCGCAGAATGGTCAGCAGATTTCGCTGCGTCATGGTCACGCAGTCGACGAGAAAGCTCGACATGTTCTGCTGACGAACGAAGTGGGTCTCGGCTATCGGCCGGGTCATGCGGACGCCAATTCCGGCCCGGAAGCGCTACCGGTCGACTCGAAGAACACGTCGTCGAGATTGGGTACGTGCACCCGTGCGTCGCGAACGCCGATCCCTGTGCGATGGAGCCGGCCGAGAATGTCGACCATGGATTCGCTTCCCCACGGTGCGTCCACGGTGAACCAGCCGTCGCTCACGGCGCCGCGTTGGACGACAAAGTTCATCCGCGGCAGCAGGTCCGCGGCCAATCTGATGTCCTGGGGATCTGCCAAGCGAACGTCCACGGTAGGCGGTCGAACACGGGACTTGAGATAGGTCGGTGTTCCACTGGCCACCACGACGCCGCCGTCGATGACGACGATCTCGTCGGCCAGTCGATCGGCTTCTTCGAGGTACTGCGTCGTCAAGAGCACTGCCGTTCCGTCTGCCTTGAGCTCGGAAACGATGTCCCACATGTCATTTCGACTTCGGGGATCGAGTCCGGTTGTGGGTTCGTCGAGCACGATCAGCGGTGGTCGGGCCACCAACGCTCCGGCAAGGTCCAACCGGCGACGCATGCCGCCCGAGAAGGTGGACACCGCTCGAGTACCGGTGTCCTCGAGTCGGAAACGCTCGAGCAGCGCACGCGCCCGGGCGCGAGCCTCTTTGCTGCTGAGCCCGTAGAGGCGGCCCAGCATGCGCAGGTTCTCGAACCCCGTCAGGCGCCCGTCGACCGCCGCGTACTGACCCGACAGGCCGATGAGTCCGCGCACGATGCGGGGATTGTTCACCGCATCGACGCCCGCGACGTGCACCGTGCCCGACGTCGGACGAATCAACGTGCCGATGATGCGAACGGTGGTCGTCTTACCCGCGCCGTTGGGGCCGAGTACCGCCGTGACCTGTCCCGCGGCAGCGATGAGATCGACACCGTCCAGCGCACGGTGAGTGTTTCGCCGCCCGGTGTACTCCTTCACGAGTCCATGAACTTCGACGGCCGGTGTGGATCCCGTGGAGTGGCTCCCGGTCACCGCGCACCAGCGAGCAGCGCGGTGCGCGCGCCCCCGAGTCGG
>JBASAM010000040.1:0-16117 GCA_049650605.1 Rhodococcus sp. (in: high G+C Gram-positive bacteria) | reverse complement strand
GGCGTTACCGTGCACGGCGGCCCGAGGGAACGGCCGCGCCGGTACCGGCCGCCGGATCGGCGCTGCGGGCGCCCATCCGGCGTCGAACGCCTTGAACCGTTCGTCCGGCGACACGACAGGAAACTGGTCGGTGGCGGCATCTTTCGAGCTGTCGGCATCGACCCTGCTGTCATGGCTACGACGATCAAGGCCACCGCGATCGAAGTCGTCACGGTTCAAGTCGTCACGGTTCAAGTCGTCACGGAACCGGTCATCGCGGAAGCGAGCGTCCCCGAAGCGAGCGTCCCCGAAGCGAGCGTCCCCGAAGTGAGCGTCCCCGAAGTGAGCGTCCCGGAAGCGATCCTCTTCGAACCGATCGCTCCGGATCGAGTTGCCGTGGAAACCGTCGACATTCTGGTCGGTCAGGACGGTTATTTCCTGCGGCTCGACAGGTGTAGCTGCCGGTTCCGACTGCGTGGTCGTGACGACCGATGTGGGGGACACGGGGGCTTTCGGGGCCTTCGTGACCCTGGGGGCCTTGGATGCCTTGGGCGCCTTCGCAGGGGTCGCCGAGAGACGGGCCTGCATCTTGCCGGACGACCCGTCTACCAGCACGGTTCCGTACAGGCGTCCACCGGTCGACTGGACGGCCCGTGCACCTGTGGACACCTCGGCGGCTGTGGAAGCCCCCCGCCGTACCACCAGGATGGTGCCGTCGACATCGTGTGACAGCACAGCGGCGTCGGCGAACTCCACGGCGTCGGGCGCGGAGAGCACTACGTGATCATAGGTTCGTGCCAGCTCGGCCAGCACGGTACGCATCAGGTTCGACGCGATCTCCTCGCCCGGAGTGTCTCCGGCCCCGCCGGACGGAAGGAACGACAGGCGACCGTCGGCTATCTCGACCACCGCGTCCTCGACCATGACTGCTCCCCGCAGTACGTCGGTGAGTCCCGATCCCGAGGCGTCGGATCCGACGTAATCGCTCATCCTGGAGCCGCGCAGATCGGCGTCGACGAGAACGACGGTACGTCCGGTCTCGGTCAACAAGAGCGCCAGGTTGGCAGCAACCTCGCGTGATGCCGCACCGTCACCGATTCCCGTGACCAACAGCGATTCCTTCTGCTTGCTCAGGTCCACGAACTGCACAGTGGTTCGAAGCTTGCGCGCGCCCTCGGTGTAGGTGTCGGTGGAGTCTGCGGGCAGAGACAGAATGGTCTGGGCGCGAGCTGCATCGCCGGGCAGCGTGCCCAGGACGGTTGCGCCGGATGCGGCAGCGAGCGCGTCGACGGTGCGGACGCGCTTGTCGAATCGACGACGCACCCACACGATCAAGAAGGCGATGCCTCCGCCGAGCACGACCCCGGCTGCGGTGTTGGTGCTGCTGCTGGGGCTGGTGGGCACTGCGGGCGGCTCTGCGGTGCGAATGACCGTCACCAAGGAACTCGGCTGGCCACCACCGGTGGGGTTCTCGAGCTGCCCGATGAACTGCGCGAAGTTGTCCGCGTAGGCGTTTGCGATGTCGGCCGCCCCGGTGGGGGTCGAGTCGGTGACGTCGACCTGAAGCAGAACCGTCTTCTCCACGGCGGTGGCGGTGACCTTCGACGCCAGCTCCGTCGGCGTCAGACCGAGACTCAGGTCGTCGTTGACCTTCACTGCGAGGTCGTCGCCGGAGAACAGCTGTGCGTACGTGCCCGCGCGCTGCTGGGAGAACAGGTCTCCCTGGTAGGCACCTGCAGAGTCGCCCGCCGCCGGGGATCCGATGAACAACACGGTGCTCGCGGTGTACGACTTCGGCAGTGTCGCCGTGAACATCATCGCAAGAATCGCACCGATGACGGCGCCGAGCGGGATGGCCCACACCAGTGCGTTCGAGACCAGGGAGTTCGAGCGGAGTTTCGTGATGAGGGTTCTCATCGGGTCACCGTTCCTGTCTGCGCCGTCGTGGGCGAGTCATGATTGTCGGGCGGAGCGAGGAAACCGAGTCGTGCTCGGGCAGCTCCGGAGTACGTGAGGACGGTGCCGGCGATGTCGACGCCGACGGCGCGCAAACCGGAAATGGCTTCTGCGATCTCGTCCGTGGTGGTTCTGCCTGCGGCGACGGTGAGAATCGTCGCGTCGGCAATTCTGGCGATTGTGCGGGCATCGTCGAACAGCTGCAGATCCGGCGAATCGACGAGAACGATGTCGTAGCGCGACGCCACGTCCTGCAGGACCTCCGCGAAGCGCTCGTTCTCGAGCAGACGCGCCGGTTCCGACGGGTGGACGCCCGTCGACAGGTGAGCCACACCGTCCACCGACGTCAAGGCTCGGTCGACGGTGACCTCACCGAGAATCACGTTGCTCATTCCGTTCGATTCGTTGCCGACACTGCCGTGGCTGGTGCGGAAGTCCGCGTCGACCGTCACAACCGAGCGTCCGGCGCGCTGATAGGCCGCGGCCAATCCCTGCACCGTCGACGTACGTCCGACGCTCTTACCCTGACCGGCGACGAGCATGATGCCCGATTCCACGCGCGGACCGAGGAATTCCAGGTTGTACCGGAAATCGTCGAACGCGGACTCGGTGCTTGCGTCGGGAAGCATCGCCAGCACAGGACGGCCGGACACCGCTGCGATGGTTTCCGGGTCTTCGACGGTTCGACGAGAGCGCTCACGCACGACCATGGTGGACAGGCCTGCGAGCAGACCCAGCGTCACTCCTCCGAGGAGGATCAACACCGTGTTCGGCGACGACGGCTGCGAGGGAATCCGCGCACTGCCGACGGGGACGGGTTGCACGGTGCTCACGCGAAGTCCGGCAGGCGTCTCGAGAGTGCGAATGTCTTCGGACAGTTGTTCCGAGGCTGCCACCGAGATGTCGCGCGCCACGGTCGGGGAGTCACTGCCACCCGTTACCTCGAGCAGCACGGTGTCGGGGACGACACGGACATCCAGGTGACTGTTGATCTGCTCGGCCGACACGGTGTTCTGCATACGGTCCGAGACACGCTGCGAGAAGTCCATGTCCTCGATCAGACGAATGTAGGTCTGCGCACGCTGACGCGTGAACTCGTCGCCCTGGTACGGGCTCGAGTCGGAGTTGCCCAGGGTGGTCGGGCCGCCCCAGCCCGGAGTGCTCAGGAAGAGCTCCGATGTGGACCGGTACACGGTGTCCGAGGTCAACAGCAGCCCGGCGGACACCAAGGCGCCCAGCAGAACTCCGGTAACCACCGTCGTCCACCGCCGTCCGACCGTGCTGGCGAATTCTGCGATGTTCATCAGGATCCTTCCTCGGCGGTGATGCTGCCCAGCCCGAGATCGCGCAGGTCACCTTCGATGACCCCGGCGAGGTAGGCGTTGCCCACCGCGTTGGGATGCACCCGGTCGGAGATCTGCATGGACGGAATGTCGACGTCCGCGTACCACCCGAGGGCGATGGGATCGAGGACCTGACCGCCGACCTTGGCGGCGATGTCGTTGATCCCCGCGACGAAGGCGTCATAGTTGTCGTACTTCTCGGGGGACATGAATGTCGGGACGATGATCACGATGCGGGCGTCCGGCCAACCCTCGCGAACGTCGCCGACATACTCGTCCATCGCGGCCAGCAAAGTACCGAACTCGACCTCGAGGTCGTTGCGACCGGCATCCACGAGGACGATGTCGGCGTCGAAGTTCTCCTTGTCGAAAGGCAACCGTGCGGGCAGCCGACTGGTGACACCTTCGTATTCGGCGGCACCGTCGTCGAGGAAGCCGGTGCTGCCCTCGGCGTCGACATTGCAGGCCCATCCCATGCGGAGGCACACGATGCGCGCGTACGACGCGTTGTCGATTCGACCCACGCCGGCGGTGTAGCTGTCTCCCACCCACAGTGCAGTGGGCTGCGCCGGGGGCACCAGGGCCGGAGTCACGTCTTGCACACCGACGGGTATCGGCGCTGCCGAAGCCGGCGGTGTGGAGTTCTGCCGTAGTGCGAGAACACTGCCCGTCAGAATCAGAGCGACGGCGAGAACCAGGACGACTACCACGTCGGGCCGACGAAGTGTTGTTCTGTTCATGTTCGCTTACCTCCGATCCCGGTGACGAAAAGTGCACACGCAATGATGACGACGAGATACGACATCGCCTGAAGCAGTGAGCCTCTGAGCAAAATGATGGCGTAGAACGGCAAGATGCAGGACAGGACCGTCGGGGCCCTCGCGGTTCGTAGCGATATCTCGATACGTCTGTCTTGCACTCCCGCTATGAGACCGAACAAGAGCATCCCGATGATCAGGATCGGTATTCCGCCGTTGATGTACAGCTCGGCCCACAGCGGTGCCGAAAGGTTGTCCACCGGATAGTTGCGACTCTTGGCCAGCAACACTCCGGTGTCGGGCGCCTTGTCCGGCCAGATCACGCGCGGAACCGCGAAGAACAACACGCCCAGTGCCTGATCCCCGCCGGTGGTGCCGTTGTTCTGCACGTAGAGGACGGTGTTGTTGATCTGGGCGAACGCGTCGTAGTCCGGGGAAGTCAGGGACTCCAACGGGTTGGTGGTCTTGAACTGTGCGGACGAGCTGTAGCGAAAGGCATCCGCCAGCGGGAACACCAGCACCAGTGCAGCGACAGCCATGATGGCGACGACGCGGAATCGAGCGCGGGTGGCGAACAGACCGAACAGGGCGGCCACCGCCAGCGCCCCGGTCCCGAAGAGGTACCGCGCGTTGGAGATCGGGTTCAGGGTGACGCAGAGGACTGCACCCAGCACGATGATGATCGGAAGAAAAGCGCGTTCCTTCACCGTCATCGTGTCGTAGTACTTGACGACGGCGATGAAGGCGACCAGCAGCGACATCATCGCGCCGGCCGCGATGATCACGGCCGTCGACGACTGCCCCAGCGAACCCTGGGCCTGCTCGCTGACCGCCGTTCGGCTCTCGAGCAGCGTGCCGACGCCGATCTTGTTGATGTAATAGGCGTTCAGGCCGAGTGCCATCACGGCGAGAACTACCGCCCGAAACGGATCGATGCGCCCGGCCCCGCGCTCCCCTGTCACGATCGGGGGAAGCTTGGGCCACACCACCCGCGCGAGTCCCAACCCCAGAATGAAGAACACCAGGCCCGTGATCACGATGACGAGAGCCTTGACGTCGAGCGAAGGGTCCAGCCGTGGCGTCGTGGGTGGGTTCTGTTCGAGCCGGAGTTGGGCGAGCGGAGCCAGGCCGAGGAAGACGTAGGTGAACATCCAGAAGGACATCTCGATGAGACGCCGGTGGCCCTCGCCGATGATCCATGCGTATCGAATGCCGGCGATGGTGGTCACGATCAATGCGCCCCACCACACCGAGCGGTTCGGTGTCGGTGTGAACGCGACGACGACGGCCGGTACGAGAATGACCATCGATGCGAGGACCCAGACGGCCAGCAAGGGTGCACCGAGATTGCCGCCGGCCTGTGCCACCGCTGTCTGTGCGCGCTCGCGGCGCGTGGTCGGCGCGCTCATGAGCGCGACTCCACCAGGGCGGGCACAGGAACGGTCTGAATCTGTGCGACCTTCGCCGGACGAGACTGACGAAGCTGCTTGCGGTACAACTCGGTGACCAGCAGGATCCCCATGATGGTGGCGGACAGTGCCAGGCCGATGGCCACGCCTACCGCGGTGCGGAACACAGCTGCCGCCGTGGTGCAGACGACGATTCCCAGCACGCTCTGCGCGATGCGGTAGCGCAGGAGTTCCTGCGACGCTCCGCGGGATCGGTAGAAGTTGTAGACGCCGGCGATCCAGCAGATCGCGGCGTATTCGAGGCCGAGGAACGGAAGGACCCGTGTCGCCTCCGCCCAGGAATCACCGAGCAGCAGACGCCCCATCGTGGACGGGACGAACGGTGCAAGGAAGCCGATGGTCGCGGCCATCGCGGAGGTGATCCACGCCGCGTAGCTCAGGGTGCGCCAAATTTGTCGCGCGCTGTGCCCGGCACGTACGGCTTCCGGGATCACGATGAGTGGCAGCGAGCTGATCAACACTGCGAACGGCCCCAGCACCGTCACGGCGCCACGAAGCGACGCAGCCGCCACGGTGCCGATGAATATCGTCGAGACCGCGACGATGAGAATGGCGGCGATCTGATCGATTCCGCTCTCGAACGCGAATCGAGTTCGGTGTTGCCAGAACTCGACCCACCACGCACGCAGTCCGCGGAACGTGGGGGCGATTCCGGTTCGCCATGCGAGCTGTACCAGCGCGATTCCACCTGCGATGGACCACAGCCAGATCATCTCGGGAATGACCAACAGCGACGGCGCCGTCCAGGTGGTGATCAGAACCGCGCCCGCTCCGGCTGCCCAGATGGCGTCGGAGACGAAGGCAGATTCCGGCTCGCCCAGAGCCATGGAGACGAAGCGAAGAACGTCCTGTGCGAGTACCAACGGAATGGCGATGGCGTACGCGATGCCGACTTGCGGCTCGTCCAGCGCAATGGAGACCACCAGCGCGAGAACGCCGACAAGAGATCCCAACAGAAGCGCACTGCCGAAGCCGCGCTTGCCTTCGTGCAGGATTTCTTCGCGGGAATGGCTGCTCATCAGTAGCAGCGGGGTTCCGAACGCGCCTCGAACGAGTCCGATGGCAGCGGTGACGATGGAGAAGACGAGAACGGCAGCTCCGAAGGCCTCTACCGAGGACGGGCCGGCCATAGCGAAAAGAATTACCGCGTTGCTGACGCTGGAAAGGACCTGGTCACCAGCGCTGGCGATCACGCGAAATTTGAGCCCAGCCATATGTCACCGCCCCTCGACGTGTTCGACGATGGATCATCAGACTGATGATCCGCCTACACCCCGACGATGCGTACCGGCAACATGATCACTGCCTTGAAAGAAGGCTACAGGATTGTTTATGGCATTGCATAGCGGCCTCGAGTAGGTTGCACATATGCGCTGCCCGTGCGCGCGCGTCACCGTGACGATTGCTCAGGCGCGTACGGCGGCGTCACCGACGCGCTCGGCGAGTTCGTCGGCCGGAACGGTCCACGACACTGTGCAGCCGACGCGATCGGCGCACACGACCAACGCTGCCAGCACGCGTTGCTGATCCACCAAGCCACCTCTGTGCGACACCGTGATCTGCGCGCGACCGTCGTTGTCGCGGGCGTTGAATGCCAACCCGCCCAAGTCAGGATTCTGGAACCCCAGCAGCCGACCCGGTGCGCCGGATTTGTCGGTCGCCTGCTGATCTGCGGGCAGACGGAAGTACGACATGGTCGTGGACAGCGGTACGCGAACGATCCCGTCGGCCGAGGCGGTCGGGCCGGTATCGGTTACCACGTTCGATCGAAGACCGAACACCCGCGCGGCAGCGGCCCGGACTGCGGGTTCGGCCTGTCGAATCCGTGCGGAGAGGGCTTTGGCGCACCCGTCGGGAGTCTGAACCGACCAGTCCGCGGTGAACGGAACGTGACTCAGAGCATTGCCGCCGGTACCGCTGAGTAAGCCCGAGTACCCGCGCAGGTCGGTCACGACGTGGTGGACCACGGTGGACGGCATATCCAGTTCCTGCAGGACCGAGCAATAGAGGAGAACGGACGGGATCTTCCTGGCCGTCACCGTGTCGATCGTCACGCCGAAGACATACGACGCTTCCGGATCCGCCACTCGGAGGTCGCTCGCTGCAGCTTCCGCCAGTCGCGAGCGTTCTCGTGCGATCTGCCGGAAGGACTCGAGCGCGACTTTCGGCCGCCGAGCCGCAAGGCCGGCCGCCGCGCCGACGATGCGTCTGCCGTTGAGAGACCGATGGTCGCTCAGAGGCGGCGCGTTCCAGGACATCTTGTCGGTCATCGCCAGTAGCAGTCGACGCGACTTGGGGTAGAAGACGGTCTCGTCACCGAAGAGGTGGCTATAGACGAGTCGAACGAACCTCGCGCCGATCACCACGTGCACCTCGGCGGGATCGAACACGCCACCGGTGGTGGTGCCAGAGAGGAAGTCCGACGCAGCGTCCTGCTGGAAAGTGCCGTCGGTCAGCTCGACCTCACCGAACTCGACACGACGGACGAGCGACTCGGTCATCGGCTGACTGTCGAACGACGGTCCTACGGACAACATCCACTTCACGACCGGCTTGCGCTGGCCGGCGAAGCAGGTACGGACCCACCGCTCGCCGATGGCAGACAGAGCGCGCAGGTCGACATCGCCGTACAACGACTCCACCTGGCAGCAGAACTTCCCTGCCCATGGATCGGCGGTCATCGCGCGCTACCGGCGGCTTCTTCAGCCAGAACCCGAATTGTCATCACGTTTCCTCTGTTCTTCGGTGGCAGATCACAAACAAGGGAACCAACACGACATAGCGCGTGTTCCCCGACCAAGAGATCCACTGTGGACATCGTAACAACAAAGGCGGGCTGTTTCACGGTTGTCATAAAACCTAAGCTCTGGTTCAATGGTTTGAAACCGACTCGGGGACGGTTTCATCGATCAGACCCGGAGGTGCAGTATCAGTTCGCCAGAGAGAGAGTGGAACCCACTCCACAAAATCGAGGCCGATCCGCAGGACAGCCGCTCGGCATCCGTGGCCGATCACCTCAGTATCACCATTCTCGGGATCAACTACGCCCCCGAGACCACCGGAATTGCTCCGTACACAACCGCTTTGGCCGAGGGTCTCGCATCGCGCGGCCATCGGATCGACGTCGTGACCGGCATGCCGCATTACCCGCAATGGCAGATCGCGGACGGATACGACACCTCGTCCATGGACGAAGAGATCAATGGCGTGGACGTCCATCGCCGGCGTCACCTCGTGCCGTCTCCGCCGACGCCCAAGGGCCGGGTCAAGATGGAAGCCAGCTTCGGTGCCCGTTCGGTGCGTAGTTCGTGGAACAGTCCGGATGTACTGCTGTGCGTCAGCCCGTCGCTGATCTCCACCGCGATGGCCATCGCACGCTCCCGGATGTCGCCGAATCGGCCGGCCGTGGGCGTGTGGGTGCAGGATCTCTACAGCCTCGGCGTCGTCGAGACCGGTGCTATGGACGGACGCGGTGCTCGCGCCGCGTCGCGGTTCGAGTCGGGTGTGCTGCGTGCCGCCGACGGTGTGTCGGTCATCCACGACCGCTTCCGCGATCACGTCACCGCCAACCTGCAGGTCGATCCCGCCAAGGTCGAGGTCATCCGCAACTGGACTCATATCGAGCCCGTCGGCTCCATCGACAAGGAGGCCGTCCGGCGCTCGTTCGGATGGGCCGAGGACGAGACCATCGTTCTGCACTCGGGCAACATGGGCGCGAAGCAGGGCCTCGAGAACGTCGTCGAGGCCGCTCGCCTCGCCGAGGCCGAAGGTCGCCGCGTTCGATTCGTGCTGATGGGCGACGGCAATCAGCGTCCCCAGCTCGAAGCCGCGGCAGCCGGCCTGTCGCATGTCCAGTTCGTTCGACCGCTTCCGTCGCTCGAATTCCGGGGAGCTCTCGCAGCAGCCGACGTGCTGCTGGTCAACGAGAAGCCCGGTGTCGCGGAAATGGCTGTGCCCAGTAAACTCACGTCTTACTTCACCAGCGGCAATCCCATCCTCGCCGCGACCGACCCGTCGAGCACGACAGCATACGAAATTCGTGCGTCGGGGGCCGGAATCTCCATCGGGTCGGGGGACCCCCGAGCGCTTCTCGACTCTGCGCTCGCGATCGGTTCGGACGACGTGTCGTCCCGCCGATTCGGAGACGCCGGGCGCCGCTACTGCGCCCGCGTCCTCTCCGAGGACTACGCCATCGACCGCTACGAGGAATGGCTGCGCCGGCTCTCCGCCACGCGCCGCTCCCCGGCTCGCCCCGAAAGAGTGACCACGTCATGACCACGATCGACACCGACGCCCGAGTCGGAACCGGAAAACGCGCACTCATCACTGGTATCACCGGCCAGGACGGTTCCTACCTGGCCGAGTTGCTGTTGTCGAAGGGTTACGAGGTGCACGGCATCGTCCGGCGTTCCTCGTCGTTCAACACCTCGCGCATCGATCACATCTACGCAGATCCGCACAACCCGGACGCCAAGATGTTCCTGCACTACGGCGACCTCAGTGACGGCGCCCGTCTGGTCACCCTGCTGATGCAGATCCGCCCCGACGAGGTCTACAACCTCGGTGCGCAGTCGCATGTGCGCGTCAGCTTCGACGAGCCCGAGCACACCGGTGACACCACCGGCATCGGCTCCATCCGTCTGCTCGAGGCCGTGCGTCTGGCGGGGCTGGAATGCCGCTTCTACCAGGCGTCCAGCTCGGAGATGTTCGGCGCGACGCCGCCTCCGCAGAACGAGGCCACTCCGTTCCACCCGCGCTCGCCCTACGGTGCAGCCAAGGTCTACGCCTACTGGGTCACGCGCAACTACCGCGAGGCCTACGGCATGTTCGCCGTCAACGGCATCCTGTTCAACCACGAGTCGCCGCGCCGCGGTGAGACCTTCGTGACGCGCAAGATCACGCGCGCCGCCGCCCGCATCTCCGCGGGCGTCGAGAAGGAGCTTTACCTCGGCAACCTCGATGCCATTCGTGACTGGGGCTACGCACCCGAGTACGTCGAAGGAATGTGGCGCATGCTGCAGGCCGACACTCCGGACGACTACGTTCTGGCCACCGGCGGCAACTTCTCGGTGCGGGATTTCTTGGTCGCCGCATTCGAGCAGGTCGGTCTGGACTGGGAGAAGCACGTCAAGTTCGACGAGCGTTACCTGCGCCCGTCCGAGGTCGACGCGCTGATCGGCGATGCGTCCAAGGCCGAGCAGGATCTGGGGTGGAAGGCCACCGTCCACACCCCCGAGCTGGCTCGCATCATGGTCGACGCCGATGTCGCAGCGCTGGGGCACGAGGGCAAGCCGTGGATCGACCGCCCGTCGCTTCCCGACTGGAACCGGGCGTGAGCGGGTTCGTTCCGGGCGCACTCGATCGGAACGAGCCACTGTTCGTCGCGGGCCATCGTGGCCTCGTCGGGTCGGCGCTGTGGCGACACTTCGAGCAGCAGGGCTTCACCAACCTGTTGGGTCGCACGTCGGCCGAGCTCGACCTCCGAGACCGCAGCCAGGTGTTCGACTTCTTCGCCGAGCAGCAGCCGCGCACCGTCGTGCTGGCAGCGGCGAAGGTGGGCGGAATTCTCGCCAACGACACCTACCCGGTCGACTTCCTCACCGACAACCTGCAGATTCAGGTCAACGTGCTGGACGCTGCTCTCGCCAACGGGGTGCAGCGCCTGCTGTTCCTGGGATCGTCGTGCATCTATCCGCGGTCGGCTCCGCAGCCCATTCGTGAGGAGTACCTCCTCACCGGCACCCTCGAGCCCACCAACGACGCGTACGCCATTGCCAAGATCGCCGGCATCCTGCACGTGCAGTCGGTGCGCAAGCAGTACGGACTGCCGTGGATCTCGGCGATGCCGACCAACCTCTACGGTCCGGGAGACAACTTCTCCCGCTCGGGGTCACACGTCATGCCGGCGCTCATCCGCCGGTTCGAGGACGCGCTGACCGACGGCGCCGACGAGGTCACCAACTGGGGAAGCGGCCAGCCGCGCCGGGAGTTCCTGCACGTGGACGACATGGCGTCGGCGTGCCTGCATCTTCTCGAGCACTTCGACGGGCCGCAGCAGGTCAACGTGGGCACCGGAGTCGACCACACCATCGCCGAGATCTCCGCGATGGTCGCCGACGCCGTGGGTTACCACGGCCAGGTGCGGTGGGATACGTCCAAGCCCGACGGGACCCCGCGCAAGCTGCTCGACGTCACGACCCTCACCGAGTCCGGTTGGTCGCCCAGCGTGGAGCTCGCCGACGGCATCGCCGGCGTCGTCGACTGGTACCGCACAGCGACAGCGGCGGACAACACAGCCGGCCGGGCCGACGCTGCAGCCGTTCGGTCGTGAGCGCGGCACCTCTGCGCCGACACCTGGCTGGATTCACCGGCCAGGGTTATGACAAAGGCGCAGGCCCACTGAAGCAGATCCTGTGGTTGGCGGTGTCGGGAACGATTCTGACGCGATGGTGGTGCCCCGGCTCGGTGCGTGTGCGCATCCTGCGAGCATTCGGGGCGACCATCGCCGACGGCGTACTGATTCGCCATCGCGTCCGCATCCACTGGCCGTGGAAGCTGACCGTCGGACGAGACTCCTGGATCGGCGAGGACGCCTGGATCCTCAATCTCGAGCCGGTGACCATCGGGGCGGACGTGTGCATCTCGCAGGGCGTCCTGCTGTGCACCGGCAGCCACGACCGTCGCTCGCCCACCTTCGAGTTCGACAACGCTCCCATCACCGTCGGTGATGGGGCGTGGATAGCCGCGCGTGCCACGGTGCTGCGCGGAGTCACCGTGGGCGCCGACGCCGTCGTCGGTGCCACTGCGCTGGTGACGTCCGACCTTCCCTCCGGCGCTGTAGCTTTGGCGCCGTCTGCTGAGGTTCGCGGGTGAAGATTCTGCACGTCGTCACCCTGATCTCTCCCGACGGCGCATACGGCGGGCCGGTGCGCGTGGCCGTCAATCAGGCGCGCGAACTGGTCGATCTGGGCCACGACGTCACAATTGCCGCGGGTACACGTGGGTTCGACGTCCCGCCGACACACCAGGACGGCGTCCCGCTGCAGTTGTTCCCGGTGCGCGCAATCCTGCCGGGCTCGGGATTCGCCGGCCTGTCCTCGCCCGCCATGCTGTCCTGGTTCCTGCGCCACGCGCGCGACTACGACGTGGTGCACGTGCATTTGGCGCGCGACTTGGTGACGATGCCGATGGCGCGTCTGGCACAGGCACGTGGCCTTCCGGTCTTCGCCCAGACGCACGGCATGATCGACCCGACGGACAAGGCGCTGGCCGCACCGTTGGACGCCGCGTTCACCCGCCCGATCCTGCGCAAGGCCGCGTCGGTGTTCCACCTGACCGAGCACGAGAAGTCGGACGTCCAGGCGGTGTGCGGCGACGGCATCCGCTTCGCACAGCTGGCCAATGGTGTACCCGCTGCGGACCACGCGGCAGAGCGCGAAGCAGGGGTGCCCACCGTGCTGTTCCTCGCGCGCCTTCAAGAGCGCAAGCGGCCCACCGACTTCGTCGACGCTGCCATTGCTGTGCTCGCAGCCGGCATCGACGCGCGGTTCACGTTGATCGGCCCCGACGAGGGTGAGGCCGACGCGGTGACCCGTCGTATCCAGCAGTCCGAAGCCGCCGCGTCCATCGAGTGGAGGGGTGCGCTGTCACCGGACCGCACGCTCGACGCGATGCGAGCAGCTGATCTGTACGTGCTTCCGTCGGTCAACGAGCCGTACCCGATGTCCGTACTCGAGGCGATGTCGGTGGGACTGCCCGTGATCGTGACGGATACCTGCGGACTGGCTCCGATGGTGTCGTCCAACGATTGCGGGTCTGTGACGGACGGCACTGTCGAGTCCCTCACGGCAGCGATGACACGACTGCTGAACGACCCCCTCATGCTGCGCGAAACCGGACAAAACGCTGCCGAGACGGTTCGACGGACCGCGGGCATGGCTGCGGTGGCGCAGACCCTCCAGGCGGCGTATTCGGGCGCAGTGACGCCCTCATCAGCCCCGTAGACTGTGTCCGTGTTCCAGAAGGACAAGACCGAACGCCGATCACGGCGCCGTAAACGCATCGGACTCGGTCTGGTCGGCACGGTTGCCGCCGGCGCTGCGATCGGCTGGAAGCCCTACGTCAGTCCGCAGATGGAGCAGCCCAGCCAAGCCGATGCCATCGTCGTTCTGGGCGGTGATCACGACGGCCGCGAGGAGTACGCGCTCGGGCTTGCCGAGCAGGGTTACGCCCCGCAGGTGGTGTTCTCCGATCCGTACACCGGCAGAGGTGTCGGGCCGTACTCGGACGGCGAGTACATGACCAACCTGTGCAACGGCACCTACGACTTCACGGTGACGTGCTTCGTTCCCGATCCGTCCACCACGCGCGGCGAAGGCCGTGAAATTCGCGCGCTCGCGGAGGAGCAGAACTGGCAGCACGTTCTGGTGGTGACCTTCCGGCCGCACGTGTCACGCAGCCGCTACATCCTGAACAAGTGCTGGGACGGCAACATGACCGTGCTTGCCAGCCCTACCGAGATTCCCTGGTGGGCGTGGACGTGGCAGTACGTCTATCAGACCGCCGGATTCACCAAAGCGTTCTTCGAAGAGTGCTGAGCCGCACAGGTTTCGCGTACTGAGCACCCCCTACAACGGGCTGAGCGGTGTGCGCCGGGCTGGAACCCGTGCGCACACCGCTCAGTCGGTGAACTTCGGTGTCAGTACGCGCCTTCGCTGCCGACCACGGCGCGCAGGGTCTTGGCGATGATGAGCATGTCCTGCGTCATGGACCAGTTCTCCACGTACGACAGGTCCAGGCGCACCGACTCTTCCCACGTCAGGTCGGACCGGCCGCTGACCTGCCACAGGCCGGTGACTCCGGGGCGAACCAACAGGCGACGACGAACGTTGCCGTCGTAGGTCTCCACTTCACGACGCAGCGGCGGCCGAGGACCGACGACACTCATCTCGCGCCGCAACACGTTGACGAACTGAGGGAGCTCGTCGAGGCTGAACCGCCGCAGGACGCGGCCGACGCGAGTGACTCGGGGGTCCTCCCGCATCTTGAACAGCACGCCGCCTTCGCTCTCGTTCTGGCTCAGCAGCGCCGCCACGTGCTTGTCGGCGTCGACGATCATCGTGCGGAACTTGATCATCTGGAAAGGGTTGCCGTCCAGACCCATTCGCTCGGACCGGTAGAAGATGGGGCCGCGGGTGTCGATCTTGACGGCAAGCGCGACTGCCAGCAGCACCGGTGAAATGGCGAGCAGGGCAAGCGCTGCGAAGCACATGTCGAACGTCGTCTTCACGAAGCGGGTAGCACCTTGGTAGCGGGGCTTCTCCACGTGCAGCAGAGGAAGATCCGCGACGGGCTGGAGGGTCAGCCTGGGGCCGGCGATGTCTGCGACACCGGGAGCAACCACGAGGTCGACGCCGTACGGGTCGAGTTCCCACAGGAGCCGCTTCATACCCTCGGCACCCATGTGCTCGGTGGCCGTCACGGCGACGATGTCTGCACCGGTGGAAGTCATCGCCTGGATGACATCGTGCTCGTCTCCCATGATCGGAATTGCGTGACCATTGACGTCCAGCGATCCCATGCCGGCATAACCGGGGACACACGCTCCGACAACTTGGCATCCGCTGGCGTTGTCTCGTTCGAACGATGCGGCCATCGCGGTGGCGGCCCGATGCGAACCGATGACCAACACCGACGTGGTGAAGGTGCCCGACGCCTTGCGTCGACGCGCCCACGCACGCCAGTAGACGCGGCCGACGATCAGTCCCAACAGGCCGAACGGCAGCGCGATGGCGAGGTATCCGCGGGCGAAGTCGACGCGGAAGAGCAGTGCGAAGATGGCGACCACACCGAACATGCGCATCGTGGCCGAGATGATCCGGCGGTATTCCTCCACGCCGGTGCCGACCACCTGAATCGAGCGTGCACCGTAGATCGAGAGGAACGCCATCCATCCGGCGACCAGGCACAACGACACCGTGACGTAGCTGACGCCGATCGACATCGCGGAACCCTGCAGACTCGAACTCTCCGGATCCGGGCTCTCACCGAACCGGATGACGTGCGCCAAAATGACAGCAAGCACGATCATCACCGCATCGGTGATGCTGACCCGCAGGCGGTAGTTGGCACGCCATTGGTTACGCGACCGTGTCTGGACGCGAGCCGTTACCTCACCAGCCGCACGACGGTCTTCGGCCAAGCCGGGTCGAGAGCCGTACAGGCCTTCGACAGAGCGTCGTTCATCAACACTGGTCACGCAAGACACCGCCTCAGGTACGAATCAATGCCGACGCGCCCCGCGGCGCAGCTATTTCGTGAAGAAACCGAACAACGGAGACACTACCACGTTAGCAACTTTTGGTTTGTTTTCGACCTACAAAGAAACCAAACAGTGGACAGCTCACGTCACAGACCGGGGATCAGTCCCGGCGGGATCTGAATCCCCGGCGGAATCACCACTCCGGGCAAACCGGGGATGGTGGGCGGCGGCGGCGGCGGGGCCGGTGCCACGTACGGCGGCACGTATTGCGCCGTCGGCTGAGGAGCGACAGCGGCAGGAGGCGGCGCAGGGGCAACAGTGGTGGTGGTCGGAGCGGGCCGTGTGGTGGTG
>JBASAM010000039.1:0-25486 GCA_049650605.1 Rhodococcus sp. (in: high G+C Gram-positive bacteria) | reverse complement strand
CGGCGGGCGGGCGGCGCAGCCAGCCGGGCTGCCGGGTCTGCGGACAACATGTCGACGGAGCAGAGCCATGCGGTGAACGTGCGGGCCGAACTGGCACGACGTGCGAGGGTCGATCGCGACGAACCGGCGGCCGCCATGGACGCCAGCCAGGACCTCAGCGCTGTCAACGTCACCACCGACTCGAGTGCCGCGCATTCCCGGTCTCCGTCACCGATGTCCGGGTCGCAGTACTCGAGCAAGGCAGCGGAGTCCGCAACGTAGGCACGCACCGTGTGGTCGGAACGGTTGCGCTGCAAGGACAGATGGTCGGCGAACCGGGCGAGCAACGCCGCATACGCGTCAGGATTCGCTGACTTGGAGCTCACGCTTCCACGTCCGGAACCCTTCCTCGGTGCGACCACGTCGCCAGTATCCCGAGATCGACGCCCACTCGGCCGCAACGCCACGCTCTTTTCGGACATAGGGGCGAATCTCGTGCATCACCGCGTTCGCCTCGCCGTGCACGAAGACGTGTACCTGCCCCGGTAGCCATTCGATCTCGCGGACCGCGCGTGCCAGCGGGCTTTCACCGACGACGTCCGAACCCGATCGGAAAACCCACCGCACGTCCGCTTGCGCCGGAGCGGGCAGATCCACTCGGTCGTTGGGGTCCGCGCATTCCACTATGACGCGTATGGGAACACTGTCCGGCACGGCTCGGAGTGCGGCCGCAATGGCGGGCAGGGCGGTCTCGTCGCCGGCGAGCACATGCCAATCCGCGTCCGCCCGCGGTGCGTAGGCGCCACTCGGCCCGAAGAACGAGAGTCGATCCCCCGGCGATGCCCGCATGGCCCACGGACCTGCCACACCCTCGTCCCCGTGCACTACGAAATCGATGGAGATTTCTCGCGTCTGCAGGTTCACTTCGCTCACCGTGTACGTCCGCAGAATGGGTTGTTCGGGGTCACCGAAGTGCAGCTTCACGTAGCTGTCGGTGAACGTCGAGGGCTCGAACTCGTCGAACCCGTTGCCGCCCAGGACCACGCGCACCATGTGATCCGTTCGACGTTCGGTTCGAATCACGGTCAGCGTCGTCGTGCGTCGCCCCACGGGTACCTCCATCGATGCCGCGTCCGTCCACCGCATCGAAGATCCGTCCAACACGAGGACGGCCGACAGGAGGATCGAACGATCGTGCCGACAGTGTGTCGGCTGGAGTTAGCCTACCCTAAATTCCTGTGAACGAATCGCGGGCCGATCACCGAAACGTCAGTGAGCAGCGTCGTAGGCGTCCTGAATCTCCTGGCTGATACGTCCGCGCGTACTCACCTCGAAGCCGTTGTCCTTGGCCCACGCGCGCACCTCCTGCAAGTTCTGGCGACCTTTGCCCACAGACGAGGACGAGGTGCGGCGCGACTTGCGGCCTCCCACCTTCTCCGCGTGCTCGATCCAGTAAGCAAATTGATCGAACAGCTCGTTGGCATGCTTGGTATTGAGGTCGATGGAATAAGAGACGCCGCCGACCGAGAATTCGACCGATTCCCCTTGGCCGTCCTTGATCAGTGAGCCGTCGACATCGTCGATCATTTGAACTGTAGTGCGTCGTGCCATTGTCGAATGCTCCTCGTTTTGTTCCAAAGATATTGCCGTCAATATAACAGTCCGACTATCGATAGCGGCGCCCCTGCGAATGAATCGGTGCCGAAGTGTCGGCCGCAGTGCAACACCACGATCGACGCAGTTAGTCATAACCAATCGGCAGTCCTGCGAAACCGTATTCGGAACCATCGGTAGGCTGGATGGGCCAACCTGGCGTGTGTCGCGAACGTCTGCGACCGGCAACTTACGAAAGACAATCATGACCCACTGGCCCAGCCGATGAAGTCGACGGCAATTCGTCGTTACCAAACGAAACCGAGCAGTTCGTGGACGTTCGCCGATCTGTTCAGCGGAGCAGGCGGAATGTCGTGCGGCTTCGCACGACACGGTGAGTTCGAGGTGGTCGGCGCAGTCGACGCGCAGTTGGGAAAGCCGAGCAGCGCCAGGGGATCGCTCGAATGCAACTCGTCCTATGCGGACAATATCGGTATCAGTCCGCATGCGGTTGATCTGATGTCCGTTTCGGGCGTCGAATTATCCGCGCTTTTCGAAGCGCAGTTGCGCGGCCGAACGCTCGATGTGCTGAGCGCCTGCCCACCCTGCACAGGATTCTCTCGTGCCAATCCGCAAAACCACATCAGCGACGATCCGAGAAACTCTCTCGTGACTCGGGTCGCCGACGCAGTTGCTGCTCTCGATCCAACCGTCCTCGTCATGGAGAATGCCCGCGAATTGGTCGCCGGAAACTTCTCCGGCCACCTGAACGAGTTGACCATTCGGTTGGACCGGCTGGGGTACGACGTCGACGCGTCGGTGCACATGCTCACCGAGTTCGGCTTGCCGCAGCGCCGCGAGCGATCGCTTGTCATCGCCGTGCGGCGTGACCACCCGATGCACACGATGTCCGACCTGTGGTCTGGCATAGGAGTCGACCCCGCGGCCATCACGGTCCGCAGAGCGATAGGTCATCTCACCCGTCTCCGAGCGGGCGACACTTCGGCGGACGACTCGATGCACGTCTCCCCCAGCATCGGTCGTGATTCGACCTATCGCCGCCTCCGCGCGCTTCCCCACGACGGCGGGTCCTGGCGCGACCTGCGCGCAGGGCCGACCGGTGACGAGCATCTGACTCCAGCGATGCGCCGACTCGCCGACGCGGGGCGCCTCGGATCCCACCCCGACGTCTACGGCCGGATGTGGTGGGACCGCCCCGCGCCGACCATCAAACGCGAATGCGCACACTTCGGAAACGGCCGCTACACCCATCCCGAACAAGATCGACTGTGCACGGTACGGGAACTTGCCCTGCTCAACGGTTTTCCCGATGACTATGTGTTTCGGGGCAAATCTCTGTCGAACATGTACCGCCACATCGGCGACGCCGTACCCCCCCTGATCTCGGCACAACTGGCAGCACTGTGCGCCTGGATTCTGACTGATACCCGGCCGGATCTGCGCGAATCGATACTCCCGGGAACCTCGCTGCGCGCCCACGATCTGCTCTCGTCAGACCCGGATCTGGTCTCGTCAGACTCGCTGGACACGGAACCAGCCCGTCTCGTCACGGCGGGCGTGCCCCTCGATCTCGAGGACCACCAGCGCTGAGCGGACGGCCGACACCGGCACTCCGGAGTCCACGGACAGTTCCTGCACACTGCGTGCCCCCGAGGCCGGGAACGCGTCCAGGACGCGAGCGGGAGTGGCCGGGAGACGGTCCACGTCTTTCCCGAACAAAGAATCCTGTACGTCGTCGTCGTCGGCACCCGTTCCCATCAGACCGACCTCCGCGGCTACGTCCCGCGCGCCGGTGACCAATCGGGCTTCGTTCTCCCTGATCATGCGGTGACATCCGGTGGAGGATGCAGATGTCACCGGCCCCGGAACGGCCATCACCGGGCGGCCCAGCGACCGCGCCCACGACGCCGTGTTCCGCGCCCCGCTGCGCCACCCTGCCTCCACGATCACCACGCCGTCCGACAGCGCTGCCACCACTCGGTTCCGAGCCAGGAAGCGGTAGCGGGCCGGCATGGTTCCCGGGGCGTACTCGCTGATGACCGCACCCGAGTCCGCAATCTGTCGCAGTAGCCGTGCGTGTCCGGCTGGATACGCCCGATCCACTCCGCATGCGAGCACCGCGACGGTCCGGCCACCCACCCCGAGTGCTGCACGGTGCGCTGCGCCGTCGATGCCGTATGCCCCACCCGAGACCACGGTCCAACCGTCCACGGCAAGATCGCCCGCGATTTCGGCGGTGACGTGTTCGCCGTAGCTGGTCGCCGCTCTGGTCCCCACCACCGCCACGGCTCGGTCGGCCAACTCCCGGACGGGCGCAGATCCCACCACCCACAACGCGAGCGGACCGCCACTGTCCTTGGTGTCCAAGTTCGGGCCGGCATAGCCCCGATTTTCGTAACCCCGATTTTCGTAACCCCGATTTTCGTAACCCAGGAACCGCCAGGCCGGCCACTCGTCGTCCGACGGCACCACCAGTCGACCGCCCACACTCGCGACCGCGTCCAGATTCTGTTGCGCCGTGTCGAGATGTGCCCGTGCAGATATGCGGTTCCACACCGGTTTCGGAACGTCTCCGATACGCATCGACGCCGCGGCGTCCACGACTCCTCGGGACGCGATCAATTCCTCGATCGCGCGGGAAGGGCCCTGCGCGACGGTGGACACGTACGCCCACGCCACGCGTTCCGGATCTGTCGACTCGCTCATTCCGCTCCCCTGCTCGCGCCCCGCGTTCATACGCCCTGCTCTCGAAAAGTCATGGCCGCCGCAACGCACTCGGGACCCGGCGCGGCTCGCCCTTCCAGGTCTCCCAAAGTCCATGCCAGCCGCAGGATCCTGTCGGCACCTCGAGCAGTCACGGCTCCGCGCCGCAGCGCCCGCTCGATGGGTGTCAGTGCGTCGCGACTCAGTCGGAACTGCTGACGTAGAGCCGAGCCCGGCACTTCGGCGTTGGTGTGCCAGCCGAACTCCCGCCATCTCTCGGTGGCCGCCTCTCTGGCTGCCGCTACCCGTTCTCGGACTACCTCTGTGCTCTCTCCCAGCTCGTCGGTCAACATCCCCGTCGCGGCGGGTTGCATCGACAACCGCAGGTCGACGCGATCGAGAAGTGGGCCCGACAGCTTGCCCAGGTACCGGCGTCGCGCCGTGGGAGCGCAGACGCAGTCCGCGGTGCGAGGCGAAGCGCACGGACACGGATTCGCAGCAAGTACCAACTGGAACCGAGCCGGGTACCGCGCGACGCCGTCGCGTCGCGCGATGCGCACCTCCCCGTCTTCGAGCGGTGTGCGCAGCGCCTCGAGGACACGAACCGACATCTCGGCGCATTCGTCGAGAAAGAGCACCCCGTGGTGTGCACGACTGACTGCCCCGGGTTTGGCCATCCCGCTTCCACCGCCTACCAGCGCCGTGACCGAGCTGGTGTGGTGAGGAGCGATGAATGGCGCTGTGGTCACCAACGGGAACTGGGACGGCAATGTCCCAGCCACCGAATGCACGGCCGTAACCTCGAGCGACTGGCTCTCGGTGAGCGGCGGTAGCAGTCCGGGAAGTCGGCAGGCCAGCATGGTCTTGCCGATACCCGGTGGGCCGGTGAGCATCAGGTGATGCGCCCCGGCCGCAGCGACTTCCACGGCCCACCTGGCCTCGGGCTGGCCGACGACATCGGCCAGATCCCCGAGGTGCACCGGGGACTGGGCAAGGGCCGGTTGCGGTTCCGTCAGTGACGTTCGGCCGGACAGCCAGTCGACCACCTCCGTCAGATGGGACGCCCCGAGCACCTCGACGCCGCCGACCAGGCCGGCCTCGTTCAGACTGCTAGTGGGCACGACGACCCGAACCCATCCCGCTCCGCGCGCTGCGAGCACGGCCGGCAGCACTCCCCGAACGCTTCTGATGCGGCCGTCCAACGCCAGCTCGCCCAGCAGAACCGTGGTCGACAACAGCGTCGACGGCACCACCCGCGCTGCACCGAGAACCGCGCACGCCAGCGCGAGGTCGTACACCGACCCGACTTTGGGCAGGGTGGCCGGAGACAGCGCGAGGACCACTTTCGACATCGGCCACACCTGACCGGAGTTGTTCACTGCCGCGCGAACTCGGTCCCGCGACTCCTGCAGCGCCGCATCGGGTAATCCGACAACGTGCACGCCCGGCAATCCTCGTCCGACATCCGCTTCGATCTCGACGACCACGCCGTCGATACCGGTGACCGCCACCGAGTACGTCCGCCCGAGCGCCATCAGAAAGCCCCGCTCAGATGAGTCAGACGCGGTCCCTCACCGTGCGCGATGATCACCTCGACGACGTCGAAGCGCACCGGCACCCACGGACCGCGTTGCTCGGCCAGCCACACCCCCGCGAGCCTGTGGATACGCTGCGCCTTCACCGGCGTGACTGCTTCCGCCGGGGTGCCGAAACCGCGGCCCGACCGCGTCTTGACCTCCACGAAGACGATCGTGTCTCCGTCGGCGGCGATGATGTCAACCTCGCCGTATCGACATCGCCAGTTTCGTACGATGATCTGCAGTCCCGCCGTGGTCAGATAGTCTGCCGCCGCGTCCTCTCCTGAACGCCCCAACTCTGCGCTTGCCGCCATGTCTCCCCCGTCGACGCCGGTGCTCGGACTGAGCACACGACACGTCGGTCACGACTGTGACGGGCGCAGGCGGAGGACCCCCCTGATCGACCTGCACGGCAGGAAAACCCGGGGAGTACGAGGCGGGCTGTGGATGGATTCGCCGCGCGCGGAACTGGCCGTTGCCCGGCGGCGGGGACCCGTGTTTGCGATGATCAGGTAATGAGCAGTGCGGGGGACGCAATAGTGGGGTCGTCGGAGCCGGACAGCGAGTTCGTGTTCCGTCGCGCGCCGCAGGACGCGCGGCCCGGTCACCCGTACGCGCTGATGTGGACGACGACGGATGCGCAGGGTCGGACGTCGACTCGTGAGGTCGGACGCGGGGACTATCGATGGGCCGTACGGACGGCCAGAATGTTGTCCATTCCGCGCGCGAGCATCGAACACGATCACGGGCGCGGCGTCGACGACGGCTACGAGGGGTGGCACCTCAACGCGCGAATCGTCGAACCCTGACGCACATCCCGTTCAACCGCGCAAACCCCGACTACTCGGGTAGACGCAGATCCGGCTTGTCGAGTTCTTCGATGTTGACGTCCTTGAAGGTGATGACGCGAACGTGCTTGACGAAGCGTGCCGGTCGGTACATGTCCCACACCCACGCATCGGACATCCGTACTTCGAAGTAGATTTCACCGTCGGCGTTGCGCGGAATCATCTCCACCGAATTGGCCAGGTAGAACCGGCGCTCCGTCTCCACCACATAGGTGAACTGGCCGACAATGTCGCGGTACTCCCGGTACAGCGACAGTTCCATCTCGGTTTCGTACTTCTCGAGATCCTCGGCACTCATGTCGTCATCATCTCGCATGGAGCCCGTCCTTCGTCACTCGGCCCCAACGGTCGCGCGGCCCGCCTGCGTCGACGAGCGTGCGGGCTCGTCGGCAGCGGTGAGGCACGCGACATTCGCCCATGAACGACGGTGCTCGGCGCTGGGGCCGAGCCTGGCGAGCGCGTCGGTGTGCACGGTCGTGTTGTAGCCCTTGTGGATCGAGAAACCGTACCCGGGAATCTGCTGGTCCATCACGCACATGATCCGGTCGCGATGCACCTTGGCCAGGACGCTGGCGGCAGCGATACACGCCGCCGTTGCATCTCCCCCGATCACCGGAAGCGACGGTGCCGGCAGGCCGGGGACACGGAAGCCGTCGGTGAGGACGTAACCCGGATCGACCGACAGCCCTGCCACGGCGCGTCGCATACCCTCGATGTTGGCTACGTGGATACCAATACGGTCGATCTCCTCGGCCGCGACAGTCACGATGGAGTACGCCGTCGCCCATCGAATCACTTTCGGAAACAACGACTCCCGCGTCTTCTCGCTGAGCTTCTTGGAATCGTCGAGAACGTCGAGGGACGTATGCGCCCGATCACCGAGCACGCAGGCTGCGACGACGAGCGGACCGGCGCAGGCGCCGCGGCCGGCCTCGTCGACCCCGGCTACCGGGCCCAGCCGGCACCGCACCAATGCCGACTCCATGGTGCGCATACCTGCCGCACGACGAATGACCGCACGCGGTGGCCAGGACGTCCGTGACAGCCGCACGGGTGCGGGCCGGGAGGTCACTGACCCTGGATGTCCGGAGAGTCGAGAAGGCCCCATCGGCCGGGCGGCAGAACGATCACCCGTGCTTGCCCGATCACGTTGTCCGACGGTATGGTGCCCTGCAGTTCGTCGCCGACGTGGTAGCGCGAGTCCGCGGAGTTGCTTCGATTGTCACCCATCACCCACACGTTGCCCTCAGGCACGGTGACCGGCCCGAAGCACCGACCGGACCTGATCGGCGTGTCGCACGTCAGAGAACCGGGCACGAACTCGAAGTCCATGGTGATGTACGGCTCGGTCAGCGGTTTGCCGTCCACCAGAACCCGGCCCTGATCGTCGCAGCATTCGACGGTCTGGCCGCCGGTGGCCACGACGCGCTTGACCAGATCGTTCTCGTCCGGCGCAACCAAACCGACGAGCGAACCCAACTCCTGCGCACCGCGCACCACCACGTTCGAGGACCTGGTGGAGACGTAGTCGCCGTCCCACGACGTGGGACCTCGGAAGACGATCACGTCGCCAGGCTGCGGATCACCGAAGCGGTACGAGATCTTTTCCACCACGATGCGGTCGCCCGTGCATCCGTTGCAGCCATGCAACGTGGGTTCCATCGACTCGGACGGGATCAGGTACACCCTGGCCACGAACGTCTGCAGCAGGAAGCTCAATACCAGCGCGACGAGGATGAGGATGGGAAGCTCGCGCCAGAAGGAGCGTGGCTTCTTCTGCTGCCCAGCGTCGGTTTGCCCGGCGCCGGTCTGTCGAGCGTCGCCGTTGCTGTTGTCTGCGCGCTCGTCCGTCACCCTGGAAGATTAACCGGAGGGGCAGACAGCAGAACGGCCGGACACCCGAGAACAACTCTCGGGGATCCGGCCGAACGGTGAGCGTTGGCGAAGATCAGCGCTTTTCCTTGATCTTGGCCTTCTTGCCGCGCAGCTCGCGCAAGTAGTACAGCTTGGCGCGACGCACGTCTCCGCGAGTAACCACCTCGATCTGGGCGATGTTCGGGGTGTGGACGGGGAACGTACGCTCCACGCCGACTCCGAAGGAGACCTTGCGGACCGTGAAGGTCTCGCGAATGCCGCCGCCCTGACGCCGAATGACGACGCCCTTGAAGATCTGCACGCGCTCCTTCGAGCCCTCGATGACCTTCACGTGCACGTTCAGGGTGTCGCCCGGGCGGAACTCGGGGATGTCGCTGCGCAGCGACTGGTTGTCCAGGAAATCCAGGGTGTTCATGGTTCATCCTTGCTGTGACGAAATCTCGAGCAGAGGACCCGAGCGGCTGTCGATAGGCGGATGCCCCTCGACGCTCGACTGGTTCGTACTCCGAATAGGTGTCGGTCCTACCTCGGGCATGCACGATGGCACGCCCGGCGTCGGGCAACCCCACGAGTGTGCCAGACGGAGCACCCCACGGTGAAATCGGTCAGGACACCTCGACGGACTCGCGTTCCGTTCGGCGAGGCGACGGCGCAGGCGCCGGCGCAGGAACGACCGTCCGATCGAGTTCGTCCTCGGCGGCAACGAGGATGTGGTCGATGTCGGGGGTTCCGGCGATGACATTCTGCAGCCAGACCTTCGCGCGCACCACCGGGCGTCGCAGGGTGCGCTCTCGACGAAGCGCTTTGTCCATGCGCTTGGGTCGGCGGGTGTAGCGCCAGCGCGCCCAGGGCGCACCCGGCCGACTCAACCGGATGGCTCCGATCAGCAAGAGCGGAAAAAAGAACAGGCCGACCAAGCCGGTCCAGATCTTGCCTTTCGCCAGAACGATCGCCGCCAGCAGCAGGTTGATCACGGCCACCACGACGACGACGGACCGGATCGCGATGTCGGGGTATTCCCGGAATGCCTCCACGTCGAACAACTCCAGCGGCGTGAATCCGAACAGCAGCAGCACTGTCGCCGCCACCGCCACGAACACCGCGTCCACCGAGGTGCGCCCCTGTTCCGCCCAGTACACGTCTTCGAGGTAAAAGATCAGCGCGAATTCGTCGAGCACCAATGCGGAGCCGATCCCGAAGATCGTCGCCAGCACCGCCCCGGTGGTTTGCGTTCCGTCCACGAACACGGTGATGGTCCCGACGCCGGAGACCATCATGGCGACCACGCCGAAGACGACGTGGTGCACATGGTGGCCGCCCGGGGTCACGTTGCCGGGCCACCAGGACACCTGCGCTCGGATCATGCGCACGCTGAACCGGATGAACAGGAAACCGGCCACGAACCCAACGAGGAAGAACAGCAGCGGAATCCGTCCCTGTTCCGACAAGTGTTGCAGCCACCGGTGCATGGGCTCGCTCTCTCGCGCCTTTCCCCCGAGCAGAGAAGTCTATCGACCCGCCGGACGTGCTCGGCTACTTTCCGAAACCGGCTTTTCGCAGCGCATCGGCCATGGATCCGCCCGCTGAAGTCGAGGAAGGCGCCGAACCCTGACGAGAGCCCGCACCGTCACCGGATCCGGTACGGCCACCCCGAGACTGCTGGCCGCCGGGACGCTTTCCACCGCGAGCAGGACGGCCCGCTCCCGCGCCCCTGTTGCCCTCCCCCGACTTTCCGTCGCCCTCCTCCGACTTTCCGCCGCCCACCTGATCGTCGAGGCGGAGCGAGAGACCGATGCGCTGGCGTGGAAGGTCGACCTCCATCACCTTGACCCGGACCACCTGCCCGGACTTGACCACGTCGTGCGGGTCCTTGACGAAGCGGTCCGACATCGCGGAGACGTGAACCAGCCCGTCCTGGTGCACTCCCACGTCCACGAATGCTCCGAACGCCGCGACATTGGTCACGACACCCTCGAGCACCATTCCCGGTTCGAGGTCTGCCACCTTCTCCACACCGGCGGCGAACGTCGCCGTCGCGAATTCCGGTCGGGGGTCACGACCGGGCTTTTCCAACTCGGTCAGGATGTCGGAGATCGTGGGAAGACCGAAGCGGTCGTCGACGAAGTCTTGCGCACGCAGCGAACGCAGGACCCGGTCGTTTCCGATGATCTCGCGCATTCCCACCCCGGCCTTGTCGACGATGCGCCGCACCACCGGGTAGGCCTCGGGGTGCACGCTGGAGCGATCCAAGGGATCGTCGCCGTCGGTGATGCGGAGGAACCCGGCGCACTGTTCGAAGGCCTTGGGGCCGAGCCGCGGAACCTCGAGCAACGCCGACCTCGAACGGAACGGGCCGTGCTGGTCACGGTGCGAGACGATCGACTCCGCCAGCGAGGTGGCGACGCCGGACACGCGCGCAAGCAGCGGAACGGAGGCGGTATTGACGTCGACGCCCACCGCATTGACCGCGTCCTCCACGACGGCACCGAGCGAACGCGCGAGCATCGATTCGGAGACGTCGTGTTGGTACTGCCCGACACCGATCGACTTGGGGTCGATCTTGACCAGTTCGGCCAGCGGATCTTGCAGCCGACGTGCGATCGAGACCGCGCCGCGGATGGACACGTCCAGGTCCGGCAGCTCGCGCGAGCCGTACGCCGAGGCCGAGTACACCGATGCCCCGGCCTCGGACACCATGGCCCGCGTCAATGTCGCGTCCGGGTACGACGAGATCAACTCGGCCGCCAGGGCGTCGGTCTCACGAGATGCGGTGCCGTTGCCGATGGCGATGAGATCGACGTCGTACTTCGCAGCCATGGCGGCGAGCGTGGTGATGGCGTCGTTCCATTTGCCCTGAGGCTTGTGCGGATAGATCGTGTCGTAGGCCAGCACCTTGCCCGTCGGATCGACCACCGCCACCTTGGTGCCGGTTCGGAAGCCCGGGTCCAAGCCCATGGTGGTGCGGCTCCCAGCGGGTGCGGCCAGCAGCAGATCCTCGAGGTTGGAGGCGAACACGTCGACAGCGCGCTCCTCTGCGGCCTGCCTGAGCCGCATTCGAGTATCGATGCCGATGCTGACCAGCAATTTGGTTCGCCACGCCCACCGGACGGTGTCCAGCAGCCAGCGGTCGGCGCGGCGGCCGCGATCGGCGACGTCGAACCGAGACGCGATCCGCCCTTCGTAGACCGACGGCACGCCCGGCGTGGGCTCCTCGGACGACGGTTCGGGGTCCATCGTGAGCGAGAGAACTTCTTCCTTCTCCCCACGTAGCGCGGCGAGAACCCGGTGCGAGGGAACCGAGGTGAAGGGTTCGGAGAAATCGAAGTAGTCCGCGAACTTCGCGCCCTCGGTCTCCTTGCCCTTGCGCACCGCAGCGGTGAGGCGTCCACGGGTCCACATCAGATCGCGCAGTGATCCGACCAGGTCTGCGTCCTCGGCGAACTCCTCGACGAGGATCGCGCGTGCTCCTGCGAGCTGCTCTTCGGTGAACGAGGCAGGATCGGTGCTCGGATTCTGCAGCAGCGTGTCGGCGACGGGCTGATGCCCCGCTTCACGGGCGATCTGAGCCTTGGTGCGTCGCTTGGGCTTGAACGGGAGGTAGATGTCTTCGAGTCGAGCCTTGGTATCGGCGGCGACGATTCGATCGCGAAGATCGTCGTCGAGCTTGCCCTGGCCGGCGATCGACTCGAGGATCGCGTCGCGGCGCTCGTCGAGCTCCCGAAGGTAGCGCAGTCTTTCGTCGATGGTGCGCAGCTGGGTGTCGTCGAGAGTGCCGGTGACTTCCTTGCGGTAGCGCGCGATGAACGGGACTGTCGCGCCTCCGTCCAGGAGATCCACTGCGGCGCGGACGCGCTCCTCCGCGACGTCCAGTTCCTCGGCGATACGGCGATTGACGGATTTCACGGCTGGTGTCACGGCGATGGACCTTACCGCGCCGGTACCGTGGAACTCGTCGTGCGGTCCGATGTGCCCGCACGCTTCGACAGAACGGTTGACATGACTTCCCTCTCGGCCCTGGTGCGACGATTCGCGGTCGCTGTGCTGGTCGCAACTCTCACCCTCGTCTCGCTCGTGGGGTGCTCGACGGCGTCGACGGCACCGATGCCGGACCCCTCGATTCCTCCGGCTCCGCCGTTCCCCGCGCCCGAGTTGCCGATCGCACCGAACCTGGCGGGCCGTCTGCAGCAGGCAATCGACGGTGCGGCTGCCCGGGGCGCCACACTCTCCGTCGCGTTCCTCGACAGGGAAACCGGCAGCTACATGGCCGCCGGAGATCGCGATCCCATCGAAACCGCGTCGGTGGTCAAGCTCTTCATCGCCGACGATCTGTTGTTTCGATCCTCGCGAGGGGAGTTCGACCTCGACGACGAGGGACGAGCCCTGATCGCGCCGATGCTCTCCTCGTCCGACGACAGTGCGGCGCAGATCCTGTGGGATGCCGCCGGCGGACCCGGAGTGGTCGCACGCGTATCGGAGAGATATGGGCTGCCGGCAACCGTGGCGTCCGACGACGGAATTTGGTGGAACACCCGGACCACCGCGGCGGACCTGGTCCAGTATTACGACGCGTTACTCGACGGCACCGGTGGTCTCGCCCCCGCCGACAGAGCAACCATCGTCGGAGATCTACAGGCGTACACCCCGGACGGTGCGGACGGGTATCCGCAGAGCTTCGGCATCCCGCGAGCGCTCGTCGGGGAGCAGGACCGCGGGATCAAGCAAGGGTGGATGTGCTGCGTGGACGGGCGGTGGATTCACCTCAGCACCGGATTCGTCGGTGCCGGTGAGCGTTACGTGCTGGCAGTCCTGTCCCGCGAAGATCCGTGGTACGGCGCCGACGGCGGCAGCATCGACGAGAACCCCAACACCGAAGTCGACGACGACGACGGAGCCAAGCACGCCAGGGCCACGGTGACGGGTGCGCTGAAGATCTTGTTCCCCAGCGGCGTCGTGGCCTGACGCCGCTGGGGGGAACGAGATCTCCAGCACCGACATCAAGGAAGCAGGTCCGGGCGACGCTCGGCGGTGCGCGCCAGTGACTGCTCTTTTCGCCACTGTTCGATCCGAGCGTGATTGCCCGACAACAGAACCGGCGGCACGTCCAGTCCGCGCCACGTGGTGGGCCGGGTATAGGAAGGCCCCTCGAGCAAACCGTCCGAGAACGAATCCTGTTGGTGCGAGAGTTGATTGCCCAACACACCCGGCAGCAGCCGGGTGACCGCCTCGGTCATCACCAGGACGGCCGCCTCCCCGCCGATCAACACGTAGTCACCGATGCTGACCTCCTCGACGCGAACCCGGGTGGCAGCGTCGTCGAAGACTCGTTGGTCGATGCCTTCGTACCGCCCGCACGCGAACACCAAATGGCTTTCACTCGACCATCTCTCGGCCGTCCGCTGCGTGAAGGGAACCCCGGCCGGAGTCGGGACGACCAGGATCGGATCGGCGCCGCTCAACACGTCATCGAGGGCGTCACCCCATACGGTCGGCTTCATGACCATGCCGGGACCACCGCCGTACGGCGAGTCGTCCACTGCCTTGTGGACGTCGTGAGTCCAGTCGCGCAGATCGTGCACCCCGAGGGTGATGAGGCCGTTCGACACCGCTCTGCCCAACAGCGCGGTGCGCATGGGCTCCAGGTACTCGGGGAAGATGGTCAGAACGTCGATGCGCATCAGTCGCCGTCCAGCAGCCCTTCGGGCGGATCGATTTCCACGACGGAGGCCCCGCGCGAAACGGATACGACGATGGCGGCGACGAAAGGGACCAGCAATTCACGTCGGATCGTGTCGTCCGCGGGCTTGATGGACAGCAATTCGCCCGCGGCCGAATGCAATACCTCGGTGACGGTGCCGATCACCTGACCGGCCGACGCATGACTGTCGGCGTACTGCACGGTCATGCCCTCGAGTTCGTGGTCGTAGAACTCGTCCGGATCGTCCGACGGAGGCAGATCGGCAGTGTCCACGACGAACAGGGTGCCGCGCAACGCGTCTGCATCACCCCGGTCGTCGATACCTTTCAGACGCAGCAGAAGCCGCCCGGAATGATCCCGGGCGGCTTCCACTGTGAATTCGGTTCTTTGATTGTCGCGTCGTGAACGGCCCTGCAGGACCGATCCGGGGGCGAAGCGCTGGTCGGGATCGTCGGTACGGACCTCGACCACGACCTCGCCCTTGATGCCGTGAGACTTGGCCACACGGCCGACGACCAGCTCCACTACCGTGCTGCTAGCGGTCGGTGTCGATGACGTCGACACGAATGCCGCGGCCACCGATGCCCGACACGAGTGTGCGGAGCGCGGTGGCGGTACGGCCGCCTCGACCGATGACCTTGCCCAGATCGTCGGGGTGAACGTGCACCTCGACGGTCCGGCCGCGGCGACCGGTGATCATCTCGACTCGCACGTCGTCCGGGTTGGAGACGATGCCGCGGACGAGGTGCTCGACGGCATCGGCGACCATGGTGCTCATCTGGTGGGGCCTACTTTTCGGTGGACTCGGCGGTGGCCTCGTCGGCAGCCGGCGCGCTCTCGGCGTCGTCTGCCTTGGCAGCCTTCTTCTTCTTCGGCGTGGTGGCCTCTGCCACCGGCTCGTTGTCGGCGGCGGCGAGCGCCGCGTTGAACAGATCGAGCTTGGAGGGCTTCGGCTCCTTGACACGCAGGGTGCCCTCGGCGCCCGGGAGGCCCTTGTACTTCTGCCAGTCACCGGTGATCTTGAGCAGTGCCTCGACGGGCTCGGTGGGCTGCGCACCGACGCTGAGCCAGTGCTGCACGCGATCCGAGTCGATCTCGATCAAGGAAGGCTCTTCCTTGGGGTGGTACTTGCCGACGGTCTCGATGGCGCGGCCACCGCGACGGGTACGTGCGTCGGCAATGACGACGCGGTACTGCGGGTTGCGGATCTTGCCGAGACGGGTGAGCTTGATCTTGACTGCCATGTGGAACTAAGCCTCTTTCGATGTGGCCGCAGGACGCGGCCGCTGGTCACGGCGCAATTCAGCGATGCGCACGGCATGCGCATCCGGTTTTGCGGTGGATGGATGTTGTGACCGCCGCTCGGTACGGAACCGAAGACGGGCGAACAGCTGTTCAGTGTGCCAGACCGTCGCAGGTCGACGGAAATCGGCCTGCGTGTCTTTCACCAGATCCGACCGCGCAACACCACGACGTCGGGTGCCGAGAGCACCTCGGGGCCGGTGCGCGGGTCGACCGAGTAGAAGACCAGATCCGCGGGCGCACCGTGCTCGACCCCCGCTCGTCCGAGCCACCGTCGCGCGTCCCAGCTGGCCGCACCCAGCGCGTCGGTAGGCGAGAGCCCGACACCCACCAGCGCAGCCACCTCGTCGGCGACCCGGCCGTGCTCGATGCTGCCGCCCGCGTCGGTGCCCGCGTACAGCGGCACACCCGCGTCGTGGGCGCGGCCAACCGTGTCGGCTACCCGAGCGTGCAGGTCGCGCATGTGCGCGGCGTATCGCGGGTACTTGCCGGCCGAATCCGCGATCGACGGGAACGTCTCGATGTTGATCAGCGTCGGCACCAGAGCCGTGCCGCGGCCGACCATCATGTCGATGGTCTCGTCCGTCAGTCCGGTTCCGTGCTCGATACAGTCGATACCGGCGTCGATCAGACCGGGCAGCGCGTCCTCCCCGAACACGTGCGCGGTGACCCGAGCACCCTCTCGATGGGCAGCATCGATCGCTTCTCGGAGGATCTTCTCGTCCCACAACGGAGCGAGGTCACCTACCTCGCGGTCTATCCAATCCCCCACCAACTTGACCCATCCGTCGCCCAGGCGCGCCTGCTGGGCCACAGCCTCGGGAAGCTGTGCGGGATCCTCCAGGTCCACCGCGAGCCCCGGGATATATCGCTTGGGTGTCGCGATGTGCCGACCGGCGCGAATGATGCGCGGCAGATCGTCGTGGTCGTCGAGTTCGCGCGTGTCCACGGGCGACCCGGCGTCGCGCAGCAGCAGAGCGCCGACCTCGCGTTCTGCCGTCGCCTGCCGCACGGTGCCGTCCGAGTCCTCGTGCCCGCCCCCGTACTTGATCCCCACGTGGCAATGCGCATCGACCAATCCGGGGACCATCCACCCGCCGGACGCAACCGTGGTCGCGCCGGGCACCGGGTCGAGCGAGACGAGACCGTCGCGCACCCAGACGTCCACCTCGGCCTCGCCGGGCAGCAGTACGCCACGCAAATGCAGATTCGGCGAGACGCGCACGCTGATGATCCCGTCTACTTCTTCGGCAGCTTGAGCTGGGAGAGATCGATACCCTCGAGGCCGGGCGGAAGCTGATCGAGGCCCTTCGGCATCGAGGACAGATCCGGCATCCCGGCAGGCATTCCACCCGGCATACCGGGGAATCCACCGCGCACCTTCGGCGGCGTGGGGCCGCGCCCGCCCTTCTTTCCCTTCTTGCCTTTCTTGCTGCGCTGCTGCTGCTTTCGCGCACCCGGCATGCCCATCCGACCTGCCATCGACGCCATCATTTTGCGAGCCTCGAAGAAGCGATCGACCAGCTGATTGACATCGGACACCTTGACGCCCGAACCGTTCGCGATGCGCAGCCGCCGCGACGCGTTGATCATCTTCGGATCGGCGCGCTCGGCGGGCGTCATACCGCGAATGATCGCCTGGACCCGGTCGAGTTGCTTGTCGTCCACCGACGCCAGCGCGTCCTTCATCTGCCCTGCGCCGGGGAGCATGCCCAAGAGATTGCCGATGGGGCCCATCTTTCGGATGGCCATCATCTGTTCGAGGAAGTCCTCGAGTGTCAGCTGTCCCGACCCGATCTTCGCCGCCGTGTCTTCGGCCTGTTGGGCATCGAACATGGTCTCGGCCTGCTCGATGAGACTGAGCAGATCGCCCATACCCAGAATGCGGCTGGCCATCCGGTCGGGGTGGAAGATCTCGAAGTCCTCGAGCTTCTCGCCCGTGGACGCGAACATGATCGGCCGTCCGGTGATCTCGCGCACGCTGAGCGCCGCTCCGCCTCGGGCGTCGCCGTCGAGCTTGGTCAGCACCACACCGGTGAAGCCGACGCCGTCCTGGAACGCCTGAGCCGTACTGACCGCGTCCTGGCCGATCATCGCGTCGAGTACGAACAGAATCTCGTCCGGATTCGTCGCGTCACGGATACCCGCGGCCTGACCCATCAGTTCGGTGTCGATGCCGAGCCGACCTGCGGTGTCGACGACGACGACGTCGTACTGCTTCGCTCGGGCCTCTGCGACACCGGCGCGGGCAACCTCGACCGGATCGGCCGCAGTCACGCCCAACGCGTTCTCCCCACCGCCGATGGAGGTTCCCGGGTGCGGAGCGAACACTGCCGCACCTGCACGCTCACCGACGATCTGAAGCTGGCTGACGGCGCCGGGGCGCTGGAGGTCACAGGCCACCAGGAGTGGCGTGTGGTTCTGATCCTTGAGCCACTTGGCGAGCTTGCCCGCCAGCGTGGTCTTACCCGAGCCCTGCAGGCCGGCGAGCATGATGACCGTCGGTGGGTTCTTCGCGAACTCCACCCGGCGGGTCTCCCCGCCCAGAATGCCGACGAGCTCGTCGTTGACGATTTTGACCACTTGCTGCGCGGGATTGAGCGCCGCCGACACCTCGGCACCCTTGGCGCGTTCCTTGATCCGTGTGATGAACGCCCGTACCACGGGCAGAGCGACGTCGGCATCGAGCAGCGCCAGTCGAATCTCACGGCACACGGCATCGATGTCGGCACCGGAAAGTCGACCCTTGCCCCTCAGATCCTTGAGGCTTCCGGTCAATCTGTCGGACAGTGATTCGAACACCGATGCTCCTGAAATCGCGAGAAAGAGGATGACTTCTCCGTCAGGCCCACCCTAACGGGTGGGTCAGTCCTCCGACTCGGCCTCCTTGGGCCGTAGCGCCGGAACGACCGCGAGCAAAGCACGCTCGAGAACTTCGCGTTGCTCTCGCGAACCCGCCCCACCGTCGGCAGACGGTCCCATGTCGATACAGAAGGCGTCGATGACCGACGTGCCGAGCGTGGTCACCTTGGCCCAACGCACGTCCGCGCCGTTCTTCTCGAACACCGACGCGAGGCGGCACAGCAGCCCCAGCCGGTCCTCGGCACGTACTTCCACGATCACCGAGTCCGCATCCGCCCCGTCGAACCAGAGAACCCGAGGCGGGGCCTGGGCGTAGAGCGGCACCTCCGAGACCTCCGGCTGCCCCGGTTCGATATCCGCCGCTGCAGACCTCGCACCGGCTTCCTTGGCGTCGAGCTGAGCGAGGAGATCGAGGTCGCCGCCCAGCGCTCGAATCAGATCCTGTCGTAGCAACCCCCGCTCCGGCGGCGCACCGAAGGTGGGGGTGACGACGAATCGATTGACTGCCACTCCCGTGTCACTGACCACCGAGGCCGACAGCACGCGCAGCGAACCCAGTGCCAACACGCCCGAGGCGTTGGACAACAGACCGATGCGGTCGGGCGCGGTCACCGTCACCTCGAAGGTGTGCGGACTCTCGGACGGCTGTAGGTCGATGTCGACGCCGCCGTCCGCCGCCCGAGCGGCCAGGACAGGGTCGATCGGATCCGGGGTGGGCAGGGACTCCCCTGCCATGACCATTCGGCACCGGCGCACCAGCTCGCCGATGAGCGAGGACTTCCAGTCACCCCAGACTCCCGGACCGGTTGCCACCGAATCGGCCTCCGCGAGCGCATGCAGCAACTCCAGCAGAAGACTGTCCCCGCCGAGCGCATCGACGACGCGCTGCACCGTCGCAGGATCATCCAGATCGCGTCGGGTCGCGGTGTCGGGCAGCAACAGGTGGTAGCGGACCATCGCTTCGAGCAACACCACGTCCGACGGCCACAGTCCCAGACGTTTGCCGATCTGAGTGGCCAGGTCTGCACCGACGATGCTGTGGTCGCCGCCTCGACCCTTGCCGATGTCGTGCAGAAGTGCGCCGAGGACCAACAAGTCGGGTCTGGCCACCCGCGTGGTCAAAGTACTTGCGTAGGAAGCCGTTTCCACCAGGTGCCTGTCCACGGTCCACGTGTGGACGGCGTCACGCGGCGGAAGATCGCGTACCGCACCCCATTCGGGAAGCAGCCGCCCCCACAGCCCGGTGCGGTCGAGCGCCTCGATGGCCGCCACGGCACGACGCCCGGAGCCGAGCACCACCAGCAGATCGTTCAGCGCCTCCTTCGGCCACGGCTCCCGAAGTTCTGGGGCGCTGTCGGACAATCTGCCCAGGGTCGACGCGGACATGGGCATTCCGGTGACCGCCGAGGCCGCAGCGACCCGCATGATCAGGCCCGGATCCTTACCCGGGCGAGCATCCCTGGCAAGCACTACTTCCCCGGCGTGTTCGACGACGCCCTCGTCGAGCGGTCGCCGCACGGGCACGAGGCGTAGCCGCGACAGGCCTTTGCGCGGAAGTGCATTGCCGGCCGTACGAAGACCGACATCGGTGGAGTACCCGATGGTTCTGGCCGAATCGCTCAGCACGCGGGCCAGATCGAATCGGTCGCCGATGCGCAGCGCGGCGGCGATCTCGTCGGCATCCTGTGCGCGCAGTTGATCCCTGGCTCGACCGGCCACGCGATGCAGTTCGGTACGGACGTCTAGGATTCGGCGGTGCGCCACGTCCAAGCCACCCCCCGGAGATTCCGGCCCCAGGCCCGGCATCGCGTCGGTCAGCTGGGCGATGGAAAGGGCGTCGAGTAGCTGCACATCGCGCAGACCACCGCGTCCACTCTTGAGGTCGGGTTCGGCGCGGTGTGCGATCTCCCCGCTGCGCCCCCAGCGGGTACGGGTCAACGCGTACAGCTCGTCGAAGCGGTCTCGGATCCCGATGCGCCACTGGCGCTTGATCCCGTCGATCAACATCGTGCTCAGCTCGGCGTCTCCGACGATATGTCGCGCATCGAGCAATCCCAGTGCCGCAGTCATGTCCTGCGACGCCACGTCCAGTGCTTGCGGAACCGTGCGCACGCTGTGATCGAGCTTGATGTTGGCGTCCCACAACGGGTACCACAGCTGGTCCGCGACCTCTGCGACGAGCATCGGGTCGAGATCGTCGTGCAGCAGAACCAGGTCCAGATCGGAGAACGGCAGCATCTCGCGTCGGCCGAGACCACCCACCGCCACGATGGCGAATCCACTGTCCGGCCTGATGCCCACGTCCGAACCCTTGGTGGTCAACCAGAATTCGTGCAGATCCACCAGCGCCTGACGCAGCGCAGTCGCATCGAGACGGCGATTCTTGCCCTGACCTCCGAGCAACTGAGTACGCGCTCGAACCAGATCGGCTGCTGCTTCGGAACCTGCCACGTCGGGCCCACTCTCTACTAAGTCACCAGGTGCCACCTAAAACAGTTCGGCCGCGGATTCGCCCGTGCGAGAAGGCGGATCCGCGGCCGAACAGGGAGAAACGACTACAGCGCCTCTGGGCCGCGCTCACCGGTGCGAACACGCACGACGGCCTCCACGGGAGACACCCACACCTTGCCGTCGCCGATCTTGCCGGTACGTGCCGCTTCCACGATGACCTCGACGACCTTGTCCACGGCAGAGTCGTCGACAACGACCTCGACGCGCACCTTGGGGACGAAGTCCACGGAGTACTCGGCGCCGCGATAGACCTCGGTGTGACCCTTCTGTCGGCCGTACCCTTGCACTTCACTCACGGTCATACCGAGAACGCCTGCCTGCTCGAGCGCCGTCTTGACGTCCTCGAGTGTGAACGGCTTGACGATTGCGGTGATCAGCTTCATTGCGTGTCCCCTTCACAGGTTTTCGGGTGCCGGTCGGCGCGCGGTGAGTTGTCGGTGCTCATGGCTGCCCGGTTATGCCAGATCATATGCGGTCTCGGCGTGCTCGGCCTCGTCGATTCCGTTGGATTCGTCCTCATCGTCGACGCGCCACCCCAGCGGCTTGAGGGCGAGGGCGATCACGGCGGTCACGATTCCGGTGAAGACCAGAGCTGCGAGAGCGATCACGATCTGGATCACCAGCTGCTGTGCGCCGCCGCCGTAGAAAAGGCCGGTTTCGGAGGCGAAGAAGCCGATTCCGATGGTGCCCCAGAGGCCGGCGACCAAGTGCACACCCACGACGTCGAGCGAGTCGTCGTAGCCGAACTTGAACTTCAGACCGACTGCCAGCGCGGAGAGCACACCGGCGATGACGCCCAGGAAGATCGATCCGATCGGCGTGAGCGAACCGGCCGCCGGAGTGATGGCGACGAGACCGGCGACGATGCCCGAGGCCGCACCCAGCGAGGTGGCGTGGCCGTCGCGCAGTCGCTCGACCAGCAACCAGCCACCGATTGCAGCGGAGGTGGCAGTGGTGGTGTTGACCCAGGCAAGACCGGCGAAACCGTCTGCGGCGAAGGCGGATCCGGCATTGAACCCGAACCAGCCGAACCACAGCAACGCAGCACCGAGCATCACGAAAGGCAGGTTGTGGGGACGGAAGGCGGTACGCCCGAAGCCGATCCGCTTACCGACGATGATGGCCAGGACCAGACCGGCGATACCGGCATTGATATGCACGACGGTGCCACCGGCGAAGTCGATCGGCGCGACCGATGCAACCAGGCCGCCGTCGCCGTCGTCCTCGGTGCCGAAGATCATCGCGGCCAGGCCGTTCTCCGAACCCGACAGCAGTCCGCCGCCCCACACCATGTGTGCCAGCGGGAAGTAGGCCAAGGTGACCCAGATGCCCGAGAACAGGAGCCAGGTGCCGTACTTGACTCGGCCGGCGATCGAACCGCTGATCAGCGCAACGGTGATAATAGCGAACGTCACCTGGAACGCGATGTCGATGACGTTGGGATATCCCCATACGCCGGCGAGGATTTCGCCGTCGGGGTCGGTGATGGAGTCCTTGAGACCGAAGAACTCGAACGGGCTGGCGAAGATCCCGCCCACGTCCTGGGTGCCGTACGACATCGACCAGCCCCACAGCACGTAGATGATCGACACCACAGCCATGGAGCCGAACGACATCATCATCATGTTCAGCACTGACTTCTGCTGCGACATGCCGCCATAGAAAAATGCAAGACCTGGTGTCATCAACAGCACCAGAGATGCTGACATCAGCATCCAGGCTGCGTTGCCGGAGTTTGCCAACAATTCCTCGGGACTCACGCGGACCCTCCCATTCTCGTGCTCACCGGTCGGTGTGCCATCGGGGTCAAGAGTGGTTTCACAAGGTTTCGGCGGTGACACCGGCGTGTTTCACCCACGTGAACGCATGTCCGAAAAGTGTTTCGGGCAGGTTTCAGAGCTACTTCTCCCCCGGTTTGCCCGCTGTGAAGTCGCGTGATCGACCAATCGGCACCGCGACCGACGTCGAGTTCGGTGGCCGGTTTCGAGCTTCGGAGGACGCCAGGATGGAAGAAAATGTCAGCCGAGAAGCGCATCCACGAACGCACCCGGTTCGAATGGCGCGAGGTCGTCCGCACCCTCACCGAGACCGACGAGTTTGACCGGAACACCCAATTCTCGCTGCACCTGAAAGACGATTCCACCCTTCGCCGTGCCGTCGAGTTTGGTCAACACGACGCCGGTGATATCGACGACCTGAGCGAACACGCGCGCCTGCGCGAGGCCGTTCTGACCGATGGTCGCGTCCAGTACGAGGAGAACGTCGTCGACGGGCGCCTTCTTCTCGATCACCCGTTTGACCTTCCCCAGCTCGTCCATCAGTCCGGTCTTGGTATGCAGTCGGCCGGCGGTGTCGATCAGGACCGCGTCTACTCCGTCGGCGATACCGCGGCTCACCGCGTCGAACGCGACAGCGGCGGGGTCCGCCCCTTCCTTTCCTCGAACCACCTCTGCGCCCACCCGCTCGGCCCACGTCTGAAGCTGGTCGGCCGCCGCAGCCCGAAAGGTGTCCGCCGCGCCCAGCACGACGCGTCGACCGTCGGCGACCAGGACGCGAGCAAGCTTGCCGGTGGTGGTCGTTTTGCCGGTTCCGTTGACCCCGACGACCAGAAGCACCGACGGACGATCACCGTGCGGCAACGCACGGATGGAGCGATCGAAGGACGGAGTGAGCTGACTGATCAGAACCTCGCGCAGCAACGCGCGAGCATCCTCTTCGGTCCGCACGTTGCGCGCAGCCATCTGCTCGCGCAAGGTGCTCATGATCTCTCCGGTCGCCGCGCTACCCAGATCGGCGACGAGCAGGGTGTCCTCTACTTCTTCCCACGAGTCCTCATCCAGGTCACCACCGCCCAGCAGACCGAGCAGCGAGCGGCCCATGGCGTTCTGCGACCGCGACAGGCGGCCCCGCAGTTTCGTGAGCCTGCCCGACGTCGGCTCGATCTCGTCGAGAACCGGGCCCGGCTGCGGTGCGTCGGCCTCGGTCTCCGAAATGGCGGGCACCGGAGTTGCGGGCACCGGAGCAGGTGCGGGCTCGTCCAACACCGGATCAGGAAGAGAGACGTCGGTGATGCTCCGCTTGGGCGCATCCCGCGGAACCGACGCGTCGTCTCCGACACGGGGCTGATCATCGGTGTCCGTGCGGTCCGGGAAGGCCGGAGGCCGGTCGGTGGGTCCCGGGAAGGCCGGAGGGGTGACCTCGGCGGGGGGTGCCTTGGTCCCCCGGGAGAAGTCGAAGCCGGTGCCGGCGGTGTACCCGCCGGACCGATCGATCTCGCGTTCGGTGTCCGGCTCGGCGTCGGGCCGTGCCAGAGAGATGCGGCGGCGACGCTGCAGCACCAGACCGACCACGAGCACGACGACGAGAAGCGCCAGAACGGCCGCTACGACGATCCACAGTTCTGTAGTCACGCCGTCCATCCTGTCAGGAGGACGACGATGCACCCGGGCCGGGCGGGGACACTCAGATCTGCGATGCGACCGAGTCGGTAGTCGGTGCTTCGTCGACGGATTCGGCGACTACGCGACGAGGCAACCGCTGAGAAATCACGGTGGTGATGCCGTCACCTCGCATGCTCACCCCGTACAGCGCGTCGGCAACTTCCATGGTGGGCTTCTGGTGCGTGATGACGATCAGTTGCGATTTCTCGCGAAGCTGCTCGAACAGTCCGATCAAGCGTCGGAGGTTGGTGTCGTCCAGTGCGGCCTCGACCTCGTCCATCACATAGAAGGGAGACGGCCGGGCGCGGAAGATCGCCACCAGCATCGCCACGGCGGTCAACGACTTCTCTCCGCCGGACAGCAGGGACAGACGTTTGACCTTCTTGCCGGGGGGCCGCGCTTCGACCTCGATGCCGGTGGTCAACATGTCCGACGGGTCGGTCAGCACCAGGCGGCCCTCACCGCCGGGGAACAACTTGGCGAAGACTCCGACGAACTCGCGCTCGACGTCCGCATACGCGTCGGTGAACACCTGGAGGATGCGGGCGTCGACGTCCGCGACGACGCCCAGGAGATCCTTGCGCGCCGACTTGACGTCCTCGAGTTGGGTGGAGAGGAAGTTGTAGCGCTCCTCGAGCGCGGCGAACTCCTCGAGTGCCAAGGGATTGACCTTGCCGAGGGTCGCGAGGTCCTTCTCCGCGCGCTTGGCTCGACGCTCCTGCTCAGCGCGGTCGAACTGCATCGGCGCCGGGGCCACAACCTGCTCACCACGTTCTTTTGCTTGCTCGTACTCGGCCATCTCGAGATCGGACGGCGGCAAGGTGACGTCGGGTCCATATTCGGCGACCAGATCGTCCGGCGCCATGGAGAACTGCTCTAGCACACTTTGTTCGAGTTGCTCGATCCGCAGCAGCGCCTGCGCCTTGGCCACCTCGTCCCGGTGCACGGCATCGGTCAGCTCGGCCCTGCGGGCGGCGAGTGCGCGAACCTGCTCGCGTGTGCGGTCGAGTTCCGCCGCGCGATCGCTGCGGCGTCGAGCGAGCTCGTCGCGTCGGACGGCAGCGTCGGCGACCACGGCTG
>JBASAM010000038.1:0-40537 GCA_049650605.1 Rhodococcus sp. (in: high G+C Gram-positive bacteria) | reverse complement strand
CTCGAGGACACTCAGGCACGGCTCGACCGCCCGACGACGATCGTGGCGTCCCGCTCGTCGTCCTGAACCACCGTCGGAGTCAGACCGGCTGCGGTGAACACCTGGCACGCGGTCTCCGCTTGAGCTTCCGACGTCTCCACGATCAGGGACCCACCCGGCACGAGCCACGACGGCGCGCTCGATGCGATGCGACGCTGGATGTCCAATCCGTCTGCGCCCCCGTCGAGGGTGGCGTGTGGTTCCCAGTCCCGCGCCTCCGGGGGCATCGTCCCCACGGCCGACGTCGGGACGTACGGCGTGTTGGCGGTGATCACGGCGATGTTTCCGCGCAGCTCACGCGGCACCTGTTCGAAACCGTCGCTCGTGAACACTCTCCGCCCCGGCAGATTTCGCCGCGCGCATTCCACAGCGGCCGCATCGATGTCCGACGCGTAGACCGCCACGGCCGGCGCCACCTCGACCACTGCCGCCGCGACGGCACCGGACCCGCAGCACAGATCCAGCAGCACCTCGCCCGGCGCCAGGAGTTCCAGTGCCGCGTCGACCATCGCCTCGGTTCGTCTGCGCGGCACGAATACGCCGGGGGCAACCGTCACTCTGATGCCGTGAAACTCCGCCCACCCGACGATGTACTCGAGTGGTTCACCCTCTACCCGGCGCCCGATCCAGTCGGCAAGCACCTGATTGTCGGGCGCCTCGCCGATCAGCAGCCGCGCCTCGTCTTCGGCGAACACACATCCCGCCGCCCGAAGAACGGCCGTCACTTCCTCCCCCGAAGCGCCCTCCATCATCTACTGAAGGGCACCTTCAGTCGGTTAGATCGACTGAAGGTGCCCTTCAGTCGGTTCGGGGCGGGGTTACTCGGCAACGAGACGACCGATGGCGTGGAGGGGGATGGAGAGCCAGGTGGGCCGGTTGCGGGCTTCGTAGACAGCCTCGTAGACGGCCTTGTCCAGCTCGTAGGCACGCAGCAGGGCCCACGAGGCACGCGGATCGGTGCCCGACACCTCGGTGTATCCGTCGCAGAAGGCGGAGACGTTGCGCTCCACCCACTCTCGGGCGATCGGCTCGAGCCGCTCGCGTTCGGCGGAGTCCTCGATCTCGACGATGCGGCTCATGGCGGCGTAGTCGAAGGATCGAATCATGCCGGCCACGTCTCGCAACACGCTGTCGGGTGTTCGCCGGTCCTCGAACGTCTTGGACGGCTCGCCCTCGAAGTCGATGAGTACCCAACGCTCCGACGTGCGCAGAACTTGACCGAGGTGCAGGTCGCCGTGGATCCGCTGGGTGTCGATGCCGCCGGAGTTCGCAGCCTGCTCGATCAGCGCCTGAATGCGCGGGAGGTATTCCTCCAACTCGGCGATGACGGGGAGCGCGGACTCGACACGCGCGGAGATGTCCGCGGTGGTACCCACGGCCGGGGCGATGGACGTGCCCAACACCGACGCCAGATCTGCGTGCACCGCCGCGACCGCTTTGCCCAGCTCGTGCGACTCGGCGGTGAAGTCGGATGCACCGACGTCGCCCCGAGCGAGAACTTCTCCCACCGTCTCGAGGGCGGAGGTCCAGCCCTCGGTGGACCCGGCCACGAAGTCCTGCGCCATCGCCAGCGTGGTCTCGGTGTGGTCGATGTCCGCCTCCATCCACCCACGCAGCGGGGCCACGTTGACGCACCCGACCTGGCCCAGCGCGCGATGCAGTTCCACGTCCGGGTTGATGCCGAGGGTGACCCGACGGAAAATTTTCAACAGGTGTCGATCGCCCAGAATCACCGAGGTGTTGGACTGCTCGGCCCCGAGAACCCGTCCGCGCAGTCCGGTCTGCAGGGTGCTGCCGGGCATGGCCAAGAACCTCACCTCGCCGGTGCCGCCCGTCGCGAGCAGGTCGGAGTAGACGGAGATCGCATCGGGATCGCGAAGAGCGTCGAAGACGACACCGCCGTCCGATCGGGTGATCACCCACGGTTCCAGTTGGTCGTCGACAGTACTGCGGATACCGACCGGCACCTGGAAGATCTGGGCCTCCACACCGTCCAGATCGACTCTCACCAGTAGGTGCTCGACCACGAGATCAGCCGTGGTGGCCAGTGTCTCGCGGGTGACGACGTCTATTCCGGTGACGGTGTGACCCTTGGCGGAGAACCACCGTTGCTGCGGCAGCCAGCCCCCGAGAGCCGAGGTCAGCGTGGCCTCGCCCACGGGCTGGAGGGCAGCGGGATCGTCGTTGCTGTGTGCTTCCGTGGCCATGAGTATGGGCTACCCCGAATCCCTCGATAGTCAACGTGCGCCGGGCCCAACCCACCCTATCTTCCGAATCGACCGGTGTAAGGATGTAGGTATGACCTCCGATGCCGTCGTGACCGACACCAGTGCAGACGAATCCCGACGTTCCGGCCTCGACCTGAGCTACGTCGACAGATCCACTAGGGCCCAGGACGATTTGTTCGAGCACGTCAACGGCCAGTGGCTCGCCGAGTACGACATTCCGGCCGATCGCGCGGTGGACGGGGCGTTCCGCACGCTCTACGACCGCGCCGAGGAGCACGTGCGCGACATCATCCAGGAGGCCGCGGCGTCGAGTCCGGCGTCCGGCACCGACGCCGCCAAGATCGGCGATCTGTACAGCAGCTTCATGAACGCGGACGCCGTGGAGGCCGCGGGCACCGAGCCGATCGACGCCGAGCTGTCCGCAGTCGCCGGTGCCGCGGACCGTGATGCACTCGCCCGCGTTCTCGGCAGCCTGCAGCGCACCGGGGTCGGTGGCGCCGTAGGCCACTATGTCGACACCGATTCCAAGCAGTCCGATCGCTACCTGGTGCATTTCTCGCAGTCGGGGCTCGGCTTGCCCGACGAGTCGTACTACCGCGAGGACGAGCACGCCGACGTCAGGGCCAAGTACCTCGCGCACATCGAGAAGATGTTCGCGCTCGCCGGTATCGAGTACTCGGCCGCCACTGTTCTCGACGTGGAAATCGCGTTGGCCGCAGGGCACTGGGACGTGGTCAAGAGGCGCGACGCCGATCTGAGCTACAACTTGACCACCATCGACGCACTGCGCGGTGATGCCCCCGGGTTCGGCTGGGACGAGTGGATCTCCGGTCTGGGCGGCGAGGTGGAGCAGTTCGCCGAGATCGTCGTTCGTCAGCCGGATTTCCTGGTCACGTTCGCCGAGCTGTGGGCCTCTCGCGGTCTCGAGGACTGGAAGGCCTGGGCTACGTGGCGGGTACTGCATTCACGCGCGGCGTACCTGACCTCCGACATCGTCGACGAGAACTTCGACTTCTACGGCCGCACGCTGACGGGCACCGAGACCAATCGCGAACGGTGGAAGCGCGGGGTGTCACTGGTGCAGGATCTCCTCGGCGAAGCCGTGGGAAAGCTTTACGTGGACAGGCACTTTCCTGCAGATTCCCGTGAGCGTATGCAGGAATTGGTGGCCAATCTCGTCGAGGCGTACCGCCGCAACATCACCGACCTCGAGTGGATGAGCCCGCAGACCCGCACCGCAGCGCTGGCGAAGCTGGACAAGTTCACCCCGAAGATCGGCTACCCGGACAGCTGGCGCGACTACTCGTCGCTGACCATCGACGAGGCCGATCTGGTGGGTAATTATCGCCGCGGCTACGAGGCCGAATACCAACGCGACCTGAACAAGCTGGGCGGCCCGGTGGACCGCGGCGAGTGGTTCATGACGCCGCAGACCGTCAACGCGTACTACAACCCCGGGATGAACGAAATCGTCTTTCCTGCAGCGATTCTGCAGCCGCCGTTCTTCGACCCCGACGCCGACGACGCGGCCAACTACGGCGGAATCGGTGCCGTTATCGGTCACGAAATCGGCCACGGTTTCGACGACCAGGGCGCGAAGTACGACGGTGACGGCAACCTCGTCGACTGGTGGACCGACAACGACCGCACCGAATTCGGCAAGCGAACCACGGCGTTGATCGAGCAGTACGACTCCTTCGAGCCCAAAGCGCTTCCGGGGCATCACGTCAACGGTAAATTCACCATCGGTGAGAACATCGGCGATCTGGGCGGACTGTCCATCGCGGTGGAGGCGTACCGAATCTCGCTGAACGGAGCCGAAGCGCCGGAGCTCGACGGTCTCACCGGTCTGCAGCGAGTGTTCTTCGGCTGGGCACAGGTATGGAGAACCAAAGCCCGCGATGCCGAAGCGCTGCGACGGTTGTCCATCGATCCGCATTCGCCGCCCGAGTTCCGATGCAACGGTGTCATTCGTAACCTGGACAGCTTCCACGAGGCGTTCGACGTGACGGCAGACGACGCGCTGTACCTGGATCCGGAGCAACGCGTCCGCATCTGGTAGCGGCAACAGCGCCACTGTCTCTCGAGCGATATCACCGCCGACCTGGAGGTGATCACGTCGTGAATTGCCCGGCTCGATAAGCATCGAGGAATCCCTCGACAAAACAAACAGCAACCTGTTCTACTTATCGGTATGGCTCACTTCGTCCAGCGCAGCGGTCGGTGAAGTTCACCGTCGGTGTCGCCATGACACCGCTCGATCAACTGCGCGACATCGCAGTCGCCGCGGAGGAATGCGGTTTCTCTTCCGTGGCGCTGCCGGACTCGCTCTTCTACATGGAGCATTCGGCCCAGGATTATCCGTACACCCCTGACGGGTCCCGAATGTGGAATCAGGACACGCCCTGGGTGGATCCGTTCGTCGCGGCCGCGGCGATGGCGGCCAATACCACCACCATTCGCTTTTACACCCAGGTCCTCAAACTCGGATCGCGTCATCCGTTGCTTCTCGCCCGGCAGCTGGGATCGGTCGCAGCGATGACCGATGATCGGTTCGGCTTCGGAATTGGAATCGGCTGGGCCCGCGAAGAATTCGAGTGGGTCGGCCAATCCTACGCACGACGCGGCGCCAGGGTCGATGAGATGCTGGAAGTCCTCGACCTCGTGCTCCGCGGTGGCATGGTCGAGTTTCACGGCGAGTTCTACGATTTCGACCGGTTGCAGATGAGCCCGGCTCCGCGGTCGAAGATACCGATCTATGTCGGAGGCCATGCGGATGTCGCGCTGCGCCGCGCGGCCCGCATCGGCGATGGATGGACCAGCGCGATGATCGGATTCGACGATCTGACCGTGGTCATCGAGCGGTTGCGAGAGCTGCGCGCAGAGTACGGGCGCACCGACACACCCTTCGAGATCCAGGCAGTGTGCGTGGATCGCTTCGGACGGAAGGGCTACGCAGAACTGGCCGACGCGGGTGTCACAGACACCATCGTGGTTCCGTGGATCTTCGACGGTCACGGTTTCGACAGCCCGCTGGCCGACAAGATCGAGTCGATGAAGACGTTCGCCGACAAGTACATCGCGCCGGAGCAGGGGAACTGAATGACCGCACCGTCGAACGTCCATCTCGCACGGGAGGCCGGCCGTCGATCGATGGCCGCTGCATCGGCCAAGAACAAAGACGAGTGGCTGGCGTTGTTCCGCAGCGACGCGCTGATCGAAGACCCGGTGGGAGTGTCGCCGTTGGACGACACTGGACGCGGCCACCGGGGCACGGACGAGATCTCCGCGTTCTACGACAAGACCGTCGCCGCCACCGATTCGCTCCGCTTCGACATCCAAGACTCTTTCGCGTGCGGGAACGAGGTAGCCAACGTCGGCGTCATCGTTACCGAGATCGGTGGCTACGTCATGGAATCCGAGGGTGTGTTCGTCTATCGCGTCGACGAGTACGGGCTCATCGCCTCGCTCCGCGCGTTCTGGGAATTCGACCGGGCCATGGCGACGATGCGGCCGGCCTGAACGGCTGTTCACGGCGCTCGCGACGTCACGCATCGGAAATCTCTACCGACACCGGCCGGGCTGCCCCCGACGCGGCTGCCTAGACTCGCGCCATGGACTTCGCCATCGACACCTCGTCCCCGATTCTGGTCACCGGCGCCACCGGTTACGTGGCCGGGTGGATCATCAAGGATCTGCTCGAGGCGGGTGCCACGGTGCACGCGGCCGTCCGCGATCCCCACAATGCCGACAAGCTCGCTCATCTGAATGCCGCCGCGGAGTCGGCCCCTGGCACGATCGAGTACTTCGCCGCCGACCTCCTGAAGGACGGGTCGTACGACGACGCTATGGCCGGCTGCAGCGTCGTCTTCCACACCGCCTCACCGTTCACCTCCGACTTCGACGACGCACAGCGCGATCTGGTGGACCCGGCGGTCGAGGGAACTCGTACCGTGCTGGAGTCGGCTGATCGCACGTCGACCGTGACTCGCGTCGTGCTGACCAGTTCCGTCGCCGCCATCAACACCGACGCGCAAGATACCGCCGACGCGCCGGGCGGCCGCATCACCGAAGACGTCTGGAACACCACCGCCACACTCGATTACGAGCCGTACAGCTTGTCCAAGACGCTCGCCGAGAAGAAGGCGTGGGAGATCGCGGACGCGCAGTCTCGGTGGCGGTTGGTGGTGATCAACCCGTCGCTGGTGATCGGACCGGGACTGGCGCCGCGACCGACGTCCGAGAGCTTCAGCATCGTTAAGGGTCTGGGCAACGGACAGATGAAGGTGGGAGCACCGAAGGTCTCGTTCGGTGTCGTCGACGTACGCGACGTCGCCCACGCGCACCTCGCCGCCGCATTCCGTCCCGACGCCGAGGGACGACACATCACGTCCGGCCACGAGACGAACATCCTCGAGCTCGGCCAGTCGCTGGCCCCGAAGTACGGAAAGAAGTACCCACTCCCGACGCGCGCGCTGCCGAAGCCGTTGATGTGGCTCGTCGGTCCGTTCGTCGGCCAGTCCCGAAAGTTCGTCTCCCGCAGCGTGGACGTGCCGTGGCGCGCCGACAACTCCAAGAGTCGGCGCGCCCTCGGCGTGACCTACCGGCCGATGCAGGAATCGATGGAGGACATGTTCGAGTTCATGATCGGCTCGGGGTACTTCGGCAAGTAGGGCCTCAGCGCCGGGGCTCCCACCGCCACGTCGCAACCGCGATCAGCGCGAACGCGGCAACCCAGAACCCGGTGACGGCCAGGTCGAACACGATGGGAGGCACCGGTAGCGGTGTGGACGGCAGAGACGACATCACCGCGGACGACCGTGCCACCAGGTCGACGGCGGCCGTGAACGGTGCGAACAGCAGGTAGCTGCGCATCTGCGGATCCACGCCCGGCGCCATCACCAGGTTCGATCCGATCGCGGCGAGCAGCAGCAGCGGCATGACCGCGTACTGCACGCGTTCGCTGTTCGGCGACATCGACCCGATGGCGACACCTGCCACGACGGACAGCAGCGCGGTGGCGAGCGCAGCCGCCGCGATCACCGCGGGGTAGGCCGGGAGCGGGCCACCGAGCAGCTTCACTCCGGCAAGGACGATACCGACCTGAACGATTCCCAGGCCGACCAGCGGAGTCGTCATCGACACCACGAGTTGGGTGGTCGTGAGTTCGCTGGTCCGTAGGCGCTTGAGCACCTGGTTCTCTCGGCGTGCCGCGACGATGGTGGCGCCGTTGATGTAGACCGAGAACACCAGCACCAGAACGGTCATGGGGGCCATCAGCACGATCCAGCCGGTGTCGTCGACCGGCGGGGAGATGACCGGGAAGAACAGTACGAACACCGGCGCGAGAATCGTGGCCAGCAGGGTGTTGCGCTGGCGGAAGATCATGCCCGTCTCGAACGCCGTCATGCGACGCGTGCGGGTCAGGCCGGACACCCGGCGTAGGGGCGGTGTCGATACTCCTTCTGTGGACTTCGGGCGCGGTAGCTGTGTGGTGGTCATAGCGTTGCCTCCGAACTTGCTGAAACCGAACTTGCTGAAACCGAAGTCGCTGAAACCGAGTTGCGTACGTGGTGAAAGACCTCGTCGAGAGACGCCGGACTGGCACGCAGCGGCCCGAGAGCGATGCCGAGATCTGCTGCGCTGGTCACCACCCACGTCAGCGCCTTCTGCTGATCGCCGGCCACCACTTCGAGAACCCGCAAGGCCTCGTCCGACGGTCTGCGTCGGGTGTCCCACGACGCGTTCACGCCGGCCGGGACCGTGGCCATCAACCGTGCGCCGTCGTCGGGGCGGACATCGACCTGGATGCGCGAGGGCCGACTGGCCAGCACGTCGTCCAAAGTTCCGTGCACCGCGAGTGTTCCTTGATGCATGATCGCGACGACATCTGCCAACTCCTCGGCCTCTTCCAGGTAGTGCGTTGTCAGAATGATCGTCGTCCCGGCGTCGCGCAGATCCTCGACCAGACCCCAGAGCGTGCGGCGGGATTCGGGATCGAGACCCGTGGTGGGCTCGTCGAGGATGATCAGCTCCGGCGATCCCCAGATCGCCATCGCCAGATCGAGTCGCCGGCGCTCTCCGCCCGACAGCGAATCGATGCGACTGTCGGCCCGATGGGTCAGTTCGACGAGGTCGAGAACACGGTCCACGGAATCGCTCCGAGACGACAGCGATGCCCACATGCTTAGCTCGGCACGAACTTTGATCTCCCCAAAGTGTCCGGACTCCTGCAGAACGACTCCCGAACGAGCTCGAACCGTCGCCGGATCGGAGTGCGGATCCACACCGAACACCGACAGTTCCCCCGACGTGCGACGTCGAAAGCCCTGCAGTAGTTCCAGAGTGGTGGTCTTACCGGCACCATTGGTGCCCAGCAGCGCGAAGATCTCTCCGCGTCGCACGGTCAGCGTCACGTCGCGCACGGCGTGGTAATCGTCGTAGTGATAGTCGATACCGGACGCCACGACCACGTCCGGGGCGGGTGCTGTAGTCATGTCTATAGATCCTTCGCTGTGCAGGTCTGCGTCAGTAGTGCGAGTCGACGGATATCACCCGCGCCGATTGTCATGGACGCGGCATTACTTTTGTCATGCCGACCACTGCGCGTGCCGCCCGACGTATGTCCGAGTCGTCGATCCCGGCCAGCGTCGCAGCGAAATCCGATACCGCATCGGTCGCGTTGTCGCGGAGCTCGATGTCGTTGCACAGCAGTGTCAATAGATAGTTCGACGACTCGGCAGTGGACGCTGACGCTCGATACGCCTGTCCTGCGACGAAGTCCCGGACTCGATCGAAATCGTCGGGTGCCCAGGCGTCGATCAGCGACGACAGATCCCCAGCCGTGCAGGTGGAGTCCACGAGGATCGTCGTCGCTGCCGGGCGAGTGGGGAGGCGAACCACGCGCACGGTGGGCGCTCTCCCGAGCGCAATGTCCTGGACCCCGTTCAGCGCGCCCAGGGCGAGCCAGCGGGCGGCGAGGTCCGCGACCGACACTGCCGTGCACCTGCCGCCGATCGTCGTACCGTCGAGGGCCGGGGCAGCGTCGAGGGCGTGTAGGGCGTAGCTGCCTGCCGTTGCCAGTTCCGTTACGTCCGGCGGGAGTGCCGCGACGACGCCGTCGACGTGGTCGGGGTCCTCGCAGATCGCCGCGTAGCGGTGCCCCGAGATGTCTCCGACCGATACCCACCCTGGACGCCCGGGCGGCATCGCTGTCGCCGTTCGGACATGGATGCTGGTCGGGCCGTCGACGACGATGCCCGCGGCTCGGCCGGCGGCGACGCGCGTCGTGACCGATCCGCCGATCACGGCGGAGGTGCGGAGACGGCGGGTCCCAATCGGCTCCGTCGTCAGCGCTGTTTGTTCGCTGCTGAAGCGAGCAGCGGTGTCGACGTCGGCACCGCTGTCGGGCAGGACGACCGCGGGGGTCCCGCGAAGCAGGAGCCCGCGCATGTCGTCGAGCTCCACCCGAACCGCATTGGAGGCCGACTCCCGTGCGATCCGGGACAGATCGGGACGGCCGGACAGTAACAAAGCCCGCGCGATGGATGCCGGATCGTGCGCCAGATCGAGGGCCACCCGTACCAGTCGATCCCGAGCGTCATCTGTCTCGGGTTCCGATATCGGTTGCGCCAAAATAGAATTCAACTCGTCACGGTCCCGAGCGGACAGGGCCATCGTTTCCCGGTCTGCCGCATGCGCCACACCGGCTCGTCCGAATCGCGCGCACGACGTGCGGCGTGCGAGAACGTCGGCAAGTGCCGACCACATCAGGTGAGCTCGCGGTGAGCGAGCGAGTCCGGGGACACTCCACCCGAACCACGCGTCGGCGTGCCCGGTACCCGACACGGTGCGCGGATCCTCCTGAGGAAACGACGCGATCTCGTCCCGCCGTGGATGATCGCCCGGCGCAATCGAATCCGTGGGGGCGCACACGTGCTGCATCACCGGCGAGAGCCCGCCGAGTGCCGCTACATCGACCGCCACGACCAGCGCCGCGCGTTCGGGTCTCACCAAGGTCCGAGCGAACGACGAGCACAACCGGTCGTCGATGTTCGCGAGGTCGGCGTCGACCCCGAAGCCCTCGTGACCGAGAGCCTCGTCGGAGTACAACGCTGTCGCCATGGCGGGCCAGGGCGACGCCGACGCCGTGAGGGCCCGGATCTCCTCGCGGACAGCCTCTTTCTGTTCGGCGATCACGTCGTCGCCGATCGTGTACCGCCCATGCAGCCTCGCGATTTCGGCGGTGACCAGTACCCGCCACACCCCGTTCGGGGCGGAGGTGACGAACTCCATGTGATCAGGATGTGTGGTGGCCCGGAAGCTGCCTCCGACCGCCTCGACACCGCGGGCACGCCGGTCGGCGCCGACAGTCAACAGGTGCTCGGTCAGATGGGCGGTGCCGGCTCGGTTCGGCCCGTCGTGGCGCCAGCCGGCACGGACGGCGCCCACCACTGATACGGCTGCACTGCCGGGGCGATCCACGACAACCACTCGCAGTCCGGACCGCAGCCGTACCTGCTCATGCACCTGCCCATGCACCTGCTCGAGAGTCGTCATAGGTCTGCAGACCGGCTGTTCTGGTCGAGCCAGTTGACCAGCGACGACCACCTACTCAGCTCGGAATCGTCGAACTCCGCGAACTGCACGAAATCGCAGACATGCCGCACGACATGCTCGATCGTGTGGTCACACAGCTTTGTCGAGCACGGAGCGGTCGACTCGGATGTCGCCGCGTACCCGTCGAACAAGGCTGTCCGCATGTCGGTCGGCGACGGGGCCGTCCCGGGCGGCGAGAAGACGGCCAATTCTACCGACTGTGCGATGAGAGCACCCAAGTCGTATTCCGCGGGCGCCCGGCCGACATCCTCGCCGAGGAGTACCACGACGCGACCGTCGGGACCCAGCACGCTCAGACCCAGGCCCGCCCAACCGTGCACGACGACGTCCGAGACCGACAAGTCCGAGACGAGCACGTCGTCGAGCCTGGCCCGCGCGGACTCGGTCAGCGCGCCGAGAAAGTCCGAACGAGCGTGCTCACGACGTGCGTCCGATGATTCGGGGGTGAACCACCAGTTGCGCAGGCGCGTTCGAGCCGGCGGTTCGGCTGTGGGCGCCGACGGCCTCGCGGGGCCGCGTCGATGCAGAAGCGACAACGCATTGCCCCACTGCCGGTACACGGACGGCCAGTGCACGCGCTCGGAGCCGCCGCACAGTGCTGTCGCCGCCAAAGATTCCGCCGCGGGAAGGTCATATGTCCGCGTGGCGTCGTCACCCCGACCGACAATGAATCGGGGGCCGCCGCGCCGCGACGGTGGCGCACCGTCGAATCGAGCGAAGCGATGGTCCGGCAGCGGTGCCGTCCGCGTCCAGATTCGGTTCCCCGAATGCGGGATACGCTCGATTCGTGTAGCTCGGACGGCCGTGCCGTAGGACAGGACCGTACTTGCCGGGTCGGCAATCGTTGCGTCGGTACTCATGCCGCATCGATCCTGTCGATGCACTCCGTCATCGGCGCAGCACCGTATGCCGTACGCGGCGAACTGGCACTGCGCACGGGGCTCGGCTCGACGATCACCACGTCATCACGCTTGGCGAGCGCCTCGCGGTGCATCAGATAAGGCTCGTTCTCGTATGCGCCGGGGGGCAGGCTCGGGGCTACCACCAACGGAATGTCCGTGCAGGCGTGGGCGAGCAACGACGGTGAATCGACCGCACCGACGGCGAGGCGCGCGAAATAGCTCAACGTGCAGGGGTAGACGACCATGGCGTCCATCCAGTCACCGAGATGCACGTGGAGCGCTTCGGTGACCCCTGTCCAGGAGTCGATGTCGACGTCCCCTCCACTGACCGCGCGAATGGCGTCGCCGCTGACGAACTTCTCCGCGGACGGTGTCACCAGATAGCGGGTGGCGATGTCTGGTCGCTGAACGTGTATCCAGTTGGCCCAGTAGGGCATGAAGGCCGAGCTGACGGCTCCGGTCACGACGACTGTGAGGTTCATGCGGCTTTCCCTTCCTCGAAACGGTGCACGTGCGCCGCGAGTTCGGTCCATGTGGACCGGATGTCGTCACGCGTCGCACCCCCCGGTTGATGCAGGACGATGCTGACCTCGTCCGCGCCCGCATCGACTAGTTCTGCTGCCCGGTCGAGGACTGCCTCGGGCCCGCCCAACACGAAGAGGCGACGGTCGATGACGTCGGCGATATCTCGATCTGTCGGCGGGCCGGTGAGGTCGAGGCCGTCACGGCGCAGCATGTCGCGATAGTGCGGTGCGCTCAGATGGGGACCGACTCCCCGGCGAACGACCTCGACGGAGTCGCTCGCCGACACTCCGATACCCGCGTGCAGCGTGGCGACGACGCGTGGTCGGGGGCGCGCGGCGACATCCGCGCCGGCGTCCAAGGCCGGAACGAGAACGGCCCGAAGGTATTCGGGAGACGACAGCCAGGTGACTGCCCCGTCCGCGATCTCACCCGCGAGACGTGCCATGGCCGGTCGAAGTACGCCCAGGCCCAGTTCGACTCGGTCGGAGATGTCGTCCGCGGGGCTGTCGAACGTCGTTGAGTAATAGTCGCCGGGCTCGTGTATGTCGCCGCCGGCGAGCAGACCGCGAAGCCCGGCGAAGAATTGACGGGTCGCGGTGAGTGGACTGGTCCACGCACGGCCTCCCAACGCGTGTTGGATGGCCGGGTAGCCGGGTGAGAAGTACGCGGCCACGGTGGAGTCGGACAGCTGCGCGAGGGACCGAAGATCGAGAGCGGAGGTGAACGGTGTCGTGGTCGGCATGAGGGTGACCGCCGATCCGAGCTGCACGCGATGGCCTCGGCCGGCGGCATATCCGACCCCACCGAGGAGCGACACCGAAGATTGCTGGCCGAACCACACTCGGTCGAGGCCGAGGGACGACGCGAGCGCCACCCACCACGCCGTGTCGTGCACGTGCGGGCCGGAGTACGGGCTGTATGCCGACAATGTGGTCATCGCTGTCGTCCAATCGATCGAAGTTCGTGCAGTCGGGTTCGTGTGCAGTCGGGTTCGTGTGGCCCGATCCTCTCGGCGCCGCCTACCACCGTGGTGGTGGCGGCGCCGATGCGGAGTCGAGACCGAATCAGCAGCTGAGCTGCGCGGTGGTGTACGAGGCCAGGGCCGAGCAGGGCACGGTGGTGGCAGGAGCGTCGGCGGCGTTGGTATCGGCGATCTCCTCCGGCGTCGCGTAGGAGTCGAAGCCGGCCAGGATGTCGTTGTTGTTCATGGTGATTCCTTTCGTAGAGAAGGTTGTGGTGAGATTTTCTCGGGGAGTGGTCAGCAGCTCAGTTCGGCAGTGGTAATCGAGGCCAGGGCCGAGCAGGGCACGGTGGTGGCGGGAGCGTCCGCCGCATTGGTATCGGCGATCTCCTCCGGCGTGGCGTAGGAGTCGAAGCCGGACAGAATGTCGTTGTTGCTCATGCTGATTCCTTTCGATGGGTGACACTGGGAGGGTTGCGGACTTGCACTACCGGACGAGTTGTCCGGAGCCACCCGCCGCGGACGCGGCGAGAAGTGTGGGGGGTGCCGGCACGGAGTTGCGCCAGTACTGGTGGGGGTCGACGCCGGATGCGGCGAGCGCGGCGTCCAGGTCGTCGTCACCCGAGATCGCGGCGCGGGCCACTATCGAAGCACGATGCTGGCCGTAACTCAGTCCGCGGCGGGTCGGATCGGGATCGGCCGGCTCCTGAGCGAAGCCGACCCCCGGCGCGAGCTCGGTGACGAAGGCGGACGTCCGGTGCCATCGCGACGGTCGGGATCCGACCAATTCGGCGAGCACACGAGCGTGGTGCAGGTCGGTGTGATCGAGGTACACGGTGACCGCGTCGGTTCGGGGATAGACGGCGGGTGTCGAGGCGATCTTCGCCTGCCACCGAGTCGCGTTCGAGCGCAGGTGCCCCACCGCGAGAGCGAAGTCGTCGAGCGCACCATCCAGATCGGCAGCGGCGAGATAGACCCGCCACAATGCTTTCCGGCCGCCGGAGCGGGGACGCTGCGGTCCGAAGACCATGTAGAAACCGGGTGAGAGTGCCGGCCAGCTGTCGGACGTGGTCAGCGTCGGTGAGTCCAGGTTTGCGGGCATTCGGTCCAACAGCACCCGGGCGCCCATGACGGAACCCGTGATTCGGTCACCGTCGGTCCGGATGTCGGAGACGTCGATTTCGATGGGCGTCGACGGAAGTCGCGATGCGATCATCGCTTCCGCGCCGAGGTCACGGTCGATGCGGGCCAACGAGTTTCGTCCGCTCGGCCATCCGACGTGCAGACGTTCGTACAGTCGACGGCCGAGGTCGGACTCGAGCTGGCGCACGTCGGGTGCCTCGACGATCTCTCCGTCGACGGTCGCCGACGGTGCAGCGAGATCGACGCGCACGCGGGCTTTTGCGTCGGTGATGGTCATCGAATGTCCTCCAGTCCGAGGAAGCGGTGAACGCCGTCGGGATCGAGTACCGCCGAGCGGCCCACACCTGCGGCGGCGCGGTGCATGGCCGGTAGGACGGCGTTGGTCGCAGCGCCGGCGACGAGTCGATCGAGCAGGTGCCAGCCGGCGAAGGCTCCTGTGCGGGCTATAAACTCGTCATCGACAGGGCTACCGTCGGCGGTTCGGCCCGCCGTGTAGGCGGTCCAGAATGCGCGGGCGACGGGTGCCAGCAGGCGAACTTTCTCGTGGCCGCGGCGGACGACGTCGGCAGCTCCCTCTGCTCGTGCCATGGCGGTTCCGCCACCCCTGCTGGTGGGGATGTCGAGTACCGCCCGGTACAGCCATTCTCCGAGGAACGACCCGGTGTCACGGGCCGGGTCACCGGTCCCGAATTCTTCCCAGTCGACGATCCAGGTGGCGTCATCGACCATGATTTGATCCGCCCGAAGATCGCCGTGCACCGGAGTGCGCGGGGCGCGGTTCGAGGCGCGCATCAAGTCGGTGAGCGCGTCGCACAGCGGCGCGTCGGCCTGCAGCAGTCCGTATGCCTGCAGTTCACCGCCGGTGAGGTGTCGGAGGTGTCGGTGTGGAATGCCTGCGAGCACCGTGGTCGTCGGCGCGGGGGTCGGCCGATCCTGACGATCCGGTACGCCGAACGTGGGACGAGAGTGCACGGCGGCAATGCTGCGGCCGATGTCGGCGGCGACAGCAGGCTCGAATCGCTCCTCGACCATGAGGGTGCTGCCGTTCTCGGCGTCGGGGAGGAAGTCCTGAACGATGATGCCCAACTCCGCGTTCACCGCGAGGATCCGCGGCGAGAGCGGGAGGCCGACGGCCGGGTGTCGAGCGACGAACGCGTCGTAGGCCAGGCAGTTCTGAATCTTCGTCCCCCCATCCGAGAACTGCAGTTTCTTGACGAAGTAGTCGCCCCTGTCGGTGGCGATGCGGTAGTTGGCGTTGCGCCCGAACAGGCGCTCGCCGCTGGTCTGCGCGGCACCGCCCAACGAGTGGGTGTCCGACAGAGCGTGGAAGTGCTCGAGGATGTCGTTCACGACGGCACCGCCGCCACGAAGAGCGACCGATCATCGGCCGAGGTGTCGTCATCGACGATCTTCAGGCCGGCCCGCTCGATGAGCGAGGCGACGTCGGCCGGTGAGCGATCGGGACGGGTCACGGAGCCTTCGATGCGAACTGCCACCGATGTCGCCGGGGCAAGGTTGTCGCCTGCGATCAGGTGCACCTCGGCGACGACGACACGGCCGTGCGGCCCTGCCGCCTCAGCGGCGCGGCGCAGAATGGTGATGGCGTCGTCGTCGTTCCAATCGGCGAGAACGGCTGACAGCAGGTAGACGTCGAATCCGGTGGGCAGCGGGTCGAAGAAGCTTCCGCCCTCGCCCCGCAGCCGGTCACCCAGACCGCGTTGCGTGGCGCGATGTACCGCGCGCTCGACGAAGACCGGGAAGTCGAGCACCGTTCCGTGCAGGTGGGCGTGGCGGCGAAGGAGAGCCAGCAGCAGCGATCCGGTGTTCCCGCCGAGATCGACGACGTTGGTCGCGGTCTGCCAGACGTCGGACCTCAGAATCAGCTCGGCTGCGAACCCCGGCTCGTCCCATTCGAAGGCGTCGATTCCGTCCTGGGCGTCGTCCCCGGCTCGTGCGCCATCGATTTCTTGCCAGAGAGTGAGTCCGGACCGTGCCTCCGATGCCGGCCGCCCGGTGAGGACGGTGTAATGGAAGTCGGTGAGCGAGATCTCGTTGCGCCCCACCAGCGTGGAGGTGTCGAAGAGGTCGCGGACGCCGAGCTGCTGGTTCTCCGCGGTGAGCAGTCGGCCGAGCGGGGTCAGGGCGTACAGCCCGTCGTCGACGGCGAGAAGGTCCTCGTGAACCAGGTGATCGACCGTGACCTGCACTGCGCGGCGGTCACCGCCGAGTGCGGCCGCGATGCCGTCTGCGTCGCGGGGTCCGTCGACCAAGGTGTCGAACAGACCGGTGCGAACGCCGGCCCTGATCGTCATGGGCGTGACGATGTCCGCCTTCTCGATCAGTGTCGACACTGCTGCGGTGTCCACCGATGGCATGTTCACGACTCGTCCTTTCGCCTGGAAATACTCGGCTCGGAAGTTCCTGCCTTTGCTACAAACCAATACTGCCGAGCCGAAAGATGCTGCGGCAGTGTCGAACAAGCGGTCTCGCCGGGTGAAGGGTCACGGATGTCCAATGACGAATGTCACGTGTGGCGCGCGAAGGGGGCAGCGCCCGAAAAAACCCCGCACACCGTGAGTGGTGTGCGGGGGTCGGTGTCGGATCGACAGGTCGGTTCAGCGTCGAAACGCTAGGATCGTCGTGACCGCGGACTGCCGCGTCACTCCAACGAAGAGAGTCGGTTCAGTGCAGGATCAGTCGAGCCAAAGTTCGGCGAAGGACGATCTCCGCATCGTCGTGGCTGACGACGAAGTGACGATTCGATCGGCGCTGGTGGAGTTGATGAACCTCCGCCCCGGCCTGTCTGTGGTCGGTGGGGCGGCCAACGGTGCCGAGGCCGTGGCGATGGCCAAGGCCCATACCCCGGACATCGCGCTCCTCGACGCCGACATGCCGACCATGTCGGGTATCGAGGCCTGCGCCGCTCTTGTGCCGCTGGGCATCAAGGTCATCATCCTCACGGCCAGCGTCTCCGCCTCGACCATGCGTGAGGCCATGTCCGCGGGCGCATCGGGGTATGTCACCAAGTCCACTGCGGTGGCGGAGTTGTCGGAGATCATCGTCAAGGTGGCCGGCGGTCAGTCCTACGTCGATCCGCAACTGGCCGCCAGTGTGATCAGTGCCCCCGAGAATCCGTTGAGCCCCCGCGAGATCGAGGTGCTCAAGTTGGTCCTGCCGGGCACCCCGGTCGCAGACATCGCGAATGAGTTGCACCTGGCCGTCGGGACGGTGCGCAACTACCTGTCGTCCGCGATGTCCACTCTCGGGGCGCGTAACCGACACGAGGCGGCTCGCCTGGCGGTGGAGAAAGGGTGGGCGTGAGGGACTCAACCTCGGGCAGTCGTACGTGGACCGCGAATAGTGACCCATACGGTGCGGCCCAGCGAGTACCCCACCAACACGATGGCGGCAACGACGACCACAGCATCGACCCCGCCCCTCGTGGCGACGAACACGGCGATGGCGAGCGCAGAGAACAGCAGGTTGGCGACTGTCACCGGAAGCTCACGAGCCAGCGTCGGAGCCGGTCCGAACTTCATGACGTCCTGGGTGAAGTGCGACATGGCAACGTTCCTTTCGGGAGATCTCGATACGTGGTGTACGAGACCCACTCTGGTCGTCACACGCGGTCGCGGTTAGTGCAGGACGTCAGGAGACCGGTATGAGAAATGTCCCGGGCCGAGCCGGAAGCCGGTACCTCGAGGCGGGCAGCTTCTACGTCGCCGCCACCTTGCTGGTGCTGGCCTGGGGCGACATCATCACCCTGCTGGGACGTAGCGAGCTGCGCTTCCATCGCCCGGTCACCTGGGTGTGTCTGGCCTTCACACTCGCTGCTCTGGTGGGACTGTCCTACCTGATCGTGCGTGCCTCGCGCGGCGCGGATGCTGGTTCGGCGACGTTCCGCAAAGAGGTGCGGTGGTTCGTCGTCGCCGCACTTGCCACCAGTGGAATCTCGGCCGTCGTCGGGACAACTGCCTATCCGGGCCTGGTGTGGCAGTCGACGCTCGTCATCATCTGCGCGGCATTCGCACTGGCTCTGGTCTCGACCACCCGAGGGCTGATCGCCGGGGTAGTGGCGGTGCCGCTGTGTCTGCTGCTCACCGGCCAGCCCGCCGCTCTGTTCTTCTTCGCCGGATCGATGTTCTTCAACCTGCTGTTCGTGCGGTTGTCACTGTGGGTGCTGGGCATCGTCCGCGAGCTCGACAGCGCCCGTCGCACCATCGCGGTGATGACGTTGGAACAGGAGCGAAGCCGATTCGCGCGAGACCTCCACGACGTCATGGGTCGCTCGTTGTCGTCCATCGCGCTCAAGGCCGAGCTGGGCCTGGAGACGACGGACAGCGCAAGCAGGGACCAGCACGTCCGCGACGCGCGGGACATCGCGCAGCGCGCGTTGGGCGACATGCGAGAGCTCGTGCGGGGCTATCGCGACGTCGAACTCGCGACCGAACTGGACGACGCGTTGATGCTGCTGCGGTCGGCCTCCGTGTTCGCGGAAGCTCACGGTGACGGCGGCGCCGATCTGGACGAACCCAGTGCCCGCGTGGCCGGTTGGATCGTGCGGGAGGCCGTGACGAACGTGCTCAAACATGCGCCCGACGCCACCGAATGCACCATCACGGTCGACGGCCGCGTGGTCGAGGTGATCAACGACGGGGCGTCCGAGGACATCGACACCGGGTCGGAATCCGACGCGCCGACCGCCGACCGTTCCAACGGCAGCGGTCTCATCGGGATGCGAGAGCGCGTCGAGACCGCCGGTGGAACGTTCTCGGCGTCACGGCAGGGCAACCGGTTCCACATTCGATGCGACTTCCCCGAACGCGGCCGCACGACATGGCTGACCAGGCGTCGTTCGATGGTGCCGAACCCGATCTGACGCAGTCAGACCGATCGGATCGGGCAGACTTCCAGCCTTCAATCGCGCGTAGGCGATGCCGGGCACACCGGTCATGAACGACAGCGCTCCGACATGGTGATCGTGACCGGTGGCGTACCCGTGACGTGCAATGCGGACGCGCAACCGGTCCGTGCGCTCGCCGGCTTGCATCTCGAGAACCGGATCGCCCAGCAGGCACGCGAGGTGCCGCAACGCGAGGACCGTACCGCCGTCGCCATGGCAGAGCGTGTCGTCCTCCGGCGCTGCCGACCGGACAAGAGTCCGAGCGAGCGCCGCCGCACCTCGATGGTCACCGAGTCCGTAGCGAATCTCCGCACGAGCGAGAGTGATTCCGACACTCCCCCAACACCACGACGCATCCCGCGGAACCGTCGCAGCCGAGGCGATGTCGTGCACCAGCGACCCATGATCGGTGCGACCGAGCGCGACGTCGGCGCGCATCAGAGCCCAGGCAACACCGTCGACCCCGTGGGCCAGTCCGCGGGTGGTGACGTGGTGCTCCGACAGGGCCAGCGCGAGCCGATCCGCGCAGCGACTCAAGAATTCCGGGCCCACCCAGTCGGTCCCGGCGAGCAGCGCGGTTGCCCCTGCCAGTCCGCCCACCACGTCGAGCCGGTCCCGATGTTCGATGTCGGCGTGGTCGACGATGGATGCCAGAAGCCGATCGACGACCGGGTCGTACGTGCCGGTGACGGCGAAGTACTCGCGCAGCAACCACACCGTCCCGAGCGACCCGGTGTACGGGCACAAGCTCGTATCCGAGGCGGACAGCCTGTGGTGGGCATCGTCGATCAACGCTGCCGCGCTCTCCTCGGCTCTCGCCCGCCACAGCGCGGCGGCGTCAGGCCTCGGAGGGTCGAGAATCGAGTTCTCCAGCAGTGCTGTGTCGAGCAGGACGGCACCGCCGCCGCCGTACAGCGTGTCGTCCGACCCCACCAGCGATCCGGAGCTGGCGACGGCCAGTGAGTGCACCGTTCCCAGCACCGCACCGGAGTCGCTGCGAATCGCTCGCGCTCGTACCCTACGGGCAACCCGCGCGGCGCCGGCACGGTCATCGTCGACGGACAGAGCGCGGTGCAGGTCGTCGTCGCGAACCCGGCGCGACAGCGGTGCGGTGGGCCGATCGATACCGGCCAATGCCGATCGTATGACGTGTTCGGCCGCAACAGGATTAGATCGGATCGCGCGGGTCAGGCATCGCTGCGCACGATCGACCGCGGTCTCCGGCGACGCGGCCGCCACCTCCGACGATCCTGCCCGGCCCCTCGACGCGAGAACAGACGACCCTCCCGGCGCCACGAAGCGGGGAACGTCTCCGGAACAGAGCAGGTCGAGTTCCACTCGACGCGCGTCGTCACCACCCATGGTGGACGCGGGGAGCAGTTCGAACAGTCGCCGCCGTTCGGCCGGGTCGGCGAGATATCGCGGGTGCGTGGCCGCGTCGAGGAACGCGGTGTAGACGGAGGTGGGGCGAACCACTCGACGAAACTCGGTCGAGGCAGCCGCGCTCAGGACGCGTCTGATCGAGTTCTCGTGCCTACGAAGAGCAGCAATACCAGCGTGGTAGCCGCCGACGATGTCGTCGACATGGTCGGACACTGGTATCGCATTGGCATTCCGGTGGGGCCGATGCGAGGACAGGTCGAGCACGACTGGATGCGGCGTCAACGTCATGGCGTCGGTACCCGCGTGTTCGAGCACCGGGCGCATCGCACCGCCGACGGTTCGTGGTCCGGCCGGGGAAATTCCGGCAATGCAGGTACCGGACAGCGCATCCGATCCCGAGGGCAGCATTCCGGTACCCAGCGGACCGTCCGCGAGCGCCCTCGTTCTGCACTCGCCCTCGGTTGACGGATGCAGCAACGTTTCGACATCGATGGGAACCGGATACTCCGCTGCCGCAACGACGTTCTCGAGATGCATATCGGTGGCACCGACCGCGGTGAACACGGCGAGCAGTCGGCCGAGGCGGCGATGGAAGCGTTGCTCACCGCCTGCCGCAGACAGGTCCTCTCGGGCGATGTGTTCTTGCCAGCCGTATCCGACACCGACTGCCTCGCAGGCACCGCTCAGAACCCGAGGGAGCCGAAGCGAGTCGGCGGCGGCAGTATCGCAATCTATCGTTCGGACAAGGCTGTGCAGCAACAGGTCCGGCCCGATCGAGCGTGCTTTGTAGACCACGGTCCTGGTGCCGACGGACACCAGGACCACATGGCGTCCACCGTCGTGTGGGTCGCCGTGACCGAAGTCGATGCGGTCGACGAGGCCCGTGCCCAGCATCCCCTCGCCGACGAGGGTCGGCAGGTCCGTCCGGAGCGCGGCGATGACCTCGCGAAGCTGCGCGAGACGCCCTGACACCAGCCGATGAATGTTCCCGCGCAGCACTGGAAATCGATCGAGAATCTCGGCCGCGACGGAACCGAACTCGGTCGACGCCGCATCGGCGGCCGGATCCGCGGGATACCCGCGCTGCGCACGAAAACGATGAAACTCGTCGACGACGGTCGACATCGAGGCATCGCACAACTCGCGTCCGAGTCGGTGGACGACGCCGGCGACCACGCGCTCGACGTCGACCGTGTCGCGATGCGGCTCGAGAACGGTGCGGGCGTCATCTGCGGCTTCGGTCACCCACGGCAGGGTGACCGAAGCGATCGGATCGATTGCGACCGAGATCATCGCGCCATTCTCAGAGGCAAGAGAAGGTTGCGCACGAGAACGTGGGGATTCCCATCGGCCCGGATCCGCGAGCGGTTCGGTGCAGCGGTGTCGCCACCGTCGCGATGGTCATGAGCGCGAGCTCGTCCGGTGCTGCGACGGCGTCGGTGCGAACAGCAACATCAGCGTGGATCGTGGGGGCGACGACGTTCATGGTGGTTCTCCTGTTCGGATCGGGTGGCGCGGACTGGATCGACAACGTTGAAGGTAGAGGTGAATCCGCGGCGGCGAAACGCATCTTCGTGTGAGTGTCAAACGTCATCGGTCGCACACCTGTGTCAGTCCGCTGTCCCACGATCGTGTGATCGACGGGCCGCACGGCCGAGGTGGGTAGGCCGAACCACCTGGACCGGTTAGCACGACTGTGCGAGGCCGATCAGGATAATGTGGACACCGTGGCCGGGTCCGGGTGGCGGACGTCGGTGCGAATTCACACAACGGACGCATGACGAACGGGTGGCAACCCATGAGGACGCTCGGCGACGAACTCGGCCGTCGTGGCGAACCGGCGACGGTCTCCCTACTGCGGGATGCGCTGTGCCGGCGCACCATCGGCGGCGGACTGGTTCCGTACATCGACGACGTGACACTGGAGGCCGTTCTCGGGTGCACGATCGAGACCGACGACGTCGATCTCTGTGCGTCCGCTCTGTTGGACATGGGACCCACGACGGTGGTCGACGCGCTCGAGAACGGCGGCCGCTGGGCCGGTTTCGTAGAGCGCTTGGCACGTTCGCCCATCACCGTAGGCGGCGCGGGCACGTTGTCGGCGCACGCTCGCGAGCTCCTTCGATGGCTGCACGTCGGCACCGGAACTGCCTTCGTTTCGATGCTGCGCTCGGTGGTCGCACCGGCCACCGAGATCGAACTCGCGATCGACGAGCTCGCGGTGGCTCGGCTGGTCCGCGTCACCTACCCGGTACACGGGCCGGCGTCCGAACATGGCGGACCGAAGGTATCGCTCGGGCTCGCCGGACTCGCCGTCGCCGCCGACGAGACGCGCAGCTGGGCCATGAGCGGTGGCGCCGAACTTCTACCGTCCATGGCCGTTGCCGCCGACACCTGGGTACGAGATCAACTGCGTTCCGCCGCCGACGATCCGGCCAGAATCGTCGGGCACGTATGCGCGCTCCGGCGACACGGACTCGTTGCCGTGGAGCGATTGGCCGCGGCACAGCGGTGGGACGACGTCGCGGAGATTGCGGAGACGATGGCGCCCGCCTTGGTGTCCGCCGGAATCCACCGTTGCCTGCTCCGGAAAATCGGGGCTCTGCTCGACAGATCGGCGCCGGCGGAGGTGCAGCGACGGTTGCGATTGGCGGCGGCTCAGCTGCACCTGGCGAGCGGGAACGTCGTCGTCAGCCGGCACCTGCTCGACTCGGCGGCGGTACTCGGCCGTGACGACGAATTGCGTTGGCGCGCGGATATGCACGCCGCGGTATGGGCCCGTGACATCGACGCGTCGTCGGTCCTGCGAACGGTCGAGGCGCACGTGATCTCCGGCGGATCGCATCTGTCCGCCGCCGACATCACGCTCGATCTCGCATCGCGGCTGCTCCGCGATTCACGCCCGTCCGACGCGGCGGACGTACTGGTCGCTGCCGGTGCCCACGCCGCAGTGTCGGGGGACGAACTCCTACTTGCTCGTCTCGACGTCGTGTCCTCGATCGCGGCGGCGCAGACTGGAGATGCCGCCGGCGGCCGACAGCGTCTCGGCGCCGCGTACCCCATCGCGGCGGCTCGCGGAGTCCACACGTTCGTTCATCTGGTTGCGGGATCCACCGGATCGGCGCAGCACGACACGGCAGCGGACAACGCTGCCCATCTCACCATGGTCGTCGACCTACTTCTCACCTCGAACGCGTTCGACCTCGACCGTCCGCGGATCCTCGCGACGGCGCTCGCGGACCTCGGATCCGACCGGGTGGACGGCGGACCGGTACCCGCAGAGAAGCCGGCACTGAACGCCATCACTGCCATGTATCCGGCGACCGGTAGCAATGCCGAGAATCCTCACCTCGATCGCATCTATCGATCCGTCCGAGACCCCGAAGAAATTACGTTGACGGCGAGAGAATCTCAGGTCGCCGAACTGGTAGCGGCGGGACTGAGCAACGTTGCCATCGCGCAGCGATTGACCATCTCCCGCTGGACCGTCGTGAGCCATCTGCGCAGCATCATGCGCAAATGGGACTGCACCTCACGCGTCGAAGTCGCTGTGAAATACCGACCGTGACCGTCCGGCGATGTCAGCGGATCCGCACACCCGTCTCGGGGTTAAAGAAGAACACCTCGTCGGAGCTGGGTCGGACTCGAAGGCGCTGCGCCGGCGCAACGGTGGTGCGGCGGTCCACCCGCACGACCACGTGCTCGCCTTTCGAGTTCCACGCAGCGTCCGGTGCGCCCACGCAGTAGGCGAACGACTCTGCGCCGAGTTCCTCGACGAAGTCGACGAACACTTCCAGCGCGCCGGGGTCCGACTCGCCGACGAGCGCCCAGGACTCGGGCCGAACTCCGACGACGATGCGCCCGCTGTGACCGGCCGGAAGCGAGACACCGGCGCCGCCCAGCACGGCATGCCCGTCGACCACCTCGGTCTCCATCAGGTTCATGGCCGGCGACCCGATGAACGATGCGACGAACTCGTTGACAGGATCGGCGTACAGCTCGCGCGGACTCGCCGCCTGTTGCAGCAGTCCGCCTTTCAGTACGGCCACGCGGTCGCCCATGGTCATCGCCTCGACCTGATCGTGGGTGACGTACACCGTGGTGGTCCCCAATCGTCGCTGGAGCGACGCAATCTGCGAGCGAGTGCTGACCCGCAATTTCGCGTCGAGATTGGACAGCGGCTCGTCCATGCAGAACACCTCGGGCCGCCGAACGATGGCTCTTCCCATGGCGACCCGTTGCCGCTGTCCGCCGGACAGCTTGACCGGTCGCCGGCCGAGGAGCGGCTCGAGCTCGAGCATTCGGGCCGCCTCCTCGACGCGAACAGCAGTGTCCGCCTTCGACATACCCGCGTTACGCAGCGCGAATCCCATGTTGTCGGCGACAGTCATGTTCGGGTACAGCGCGTAATTCTGAAACACCATGGCCACGTCGCGTTCCTTGGGTGCCAGACCGCTGACGTCCTTGCCGCCGATCTCGATGCGTCCGCTCTCGATCGACTCCAACCCGGCCAGCATCCGCAGACTGGTCGACTTGCCGCAGCCGGACGGACCTACGAGAACCAGGAACTCGCCGTCCTCGATGTCCAGATCGAGGGCGTCGACGGACGGCGTGTCCGCTCCTGCGTATCGGTGGGTGGTGCCGACGAAATGTACCGAGGCCATGGCCGATGTTGTCCGCTTCTACTTGGGCAGCTTGGGGGTGATCTGACGGTCGATGATCTGCTGCAACTGATCCTGGACGCCACCGAAGGTCGTTGCGACATCCGCGTTCTGTAGCGCAATCTGCTCGAGCCCTGCACCGATGATCTGGTCACCGCCGGGAACGAACACTCTGGCGTAGTCCTGCGACCGTGTCCGAGAGAGCTGGTCGACTGCGGTGCGCGCACGCGGATTCTGCTCCAGGAACGCCACCTCGCTGGGATCGCTGACCGCCGACTTTCGCACCGGCATGTAGCCGACCTTCTGCGAGAAGTACGACGTGTTCTCGGCGTTGGTGACGAAGTCGATGAATTTCAGCGCGTTGATCTTCCGATCGTCCGGAATGTTCGCCGGAATCGCCAGTCCGGCACCGCCCGTGGGGCATCCGGGAGTGCCCGCCTCGGCAGGCAGGAACGCGGTGCCGAAATCGAACCTCGCATTCGAGGTGATTCCCGAGAGATCCCCGGTGGAGGCAATGGTGGAACCGAGCAAGCCGGCAGCGAAGTCGTTCGCGATGTCGTTGGACACGGCGGCGTACTTCTTGGTGTGGATCATGTCCTTGAGGAAGTTGCCCGCGGCGATGGTGCGCTCGTCGGTGAACGTCAGGTCGAACTGGTCGGAGTAGCTACCACCGAACGTCCAGATCGGTCCCTCGAACGTCCATCCGAGGTAGTCCACGGCGTTGCCCCACCCGTGGGCAAGTTTGCCGGATCCGATGGCGCGCTGAATCTCCGGACCCCACTGGTCGAACTCCTGCCAGGTGGACGGGCCTCGGTCGGGCAGACCGGCCGCGGACCACACCTCGCGGTTGTAGTAGAACAAGGGCGTCGACCGCGAGTACGGCAGAGCCCACGTCTTGTCGTTCCAGTTGTAGTCGGCCACCAACGAATCGACGTAGTCGTTCACCTGCACACCGGCCTGAGAGAACAGGTCGTCCAAGGGTGAAATTGCGCCCAGCAGAGCGAAGTTGAACCACCACACGTCGGACAGCAGCACCACGTCGGGAAGCGATCCACCCGACAGCGCCGCGTTGAACTTCTGCGCGATCTCCTCGTAGTTCTTGCCGCCGTCGATCATCTGCACGGTCAGGCCCGGGTTGGCTGCCTCGAAGCGCGAGATCAGCTCGGTCTCGACATCCTTGGACTTACCCGGATGCGACGACCAGAACGTGATGGTGCCGGCGTCGGCCGACGAGCCCGCGGATCCATTCGAGGTGGACCCGGTGCCGGCACACGCGGTCAGGGCCAGACCGGCGGCGACGGCGCCGGACGCGCCGAGAAATCCGCGGCGAGAAAGTGGCTGCATGATGAGACTCCTTGATGTGAATGCGGTTGCGGGTCAGCCCTTGACGGCGCCGGAGGTGAGACCTTTGATCATGTGGCGTTGAAGTGCGAGGAAGACGATCAGGATGGGCAGCATCGTCAGGATGGTGCCGGCCATGACGGGTCCCCAGTTGGTGACGCCGTCATTGTTCTGTAGCTGGGTCAGCCCCACCGGGAGCGGCGCGACCGACGAGTCGTCCGACATCAGGAACGGCCAGAGGTACTCGTTCCACTCGTTGACGACGGTGATGGTGGCGAATGCGACCATCGTCGGTCCCGACAGCGGCAGCACGACGCGAAACAGCAGACGCATCGGTCCGGCCGCGTCCATGCGTGCCGCTTCGATGATCTCTTTCGGTATGGACAGGAAGTGATTGCGCATCAGGAAGGTTCCGAACGCGACTCCGGCGAGCGGGACGATGATGCCCTGGAAGGTGTTGCGCCAACCCAATTGGGACACCAACGCATAGTTCGAGATGACGGTGATCTGATTGGGCACCATCAGGGCCGCGATGATGACGAGGAAGACGATGGTCTTGCCGGGGAATCGTAAGAACACCAGGCCGTATGCGCTGAGCACACCCAGAGCGAACTTCACGACGGCCAGGATGCTGGTGATGATCAGCGAGTTGCGCAGAAACGTCCAGAACGGGACGGTCGAGGTGGCCTCGTCGTAGTTCTCGGGACGGAAGACCGAGGGCCACCATACGGACGGTTGTACGTAGATGTCGGCGCGTTCCTTGAACGACGTCACCAGAATCCACAGCAGGGGCAGGCCGATGAGCACGATGACCAACACCATGGCCGCGTATCCGAACAGTGACGACAACCGGCGGCGCCGTGCGGCATCGCGGGCCGGCCGAGCGTCGTCGAGCGCGGTCTGGGGCACCCTGTCGACGACGCTCATCGCGCCTCGTCCCGGTCCATGACCCGCACCTGAAAGACGGTGATGATCAACAGAACCAAGAACATGATGGTCGCGACCGTTGCTCCGTAGCCGGCGCGGAAATTCCGGAACGACTCCTGGTAGACCTGGTACACCATCGTCGTGGTCCCGGTCCCCAGCGGTCCGCCTCGCGTCATCACGTTGATGATGTCGAAGACCTGCAGTGAATTGAGCATGACGGTGATCGAGAGGAAGAACGTCGTCGGCCGCAGCTGCGGAAGAACCACCTTGCGGAACGTCGTCCAGCGGCTCGCGCCGTCGATCTGCGCTGCTTCGGTCAGATCCTGCCGAAGCCCCTGCAGCGCAGCGAGATAGATCACGAAGGCATAGCCCAGGTTCTTCCACAGGTACGTAACGGTGATCATGAACAGCGCCCAACCGGGACTTTGATAGAAGTCCGGAACCGAGCCCACACCCAGCCGGTGCGCGATGTCCTGAATCAGGCCGAAGTTCGGGTCGAAGACGAACTGGAATGCGACACCGATGGCCGCGCCCGAGATCACGAACGGTGCGAACACGGCAGAACGGACAATGTTGCGGCCGCGCAGTTTTCGGTCCAACAACAAGGCGAGAACCAGACCCAACAACATGCTGCCGGCCACAGCCGCGACGGTGAAGATCACGGTGTTGGAAACGATCTGCCAGGTGTCCGAGCGGCCCCACCACTCCCGGTAGTTCGCTGTCCCGACGAATGTCGACGTAGGGGAGGAGATGTTCCAGTCGAAGAAGGACAGTCTGATGTTGTCCAGCAACGGGCGGTAGGTGAACGCACCCAGCAGGATCAGGTTGGGACCGACGAGAACCGCGAACAGGGCGTAGTCACGCCAGGGACGCCGCAGGAACGATCGCTGCGCCGGCGGTAACTCCGGCAGGGTCCGCGAGACAACCGGTCGCGCCGGCCGATTCGGTACCCGCAATGGACTTGCTCTCACCGGCTGTAGTCAGCACGGCGAAAGCGAACCGATGGTGAACGGGAGAGGGCCGCAACGGATCTGCGGTGTGATTGTTCAGAGTTGCCAGTCGCCCAAGCCGTCGAGAGCGTTCAGCACGCCGCCATCGGTGTTCTGCACGATGACGGGATCACCCTTCTGCGCGGTCTCGAAGAACCACTTGGCGTCCTCGGTACTGACATTGAGGCAGCCGTGGCTGACGTTTTCCACGCCCTGGCTGTTCACCGACCACGGCGCGGCGTGCACGAAGATGCCGCTGTTGGACATGCGTGTCGCGTACTCGACGTAGGTCCGGTAGCCCTCCTCCGAGTCGACCGGAACTCCGTAGGTGGACGAGTCCATGTACATCTCGCGGAACCGGTCACCGATGATGTACGTGCCGTTGGGTGTCTCGTGCCCCACCTTGCCCATCGAGGTCGGCATCGTCCGCACCACCTCGCCGTTGCGTGTGACGGTGATCGTCTTGGTGTTGTCGTCGGCCGTGGTGATGATCGAGTCACCCACCGAGAACGTCGACGAGGCATCGCCCGCGTTGACCGTGACCGAGATGTTGGCGGGCCAGAAGGCGTCGGGACGCCACCGGACCTGACTGTTCGAGATCCAGAAGAAACGGCCGGGGATGTCTCCCGCGGACGTCGTCACGTCGATCGCGCGTTCGGCGACGCCTCGATCGCCGACACCGGAGGCGAATCGGATGATGATGGGCTGCGCAACACCGACCACCTCTCCGGAGGAGGGGTTGAGCGAGGGTGCCGAGAAGTTGGCGGGCCCGCGTGTGGGGGCAGGCGGGGCAACAGGCGCAACCGGGGCAGGTGGGGCGACCTGCACCGGCGGAACCGGGACACCGGGCGCTGGCGCCGTGATTCCAGGTATCGGCGGAAGCGTGATGTCCGGGCCTCCGGGCCACAGCGGGGCGGCGGAGGCGGGCACGGCGACACCCATGGCCAGGCCGGCCGCGAGGACGACACCGCCGGCAGTGCGTGCGAAGAAACGAATCGAACGTCGAGCACCCATGCTTGTGAACCATCCCTAGCGGAGTCGCGGAACCTATCGCACGGCAATTAACACATACGGGGGTCGGGGTTGGCGAATCGGGTAATGTAGAAGGACGTCCCGGAGTAGTCGAAATTCCGACACGAACGATGTGTAACTCCGGGCGACGTAAGGCTCCTGTCAAACCACGGCGGCAGTCGAGGTTCGAGTGCGCTGAGGCGCATCGACGACGGAAGGATCTTTGCCGTGGCAGTGAGGAAGAACGCAGACGAAGGCCGGGACGATCGCGCACGGCCGGTGATGTTCGCCGGTGACCGCGACGGTGACGGCCTCAGCGCTCTGCTCGGACCGGGGAGCCTCCAGACCCGCTTCCAACGCATCATCGATCTGCAGACCGGCGCGACCGTGGGATACGAAGCCGTAGTGCACGGTCCGGATGGGTCGTCGTTCGCAGATCCTGTCGCCCTGGCATCTGCCGCGAGGTCGATGGGTATGACGCCCGACCTCGACGCCGCGCGCTGGAACGGTGCGCTCACCGAGGCCGCCCGCATGGATCTGCCGCGAGAGCTTCCGCTTTTCATCGCCGTCGATCCGGACTCCCTGTTCGACTTGCCCGATCTCCGGGATCACGACATGGGCGGCGCGGTCCTCCAGTTCGACGAGACCGCGCTGATCCGTCGTCCGGCCCACCTCATGCGCGTCGTGGCCGAAGTGCGTCGGCTCGGCTGGGCCATCGCCGTCGATCACGTCGGCGTGCGTCCGGAATCGCTGGCGTTGTTGCCTCTCCTCGAGCCCGACGTCATCAAACTCGACCGCACCCTGCTGGCCACCAAGCCCAATCGGTTCACCGCACGCGTCGTCAACGCCGTCGCGGCGCAGGTGGAACGCACCGGAGCCATCGTCATGGCCGAGGGCATCGACTCGCCTCGCGCAGCACTCACGGCGCAAGCCATGGGCGCGCGTGTCGGCGAAGGACCCCTGTACGGGTCCACCACCGAGCTGACCATCGACAGCCCTGTCGGATCCCCCCTCGAGTTCGAAGCCGTCGCCGACCGCGGTGCGACGCCCATGTCCTCGCCCTACCACCTGGCCGCAGCCGGCCGCGACGTCAGACGAGCCAGCAAGCGCCTGCTCATCGAGATCAGCAAGAACCTGGAGTCGATGGCCACGGACAGTCGGCAGACGGCCTTGATGCTGGGCTCGTTCCAGCACATCCGGCATTTCACGCCCATCACCGGCCGCCGGTGGGAGCTGATGGCCATGAACGCGGCACTGGTCGGCGCGCTGGGGGAAGACATGGGGACCGAGCCAGCCCCCAAGATCCGCGGGGCGTCACTGGCCTCGTCCGATCCGGTGCGTGAGGAGTGGGACGTCGTGGTGTTGAGTCCGCACTTCGCCGCAGTTCTCGCCGCGCGCGATATCGGTGACACCGGTCCGGACATGGAGCGACGCTTCGACTACGTGCTGTCCCACGACGCGAATCTGACCGTGCAGTGCGCCAGATCCCTCATCGCCCGCCTGCCTCCCGAACGAAGCGGTTCCTGAAACACACAGCGAAGCGGCTCCTGAAACACAGAGATCGGCGCCCTCCCGGTGTGAACCGGAAGGGCGCCGAACGTGTCTCTAGTGGCGGGTGTCAGACCATGTCGGGAACGATGACGTTGTGCACGAAGCGCATCTTCTCGAGCACCTTCGCGGGGAGCACGAAGGGGTAGAGATCCTGGTGGCCCATCGATCGATTCATCTGGTTGAGCGACCAGGTGAGCGGTAGCCACCACTCGATGATGCGATCGAAGCCGACGTCGCCCGCCAACGGCGCGTCGAAATTGGCCCCGGCGGGCGCGAATGCGCTGGCAGCTGCGGTGTCGAGCGTGTCCCTGATGTGCAGGTAGTGCGCGAACGTTTCCGCCCAGTCCTCCGCCGGATGCATCGTGGCGTAGGACGAGACGTAGTTCGACTTCCACCCGTCGGGCGCACCCTCGTTGTAGTGCCGGTCCAGCGCGGCCTGGTAGTCGTCGTCCGGGTTACCGAAGAGCTCCTCGAACCTGGCTCGATGGTCACCCGTTCCGATCAGGACCATCTGATAGAAGTGGCCGATCTCGTGGCGGAAGTGGCCGACGAGTGTGCGGTAGGGCTCGTCCATCGATACCCGAAGCTGCTCGCGGTGGACGTCGTCGCTCTCGGCGAGATCCAACGTGATCAGCCCGTTTGCATGCCCGGTGATGACGTTGCGGTTCTCGCTCGAGAGCAGGTCGAAGGCAAGGCCCGTTTCGGGATCATCGTCTCGGCCGATGATCGGCAGATGCAGCTCGTCGAGTTCGATGACGACGCGGCGCTTTGCCGACTCGGCTGCCGCGAACTCAGCGATCGCCTCGAAATCGGAGTCGGCCGGGCGGGTACGCGTGAGCATGCACGACACGCAGAGCGTGGCCCCGTCGGTCGCGTCGACCAGCCAGTTGCACTGTGCGCGCTTGATATTCGCACAGCGCGTCCAGGTGGCGCCGTCGACGACAACCGAAAGATTCTCGTCGAGCACCATCATGCTTCGACTGGGGAGGTGGAAACCGAGCCGACTGTCGCAACTGAGACAGATCGAGTTCTCGAACGACAGCTGTTGGCCGCACTTGCGGCAGAAAAAGACTCGCATGACTGTGGATTTCACCCTTCTCGAACAACCCTACTTCGGTCAGCGTACGCACAGCGGGAGCCGCTTCAGGGCCGTGTTTCGAACAGGTCGGAGACGGGTAATTCGATCCACATGACTGACACGACGCAGAAGACCGCTTCGTACACCGTTCCCGGAATGAGCACGACCGACGGTGCCCACGTGGCCGAGATTCTCCAGGATCGGCTGAACGCCCTCAACGACTTGCACCTGACCCTCAAGCACGTGCACTGGAACGTGGTCGGGCCGAACTTCATCTCCGTCCACGAGATGCTCGATCCGCAGGTCGACGCGGTTCGCGGTTTCGCTGACGACGTGGCCGAGCGCATCGCAACCCTCGGTTCGTCGGCGCTCGGAACGCCGGGCACCATCGTCTCGCAGCGCAAGTGGGACGACTACAGCATCGGCCGCGCGCCCGCCATCGAGCACCTCGGCGCACTCGACCTGGTCTACACCGGCGTGATCTCCGATTACCGTGCGGCCATCGAGGAGACGGGCAAGGTCGACCCGGTCACCGAGGATCTGCTCATCGGACACAGCGGTCAGCTCGAGTTGTTCCACTGGTTCGTGCGCGCGCACCTCGAGAACTCCGGCGGCCAGCTCTCCACGGCCAACGCGGACTCCGAGAAGGCAGCAGCGAAAGACGCGGGCTAGACCTCCTGCTTCATACAGCGCCGCACCCGATACAGGGTGTGGCGCTGTTGTAGTTTCAGGCGGTGACGGAGTCGATGACCACGCATCGCGAGCGCATCAGAAGCCTGTTCGACAGAATCGCCGAGGCTCGTCGAGGAGACGGTAGCGAGACTCTCGCCGCGGCTTTCCTGCTGGTTGCCACCCTCGCCGCTCTGCTGTGGGCGAATTCGCCCTGGGGTGAGACCTACCAGAGCTTCTGGCACACCCCGTTGTCGATCACGCTCGGCAGCAACAGCATCGAACTCGACCTGCAGCACTGGGTCAACGACGGCCTGATGGCGCTGTTCTTCTTCGTCGTCGGCCTCGAGGTCAAACGCGAGTTCGCCATGGGTGAGCTGCGCGACCGCTCCCGTGCTGCGGTGCCCATCGTCGCAGCTCTCGCCGGTTTGGCATTGCCCGCAGCCTTGTTCCTCGTGCTGAACCCGAGCGGCGAAGAAGCGGGCGCCTGGGGCGTCGTCATCTCCACCGACACCGCGTTCGTCCTGGGTCTGCTCGCCGTCGTCGGGCCCGCCAGAGCCGTCCGCCTGCGCATCTTCCTGCTGACTCTCGCCGTTGCGGACGACGTGGGCGCCTTGGCCATCATCGCCGTCTTCTACACCGACGAGTTGAGGATCGGGCCACTGCTGCTTTCGCTCGTCGGGCTGGCGCTGATCGCGTCGCTGCGCAGGCTGCGGGTGTGGCGCGGCGCGGGCTACCTCGTCGTATCGGTGTTCACGTGGGTCGCTCTCTACGAATCCGGTGTCCACCCGACGCTTGCCGGCGTGATGATCGCGCTGATCCTGCCGGTCTACCCGCCGCGCCGACGCGAGGTCGAGCACGCCGCGGAGCTCACGCGTGCGTTCCGCCAGTCCCCCAACCCCGAATACGCCCGGGCCGCGCGACTCGGTCTCGAGCGGGCGGTGTCGGTCAACGAACGTCTGATGCGTCTTTATCAGCCGTACACCGCGTTCATCATCGTGCCGATCTTCGCGCTCGCCAACGCCGGAGTGGTGCTGAGTTCCGAGACCCTGCGCGCGGCCGCCACCTCGTCGCTGACGTGGGGCGTCGTTCTCGGACTGGTCGGCGGCAAGTTCATCGGCATCACGGCCGCGAGCGCCGCGTTCGCGAAGATCCGGCCCGGCGCGATGACACCGGGTCTGACGATTCCTCAGATCGCCGGGGGCGCAGCGCTGTCCGGCGTCGGGTTCACCATCTCGCTGTTCATCGTCGATCTCGCTCTCGACGATCCGGCGCTGGCCGACCAGGCCCGCGTCGGTGTGCTCAGCGCATCGGTGATCGCCGCGCTGCTCGGGTGGGTCGTGTTCACGCTCGGCAATCGTTTCGCACCGCCGCCGGCCGAACCGTCGTTGGACTTGCTGCGGCCGGTCGATCCGAAGCGCGACCACATCCGGGGGTCGATCGATGCGCCCCTGACCATCGTCGAGTACGGGGACTTCGAGTGCCCCTTCTGCAGCAAGGCCACCGGCAGCACCCGCGACGTTCGCGCTCACTTCGGCGAGCAGGTGCGTTACGTCTTCCGGCACTACCCCCTCGACGACTACCACCCGCACGCCCGCTACGCCTCGGAGGCGTCGGAAGCCGCTGCTGCGCAGGGCAAGTTCTGGGAGATGCACGACGTGTTGTTCCTGCACAGCGAGGCGCTGGGGCGCGACGACATCGACACCTATGCCGCCGACGTGGGGCTGAACCTGGACACGTTCGAAGACGACCTGCGCACCGGCGACTTCGTCACCCGCGTCGAGGACGACGAGCTCGACGCCCTCACCAGCGAGCTGCCCGGAACACCGACCTTCTATCTCGGTCTGGGCGGTGAGACTCCCCGCCCAGACCGAGATTCCCCACGATGCCGCGACCCTCATCCGGGCTCTGGAATCACTGCGCCCGGCCCGTACCGACTGACTACTCGACCTTGTTGCCCTCGGCGTCCCAGTGCGCGGCGACTTTCTTGGACGGCTGAACGCGCGGCGGCTCGCCGGGCATCTTCGGGTAGTCGGGCGGGAAGTTCAGCTCACCTCCGGGCAGTGTCTCCCAGAGGTTCAGGAGGGGCTCGAGCGAGTAGGCGGTGTCGTCCATAGTCGCCCACGGATCCCCGTCGCTCAGATAATTGGGGACGGTCACCAGGTTGAACTCGGCGGGATCACTGGTGTCCGCGAGGCGATCCCAGGTCATGGGGGTGGAGACGGGAGCGCCGGGCCGGGCGCGCAGACTCCATGCTCCGGCGATGGTGCGGTCACGATTGTTCTGGTTGTAGTCGATGAACAACCGAGCCCCGCGTTCCTCCTTCCACCAGTTGGTGGTCACCGAATCGTCGCGGCGGCTCAGTTCACGACCGAGCCCGATGGCGGCGTGACGCACGTCCTCGAACGTCCACTCCGGCCGGATACGGACGTACACATGGATGCCACGGTTGCCGCTGGTCTTGGGGTATCCGCGAAGACCCAACTCTTCCAACAAGTCTCGCAACGACAGAGCGACACGTCGCGCATCTGTGAACGTGGTTCCGGGTTGCGGATCGATGTCGATGCGCAGCTCGTCCGGATGATCCACGTCGGGCCGACGGACGGGCCAAGGGTGGAAGGTGAGGGTCCCCATCTGCGCGGCCCACACCAGAGCGGCCGGCTCTGTCGGACACAGTTCTTCCGCGCGACGCTTGCTGGGGAACGTGATCTCGACGGTCTGGACGAAATCGGGGGCCCCGCGCGGCAGGCGCTTCTGATAGAAGCCGTCGCCGCCCTTGTCCTGCGGTCCGGTGGCCAGGCGCATGCCCTCGCGGTAGCCGTCCGGCCACCGCTCCATGGCCGTCGGACGTTCGCCCAATGCTCTCAGGATGGGATCGCCGACGGACGCGAAGTATTCGCAGACCTGCAGTTTGGTGATCTCCGGGGTGCGAGAAGTGGCCTCGTAGATGACCCGGTCCGGGCTCGAGACCTTCACCTCGCGCTCGCCTACCTGCACCATCGCTGCTGCGCTCTTGGCCATGGAGTCACGTTATCCGGTTCTCACGCCGGCGCGGTACTGCCGCCCAGCGGGATCGGGTCGAGCCCCAATTTGCGGTGGTCCCACGACCGCGTGCGGTCCACGTCGAGGCGCACCGCCACGCGCTTGTGCAGCATCGCGGTCACATACGGCTCCATCTCGTCGGTGTAGGGGCCGGTGTAACGCTCCCAGACGCTCAGACCCACCTGCCACAACGCTGCCGGGTCGTCGACGATCCGCGCGTGACCTTCGAACGAGACGCCACGAAGCGTGTCGTACGTCGATCCGTCCTCGATCAACACGGTCGCCCGCGAGTCCCTGGCCAGGTTGACTGCCTTCTGTGCCTTCGCCTTGGTCTCGAACCAGATATCGCCGTCGACCAGGCCGAACCACATGGCAACGGCGTGCGGATGACCACTCGGGCCGACGGTGACGAGCGTGGCAGTGCGCTGAGAGGCGACGAACGCCTCGATCTCGCTGCCCAACATGGATACTCGTGACCGCTGATTCTCGCCCATTTCTACTCCCCGGGGATCATGGGCGTCAGACGCCGTCGATGATGTCGGAAACGTCGTAGTCCGCCGGCACGTCGAGCTGGTCGTACGTGCAGCTCGACGGATCCCGGTCCGGACGCCAGCGGAGAAATCGTGCCGCGTGCCGAAGTCTGGATTTCTCCATCTGGTCGTACGCCACCTCGAGGACACGTTCGGGACGCACCGGAACCCAGGTACGGTCCATCCCCGACCGCCACCGCGTCTGCTCGCCGTCGGCCACGACGTCGTCTCCGACGCGCAGAGTCTCCAGATCGGCAAGATGTTCGAGACGCTTGGCGTCGGTGAACGCGGACGCTCCCCCGATCATCTGCAGCTGGTCACCGTTGTAGAGACCGAGCAACATGGACCCGATGCCGTTGCCGCTCTTGTGAATCCGGTACCCGATCAGAACACAGTCGGCGGTACGCGCGTGCTTGACCTTGATCATCTCGCGCTTGTTGGGGACATAGACGCCGTCCAGACGCTTCGCCACGACACCGTCCAGACCGGCACCCTCGAAGCGATCGAACCACTCGGTGGCCAGCGCGGCATCCGAGGTGACGCGGGTGACGTGGCAGGAAGCACCGGTACTCGATCCGCCGAGGATCGACTCCAACCGCCTGCGACGCTCGCCGAACGGCAGCGACGTCAGATCCTCGTCACCGAGGGCGAGCAGATCGAAACCGATGAACTGCGACGGCGTCTTCTCCGCGAGCATCCGCACACGGCTGTCCGCGGGATGGATGCGCTCGGACAACGAGTCCCAGTCCAGTCGCCACGATCCGTCGGTTTCGAGGGCGACCACCAACTCACCGTCCACGACGCACCGCTCGGGCAGCTCCGCTTTGACCGCCTCGACCATCTCGGGGAAGTACCGCGCCAGGTTCTTTCCGCCGCGTGATCCGAGCACCACCTCCTCGCCGTCGCGAAAGACGATGGTTCGGAAGCCGTCCCACTTGGGCTCGTAGGACCAGGTGAGCTCCCCGGAATCGGGTTGAGACGGAACCGCCTTGGCGGCCTTGGCGAGCATGGGCTGCAGCGGCGGCGACACGGGTAGGTCCACCCCGTCATCCTTACACGGCTCGCCGCAGTACCGGCGAGCATAAAATTGCCTGCGTGACATCCCCCGGAACACCCGCGTCCGACTCGACGACCGTGGCGCTGTCCTCCGCCCGCGGACGGTGGATCGTGCTGGCCACGGTTCTGGGCTCGACGCTGTCACTGCTGGACGGAACCGTTGTCACCATCGCACTTCCGGACATCGGCACCGACCTCGGCGCAGATGTGAGCGGACTGCAGTGGACGGTCACCGGGTACACCCTGACGCTCGCCGCGTTCGTCCTGCTCGGCGGTTCACTCGGAGACAGGTTCGGCCGACGCCGAATCTTCGTGGTGGGAACAGTGTGGTTCGCGGCCGCGTCGATCGCATGCGGAGTGGCACCCAACATCGAGTTTCTGGTGATCGCTCGCGTGGTCCAGGGCATCGGCGCAGCGCTGGTGACGCCGGGTTCTCTGGCGATCCTGTCGGCGTCGATAGACCGAGAAGATCGGGGTAGAGCCATCGGCCTCTGGTCGGGTTTCGGCGGCATCGGATCGGCCGTGGGTCCCCTGGTCGGTGGTTATCTGGTGGAGACCGTGGGGTGGCGGGCGATCTTCCTGATCAACGTGCCACTCGCGATCGTCGTCGCCGTGGTCTCCGTTCGGCACGTCCCCGAATCGCGAGATCCGGGCGCCACCGGCCGACTCGACATTCCCGGAGCCGTCGTGGTGGCGTCGGCGTTGGCCGCCCTCACCTACGGGGCCATCTCGGCGCAGTGGGTGCCGATCGTGCTGGGGCTGGCGGGCTTCGCGGTGTTCGTCATGATCGAACGTCGCACGGCGCACCCCCTGGTGCCGCTGTCGTTGTTCGGCTCACGCGTGTTCGTCGCCGCCAACGTGGTGACGCTCGCCGCCTACGCGGCCCTCGGTGGGGTCTTCTTCTTGCTTCTGGTGCAGCTGCAGGTCGCGCTCGGGTACACCGCGCTCGCAGCCGGGGTGGCGACGCTCCCCATCACCGCCGCATTGCTGTTGCTGTCGGCGCGGGCCGGCGCTCTCGCAGGGCGCATAGGTCCGCGGCTGCCGATGACGATCGGACCGTTGATCGCTTCGGTCGGATTGCTGCTCATGGTTCGCATCACGCCCGGATCGTCGTACCTCGGCTCCGTGCTACCGGCTGTCGCGGTGTTCGGCGTCGGTCTATCGCTACTGGTGGCACCGTTGACGGCGGCGGTGATCGGCGCTGCGCCCGCCTCGCACGCCGGCACAGCGTCCGCGGTGAACAACGCTGTGGCCAGAACTGCTCAGTTGCTGGCGGTGGCGGCGATCCCCGGCGTGGTGGGGATTTCCGGAGAGTTGAATCCGGAGACGTTCGCGTCGGGATTCGGCCGAGCGATGGTGCTGTGCGCTGGGCTCCTGGCCGCGTCGGGTGTAGTCGCCGCAGTCACCATCAGGTCGGAATCCGTGATGAAACGCGGACGGGCAGTCAATCCGCGAGGCACATGACCCGCGGGTCCATCCGAAGTTTCGCCAGTGCACTACGGATGCGGGACTTCATCGTGGACACCGGAACGCCCATTCGGTCCGCGGCCTCGGCGTACGTGAGGCCCTCGAAGAACGCCATGAACAGGCATTCGCGCTGACGCCCGGACAGCTCCGACATGGCGTCCATGACGGGCCGACGGTCGAGGAAGCGATCGGAGTTGTCGTGCATGCCTACTGCGAGGTCGAGCATCGCGTACTTGGACTCACGATCGGTGCGCGACTGCTCCGAGCGAACGCGGTCGATCGCGCGGCGGTGAGCCATGGTGACCAGCCACGCGGCCGGCGAACCCTGCTCGGGGGAAAAGGTGGGCGCTTTCTGCCACACCTCGAGGTAGACGTCCTGGACGCATTCCTCCGAGAACCCGCGATCACGAAGCACGCGGAGTACCGCCCCGTAGACACGAGACGACGTCGCGTCGTAGAAACAGGCAAATGCCTCACGGTCGCCCCGGCCGACTGCCTGTAGCAACCCGGACAGTTCTGCCGTCGAGTATGGCGCGGATCGGGGTGACACCTTTACCGCGGGAGTATCCGTAAGTGACTGAGCGACAAACGTATTCACGGTTTTCACCTCGATCCTTCGGTGCTGGGACTCTTCTGGGGTATGCCACGACACTTCCAGCGTTACCGCTCGGTAGCGCATCGTGAGTGTCGCGATCGGGTCACCAATCGATAACGCTCCGATAACGGCAGCCGAAGTGCGTACCCACCACCCGAGCACCGACCGCTGCGCTGCGGTCTAGGGTTTTCTCCCATGAGCAGCAGCACCTCGAAAACGACCGCCGATACCGCCGACGTCACGTCACCTGCCGACGTCAAGCCACGCAGTAGGGACGTCACCGACGGGCTCGAGAAGACTGCTGCGCGCGGAATGCTGCGTGCGGTCGGCATGGGCGACGGCGACTGGGGCAAGTCGCAGATCGGCGTCGCGTCGTCCTGGAACGAGATCACGCCGTGCAACCTGAGCCTCGATCGCCTGGCCAAGGCAGTCAAGGAGGGTGTGCACACCGGCGGCGGTTACCCACTCGAGTTCGGCACCATCTCCGTCTCGGACGGCATCTCCATGGGCCACGAGGGTATGCATTTCTCGCTGGTCTCCCGTGAGGTCATCGCCGACTCCGTCGAGACCGTCATCAGCGCGGAGCGCCTGGACGGCTCGGTGCTGCTGGCCGGCTGCGACAAGTCGCTGCCCGGCATGTTGATGGCAGCCGCGCGCCTCGACCTCGCGAGCGTGTTCCTCTACGCCGGATCCACCCTCCCCGGCTTCGCGACTCTGTCCGACGGCAGCGAGCACCAGGTCACCATCATCGACGCGTTCGAGGCAGTCGGTGCCTGCTCACGCGGATTGATGAGCCGTGAAGACGTCGACACCATCGAGCGGGCGATCTGCCCCGGCGAGGGCGCATGCGGCGGCATGTACACCGCGAACACGATGGCCAGCGCGGCCGAGGCCATGGGCATGTCGCTGCCCGGCAG
>JBASAM010000037.1:0-13235 GCA_049650605.1 Rhodococcus sp. (in: high G+C Gram-positive bacteria) | reverse complement strand
GGTGGCGTCTGCACCCGTGGCGCCGTCTGTGCGGGCTGCGCCGGGGCGCTGTTCGACGGAGCGGTGTTCGACGGGGCGGTGTTCGACGGGGCGGGAGGAGCGGGTGGAGCAGGAGGGGCCGGCGGCGGAGGCGGGGTAATGCCGGGAATCTCGAACGGCAGTTCGGGCAATTGCCAGACAACCGGTGCGGGAGGCGGTGGTGCGTAGAGCGGCGTCGCGGTGCCGTTCGCGACAGCCGCAGCCCTTTCCGCACTGGCCTCGGCTTGCCTCTCCTCGCGCATCTCGGCCAGCCGCTCCTCCTGCGCAACTTTCCGCTCTTCCGCGGCTCGTTGACCGTTCTCGACCGATCGTTCTTGGACTGTCAGCTCGGCCCGCCGCTCTTTCTCGGCGCGCTTCTCCTGCGCGGTCATCTCATCCTCGGGCGTCGAGGTGCTCGGCGCTGCCGACGCGGACGGCGCCGCCGCGATGGACGCGCAGGTCACCAGACCCCAGGCACCGAAAGCGATCGCACCTGACATCAGTGCGGGAACGACGGCAGGTCTGCGTCGGGGCGCGCGATGGGTCACGAGTGCAATCTCTTTCTCGAGTCGGGGCGGGTTGTGCGTGACGATCGGCTGTGCAGGGTCAGGGTGGGGGGCACGCAGCGTCGCAATCGATCTTGCCGACGATCGCGAACCCGTTGACACCCTCTGTGACGGTGAACTGCTGGTCGTAGCGGAACTCACTGCCGTCGACGAGCATCAGCGTCAGAACGGCGTCGAACACCGATCGGTCCGAGGTCGGAGTCACGTCTATTCGGTGCCGTACACCGGGGTCGACCTCGTCGATGGATTGCTGCAGATCGGCGATCGCGGCGTCTCGCTCGACCTCGTCGGAGAGCTCCCACAGCTCCGCCACCGCGGCAGCATCGCGTGCTCGGTAGTAGAAGTCGTCGTAAGCAGCGATGACGGCGGGCCCGCTGACACGAGCCGGGTCGATCGACGACGACACCGGCGAAGCTGCCGAGGCCGCTACGCGTGGGCTGTCCTGCTGCGTGACCAGCACGGAGGCGGCAAGACCGGCGGCAACAGTCAAGGCGGACACCGCCGCGATCACGGGTAGGTAGCCGCGGCGACGCCGCGGTGGTGAGTCGGAGGATCGAGAGCGCAGCGTTTCGGTGGTGATCTCGAACGACGAGATCGGACGTGGCGCCGCAGCGTCCTCGAGCTTGTGGCGGTCCGTCCACTCGACGTCGCGGGAACTGCGTCGGACCTGGCTTCGGGGCCGGGTGACCACGGATGCGACATGGGTCCACGCTCGGGCGACATCGAGGTCGTTCTCCCGGCGCAACTCCACCTCGACCGGAGGCACATCGAGAACCGTCCTCACCCCGCCCTCACCGAGCGTTCGCCTGATCTCGGTGGACCCTGAGCTCGCCATCGAATGCGCCAGGTCGTACTTGACGACGACGACGCGTTCCGCCCACTCCGCGTGCCCCGCCGAATGCAGCTCTTCCAGGACAGCCACCACCCGCGTCGCGGCCGCGTCCGAGTGCGGAATTGGCACCACCACGACTGCGGCACCGTCGAGCATGCGATCGAACGACGAGTCGCCGTGACGCGTATGCACCACCACACTGCGGTGATGGTGCGCCAAGACCGACAGCACGTTCTCGATGTCGAGGGCGTCCACGAGTCGAGAGTCGGCCGGTAGCAGCTCGTAGCCGCCCGAACACGGCTCCAGGTACTCCCGAACGTGCTGCGACTCGACGCCCGCACCCAGCAGGTGGTCGACATCGGCGGCGATGCGGCGAGCGGACGACGTGGCTCCTTCGGCGCCCGCGAGATCCCACGCCACGACGTCATCAGGCCAGAACTCCGCGACGGCCGAGGAGAGCGCACCGAGCGCGTCCGCGCTCCACGGACCGCCGAGACCGATGTCCGCTACGACGATTCGATGATGAACCGGGAATGCCCCCGCCAGGAACGTCATCGCGTCGCGATCGTCTCCCGACCGGCCGTCGCCTCCGTCGAAGACAGACGTCAAGCGGGCCCACAGATCGGAACGGCGGTTCTGTGTGTCCCGACCGACGAACGTCGCCATCAGGAATGCACGCCGTTGAACGGGGAACGGACGGGATTGTCCACAACACGGTTCTTGCGCACGAGAATGGGCCGCATCTGCCGATCCCCCGTCCCGTTCTCGCCCCCCGTAACGGTCATTTCGACCGTTGTCGCAAGGAATATAGCGCACCCGTACGACTGGCGGGTGTGCCTTGCGACGCTCTCGATGCGAGTTCAGGTCGATGGGTCGACGGAATGCCCGAAGGGCACGGCTGCATCACGCCGAAGTCCACTCGCGCGCAGCACCCGGCGACGAACACCTGCTCGCACCGCGTCCTCCGTGCCGATGATGCGCACGGTGGATTTCGCGCGGGTGATGGCCGTGTAGAGCAGTTCCCTGGACAACAGCGACGACGTGACGTCGGGAACCACCACCGACACCGTGTCGTACTGACTTCCCTGGCTTCGGTGGATCGTCATGGCGTAGACGGTCTGCACCGAGGAAAGCCTGCTGGGATGAACGAGATACGGGTGGGATCCGCGCGCGAACGCAGCGACAACCCCTCCTTCACCGTCGTCGACGACCACGCCGGTGTCACCGTTGTAGATGCGGTTGTCGTGATCGTTCGTCGTCACCAGCAACGGCTGACCCGCGAACCACCGAGCGGTATCGAGGAACGTCCCGGAGTCGGCTCCCACCCGGTCCATGGCCCAGCGTGCCCAGTGGTCGACGCCGAACGGCCCCTCTCGATGAGCGCACAACAATCGGTGCGTCTCCAACGCGGCCAGTGCGGTCACCGCGTCGCCGGCATGCGCTGCCTCGGTGATCGACCTGGCGGTGGTGACGACATCGTGCTCGAGTCCGCTGGTGCCGACGTCGGGTCGGAACTCCACAGCGGGGTCTGACGAATTCAGCAGACGTATCACCTCGTCCTCGTCGCCTTCCCGCACCGCAACGGCTAGATCTGCGATGACGCCATCGAACCGGCGCCCACGGCTGAGCCGAACGATCCCGCCTGCCATTCGGCGCACCTCGTCGTCGGTCAACGCCTCCTCGAGTTCGCTGCTCGAGGCGGCTCCCGCGCCGACCATCAGATCCGTCACCGGCGGTGTCACCGGCGTCCCGATCGGTCGCGCCACCAGATCGGCCAGTACCGCGCCGGCGTCGACCGACGTCAGCTGATCGGGGTCGCCGACGAGAATCAGCCGCGTGTCGCCTCGAAGCGCTTCGAGCAACCGACTCATCAATGTCGAGGACACCATGGATGTCTCGTCCACCACCACGACGTCGTACGGCAGCCGATTGTGCGAGTCGAAGCGAAAGCGGCTCCGGCTGCCCGGTTGCCAGCCCAACAGTCGGTGGACCGTCATGGCGGTGAGAGAGCCGGGCAGACCCACGTCGGCGGACTGCGCGGCCACCGACTCCTGCAGGCGCGCCGCGGCTTTCCCGGTGGGGGCGGCGAGACCGATCCGAAGACCGGGCCCGTCGAGCGAGGTGAGCAACGCGAGGATGCGCGCGACCGTGTGCGTCTTTCCGGTTCCGGGCCCGCCGGCGATTACCGTCGTCCATCCGGTCGCCGCCATCGCGGCTGCAATGCGCTGTCGGTCCGGTGACTGGGTGCCGGGGAACAGCGCGTCGAGTTCGTCTCTCACGGCGTCCCGATCGACCACCGGTGTGGATGCGCCGCGCGCGTCGAGAACGTCGCGAATCATCTTCTCCTGCAGGTAGTAGCGCTGCAGGTAGAGCAGCGTCCCCTCGGCGGTGTCGACCAGGAGAACCGGCCGCAGCGGACCGTGGTCGCCGCCCACCACCAGCGGGCTCACCCGTAGCGCGGCGTCGATCGCCGCGTCGTCCGGCCAGGGCAGCGATTCGACGTCGACGCCGTCGTCCACGCTCACATCGCGTAGTCGAGTGAGGTCGAGACACACCGAGCCGGCCCGCACGGCTCGTACCGTGAGCGCGATCGCCAGTAGGACGACCTCGTCCGATTCACCGCCCAGTGCGCCGAGCCGGATGGCCACGTGGACGTCCGCACCGGTCACCGCGCCCACGTCGTTGAAATCTCGAAGTAGGCCCTTGCCTCGCTGCGCAACTGCGGCGGGGTATGCGGCGGTCACGACGCGGCCCCGGCCAGCAGATCCGAGAGCTCGCGCACCAATTCCGGAGCCGGGTGCCACTCGAACACACCGCGGCCGGGCGGCGTGGCAGGTCCGGCCATCCCGCGCACGAAGTGATACTGCACCCCGCCGAGGTGTACCGCGGGATCGTACTTCGGCATCCTCCACCGCAGATATCTGTGCACGGCAACGGAATACAACAGCGCCTGCAACGGGTAGTGCGCATCCATCATTTCGGCCGCCATGGCGTCGACCGTGAAATCGTCCACTGTCAGATCGCCGCTCTTTATTCGGTTGGTCTTGTAGTCCACGACGACGAAGCGATCGGTGCCGGCGTCGGAACGGACCCTGAGCACCGTGTCGATGCTCCCGGTGAGGTAGCCGCGCAGGCGGCGATCGTCGAGTCGCCTCATCCGCTGCGGGTACGGGGCCAACGCGTCCCGCTCGCCCACATGTCGGCCCACCAGATCGGCGATCGCATGAACCGTCACCTGCCCGGGTGACGGCACGTCGCCGCCAGCGAGCGGAAGTTCGAAATCCAGTTCCGCGAGCCGGTCGGACGGTGCGAACTCTGCAAGCGTCCCGAACCCGAGCGGCGTACGGAGGACGGCGCAGAGCGCATCCGCGAGGTGAGCGGGATCCAGATCCGCTCCGTGCGCCACCGCGGCGCGGGTGCAGTGTCCCAGTACTTCGGCGTCCAGATCGTCTGCGGACGTGTCGACGTATTCGAGAACGTCGTGCACCAAGGTTCCGAATGCGGCGCCGGCCGGAAGCCCGTTCATCGGCGACGCAAGCCCGGTGGCCGCGCCGGAGTCGGTCGGATCGGTGGTGGGCTCGTCCCCGATGGTCGACTCGTCGGTTTCCGGGATTGCCGCAGCCTGCTCGTGCGCGCCGGCGGTGAGGGCCGAGTACGACGTGCGGCGCCACGCGAGGTCGAGACGACGGTCGAACACGGCGGCGGCCAACGGTCCCCGCGGCCGATCGGAGCGTCGACCGGTGCGCTGCACCACCGGTACCTCGCGCACCGATTCGACGGTGATCGCGTTCCCGGCGCGTGCTTCCAGTGCAGCCAGCGAGGCGGCGTCGTCCAGCAGACGGACCGACGCTTCCGGCTCGCCGATACCCGGAACTCGACCGAGCAGCAGGCGGCTCAGCGCGGACTTCTGGGTCACCGCCGTCGGTGCCCACCACAGCACCAGCTGGCATTTCGCCCGCGTCAGGGCGACGTAGAGCAACCGCAGTTGCTCACCGGCCAACTCCGCCTCGTGCAGCATCCTGCGCGCAGCGTATCCGCGAGAACCATCTCCGCCGACGTCGATCACGCGGGCGTCGTCTTCGTGGAACACCAACGTGCTCGGCCGGAAGGACCCGCTGGTCCCCCACGCGTACGGAAGATAGACGACCGGAAACTCGAGCCCCTTCACCGAATGGACCGTCGCGACCTGAACGGCCTCGGCGTCGCTGTCCAACCGGCGACTCCGATCCTGCATCGAGCCGCTTGCCGGTTCTCGCACCCGATCGGACAGCCACCGCGTGAGGGATACGGTGCCGCGACCACTGTCGAGCGACTCGCGCTGCAGAAGTTGAGCGACGTGCCGGAGATCGGTCAGGTCTCGTTCGCCGGTGTCCGTCGCGAGCAGTCGCTCCTGCAGCCCGGTGGTCGCCGTCAGGTTTTCCACCATGGCCGCGAACCCCGCTCGCGCTGCCAATGTCGCCCAGTCGCGGCAGCGCGTACTCAGCTGCGATGTTGCTGTGTCGCCGCGCTCGTCCAGTTCCCGCGCCGTCCAGCCCAGCAGCGGTGTCAGAGCTGCCCGGCGCACGACGTCGGCGCGATGCGGCTGTTCGAGGGCTTGCAGCACACGCAACCAGTGCTGGGCTGCAACGGTCCCGAACACCGACGATCCCCCGGACAACACGGACGGCACACCGGCGCGGTCCAGCGCGACACGTACCAGGTCTGCTTGTTTGCCGGTGCTCACCAGCACCGCGATGTCGCCAGGGGCCACCGCGCGGGTGTGCCCGCCCTCGGTGAGCGTCGACTCGCTGTCCAGAAGCGCGACGATGTCCGAAGCGACGTCGTCCGCAATGCGCAGACGCACCCTGTCCGTCGCCGGCACACCCCGGTTGTTCAACGGGCCGAACCCCGTGCGCCCGAACACCCTCAGCCGCATGGGATCCAGGGGCTTCCCGGCGCAGTGCAAACGCCGCTGCCGGTGCGACGCGGTGACCGGGGCGACGACGATCTCGGGGTGTCCCAGCGCCGCGCCCTGGTAGAGGTGAGCGAGCGCATCGACCACCGCGGCATCGCTGCGCCAGTTGGTCGTCAGCGCCATGTGCGTGTCCGCCATACCGACCGCGTCGAGGTAGCTCAACACCTCCGCGCCGCGGAACGCATAGATCGCCTGTTTCGGGTCACCCACCAGGACGAGGGTCCGGTGTCCGTGGAACGCTCGCCGGAAGATCGACCACTGCAACGGGTCGGTGTCCTGGAATTCGTCGACGAGCACCACATCGAACTTCGCTCGTACGCGCTCGCACGCCGAGTCACCGTGCACGGGATCGGACAGCACGGCGTCCAGCAATCCGAGTAGGTCGTCGAAATCGCGCACACCGAGCCGTCGTTTGCGCAGCTCGGTCTCCTCTCGTGCTGCGGCTGCGAATCGCACGCGCTGGCCGGCGGCGCTGTCGTCCGGTGCGTCCGGGCTCAGCGAGGCGTGCCGATCGCTCACCGCAGCCAGTGCGACGGAGCGTGCGTCGGCCACGGACATCGGCGGTTCGGCCTGATCCTTGCTGTACCGACGCAGGTACAGGTCGTCCACGACGTCGGACACGAGATCGTCCACGGACTCGACGAACGTCGCATCCGGATCGCGGTCGCCGGCGATTCCCAGTCCCTCCAACATCCGTTGGCAGAAGCTGTGCGTCGTGGTGATGGTGCCGGCGTCGAACTCCGACACCGCACGCTGGAGGCGCCGACGTCGCTCCGCAACTTCTGCGTCGTCGGCAGCGGCGAGATAGGCGACCAACTGATCATCGTCGGCGCGCGCAGCCACCGGGTCCGAGAGAGCCGAGACCAGCCCCGCGAACCGGGTGCGTGCGCGCTCACGAAGCTCGCCCGTCGCTCGCCTGCTGAACGTCACCAACAGAACGCCCGAGATGTCGGTGACACCCTCGGCGACGTAGCGGGCGGCGAGACCGACTATCGCGTAGGTCTTCCCGGTGCCCGCGCTGGCTTCGAGCACCGTGGTACCCAGCGGCAGTGGGCCCGTCACATCGAAGGTGCTCACAGGTGCTCCATCGTCTCGTGTGCCAGCAGCGCCGACCACAGCCGCTGCGCGACGACTCCGAACCGGGTGCTGTCCGGCGACCACAGCGCTTCGTCCGTGGCCGGTATGGCGTCGATGAGGACCTCGAACGGTGCCCCGTCGCCGTGCACGAGCACGATCGCGGCGTCGTGGACGTCGCCGAATCGCCCCGAGAACTCTGCGCCGGCCTTGGCGAGGGCGTTCTGCTCGTTGACTCCGCGGAAGGCGAGGTCGGCGTACTTCTCACCTGCCTTCAGGGCGGCGGGCAGCGGTTCACGCAGACCGCGATCACGCAGGTTCACCAGATCGGACAGGATGCGGAGAGCGTCGTCCGGCGCCTGCAGCGTCGACCGCGACACCGGGCGCGAAGACGTGCCGCGACCGGTGGTGACGGCAGTCCACTCGCCGCCGGTACCGGACGCCGCGACCGCGAGCAGGTGAACCCAGGCCTCGAGCCGACGCTTGCCGGCCATACGCGAAAAACTGGTGCGAGCGATCGTGGTTCCGTGCACACCGGGAACCGTCCCGGTGAGTCGGCGTCCGTCGCCCAGCTCGACGACCACGTCGACCGACCGAGGCGGTCCGACGTGCACATCCCCCGCCACCGTGGCGATGGGCACCACATCGCTGGTGATCCCATCGAGGAGACGTACACCCTGTTCGAACGGCGGCAAGGTGCCGCGACGCCACTCCGCCGCGCGAAAATCCGCGACGTCGACGCCGGTCAACAAGGCGGTGAGCATCCGATCCCCGATGTTCCACGTGGACAACGGGTCCGAGTCGACGGACATCGCGTCCGGTGGATCGTCGTCGATGTCCGACAAGCGGAGGGTCAGGCGCTGCCGCAAGAACGCCGCCACCGGGTTCTGGACGAACGCGACCAGCGCGTTCAGATCGACGTCGCCGAGCGGCGCTGCTGCCAATATCCCGTCGAGAAAGCCGTCCTGCGGGACCGACGGCCGGGCCGCGGCGAGTGCTCCGCCCAACGCAGCGGTGTCGAACCCGAACGGAGCCGATGCGTCGAACAGCGTCGGATCGAAAGGTTGCAACGGATGCGGCGTCACCGGGTCGACCCCCGCGGTTGTTCTCACGACGTCGATGACTTCGGCCAGGGGGATGGCCGGCGGCACCGCGGCGCCGGACACCGGATCGGCGCCGGTGTGGAACAGCAGCAGTGTCTCTCCCGCGGACATGACCGCGTCGAGGAGCAACTGACGATCTTCGCTGCGCACGTCCCGCTCACCGATCAACGGATCCCGTGAGAGCACGTCGTCCCCGTCGAGATGCCCCGCACGGGGAAACACCTCGTCGTCGAGGCCCAGCAGCACCACCACCCGATGCGGCACCGACCGCATCGGAACCATCGTGCACACGGTCAGTTCTCCGGTCCGAAAATTCGACCGAGTAGGCCTCCCCGCCAAGCGATCTCGAAGAACGGACCGGACATCGGCGATGGTGAGCGGTACGTCGTCGCCGCGCTCGAACGCCGACGCCAACTCCCGCATCGCATCGACGTGCTGCCAGGTATCGGCGGGTCTGACGTCGGTCAGCAGGTCGACGATCCGGTGCAGCCGTTCCCGCCATTCATCGGCGCCGTGCTCGCCCGTCAGGCTGTGCAGCACGACGGACACCCGGTCGACCAATTCCGCGTAGCGCCCCACCAGATCGATATCGTTGCCGTCGACGTCGTCCACCGGGAGAGCGAGGCCGAGCCACTCGCCCGTGGTCTCGTCCGCCGTGACGCCCAGAAGCAGACGGTCCAGTGCGGCCGTGAACGTGTTCTGTCGGAAGTCGCCCAACCCGTACGGCCGGCGTTGCAGCGAATCGATTCCCCACCGCGCACCGGAGACTCGGGTCCACTCACGCAACCGCTCGAGATCGTCCTCGGCAAATCGGAACCGCGTCCGAACTGCCTCGGCCGCGGCCAGATCGAGCACGTGCGACGCCGTCACTCGCCCACCGGCCATGTCGATGACGGAGGCCACGACGTCCAATACCGAATTGGTCCTCCGCAGTCCCCGATCGGCCAGCCGCACGCGTAGCCCGTGCGCGGGGTGCTGCGCAGTGTCGACTGTTCCCGACGAGTCTGCCGACGGGGCGTTGCCGAACGCAGCACGGATCAAAGGGGCGAAGGTGTCCACGTCTGGGCACATCACCAGGACATCGCGGGGCTCGAGCGTCGGATCGTCCTGAAACAGGTGCAGCAGAGTGTCTCTCAGCACATCGACCTGACGCGCGGGACCGTGGCAGGCGTGAATCCCCACGCTGCGGTCCATCCCCGGGGCGACGGGCGGCTCGGAGAGGCGGTTCGCGGCGATGTCGTTCTGCAGGCGCCGCAGCACTGTTGTTGCCGAGTCGCGTTCGGTGTCGCGGTGATGGTGATCGGCATCTGCCAGCGGCTCGAGAAGCGGCTGAAGCTCGCGGACATCGCGCGCCAGGCCGGTGAGCAGCGGGTGCCCCGACGCCGGCGGAGCCGACGCGTCGGACCGACGCCGCGGCGACCCCGACATTGTTGCCCCATCGCGTGAGGTCCACAACTGCGGACTGGGATGCGGCAACCACAGGTGCACGTCGCGGTGACGCGAGATCGCATGCAGGACCCGGCGTTGCAGTGCGGTGAGCCGGGTGGCACCGAACAACGACAGACGAGCCGGCAGGTCGAGCGCCTCGCCGCGATCGACGATCAGCTCGCATACCTCGTCGAGTCGCTCGGCCGGGCTGGGGACCCCGACTACCTCCCGCACACGACGCCACAGCTCGGCCTGCCACAGCAGGTCCGTCGACAGGTCGGCCCCCGCACCGTCGGTGTTTCGGCCGGCGGCCCAGTCGGCGATCATCGTCGGGCGCTGGGTGACGTACGACCTGAACAATCCCGAGACGTGCGCTGCCGTAGACCATCGTCGACCACGGCGATGATCGTCCAGGGCCGCGCCGGATCCGCCGATGCTGTTGGCGAGGACCGCGCACCACGGCTCGTCCATGCTCCGATCGATCACGCGCAGCGTCGTCCAGAGCAGCGGACCGGCCGCCCACCCGTCCTGGTCGGCAGAATCAGCGTCGCTCGCAAACGCCGCCATCGCGTCGTCGACCAGCTGCGAGGGGGAGGGAAAGACGATGTTGGCGGCGATGCCGTCGGATCCGGCCGCTGCTCCCAGCGAGAGCGAGAGACGCTGCTGCAACCAACGCTCGACTCCCCTGGCCGGAACACACACCACCTCGGCGGCGAACGCATCCGACAGCGGTGCGGACAGCAGATCCGCCAGTGCTGCGGCCAGCGTGCTCGCGCGTTCGGCGCGGTGAAGCTCGAGCACGTCGGTCTCCTTCCTGCTGCGGATAGTCGCCCGACCGTAACCGGTGCCTCCGACACCCCACCCGTTGACAATCGATGTGCGGTGATTCACACTTAACCTGTCAGACAGCCTGACAGCAACTAAAGGAGACCGACGTGGGCGCCACCCGGATCGAACACGACCTGCTGGGCGACCGCGCGGTACCCGCCGACGTGCTGTGGGGCATCCATACGCTGCGCGCCACCGAGAACTTCCCCATCACCGGTCGGCCGATCTCGTCCAACCCGAAGCTGATCCACGCGCTGGCTGCGGTGAAGTACGCGGCGACGGCCGCCAACCTCGAACTCGGCCTGCTCGACGACGAGCGTGCGAGCGCCATCATGACCGCGGCCCGGGAGATCGTCGATGGACAGTGGCACGAGCAGTTCGTCGTCGACGTCATCCAGGGCGGCGCCGGCACCTCGACCAACATGAATGCCAACGAGGTCATCGCCAACCGCGCTCTGATACTCCTCGGCCACCGCCCCGGCGAGTACTCCTTCCTACACCCCAACGAGCACGTCAACCTGGGCCAGTCCACCAATGACGTCTACCCCACCGCATGCAACATCGCGACGATTCTCGCGGCACGCGAATTGTCGGAGTCGATGGGCATCCTCCAGGACGCCTTCGCGGCCAAGGCAGACGAGTTCCGCACCATCGTCAAGATGGGTCGCACCCAGCTGCAGGACGCGGTTCCGATGACCCTCGGGCAGGAGTTCCGAACCTTCGCCGTGATGATCGGTGAGGATCGCGACCGGCTCGAAGAAGCGTCGCTGTTGGTGCACGAGATCAACATCGGCGCCACTGCCATCGGCACCGGCCTCAACGCCGCGCCGGGTTATCGGGAAGCCGCGGTGCGTCATCTTCGCGAGATCACCTCGCTCCCACTGGTCAGCGCCATCGATCTGGTCGAGGCAACGCAGGACGTGGGCCAGTTCGTCCACCTGTCCGGCGTACTGAAGCGCTGCGCGGTGAAGCTGTCCAAGGTGTGCAACGACCTGAGGTTGCTGTCCTCGGGACCGCGCGCCGGGTTCGGCGAAATCGACCTTCCTGCAGTGCAAGCGGGCTCGTCGATCATGCCCGGCAAGGTCAACCCCGTGATTCCGGAGGTGCTCAATCAGGTGGCGTTCCAGGTGATCGGACAGGACGTCACCATCACGATGGCCGCGGAAGCAGGTCAGTTGCAGCTCAATGCCTTCGAGCCGATCATCATGGAATCGCTGACATCGGGAATGACCCATCTGGGTGCAGCGTGCCGAACGCTGGCAGACCGCTGCGTCGTCGGAATCACGGCGCACGAAGCCCATCTGCGCGGAACGGTCGAGGATTCCATCGGGCTGGTGACCGCGCTCAACCCGCACATCGGATATCAGGCAGCCACAGAGATTGCCAAGGAAGCGCTCGACAGTGGTTGCGGCGTCGCCGAACTGGTTTTGGGTCGCGGTCTCCTCACAGCCGAGCGGCTGGAAGAGCTCCTTCGTCCGGAACACCTGGCAAACCTCCAGAACTGAGTGATCCGGTGATCACTCCCACCAGCGGTGTGCCCTATGGCGGCATCCTGCTCACCGCGGCAGTTACCCTGCAGGGTGTGGTGCTGACACGACCGTCCCCCTGCCTGTTCGGCGCCCCGTACGCGGGCACGGTCGCCCGATGACTGCGCCACGCGTCTCCGTGTTGACCACGGGCGGAACCATCGCCAGCCGCGTCGGACCGGGCGGCGTGAGCACGACCGGAAGCCAAGCCCGTGACGTCCTCGACAGTGCGGGCCGCCGAGCCGGGGTGCAGGTGACGGTCATCGACGTCCTCTGCGTCGACAGCGCCGCGATGTCACTGGCAGACATGGACACCGTTCGAGAGGCCGTCGCCGTCGAACTCCGCGACGAGTCGGTGGCCGGTGTCGTCGTGCTGCACGGAACCGACTCTCTCGAAGAGACGGCGATGCTTCTCGACCTCGTCCACACCGATCCCAGACCGGTGGTCCTCACCGGCGCTCAACGCACCGCCGACCATCCGGAGAGCGACGGCCCCCGCAACATCGAACTAGCGCTGCGCGTCGCCGCGGATCCGACACGACGCGATCTCGGGGTCCTGGTCGCGTTCGGAACACGGGTGCTGCGCGCGCGGGGAGTTCGGAAAACGCATACGACAGCCCTGGATGCCTACACCGGCAGGCCGGCCGGACACGACGACTCTTACGACGACGCCACGCGACATGTGTTGTCGAACAGCCCTATCGGCGGACTTCGCGTCGACATCGTCGCGCTGTACCCGGGCGTCGACGCGGTGGTGATCGACGCGCTGCGTCGGCACGGAACCGACGGCATCGTGCTGCAGGCACTGGGGGCGGGCAACGCGAACGGTTCGATCGTCGATGCGGTACGGCGCTGCACGGACGCCGGGATTCCGGTGGCACTGTCGACGCGGGTCCAGGGCGGCAG
>JBASAM010000036.1:0-29909 GCA_049650605.1 Rhodococcus sp. (in: high G+C Gram-positive bacteria) | reverse complement strand
GCCGCGTCGACCGCGGCGATAACGGGTGTGCTGTTCGCCGCCGCGGCGGGGGCCTTCGCGCTGGGCGCGAACCCCACTGCACTGGCGGCATGGTCGTCCGTCGCGCTGGTGCTCGTGTTGATCGTGACGCCGAAATCGGCACTGTCCACGTCGGGATTGTTGGCGCTGATCAAATCCACCGAGAACGCCGACCTTGCCGAGCGTGAGGCCGTCCGCGTCGCGTTGCGAAAAGGCCGCGAGACGACGGACGTGATGGTGTGGTCCACCGCGGTGATGTTGATGCCGCTGGTGCTGACGGTGTGCTTCACCGGCGTCTGGTCTCAGGGTCTGCTCTGCGCGGTGCTGTGCGTCGTGGTTCTGCTCCGCAGCCGCTCGTTCACCCATGCCCGGCACGTCGGACCCCTGATCTCGGCGGCAACCATCGGCATTCTCGGCGGCGCGGCGGCGATCCCCCGCTGGTTCGACCTCGATGCCTCGGCGTCGGTGGTGCTTTGGTGTGCCCTGGTGGTGGTTGCCCTGCTTTCGGCCGCGGCGTCTCAGACCGCGGTCTTCCCGGACGTCGGCGCAGCCAGGGTGCGGCGCACGCTCGACATCGTCGACGTGCCGTTGGCGCTCGCCTATATTCCGGTGTTGTTCCTGGCCCAGGGCTTGTACGGGTACTTCTGGCCCTGATGATCGGTCCCGACCGATCGTCAGCGTCGGGACAGCAGATCGATCACGAAACCGGCGATGATGATGCCGCCCAACACGACGGCGGCGATGACGAGCGAGAAGATCACGACGCGAACGCCGATGGTCTTTCCGCGGGGCGACGCGGAGCCGTTGATCAGGGCTGCCGTCGCCATCTGCGTGCGCAGGCTGTGGGCTTGAAGGACCGTCCGGGGGTCGTCGTCGGGTTGCACCGCCGACAATCTACTAGCCTTTGGCAACATACCGGGGGGTTCGACTGCCTGGCGCCGACAAAACGATCGATTCGGAGGCTTTCGATGGCAGGTAGCGAGCAGTCACGTGACAGGACGCCCGCCTGGCTACGCGGCGACGACGCGGAAGACGACGAAGTTCAGGACGGCGAAGTTCAGGCCGGCGAAGCTCAGGCCGACGAAGTTCAGGCCGACGAATTTCAGGCGGCCGCCCCGCCGCTTCGGCGGTCGCGAATCGAGCGCGCGCCCGTACCCCCGGTGTCCTCGGTACCTCGTTCGGGCACGGGGCCTGCGTGGGACCCGGTGACGCCCGCACCTGCTGCCGCTACGCCGCCTACCCCGCCGACCAGTCACCGGGCACCTCCGGCGTACCGGAACGCGCCCGACGAGCCGCCGACCCGGGAAATTCCCCGGTATGTCGATCCACCCGAAGATGATCTGGCCGCGCCGCCCGGACTGGACCAGATCAACTTGGTCCGACGCCGTCCGCGGGCGCCGCGCAGCGGATGGCGCCGGTGGGTATACCTGCTGACCGGGGGACTGGTCGATCCCGGCGAGAGCCCGGCGCAACTGCGCCTCGACGATGCGATCGCTCGGACCCGAGTTCCGTTGAGCGGCAACTACAAAATTGCGGTGTTGTCGATGAAGGGCGGAGTCGGCAAGACGACGACGACCATCGGGCTGGGGTCGATGTTCGCGCACTATCGCGGTGACCGTGTGATCGCCGTAGACGCCAACCCGGACCTGGGAACGCTGGGCGCACGTGTGTCCACGGAGAGCAACTCGACCGTTCGAGGACTGCTCGAGGCCGGGGATCTGGGCCACTACTCCGCGGTTCGGGGATACACCGTCCAGGCTGACAGTCGGTTGGAAGTCATTGCTTCCGAGCGTAATCCGGACAAATCCGAGTCCTTCGGCGAGAACGACTATCGGCAGGTCGTCGATATCCTGCAACGCCACTACAACATCGTGTTGACCGATTGCGGAACCGGACTGACGCACTCGGCGATGAAGGGAACGTTGGATCTCGCGGACGCCATCATTCTCGTTACCTCGCCCGCCATCGACGGCGCGCAGAGTGCGTCGGCCACGTTGGACTGGCTCAACCATCACGGGTATCGGCACTTGGTCAGCAAGTCAGTCGTGGTCATCTCGGCGTCGAAGCCAGGATCGGCTCCAGTGGACGTGTCGATGATGGGCGAACACTTCCTCGGTCGGGCGCGCGCGGTGCAGGTGGTTCCCTACGACTCCCACCTCGCGGAGGGATCGTCGGTCGAGTTGGACTTGCTCGACAAACGCACACACGCGGCATTCGTCGAACTGGCTGCCACCGTCGCCGATGGATTTCCGGGCGCGAACACTGCGAACGGGCGCAAGGACCGGTACGGATACTGAACCAGACCGCCCGACTCGTTCCAGGACCGCTCGTTAGGTTATGGTCGCCCTGAGAATCTTCGGGGAGGGGATCGCGATGGGATTGTCCGCGTCTGCGCGGGCAAGCAGGTGGGGGACGGTCGCTGTCGCTGCATGCTTGACCATTGCCGTGTCGACGGCGTGTACTTCGAGACTCGAGAAAGACGACAGCGCCTCAGCTGCTTCAGATTTCAACAGTCGGCCTGCCTCTCAGCTCGATGCCTGGTCCACCATCCACACCAAGTCCTACGGCATCAACGCCACCTCGCTGGCGGCGTACGCGTACGCCGCCAGTGTCATGGACCAAAGTGCGCCGGGATGTCGAATCGGCTGGGCCACCCTGGCTGCAATCGGGTCGGTGGAGAGCAAACACGGGACCGTCGCGGGCGCGAGGGTGGACTCCGTCGGGAATGTCGCCCCCGACTTGCGTGCGCTGAAGTTGAGCGACCCTGCCCCGGCGGGTGCGATCCCCGATACCGACGGTGGCCGCTACGACGGCAGCCCGACCGAGGATCTGCCGATGGGGCCGATGCAGTTCCTGCCCAGTCGGTGGGAGCAGTGGTCGACGGATGCGAACAATGACGGTGTGTCCGACGCGGACAACATCGACGACGCATCGTTGTCGGCCGCGAGATTCCTGTGTGCCACAGGGGGAGACCTCTCGACGCCCGAGGGGTGGACCAAGGCGGTGAGCGCCTACGACCGCGCGCCGAATTTTGCGGCAGCGGTGCACGACCAAGCGGCGTTGTACGGCCGATGACACAGCGAAACTACGTGGGGACGTCGAGATGATCTACGGCACGGCACGAAACGCCGGACGGGGTATCGCCGTGCGTCGCGCAAGCGCGGCGGCAAGTGTGGTCTGCATCCTTCTGGTAGCCGGCTGCTCTACGGGAAGCGAGGCCGAGGTCACGAACACGGCGAATCAGACCGACCCTGACGGATTCGCGAGCAAGCCCGAGGTCGAAGCGCCCCAAGCGCTTTCGGATCAGATGATCGTCCCACCCAATCCAGTATTGCCTGCGCTGTCCCTTGCCCCTCAGGTTGTTCCGCCGGGTGGCGGAATTGCCGCCGGTCCGCAGGTGTCGCTGATACCCAACGGTGGCGTCGGCGCGTTGGCGGGTTCCGGCACACCTGCCGCACCCAAGGTGCCCGGCGTACCCGACGGCTCGCTGACCAACGCCTTCGTCGCCAAGATCACCGGACCGGGATCCACCGGGGAGACCGACACCCGCTTCGGTGTCGCCGGTACCGGCGCTGCAGTGATGTGGGACAACGGAAACGGACAGATTCTCACCGCCTTCGGCGACACCTTCGGGTCTCCCCGCCGCACCGGTCAGAGCAGCGACACCGCGCCCGTGGTGTCGGCGGACGGTATCAACGTTCCCATTCTGCCGGCCGGACTTCCGTTCCCGGCGCTACCGTTCCTCAACCTCGCCACCGGCACCAACGCTTCGGCCGGCAATGCGGGTGATACCGGTAATGAGGGTGCGACAGGATTCGATTGGCGCGCAAACGCTCTCGGTGTGAGCACTACGCGCGATCTGTCGACGGGTATGTCCTTCGACAGCTTCGTCACCGACGAGCCCGGACATGCGAGCCAGGTGCTGACCAGCCGTAAAGCGCCGGGTAGTGAAATAACCACTCTGCCCACCTCCGGTGTGTCGGTGGGCGCACGTCAGTACATGAGCTACTCGTCCGTCCGCGACTGGGGCGAGCTGGGCGGATCCTGGACCTCGAACTACTCGGGCATCGCGTTCTCCGATGACAACGGAGCCACGTGGACGAAGGACCGCGGCGCAGTCTGGGTCAACTCGGACTCGGGCACCAACTTCCAGACGCCCGCCCTCGCTCGGGAGGGCGGATACGTCTATATGTACGGCACTCCCAACGGGCGGGTGGGCGGCGTCTACGTGGCTCGGGTTCCGGAAGATCGAGTGCTGGACAAGGGCGCATGGGAATACTGGGTGGGGTCGGGTTGGTCCAACGACGCTTCGCGTGGACCGGCGCCGATGATCACCGGTGGCGTCGGCGAGGTCTCGGTGCAGTACAACTCCGATCTGCAACGCTGGGTCATGATCTACACCGACGTGGTCTACAACGGAATCGTCATGCGGCAGTCCACGTCTCCGACAGGTCCGTGGACCGAGCCGACGGTGCTGATCTCGGCGGACGACTACCCGTACATCTACCGCGCGTCGATACATCCGTGGTCGTCGGGAAACGATCTGTACTTCAGCGTCTCGCAGTGGTCGACCTACAACGTGTACCTGATGCACTCCACCATCGGTGCGGAAGCTCCCGCGCTACCTCGTCCGGCGTCGCCGCTGATCCCGCTACCGGGCGGTGGTTCTTTGCCGTCGGTGCCGCTGCCGGACATCCCGCAGTTGCGAGTGCCGTTCCTTCCCCCGCCCGCGTCGAATCAGGCGCCGGTGGGACCGGACGAGTGATCTGACGGCGTCGATGCGGTAAGAAGTTTCCATGAATCTCGGATCCTTCTCGATCAGTCTTGCCGTGCGCGATCTGACGGCGTCGCGTGCGTTCTACGAGACGCTCGGCTTCACGGTGCTGGACGGTGACGAGCAGTCCTGGGTCCTCTTGGCGAACGGCGCGGCGAAGATCGGACTTTTCCAGGGAATGTTCGAGAAGAACATCATCACGTTCACTCCACCGGACGCCCGCGCTGTCGAGCGCGGCGTCACCGGTGCCGGATACGCGCTCGAATCGGGTACCGAGGGGGACGCGGGTCCTACGCACTTCATGGTCACCGATCCCGACGGCAACATGGTGATGTTCGACCAGTTCGAGTAACGGCTCGTCCGAATCGGGTGCAGTAATCCGCGCTGAGCACGGATAACTGCACCGAATCGAGGTAAAGCTCGCCACGAGTTCGGTTTTCTTGGTTGGGGCGGGAATTGCAGCGCGAACAAAACTCGTGGTTGCCGACTGCATTTACGACGACAATGCGTAATGTCATTGCTCCGCCCTCTTGGAGAGGACCGAGCAATGCGTCGAACAATGGAGTTCGTGTGCAGGACTTGCGTCGTGGCACTCAGCATTTCGGCTTTCGCCTTTGTCGTGCCCAGCGCCGTGAATCCGGCGGAAGCAGCAGCTGAGGTACCTTTCGGGCCTCCGTCGATCGGCGACATGCTCAATTCGATAATCCCGCCACCGGCCCCGGCTCCGATCGTGGGAGAAGTCCCGGCAATTGTTCAGTCGCCACCAGGCGAATCCGGAACGCCCCCCATTTCCGACGCGCTGTATCAGCAATTGTTGCCCTCGCTGGTTGGGGACCCATTCTTCGACCAATGGCCGGCAGATTTGTCGACGCTGCGTAACGGCGACATCATCGGCACGCCCGACGACGTCACGGGGGTCGGACAATTCTTCTTCCCCGTGCTGGGCGGCGTCTCCGTACACCAGCTGAAGTTCAGAACCACCGACAACGACGACTCCGCATCGTTCGGAACTGCGTCGTTGGTGGTGCCGAACGCCCCGTGGGTGGGTACCGGACCCAGGCCGCTTCTGGTGGACGAGAAGCCGATCGATGCGCTCGGCCGGGCATGCACTCCGAGCTACACCATCAGGAACGGCTACAGCTCGGCCACCAGTCAGACCGATTTCGTCCCACCGACGTCGCAAGTGGCCGTCTCACGCAACTACGCGGTCTTGATTCCCGACCACGAGGGCCCGAAGATGAGCTACGCGGAGCCGGTGGTGGCCGGACGGGTCACGCTCGACGCCATCCGAGCCGTGCAGCAGTTTGATCCGACGTTCACCGACAGTGCGATGGTGATCAACGGTTACAGCGGCGGTGCCATCGCAACACGGGGCACCGCGCTGGAGGTGGCGACCTACGCGCCGGAGCTGGCGCGCAACATCAAGCTGGCGGTGATGGGCGGAAACCCCATCGACTACGAGGTGCTCGGATGGAGCATGGACGGTCCGCTCAATCTCGCATCGGGAGTGTTCCACAGCGCGACGGTGGGCTACATGCGATCGCATCGCGAGGGTTTCGCGGAAGCCAACAACGTCTCCCTGTGGATCGCACAGTCTCCCTACAAGGATTTCTGCCTGTCCACCGCGGCACCGATCGGCGCACTGTTTCCCACGTCCGCGCTCTCCAACACCGCGGACCCGATGGGTTCGGAGTTCGCACAGCAGGTGTTCGCGGAGCAGCGCCAGATGATGCAGCGGCCGTCCGCGGTGCCGCTGTACGTCTTCAACGGCGCGCAGGAATTCTGGGTTCCCTCCGAGCCTGCCCGCCGCTTCGCGCGCATCCAATGCGAGCAGGGCGTACCCGTCACCTATACCGAACCGCCCGGCGAGCACATCCTCGCTGCGTTGACCGCGATCCCCGATCAGTACACCGCGATCGACCGAGCGTTGCAGGGCGGAGCGGCACCGCAGTCCAACTGCGGAGCCTTCTGACACCACCGACCCCCCGGTGTCCGATTGGTAGGGTTCGCGTCGATGGCTGCCGTCTGGGAACGCCTGCGTGATCGCATGCCGCAGCGCGTGCGGTCGGTAGCGGATCTCGCGGTCGCGACGGTGAAGGACTCCGGACGAGACCGCATAGCCGGCCTGGCGAGCGAGATCGCGTTCTGGGTGCTGCTGAGTCTCCCGGCATTGATGTTGACGATGGTGTCGTTGACGGGGCTGCTCTCTCCCGTCCTCGGCTCCGACGCCCGCGCCCGGGTGATCGATCGGATCGAGGAGTTGGCGAGCCAGGTCTTCCGGCAGGAGACCGTCGACAACGTCGTCTCGGCGACCTTGAACAGGCTGCTCGTCGACGGGTCGCCGTCGCTGTTCTCGTTCTCGTTCGTGCTGTCGGTGATCTCTGCCAGCCGGATCCTGCGCGTGGTGGTGCTGGCCATCACCATCGCCTACGACCTGGAAGAGGAGCGTCCGCCCTGGGTAGCGCGCATCCTGGGTGTCCTCTTCTCGGTAGTGGGCCTGACGCTGGGGTTGACGCTGGTGCCGGTGGTGGTGGCCGGGCCGAATCTGGGCTCCATCATCGAAGAGCGTTGGAACATCGACGGATTGGGCCTGGGCGAGGCGTGGTCACTGGCGTACTGGCCGGTGGCGATCATCGGGCTGACACTGCTTGTCGCGGCTCTGTATCACTGGGCGACTCCGTGCCGCACGCCGTTTCATCGGGACCTTCCCGGCGCGCTCCTGGCCACCGTCGCAGGTCTTCTGATCAGCGCCGGGTTACGGCTGTACACGGGCGTCGCGTTCGGCGGCGATGCGGTGTACGCGCCGCTCGCCGCCCCGCTGGCCATTCTGGTGTGGGCCTGGTTCGTGTCCATCGCGCTGCTGCTGGGCGCGGAGCTGAACTCCGAGATCGAGAAGGCGAATCCGGCGACGGATTGGCCACCGCCGCGCCGCCGATCGGCCGCAGTGGCGGGTGCGCTCTCGCTCGAGCGGATCACCGCGATCGCGCGGCGCCGGAAACGCTCACCGGACGACGGTGACTGTAGGCCTGGTCACACCGATTAGGCGCAACCCTCCAGTCAGGGTAGATTTCAGTTCGCCAAGCGTGATGCGTCCAACGTCGGATGCCGCTTCTTTCGCCTCTGATCCAGTCATGATCGAACGTGGAGTACTACTTTGTCGCTGTCTGCCTCCCTACCGTCCGACCCCCAGCCCTCCGACCCCCAGCCCTCCGACCCCCTGCAACTCGCTGCCGTCGAAGACAATTCGGTGCGCGGTGCCCTTCGGTCCCCCCGACGCCTCAAGACCGAAATCCTCGCGGGATTGGTCGTCGCCCTCGCCCTGATTCCCGAGGCGATCTCGTTCTCGATCATCGCCGGCGTCGACCCCCGAGTCGGCCTGTTCGCCTCGTTCACGATGGCTGTCACCATCTCCATCGTCGGCGGCCGTCCCGCAATGATCTCGGCCGCCACCGGTGCCATCGCCCTCGTCGTCGCACCGTTGGCTCGTGAATACGGACTGGACTACCTCATCGCTGCGGTCATCGGTGGCGGCATCCTGCAGATCGTCCTGAGCCTGCTGGGCGTGGCGAAGCTGATGCGCTTCATTCCCCGCAGCGTCATGGTCGGCTTCGTCAATGCGCTCGCGATCCTGATCTTCTCCTCGCAGGTTCCCTACCTGCTGGGCGTTCCGTGGCTGGTGTACCCGATGGTTGCGGTCGCGCTGGTCATCATGGTGTTCCTGCCCAAACTGACCACCATCGTCCCGGCGCCCTTGGTGGCAATCGTCATCCTGACCGCCGTGACCGTCGGCTTCGCATTGGCCGTACCGAACGTCGGCGACGAGGGCGACCTTCCGTCCACCCTCCCGTCGTTCCTCATCCCCGACATTCCGTGGACCATGGATACCCTGACGATCATCGCGCCGTTCTCGCTGGCCATCGCGTTGGTCGGACTACTCGAGTCACTGATGACGGCCAAACTGGTCGACGACATCACCGACACCCATTCCGACAAGTCGCGTGAGGCGTGGGGCCAGGGCGTGGCCAACATGGTCACCGGTTTCACCGGCGGCATGGGCGGCTGCGCCATGATCGGCCAGACGATGATCAACGTCCGCGTCTCCGGCGCCCGCACTCGTATCTCCACCTTCCTCGCCGGTGTGTTCTTGCTCGCGCTGGTGGTCGGACTCGGCGACATCGTCGCCGCCATACCCATGGCCGCGCTGGTTGCCGTCATGGTCATGGTGGCCGTCGGCACCTTCGACTGGCACAGCGTTCACCCGAACACGTTGCGCCGCATGCCGAAGAGCGAAACCCTCGTCATGGTCGCGACCGTCGTGGTGACGGTGGCGACGGACAACCTGGCCTACGGCGTGCTGGTGGGTGTCGTCACGGCGATGGTGCTGTTCGCTCGACGCGTCGCCCACCTGACCGAGGTGGTCGATGTCGCGCACCCCGACGAGGACACCCGTGTCTACAAGGTGCTGGGCGAGTTGTTCTTCGCGTCGAGCAACGACCTGATCTACCAGTTCGACTACACCGACGATCCGCACAACATCATCATCGACATGTCCGAATCGCACATCTGGGACGCGTCCACCGTGGCCACCCTCGACGCCATCACCACGAAGTATCAACGCAAGGGTAAGAACGTCGAGATCCTCGGGCTCAACGCGTCGTCGATCGAGCGGCACGATCGGCTCAGCGGACAACTCGGTGGCGAGAACTGAGAGCATGACCGAGCCGCACACCACGCACATCCGGATCGGTCAGGTGGCCGAGCGGACCGAACTGTCGATCAAGACACTGCGTCATTACGACGAGGTCGGTCTGGTGACGCCCTCGGCGCGCACCGCCGGCGGGTTCCGCCTGTACACCGAGCAGGATGTCGCGCGACTATTGGTGATTCGGCGAATGAAGCCGCTGGGGTTCACCCTCGCCGAGATGGCGGAGCTGCTCTCCGCGCTGGATGCGATGGAGTCCGCATCGGGATCGTCGGAGTCGGCGCGAGCGGTAGTGCAGCAGTTTCACGCTCGCGCGGAGCAGAGCTGCAGCGCATTGCGTCGGCAGGTCGAGTACGCGGAGGAACTGACCGACCTGCTCTCACGGGTGGCAGCGACCACCAGCACACCCTGAGCGGCGTCGAGTTCTCTCGGTCTGGACCGACCCGTCGATCGGCGCGTTCGTGCCGAGGTTCAAGATGGGTCCGTGGAACTAGTCGAGGTAGGCCCGCGGGACGGGTTGCAGAACGAAAAGACGTTGCTCTCCGTCGAGGACAAGATCGAGCTGATCGATCGCAGCGTCAAGGCAGGTGTGCGACGAATCGAGGCGGTGAGCTTCGTCAACCCCAAGCGCGTGCCGCAAATGGCCGGAGCCGAAGAGGTCATGGCCGGAGTGACGCGCTCTGCCGACGTCTCCTACATCGGGCTGGTACTCAACCGCCGCGGCCTCGAGCGGGCGCTCACCGCGCGTGTCGACGAGGTCAACGTCGTGGTGGTCGCGTCCGAGGAGTTCAGCCGGCGTAATCAGGGATGTTCGGTCGACGAGGGTGTGTCGGCGGCGCTCGACGTCGTACGCGATGCCCGGGCGGCAGGGATGGCGAGCACGGTCACCATCGCCGTGGCGTTCGGCTGCCCGTTCAGCGGCGAGGTGGACCCGGCCCACGTAGGCGACATCGTTGCCCGTGTAGCCGAGGCGCAGCCCGACGAGATCGCACTCGGCGACACCATCGGCGTCGGAGTCCCTGCACAGGTGCGCGCTCTGGCGACGATCCTGTCCACCAACGCTCCCGGCATAGCCCAGCGCTGGCACTTCCACAACACCAGGAACACGGGTTACGCCAACGCGATGACCGCGCTCGAGAACGGCGCGAGCGCCTTGGATGCCAGCATCGGCGGCTTCGGCGGCTGTCCCTTCGCCCCCGCAGCCACCGGCAACATCGCCTCCGAGGACCTGATCTACGCACTCGACCGGTCCGGAGTGCACACCGGAGTGAACATGGACGGGCTTGTCGACGCGGCCACGTGGCTGGGCGGTGCGCTGAGCAAGGACGTGCCCGCGCTGCTGGGACGGGCTGGCGGTTTTCCGGCGGTGGTCGGCTCCCGCTGACTTTTCAGCGGGAAAGGGACAGGTACTCCTCGCGGAGGATCGCGTAGACCCGCGTGTCGGTCCACTCGCCCTTGTAGAAGAAGTTGCTGACGAACAACGCTTCCTCTCGCATACCGAGCCGCGCCGCGAGCCGTGCGGACCGGTGATTACGGCCATCCATCTGCGCGGTGGCCCGGTGTACCCGATCGAGGCCGAACACGATGCGCAACAATGCTTCCGCGGCTTCGGTGGCGTATCCCTGCCCGGCGACGTCGCGGGCGAAGGTCCAGCCCAGCTCGACCGTGTGGTCGGTACCGCCTTCGAACCAGGCCGACACTGCGCCGACCACGCGGCCGGCTCGCTCCGCCAGCAGATTCACCGCGCCGTCGTCGAGATCCGTTCTGGCGCTGCACCTGGCGACGGCAGCGCGCGCGTCGTCATCGGACCACGGCTCGCCCAACAGGTATCGAGCCACGTCCGGATCGCTGTAGATCGGCATCAGCGACTCGGCGTCCTCGGCACGATAGTTGCGCAGGGTGAGCCGACGAGTAGTGACAGGTTCCATGACCGACCCTATCGCCGCTACGGTGAGCCCATGGTGCTGTCCCCGCGCGTGCCCGACCTCGCTGCGCTCGACGTCATGGTGTCGGTTGCGCGGCTGGGAAGCATGAGTGCCGCCGGGCGGGAACACGGCCTGAGTCAACAGGCCGTGAGCGCTCGGGTTCGGGCGGCCGAGCGCGACATCGGGGTTCGCCTGTTCGACCGCGGAACCGGCGGGGTGGCGCTGACGCCCGAGGGAGTGGCCGTATTGGAATGGGCGGCAGGCATTCTCGAATCCGCGGACCGATTCGCGACCGGCGTGACGTCGCTGCTGAGCGAGGAGGGCGCGAATCTGACCGTCGCGGCGAGCATGACCGTCGCCGAGCACTTCGTTCCTGGGTGGATGCTGTCGATGCGCGCGCAGTTCCCGGCGGTGCGCACACAGATGCGGCTGATGAACTCGGCCGACGTGATCGAGCACGTCCAATACGGCAGCGCCGACATCGGATTCGTCGAGGGACCGGACGTCCCGGCGCGTCTGGGCGCCGCCGTCGTGGCGCACGACGAGCTGGTGATCGTGGTGGGCCCGCAGCATCCGTGGGCGACGGCGCGATCCACGACGGTCGACGAGCTGCGCGAGACACCGTTGGTGCAACGCGAACCGGGATCGGGAACGCGCACCACGTTCGAGCATTCCGTGCGCCCGACGGCGGCTCCGCTGATCGAGCTGAACTCGATCACCGCCATCAAGTCCGCGGTGGTGTCGGCGACTGCCCCGACGGTGCTGTCATCGCTGGCCGTCGAGGCGGAGCTGCGCACCGGAACGCTGGTGCGTGTCGAGATTCCCGGGACGACGATGACTCGTCAGCTGCGTGCCGTCTGGAAACTCGACGCCCCCATGCGAGGCCCACGACGTGACTTTCTGGAAATCGCGGCCGGACCGGGCAACAAAAGTTAGTTGTGGGGTGACAAGAGCGTGGCCCCTACCGGGGAGCGTCACCGGCGCGCATCGTGAGGTCATGACACTGACACAGACGCGTGAGACAACTGCGCTGCGTGATCTGGACCGGCCAGGGCAGGTGCTCGAACACATCACCCCCAACTGGTTCGCGTCGGTGATGGGAACCGGAATCGTCGCGAACGCCGCTGCGACACTTCCGCTTCGCGCCCCCGGTCTGCGCGAGGGCGCGGTGTGGCTTCTCGCCTCGGCCGCTCTGGTCGTGGTGACGACGCTGTTCGCCGCGCACTGGGTCCGGCATCGCCGACACGCCCGCACTCACGCGGCGCACCCGGTGATGGTGCAGTTCTACGGTGCGCCGCCAATGGCGCTGCTCACCGTCGGGGCGGGTACGACGCTGGTGGGATCGGACATCCTGGGACCCGGCCTGTCGACTGCGATCTTCGCGGTGCTGTGGACCGCCGGCACCGTGCTGGGTCTGCTGACCAGCGTCGTCGTTCCCTACCTGCTGATCACACGCCATCGCGACACCGCCACGGCGGTTCCCGCATGGTTGATGCCCGTCGTGCCGCCGATGGTGTCGGCGTCGACGGGCGCACTGTTGCTGCCGCACGTCGGCGCGGGGGAGGGGAGGCTGGCGCTGCTCGTGGCCTGTTACGCGATGTTCGGGTTGTCGTTGATGATCGGTCTGATGATCACAGCGTTGATTCTGGGCCGCTTGCTGCACGGAAACGTGTTGCCGGTACAGGCTGCGCCGACGGTGTGGATCACCCTCGGCCTGATCGGCCAGTCGATCACGGCGGCGAACCTGCTGGGCGCCGACGCACCGCTGGTGTTCACCGGCGATCAGTCGTCGGTGGCCACCGGACTCCGAGTTGCCGGAATTCTGTTCGGCATGGTCATGGGCGGATTCGGCGCCCTGATGTTCACGCTCGCGACCGCCCTGACGGTGCACGCCGCCCGCCGAGGTCTGCGGTTCTCGCTGACATGGTGGTCGTTCACGTTTCCCGTCGGCACTTGCGTCACCGGGGCGGGCGCGCTGGGCACTGCGCTGGGATCGAGCGTCGTCGAAACGCTGGCGGTACTGCTGTTCGCGGTGTTGCTGACGGCCTGGGCCGTGGTGGCGACCACCACGGCGCGCGAGTGTTTTCGCGGCCGCATCTTTCTTCCGGTCTGAGCACACCAGGAATGGGCACACTGGAGGAATGGAGATCATCGGCCACCTCACTCCGGAACAGTTCTGGACGCAGCAACGCGCGATCGAAGATCAGCTCCGCGCAGAAGCCTCGACGTTTCCCACCTACGCCGTCGGTAGCTGGGACGGGCCGTTGGTGTTGGGACCGTGGGAGCGCGAGAACGACGTCCTGACGTCGGTGACGCTGCGGCACGGCGAAGTCGACTGGGACGGCGAGAACGTGGACGCGCCGTTCGTCGAGGTCACCACCACCACGAAGGATCCGCATCGCAAAGCGCTCAAAACCATGCTGTCGGCGATCGGACTGACGCCGATGTCACCGGAGTACAAGCGCCGCCGCGAGAGCATCGCGGCCAGCGACACGCAGACCGTCTCCGTTCCCGTCGACGGCACCCCGGTGGACTTCGAACTGCACGGCGGCGACGAGCGGTGGTGGGCGTCGGCGCTGCTCGACGAGCACGGGGTGGTGATCGAGGGGCGTCGACACCCGGTGGGCGAGGTCGAGTTGACGGGGGCGCCGGACGTCGAGCCGTACCTGGACGGTTTGCGTACGCGAATCAAAGCTGCGCGGGGCGAGTGATGGCTCTGGCATCGCACGGCCGGTTCCCGTACTCGCCGATCACCGATCGACCGCACTTCGAATGGCCCGGCGGTGCATCGCTGGCGGTGTACGTCGCGGTCAACTGCGAACACTTCTCCTACGACGACGGCGCGACCGGGTTGGGCTGGACACCGGGGATGGACGAGCCGAACACCTACAACTGGGGTTGGCGTGAATACGGCAACCGGGTGGGAGGGTTCAACCTTGCCGAAGTGTTGCGGGACAACGCTGTTCGGCCCACGTTGTTGGTGAACACCGAAGTGTACGAGCATGCTCCGGACGTGCTGGCGGCATACCGGGCGCTGGGCGCGGACGTGGTGGCGCACGGCCGAACCAACTCGGTGCAGCCCAATCAGCAGGACGAGGACGACGAACGCAGCAGCATCGACGCCGTCTACCGGGCTATCGAGACGAACGAGGGGACACCGCCGCGGGGATGGATGAGTCCCGGTGCCAATCCCAGCCGGGTGACCGAGGATCTGCTTGCGGAGAGGGGGTTCGAGTACACGCTCGACTGGCCCATCGACGATCAACCGGTGTGGCTCGATACTCGCGGCGGCCCACTACTGAGCGTGCCGTACCCGCACGAGATCAACGACCTCCCGGTGTTCGTGCACCACCATTACACCGCCGGCGACTTCGAGTCGATGATCGTCGACTCGTTCGACGAGCTGAAGCAACAGTCGCGGCGCGGACCACGAGTGCTCTCCATCTCGACACACACGTTCCTCACCGGACAGCCCTACCGGCTGAGGCGGTTTCGGTACGCGCTCGAGCACATGGCCGCCAACGCCGACGGTGTGTGGTTCACGACGGCGGGCGACATCGCTCAGCACTACCGGTCGGTCGTGCCGCCCGCTTGATCGAACTTCGGGCCTGATCGAACGCCTGCCGGGTGAGGTCAGACGCCGGCGGGTTTCGCGCGCGACGCCACGCCGGCACCCATGTTGAAGCCGAGGTGCCCGCCCAGTGCACCACCGAGGCTTGCGACGGCGATACCGGCCAGAGCCAGCGCCTTCGAGGTGGTGTCGGGAGCAGTGGCAGTGGGTGCCTTCGCCCGGCGACGGTACGACGCGGCGAACAGCGACAGCGCGACCGCATTGGTGCTCGCATGCACCAGGCCCACCCGACGCTGCTCAGCGTTCAGTGTCGACCACGTCGCCCATCCCGTTGCCAGAGCCGTCGGCGCGGTGATCAGACCGGCTCCGATCAACCGCTGCGACGCGGCCGCGTTGCCTCCGGTGAGATCGAGCAGCACCGCACTGCTCCACAGCCCGACCGACGAGTACGCCATGATCGGGTGCATCGGATGCCCGATGAAGGTGCCGCGGAGCAACCCGTCCACGGGCGATCCGTCCAACAGGGAACGCAGGCCGGAGGCGATCGGATCGCTGACGGAATCGAGAAGAGACGCCTTTTCGAACGGCTGGAACACGGTTGTGAGGTTCATGACAGTGCGGATACCCGCCCGTCCCCCGCGTAACCACGACGGACGGTTCGTTCGAGAATTCCCAAGGTCGCCTTCAGCGCAGCCTCCGAGACCACGGGAAAGAGATCGGAACCGCGCAGGTCCTCTCGAATGTTCGACCAGTCGTAGAAGGACGTGACCGTGGTGCCCTCGGTGCCGTCGTCGAAGGTGTGCGGCTCGAGGAGATATCCGTAGCGATGGCCGATCGGCGGCCGCACCGTGCCGAGGATCGTCCAGGAAATTTCGCGGTCCACTGTCAGCGTCGCGATCGTGACCTCGACGTCGTAGGTGCCCATCGGGAGATCCCCGAGAGCTTCTCGATCCATGTGTACGACGAAGCTGTCCCCGACCGCCCGCACCGGCGCGCCGTCCGCGCTCATCAACATGCCCGAGCCGTCGATGGCGACGTGGCCCTGCGGATCACACAGAACCGCGAAGATGTCGGATGCCTGCAAGGCCATCACGCGGTGGACGTCGAAACGGTCGATGCTCATGTCCGCATTCTGCACCGCTGCAGACGAGCGGTGCGAGAGTCGTCATTGAACCGGGCGACGGACACCGAGCACACTCGTGATCATGACGGACCTCAGTGGACGATCGGCCCTCGTCACCGGCGCGGCGAGCGGCATCGGTGCTGCAGTGGCTCGTGCGCTGGCAGCCGGTGGTGCCTCGGTCACCGTCGCCGATCTGGACGGACACGCCGCGTCGGAGCTCGCGCGGGAGATCGGCGGTGCGGCGTGGGAGGTCGATCTCCTCGATGTCGACGCGCTCGAGACGGTGGCGTTGAAGACGGACATTCTGGTGAACAACGCTGGGATTCAGCATGTTTCACCCATCGAAGACTTCGATCCGGCGATGTTCCGACGAATTCTGACGTTGATGGTGGAGGCACCGTTTCTGCTGGTCCGCGCGGCGCTCCCGCACATGTACGAGCAGGGATACGGCCGCATCGTGAACATGTCGTCGGTGCACGGCCTCCGCGCTTCGGCGAACAAGTCGGCCTACGTCACCGCCAAGCATGCGCTGGAGGGATTGTCGAAAGCCACGGCGCTCGAGGGTGCCGAACGCGGTGTGCGCAGTAACTGCGTCAATCCCGGTTATGTACGAACCCCGTTGGTGGAGAAGCAGATCGCTGATCAGGCGCGGGTCCACGGAATCGACGAATCGGAGGTCGTCGAGACTGTGCTGCTGGCCGGTAGCGCCGTCAAGCGCATGGTGGAACCGTCCGAAGTGGCGGCGCTGGTGACATTTCTCGTGGGCGATGACGCGTCGATGATCACCGGCTCGTCCTACGCGATGGACGGCGGGTGGAGCGCGAGCTAGTTGGCGGTCGAGGCGTTCTCGACGAATTCGCGGGCGATATCCCGCAACTTGCGATTGGTGCGCTGCGATTCCGCCGACAGCATGGCGAAGGCCGCGTCACTGTCCACGTGATGCAACGCCATCAGAATGCCCTTGGCCTGCTCGATGGGCGCTCGATTCTCGAGTGCATTCTGCAGCCCTGCCGCCACTTCTCGCGCCGAGCGGACCCGAGCGTAGTCGGCGATGGTGGTCGACACGGTGGAGGTGAGCAACTCCAGGATGGATTCGTCGATGGCGTCGAACGCCGCGGCCTGAGCGCCGTACAGGTTGAACGACCCCAACGTCGTGTCCGCCGCGCGCAACGGAGCGGCGAGGAAGGATCGGACTCCCTCGGACTTCGCCAGCCGCACGAATTCCGGCCACCGCTGCGTCGCATCCTCGACGTCGACGCGAACGATCAGCCCGCTGCGCGCGGCTTCGATGCAGGGCCCGTCACCGACGTCGTATTGATGCTGGTCCACCTCGAGAGTGACGTCGTCGGTGTGTACCGCCGTGTAGGTCATCCCGCCGAACAGGATGCTGATTCCGCAGCTCGAGGCGCCGTAGATGGCCTCGTGAGCGATCTGCGCGGAACGCCGCAGAACATCGGCAAGATGATCGTCGTCGCGGATGCTTCCGCCGACGGCGGTGAGCATGGCGGCGAGTCTGCGAGGTGGAACCGAACCGGTGGCCACCTCGGTGACCAGCTTTGCCGCGCACGTCGTCGATGCACTGGAGGCCGCGCGCATCGAGTCACCCGTCGAGGGTGTGTCGGCGTCGGTTGTGTCCACGGTGGTTGATTCTCGCATGAACCTGCCCGAGGCATCACCGCTCCGCGATTGAGTTGAGTGATGAACGGGTAAAGCGACCCTCAGGTGCGCATGGTGTCCGGACATCGTGCTGCACCAGAGTCGTCCGGTGAAAAAGTCCGCCGATGTCTCGAGGAATCCCACCCATGCCTGCGCACGGGTGGGATTCTTCGTGAGAATGTTCTTCGCAAGTCGTCAGGTTCATGGGTCATCATGAACGCCATGACGTCAGTGATGGAACGCCTGTTGAGCGTCGCACCGATCTGGGTGTTCCTGATCGTGTTCCTGTTGGTGTTTCTCGAGGACGCCATCTTCGTGGGGTTCGTCATCCCGGGTGAGACCGCTGCGGTCATCGGCGGTGTCGCCGCCAGTCAGGACCACGTGAACGTGGCCTACATGTGCGCCGTGGTGGTCGCGGCAGCCGTCATCGGCGATTCGGTGGGCTTCGAAATCGGCAAGCACTTCGGTCCGCGGTTGTTGGCGCTGAAGATGCTGGACAAGCGGCGCGCCAAACTCGACCAGGCCAGGGACCTGCTCGCGCGCAAGGGCGGGTCCGCCGTCTTCCTCGGCCGTTTCGTCGCGTTCTTCCGTGCTGTCATGCCTGCGCTGGCCGGAATGTCGCGGATGCCGTACCCCAAGTTCCTGACCTTCAACGCCATCGGTGGGCTGGTCTGGGGAATTGGCTTCGTGATGCTGGGCTTCGTCGCCGGCAATTCCTACGAGAAGATCGCCAAGACCGTGGGCACCAGTGCGACGCTGATCGTCGTCGCCGTCGTGATCGTCGGGGTGATCGTGTGGCGGATGCGCGCACACCGCTCCGACTCGTCTCAGGACCCGGTCGCCAGCACCGAGAGCAGCTCGTAAGCCACGTGCGCCGCGGCGATGCCGGTGATCTCGGCGTGGTCGTACGCGGGCGCCACCTCGACGATGTCGGCGCCGACGATGTGCACGCCCACCAGTCCGCGCAGGGTGTTCAGCAGCTCGCGTGAGGTCATGCCACCGGCTTCCGGGGTGCCGGTGCCGGGTGCGTGCGCGGGGTCGAGCACGTCGATGTCGACGCTGACGTACACCGGGCCGGTATCGAGTCGGCGACGCATCCGCTCGACTATCGACGCGACACCATCGGTCTCGTAGTCGTCCGAACGGATGATCTGGAACCCCAGCACCGCGTCGTCTTCGAGGTCCTTCTTGCCGTACAACGGGCCGCGGATGCCGATGTGCTGTGACCGCTCGAGGTCGATCAGTCCTTCTTCGCTTGCGCGTCGGAACGGGGTTCCGTGGGTGTAGGGCGCGCCGAAGTAGGTGTCCCAGGTGTCGAGGTGCGCGTCGAAGTGCAGCACCGCGACGGGGCCGTGGTCGCGGTGCAGTGCACGCAGGATGGGCAACGCGATGGTGTGATCTCCGCCCAGGGTCAGCACGGTCGACCCGTCTCTGCGCAGGTCGGTGACCTCGCGCTCGACTGCGGACAATGCCTCCGCGATGTCGAAGGGGTTGACGGCGATGTCGCCCGCGTCCGCCACCTGCCGTGTTGCGAAGGGGGAGACGTCCAGCGCCGGGTTGTAGGGCCGAAGCAGCTTCGACGATGCCCTGATGTGGCCGGGACCGAAGCGCGCACCGGGGCGGTAGCTGACGCCGGAATCGAACGGCACCCCGACGACGGTGACGTCGGCTCGCGAGATCTGGTCGAGCCTCGGCAGCCGCGCGAAGGTCGCCGGTTCGGTGTAGCGGGGGTACTTCGACGCGTCGGGCGGGCCCACGATGTCGGTCATGCGCTGCAATGTTTCCTGGAATGGGACGCGCAGTCAACACTTGTTTCCTCAGTGCTTTGCGGGCATCATGTTCCAGCGTGCCCACCACCATCGGAACTCGTCTGCGTGCGGCCAGGTCCGCTCGCCGGCTGACCCTCGACGCTCTCGCGGAGAGCGCCGGCGTGACCAAGGGGTACCTGTCGAAGATCGAGAACGACCGCGCCAGCGCATCGGTGGCCGTCCTGGTGAGGCTGTGCGAGGCGATGTCGCTACCGATGGGAGCACTGTTCGACGACGTTCCTCCCGGCGACATCGTGCGTGCCGACGCCTATCCGCCCATCACCTTCGGCGGCGAGGGGCAGTCCGAACATCTACTGACACCGCCCGGTGAGCAGCGCCTCCAAGTGATCCACGGCGACATCGAGCCCGGCGGGGGCAGTGGGGACGAGTCCTACGAACTCCCGGCCGACGTGGGCTTCGTGCTCGTCCTGGTGGGCGACCTGACGCTGAGCTTCGACGACCGGACGGTCTCGCTGGGTACCGGCGACGCGTTCACGTTCGATCCGCGTCGCCGCCACAGTTTTCGCTCCGGGTCGCGCGCCACGGTGTTGTGGGTGCTGACACCGTCCTTTCCGACTCGAAACGAGATGACCGGATGACCACCCCCGTCACCCCCGACAGCACGGCGAACGAGCAGCAGGAGCCGCCGGTCACGATGTTCGGACCCGACTTCCCCTACTCCTACGACGAGTACGTCTCGCACCCAGCAGGCTTGGGACGTGTCCCCGAGGCGAGGCACGGAACTCGCGTCGCCATCGTCGGTGCCGGTCTGGCCGGGACGGTCGCTGCCCGTGAACTGCTGCGTATGGGTCTGGAACCCGTTGTGTACGAACCCGGGTGGATAGGCGGGCGGATGCACTCGTCGTCTTTCGAAGGACACCCGGGCATCGTCGCCGAGATGGGGGCGATGCGGTTCCCGCCGTCGTCGACCACGTTGTTCCACTACCTCGATCACCTCGGTATCGAGACGACGCCCTTTCCCAATCCGCTGTCCGACGCCACCAGCAGCACGGTGATCGACCTGAAGGGAACCAGTTACTACGCGAAGCACCTGACGGATCTGCCGGACGAGTACGCCGAGGTGGCGCACGCATGGCAGCGCACCCTGGAGGAGCAGTCGGAACTGGTTGCGCTGCAACGTGCCATCCGTCTGCGCGACGCCGCGGAGGTCAAGCGGATCTGGAACGATCTGGTGCTTCGACTCGATGACATGACGTTCTACGGATTTCTCGTCGCCTCGCCGCACTTCGCGTCGTTCGCGCGCCGAGAATTGTTCGGGCAGGTAGGTTTCGGCACCGGCGGCTGGGACACCGACTTCCCCAACTCGATTCTGGAAATCCTTCGGGTGGTCGCGACGGCCGCGGACGACCACCATCGCGGCATCGTCGGTGGATCGTCGCGGCTGCCTCGTGGACTGTGGTCCGAACCCGTCGACGACGCGGTGTTCTGGCCCGCGGGGACGTCGGTCGAGTCGTTGCACGGCGGAGCGACGCGGCCGGGAGTGGCCGACATCCGCCGCCGTGGAGAGCGATACGCCGTCACCGATACCTTCGGAACGACGGAGGAGTTCGACTCGGTGATCGTCACCGCGCAGAGTTGGATGCTGCTCAACACCATCGACACCGACGACGATCTGCTGCCCATCGACCATTGGACGGCCGTCGAGCGAACCCACTACATGGGGTCGACCAAAGTGTTCGTGCTGGTGGACAGACCGTTCTGGAAGGACGTCGATCCCGCAACCGGACGGGAAGTGGTGAGCATGACGTTGACCGACAGGCTCAGTCGCGGAACGTATCTCATCGATCACGGGGACAACAGGCCCGGTGTGATCTGCTTGTCGTACACCTGGAGCGACGACTCGCTCAAGCTCCTCCCGCTGTCATCGGACGAGCGGCTGGCCCTGATGCTCGGTTCGCTCGAGGAGATCTATCCCGGCGTCGACTTCCGCAGTCACATCATCTCGGACCCGGTGACGCTGTCGTGGGAAACCGAGCGACATTTCATGGGAGCGTTCAAGGCCAACCTCCCCGGCCACTACCGGTATCAGGAACGGTTGTTCTCGCACTTCGTCCAGCGTGACCTGGACCCGCGTCATCGTGGAATCTTCCTCGCCGGGGACGACATCTCCTGGACGGCAGGGTGGGCCGAGGGCGCAATCGCGACCGCGCTCAACGCGGTGTGGGGCGTGCTGAACCATCTGGGCGGAGCGACGCATCCGGACAACCCGGGCCCCGGCGACGTCTTCGACGACATCGCCCCGATTCGACTCCCCGACACCGGCACCGTTACAAGATAAAACTGCGTGGTCCAACCTGGTCCGCACAGCCCTACCGCCCGGTAGCGTCGACTAAGTGGTTCAGTTGCTCACACGCAGGCAGGACGCCCGAACAGAGGCGGCCCCGAAGTCTGCTCCCGACGAGGTTCCGGTGCGGACCGTCTCGGTACAGGCGCTGGCCATCGTCCTCGTCCTCGCCGCCCTCGTGTTGGTGTTCCAGCTGACCCGCCCGACGTCCGAGTCGACATCGACCACCACCGCCGCAGCAGTACCCACCGGCGATCTGCGGCCGGCGTTTCTGACCGAGTCCGAACGCAACCTCGGACCGCTGCGACAGATCGCCAAGGCCAACCGCGCCAGCGCGGAGGACGAGTACGCGGCGGCAGTCGCCGCACTCACCGCGGCCGCCAGCGCGGAGGAGAAGGATCGACGACTCTACGAGCTCCCCCCGGCGGTCCTCGGCGCACGCATCGGCAACTACGCGCTTCCCGCTCGTGGTGCCTACACCTCGGTTTTCGGGCCGCGCTGGGGCACCATGCACCGCGGTATCGATATCGCGGGCCCCACCGGTACGCCGATCCTGTCGGTTGCCGACGGTCAGGTTGTCGAGGCGGGTCCGGCGAGCGGCTTCGGCCTATGGGTGCGCGTGCTGCACGACGACGGCACCGTGAGCATCTACGGCCACCTCGATACCATCATCGCGGTTGCCGGCCAGCGTGTCGCCGCAGGTCAGCAGATCGCGACCATGGGTAACCGCGGCGACTCCACCGGCCCCCACCTGCACTTCGAGACCGTGGTGGGTGGCAAGCACGTGGACCCCGAACTCTGGCTGATCGGTCGCGGCATTTCGCTGGCCCAGATGCGCCTCTGAAGTCACACATGCCACTCCAGTAACATCGAGGATGTGAAACGGGTCCTGGCAGTGGTATCGGTGGCGATAGCGGCGTTCGCCATGCCCGCGCATGCGCAGGCCGGCCCCGCGCCTGCCGACCCTGCACCGGCGTGTTCACCTCAGCACCCCCGCCCGGTCGTCCTGGTTCACGGGACGTGGGTGGACGGGCCCGACACGTGGTCGACGCTGGCCCCACAGCTGAAAGACGAGGGCTACTGCGTCTTCACCCTCGAATACGGCTATCGAGCCGAAGCAGCAACCCCCGAGTCGCCGCTGACCAATCTGCTGCAGACCTACGGCGGTGACGACATCACCGCGTCGTCACGCGAGTTGGCGCGCTTCGTCGACGAGGTCCGAGCACGCACCGGATCCCCGCAGGTGGACATCGTCGGGCATTCGCAGGGCGGCGTCGTCGCGCGGCAGTACCTGAAGTTCGACGGGGGAGCGGACGCCGTGCACACCCTGGTCACTCTCGGTGCCACCAACCACGGCACCACCTACTCGGCAGGGCAGCTGTTGGGATCGCTCGCGCAGCAGATCGGACTGCCGGTCGGCGAGGTCGCAGCGGCTGCCGTCGGGCCGTCGTTCGTCCAACAGATGGTCGGCTCGTCCTTCCTCGACCTGCTCAACGCCGGTGGCGACACCGTGCCGGGCGTCGACTACACCGTCATTGCCACCCGTGCCGACACCGTCTCCACACCGCCCGAGAACACCTTTCTCGCCGCCGGGCCCGGGGCGAGTGTCGACAACGTGTGGGTGCAGGACGGGTGCCCGCAGAACACCGCGTCGCACATGCAACTGACCAGCGACCCCCGCGCGATGTGGATGATCGAGCGTGGACTCGATCGGTCGTATGCAGAGCGAGTTCCCAGTCCCTGCTGATTCTCACGTTTGCGGCGGCAGGCGCGTTTACTGATCGTGATGCTTCCCTTCGAGACCGTCGTGGCGACGCACGGCGCCGTGGTGCTGCGGGTGTGCCGCGCCGTCGTGGGGCCCGTCGATGCGGACGACGCGTGGTCGGAGACCTTCCTCGCTGCTCTTCGCGCCTACCCGAAGTTGCCTGCCGACGCGAACGTCGAGGCCTGGTTGGTGACCATCGCGCATCGCAAAGCCGTGGACGTCCACCGCGCAGCCGCACGGCGGGCCGTTCCGGTTGCCGAGATGCCGGATGGGGCCTCGCCTGCTCCCGACGACAACCACGCGCTGTGGTCGGCGGTCGCGGCACTACCGGATGTGCAGCGGCTTGCCGTCGCCTACCACCACATTGGCGGCCTCCCACACGCCGATGTAGCTGCGCTGCTGGGCAACTCGACCGCCGCAGCGAGGCGGGCCTGCGCCGACGGCATCGCCACCCTGAGACGCACCACCACGAGGAGTGATCTGCTGTGACCGCCGACCTGGACCGCCTGCACGCCCGACTGGTCGACCGTGCCGCCGGTGACGGGCTGCTCGACGTCGCGTACCGCACCGTCGACTCACCCATCGGCACCCTGCTGCTCGCGGCCACCGAAGCGGGGCTGGTGCGGGTGGCCTTCGAGATCGAGAATCACGACGAGGTGCTGCAGATGCTCGCCGACCGGGTAAGCCCCCGAGTGCTGCGGGCTCCGGGTCGGCTCGACGATGCGGCGCGAGCGTTGGAGGGGTACTTCGCGGGCTCGGGGCCGGGCCTCGACATTGCTCTTGATCTGCAGCTGACCTCGGGTTTCCGACGCGAAGTGCTAGGCCACCTGCGCCGCATCCCGTACGGCGCCACGCGGAGCTACGCCGCCGTGGCCGCCGAGACGGACAGTCCCGGAGCCGTGCGTGCAGTGGGGACCGCCTGTGCCCGCAATCCGTTGCCGCTGGTGATCCCCTGCCACCGCGTCGTGCGTTCCGACGGTTCGCCCGGCCGGTATGCGGGTGGGGAGCAGGCCAAGCTGACCTTGCTGGCGCTCGAGTCGCGAGTGCTCTAGCTCGATTCTGCGGCGTCACTGTGTAGTTGCGGCGGCCATGGCCCGCGCAGAATCACAACGTGGACGCAGAATCGAAGGGGGACGCGGGCGGGCAGTATTACTCTCGAACGTATGTCTTCTGCTGCCGATGTACCCGCGAACCTGGTCCTCTCGCGCCGCGACCTCGAGTTCCTGCTCTACGAGTGGCTCGACGTCGAGAAGCTGACCGAACGTAAGCGCTATTCCGACCACTCCCGCGAGACGTTCGACGCGGTCATGGAACTCAGCGAGCAGATCGCCGTCAAGCACTTCGCCTCGCACAACAAGAAGGCCGACGCCAACGAGCCGCACCTCGGTGAGGACGGCAAGGTGGTGCTGATCCCCGAGGTGGAGCAGGCGCTGAAGGTCTTCAACGATGCCGGGCTGATCTCCGGGCAGTTCGATGACGCGCTCGGCGGCATGCAGTTGCCGACGACGGTGTCCAAGGCCTCGCTCGCGTGGTTCCAGGCCGCGAACACGGGCACGGCGACCTACCCGTTCCTCACCATCGGCAACGCGAACCTGCTGATCGAGTACGGCGGCGAGGAACTGATCGACGCCTACGTTCGCCCGATGCTCGAGGGCCGGTTCCACGGCACCATGTGCCTGTCGGAGCCGGGCGCGGGTTCGTCGTTGGCCTACATCACCACCAAGGCGGTCGAGCAAGGCGACGGCACGTACGCGGTGACCGGCACCAAGATGTGGATCTCGGGTGGTGAGCACGAGCTGGGCGAGAACATCGTGCATCTGGTGTTGGCCAAGATTCCGGGCGGACCGGCCGGCGTCAAGGGCATCTCGCTGTTCGTCGTACCGAAGATTCTGGTGAACGACGACGGTTCGCTGGGCGAGCGCAACGACGTGAACCTGGTGGGCCTCAACCACAAGATGGGATACCGCGGCACCACCAATACGTTGCTGGCGTTCGGTGAGAACGGCGGTGCCACCGGCTATTTGGTGGGCGAGCCGCACAAGGGCTTGTCCTACATGTTCAAGATGATGAACGAAGCCCGCATCGGCGTCGGCATGGGCGCGACCGCGCTGGGATACACCGGCTACCTGCACTCGGTGCAGTACGCCCGCGATCGTGCGCAGGGCCGGCCCGTCGGGGACAAGGATCCGGCCGGTTCGCAGGTGCCCATCATCGATCACCCCGATGTGCGGCGCATGCTGCTGGCACAGAAGTCGTACGCCGAGGGTGGAATGGCGTTGGGGCTGTACTGCTCTCGCCTGGTGGACGAGCAGGTCACCGGAGAGAAGGACGCCGCCGAGCGCGCCGGGTTCCTGCTGGACGTGCTGACGCCGATTGCCAAGGCGTGGCCGTCGCAGTGGTGCCTCGAGGCCAACAGTCTGGCCATCCAGGTGCACGGAGGATACGGATACACGCGCGATTACAACGTCGAGCAGTTCTACCGCGACAACCGTCTGAACCCGATTCACGAGGGCACCAACGGCATTCAGGGCCTGGATCTGCTGGGGCGCAAGGTCGTGGCGCAGGGCGGCCGCGGGTTGCAGCTGCTGGTGGAGACCATCACCGCGACCATCGACGCCACCTCGGGAGAGTACGCCGACGCGCTGAAGGCTGCGCTCGACCGCCTGGTGTCGGTCACCGGGACCCTCTGGGGCCAAGGCGATCCCGAGCTGGCGCTGGCCAACTCGAACGCCTACCTCGAGGCCGCCGGTCACCTGGTGGTGGCGTGGCTCTGGTTGGACCAGGTGAACGCCATCGGCGACAAGGAAGGAGCGTTCTACGACGGCAAGCGCGTTGCGGCGCAGTACTTCTTCCGGTACGAGCTGCCCAAGACCGGTCCGCAGTTCGATCTCCTCGCCGGTCTCGACCGCACGACTCTGGATCTGGATACGTCCGTCCTCTAGTGGAGGTCAGCCCTCGGCTCGCGCCAGAGCCGAGGGCCACCAGATTTTCCTGCCGATGTCGTAGGACAGCGCGGGAACCAGGATGCTGCGCACGACAATGGTGTCCAGCAGCACGCCGAACGAGACCGCGAAACCGACTTGTGCCAGAGCGACCAGCGGGAGTACCCCGAGCACCGCGAACGTGGCGGCCAGCACGATGCCGGCGGACGTGATCACGCCTCCGGTGACGGCCAGGCCCTTCAGGATTCCTTCTCGCGTACCGCTCTTGACGGTTTCCTCGCGGACCCGCGTCATCAGGAAGATGTTGTAGTCGATACCCAGCGCGACGAGGAAGACGAACGCGAACAGCGGGAACGACTGGTCCGCACCCGCGAAGCCGAAGACGTAGCCGAACACGATGCCGCAGACACCGAGCGTTGCCGCGAAGGACAGCACGACGGTGGCGATCAGGATCACCGGCGCCACGATCGCGCGGAGCAACAGAGCGAGCACGATGAAGATCACGACCAGCACGATCGGGATGATGAGGTTGCGGTCGTGCACCGAGGCGTCGCGGACGTCCACCGTGACGGCCGAACTGCCGCCGACCCGAGCGTCCGCGCCAGGAAGGGCGTGCAGCGTCGTCCGCAGTGATTCGACCGTCGCCAGTGCCGCATCCGAGTCGTACGGGTCGGACAGGACCGCGTTGATCATGATGCGGCCGTCGATGGGTTGCACCCGCAGAGTCGGCGGCGCACACCCCTGTGCCGACGCCAGCGCCTCGGTTCCGACGGTGCGGGCCAGCGCTTGAAGCTTGGTGAAGTCGACTTGGACGCACACCGCTCCGGGTCCCGACGCCACTCCCGGTACCGCGGCGGCCGCGGCGATGACCTCCGCTTCGGCGTCGGCAGCGGCGGTGATGACCGCCGGCGCACCGGTTCCGGGGTCGAACTTCGCGTCGTACAGTTCTTGGCCGGCCAGCGCGGCGGGCCTGTTGGTGAACGATTCGGTGGTGGTGATGCCGCCGGTGTCGAGGCCGGTGATCCCGATGGTGCACAGCAGCATCAGAACCACGGCGCCGATCCACGCGGGACGGCGCCGCCGCACGACGGTGTCCGCGATGCGACTCCAGATCCCGTGAGTGGAGTCGGCGCCATTGTCGAAACGTGGTGTGCGGGGCCAGAAGACCCACCGACCGGAGACCGCGAGTGCGACGGGCAGGAACGTCGTCATCACCAGCAGTGTCGACGCGATGCCGATGGCGGCGACCGGTCCGAGGCTCTTGTTGGAGTTCAGTTCCGAGAAGCCGAGACAGAGCAGGCCGATGATCACCGTGGCTGCCGACGCGACGATGGCCGGCCCGGACTCCTTCCAGGCGGTGAACATGGCCTCGAATCGGTTGTCGTGACGGCGCAGTTCTTCGCGGTAGCGCGAGATGAGGAGCAGGGCGTAGTCGGTCCCCGCGCCCAGGACGAGGACGGACATGATGCCCTGGCTCTGGCCCGTCAGGGTCAGATGGTCTCCGGCGGCCAGGTAGTACACGATCACCGACGACAGGCCCAGGGCCAGCAACGCGGACAGAATCGGGAAGAACCAGAGCACCGGGGAGCGATAGACGACCAGCAGGATCAGCACGACCACCGCCAGTGCGGCGATCAGCAAGGCTCCGTCCAGGCCCTCGAAGGCGCTGATGATGGCGACCAACAGCCCGCCGGGCCCGGCCGGGAGGACGTCCAGCGAGTCGCCGACGGTGGCGGTGGCGGCGTCGAGCACATTCTCTTCGGCGACGGCGAGTTCTTCGCCCGGGATCGGTGTTCCGTCCGCGTTGGCCACCAGTGGCACGTAGAGCGCCGCGGTTCGGCCGTCGTCGGAGTATTGCGGCGGTGTCATCGCGGCCGTGTCTATGCCGTCGACCTCGGTGATGGCGTCGGCGGCACGTAGCACCAGGGCCTTGTCCTCGTCGGTCAACGGCTGGTCGCTGTCGAACATGACGAATCCCGGGATGGTCTGGACCGACAGGAACTCGGTGATCTCGCCGTTCACCCGTGTCGACTCGGCCGAGCCGGGGAGGTAGGACGAGTTGTCGTTCTTCTGTACCTCGGACAGCTTGGCCTGGAAGGGGGCGCCCACCAGTCCACCCAGGAAAACCAGGACGGCGACGACCACCACCGAGATCACGGGGCGACGCGCTGCCGAGAAACGCGAGGAGGCCATGGACGAGTAGACCACCGACCGGCCCCCTCGTCCGGGGGAACACGCACGTCTGCTTAGATACAAGATGTGCGCAACACAGATGCAACCGAGACGTCGTCCGACCGGGCGTACGCGACGGTCAAGGAACTCATCGTCTCGGGCGAGCTGCCCGGCGGTGAGTTGATCAGCGAGGGGCAGATGGCCGCGCGCACCGGCACCAGTCGCACCCCTGTTCGGGAGGCTTTCCTGCGTCTCGCTGCCGAGGGTTGGATGCGGCTCTACCCCAAGCGAGGCGCACTGGTGGTGCCGGTGGCTCCGGACGAGGCGACGCACCTCGTCGAGGCTCGTCGGCTGGTGGAGACCGGGTCGTTCCAGGCCTTCGCCTCGAACATCGCCGCGCGCCGCGACGCCGCGGCACTGATGCGCGCGAGCCTGGAGCGGCAGCGCAGCCTTGCCGCCGCAGGTGACTCGCGAGCTTTCGCCGCGGAGGACGCGGATTTCCACGCCATCGTCGTCACCCACGGGGACAACCCCCTGCTGTCGACGTTCTACTCGGGCTTGCGCGACCGGCAGCGGCGCATGACCGCCCACTCGGTGGCGCGCAACCCGGACGTGCTGGCATCGATCATCGACGACCACGCACGCCTCACCGATCTCGTCGAGCACGGGGATGTCGCCGCGTACGACACCGCCGTCGCTCGGCACATGGCCGCGGTGCACTCGTTGCCGCGCGGCAGATAAGGACCGATCTCTCATGACCGTTCTCGAACGCGGTACGTCCACGCGCACGTGGCTCCCGGTTGCACTGGGGATGTTGGCTGTCGCCTGGGGTGGCAACGAGTTCACCCCGCTGCTCGTCATGTATCGCGAAGGCCACGGGTTCTCACCTGTCGTCGTCGACGTGTTTCTCTTCGCCTACGTCGTCGGCGTCGTTCCCGCGCTGCTGATCGGCGGACCGCTGTCGGACCGGTACGGTCGCCGCCCACTGATGGTGCCGGCGCCCGCCGTCGCGGCGGCCGGGTCGATCGTCATCGCGATCGGATCTCACTCGGCGCCGCTGCTTGCTACCGGTCGCGTGCTCAGTGGCGTCGCGCTCGGACTCGGCATGGCCGTCGGCGGGAGTTGGCTCAAAGAGCTGTCGTCGGACG
>JBASAM010000035.1:0-9933 GCA_049650605.1 Rhodococcus sp. (in: high G+C Gram-positive bacteria) | reverse complement strand
GTTCGTCTTTCTGTGCCGGTCGGGACAGCGGCCCATCGGCGCGGCCGAGGCCGCGACCGCCGCCGGGCTGGGTCCCGCTTACAACGTGCTGGACGGTTTCGAGGGTGCGACCGACGCCGAGGGCCACCGAGGCGCGTCTGGTTGGCGCGCGGTCGGCCTGCCCTGGCGGCAGCAGTGATCCCCACCGGCGGCGGATTCTCCAAGCCGCTTCCCGGTGGCGTCGGCCAGGGCACGCTCGGCGTGCGAGGCGGGCTGAATCGGTCGGGCTTCGAGGAGAACGCCGAGGCTCTGTATTTGACCTCCGGATTCGTCTACGAGAGTGCCGAGGCCGCCGAGAAAGCCTTCACCGGCGACCTCGACCACTTCGTCTACTCCCGCTACGGCAACCCGACCGTCAAGATGTTCGAGGAACGTCTACGCCTGCTCGACGGCGCCGAGGCCGCTTTCGGAACCTCCAGCGGAATGTCCGCGGTGTTCACCGCGCTCGGCGCGCTGCTGAAGGCCGGCGATCGACTGGTGGCTGCCCGCAGCCTCTTCGGATCGTGCTTCGTGGTGTGCAACGAAATCCTGCCGCGCTGGGGTATCGAGACCGTGTTCGTCGACGGCGATGATCTCGATCAGTGGGAACAGGCACTCGCCGTTCCGACAACGGCGGTGTTCTTCGAGACACCGTCCAACCCGATGCAGTCGCTCGTTGACGTGACGCGGCTGTCGGAGATGGCTCACGCTGCCGGCGCGACCGTGGTGCTGGACAACGTCTTCGCGACGCCGGTGCTGCAAAGGTCGTTCGATCTGGGCGCCGACGTGGTGATCTATTCGGGCACCAAGCACATCGACGGGCAGGGCCGAGTGCTGGGCGGCGCCATCCTGGGGTCGAAGGAGTACATCGACGGTCCGGTACAGACGTTGATGCGCCACACCGGTCCGGCGCTGAGCCCGTTCAACGCCTGGACTCTTCTCAAAGGTCTCGAGACCATGCCGCTTCGCGTGCGTCACATGACGGCGTCCGCGCTCGCGGTGGCAGAGTTTCTCGAGGCGCAGTCCGCGGTGCGCTGGGTGAAATACCCTTACCTGGAATCGCACCCGCAGCACCAACTCGCCGTGTCTCAGATGAGCGGCGGCGGCACCGTGGTCACATTCGAGCTGGACTCGGTCGACGGCGGCGGCAAGGCCCGCGCGTTCGAGTTCTTGAACAAGCTGCGCATCGTCGACATCTCCAACAACCTGGGCGACGCGAAGTCGATGGTGACGCACCCGGCGACCACCACCCACCGCGCCATGGGGCCCGAAGGTCGTGCGGCAGTAGGCATCACCGACGGCGTGGTGCGTATCTCGATCGGTCTCGAGGACATCGAGGATCTTCTCGACGATGTGGCCCGTGCGCTGAAATGAGCTCTGGTCAGAGCCCGAACGCGGACAGGATCGTCGCGAACTTCGCCGTCGTCTCGTCCAGTTCGGCATCGGGATCGGAGGCCGCGACGATGCCACCACCGGCTGTTGCGACGCCACTGAGCCCGTCGGCGGCGATGTCGAGGCACCTGATGGCCACCATCCACTCGCCATCTCCGTCGGCGTCGGTCCACCCGACCATGCCCGCGTAGAAGTCCCGGCTGCGGCCGGATTCCACCAAGTCGATGGTCTGCAGCGCAAGGTCCGTCGGGCTCCCCGCGACAGCCGGGGTCGGATGCAGCGCCAGGGCGAGATCCAGTGCGGAGGTGGTGGAGTCGGACAGCGTGGCCGTGATGGGCGTCGCCAGGTGCCACACCGCTGGGGTGCTGGTGAGGCTAGGGCCGTCCGGCACCGACACCTCCGAGCAGAGCGGCGCCAGCGCGTCCGCGATGGCGTCGACGACGTAACGATGCTCGGCGAGGTTTTTCGCGCTGGCGAGCAGAGCCTCCCCTGCGGCCCGGTCGGCATCCGGATCGTCTTGTCGTGCAGCGGTTCCGGCGAACGGGCGACAGATCACCTCGGTCCCAGTGCACCGCACCAGAAGTTCCGGACTCGACCCCACCAGGTGGCGGCCGAAGTAGGGACCACCGGCAGCGGTGAGATCGGTGGCGAAACCGTTGTGCATCGGATTCGCCTGAATCAGGTTGTCCACCAGCGCGATCGGCGACAACGGTGCGTCGAAGACCAGGGTGATCGACCGCGCAAGGACAACTTTCCGCAGCGCCGAGCCGGGATGGTTCAGCACCGTCAGTGCACGTCGGACCCGCGCCACGTGCTTCGCGGGCGGCGGATTCTGCGCGGCGATCACCGCACCCGGCAGATTTCCAGGCTCCAGTGTGCGGGGGTGGTCGGACCGGGTCAGCGTCCGGGGCTCGACCAGCGCACATCGGGTGGCGGCGTCGAATCCGATGGCGCCCACGACGGCGGAGGCGGACCCGTCGCTCAGCGCCTCTCGTGCGTCGTCGACATGGTCGAACGACTGGCGAACCCCGGAAGCATCGATGCTCCGGTCCGGCCGGGAGTAGACGAACCTCATCCGAAGGGGTCCGCCGTGTGTCCGATGAGATCGGCGACCGAGTCGAGGACACGGGTGGGCCGGAACGGGTACATCTCGACGCTCGCGGGTGTGGAGATTCCGGTGAGCACCAGGATGGTCTGCAGGCCGGCTTCGAGCCCGGACACGATGTCGGTGTCCATCCGATCGCCGATCATCAACGTGTTCTCCGAGTGCGCCCCGATGGCTCGCAACGCCGACCGCATCATCAAGGCGTTCGGCTTGCCCACGTAGTAGGGCTCGCGCCCGGTTGCTCGGGTGATCAGTGCCGCGACCGATCCGGTGGCGGGCAACGACCCCTCCCTCGACGGACCGGTGGCGTCGGGATTGGTGGCGATGAAACGGGCACCGCGCTCGACCAGTCGGATCGCGGTGGTGATGGCCTCGAACGAGTAGGTCCGCGTCTCTCCGAGCACCACGTAGTCGGGATCGATGTCGGTGATGATGTAGCCGATGTCGTGCAGCGCCGTCGTCAGTCCCGACTCGCCGACAACGTACGCCGACCCGTTCGGCCGCTGGTTTCCCAGGAACGTGGCCGTGGCAAGCGCCGACGTCCAGATCGACTCCTCGGGAATCTCGAGTCCGGTGCGGCGGAGCCTGGCCTGCAGGTCACGGCGGGTGCGAATCGAGTTGTTGGTCAGCACGATGAACGGCGTTCCGGTGTCCTGGAGCTCCTTCAGGAAGCGATCCGCGCCGGGGACCAAGTGGTCCTCGTGGACGAGCACGCCGTCCATGTCCATCAGATAGGTCCACGGTGCGGTCTGGTTCTCGTCGTCGGTCACCGGGACCATTCTGCCCTGACACCGGGCACCTAGGGTGGACTGCGTGCCACACCAGTCATCGACGGGGCAGTCACCACTCGACGACCCCATCCGCTCGTCCCTGACGGGCGCCCACGCCCGCTTCGCTGTGTGGCGCGGTCGCATCGGCCGCTACATACCTGAGGTCACCGGCTTCGTCGGGCATCCTCCGGTGCTGGACGCGCAGGACTGGTCCGACCTGGCTGCGCTGATGGAACCTGGAGAGACAGTGGCGCTGCGCGGTGACGGTATCGACCCGCCCGCGGGCTGGATCGTGACCGACACCATCGGATTGCTGCAGTACGACGGTTCTGCCCTGGACGTCGCGCCCGAGCCCGCCGCGCAGGTACTGACCACCGCCGACGTCCCCGAGATGATCGAACTGGTCCAGCGCACCAAGCCCGGCCCGTTCGGTCCTCGCACCATCGAGATGGGGACCTATATCGGCGTGCGAGAGGGCGGCGCTCTGATTGCGATGGCAGGTGAGCGAATGCACCCCACGGGGTGGACCGAGATCAGCGCGGTCTGCACCGACCCTGCGTTTCGGGGGCAGGGACTGGCGTCCCGTCTGATGCGGGCGGTGGGCCACGGCATCCGCGAGCGTGGCGAAGTGCCGTTCCTGCACACCAGCACGACCAACACCAGGGCGATCGCGTTGTACGACACGTTGGGCTTCGTACTGCGGCACAAGACGACCCTGACCATTGTGAAGGTGGCGTGATGACAGATCTCCGTCGGCTGGGCACCGCAGCCGAGTTGCTCGAATCCCGACGCGTGTTCCGCGCGGCGATGGTGGGCCTGCCCCAGATGCCCACCACTGCCGAGAACGTCGAGCAGTTGCACGAGCCCGGTCGCGCCTACGGGGCATTCGACGGCAGCACCATGGTCGGCACCACCGAATCCACGCGGGGCACCCTGACGTTGCCCGGTGGGGCGCGGGTGCCGCACATGGCCGTGACGCACGTCGGGGTGGTGCCGACCCATACGCGTCGGGGCGTCGTGTCCGAACTGCTGCGCGGTCAGCTGCGCGACGGGCGAGCCGACGGCGAGGTGGTGGCGACACTGCGCGCGTCGGAAGCGGTGATCTACGGGCGCTACGGTTATGGCGTCGCGACGTCGAGCGTCTCTGCGGAGGTGCTCGCGCGTCGCGCGGCCGTGCGCGAGGGGGCAGCGACCTGTGGTGAGACCAGGCTGCTCGACACCGACACCGACACCGACGCGATCCAGGTTTTCGAGCGCATCGCCGCCGCCCACCCGTCGGATCGTCCGGGCACGATCGATCGTCGACCGGTGTGGTGGAACGCGCTGCGCCTACGTTCACGTGACGACACCGGCCCGGTGTGGAACGCAGTGCACTCCACGGGCGGCGAAAACGACGGCTTCGTCCGCTATCGGCCCGACGACCCGATGTCGTGGTGGTCGGGTGCAGACCGGCGCGTGACGGTGGAAGACCTGCACGCCCCGAACGACGCGGTCTTCGCCGATCTGGTTCGCTTCCTGCTGCGGCTCGACCTGGTGGATCGCCTCACCTTCCCCGCCCTGCCGACCGACACGGTGCTGCCGTTGCTGATGACCGATCGTCGATCGGTGCAGCTCGAGCGAACCGAGGACGAGACGTGGCTGCGGATCCTCGACGTTCCCGCAGCGCTGTCGGCGCGGACGTACAACCCCGGGTCGCCGGTGACCATTGCCATCGAGGACGCCGATCTGGTCGAGAACGCGGCCACGTACCGCGTCGGGGACGGCATGGTCCGGGTGGTCGACTCGGCCCCGGATCTGACGGTGCATGTCCGCGAACTCGGCGCGGTGTTGCTGGGCGGCACCAGTTGGGGGTCGCTGGTCACGGCCGGGCTCGCCCACGGGGCACCGGAGGCGGCGGACGTACTGTTCCGAACCTCTCGGGCACCGTTCGCGGGCGTCGGATTCTAGGCACGGGACGTTTCTGGACACGGGACGACGCGCTCGCGCTGCGCCTACCATCGACGACATGTCCGCCGATGCCACCGCGCCCTCGAACACGTCTTCTTCTGCGAACCCCTGGAAGCGACGCGCCATCCTCATCGGTTCCGGTGTGGTGCTGCTGATCGTCGCCTACTTCGTGCTGTCGGCGTTCTTGCCGCGGTGGTGGAGCCTTCGGGTGGAAGAACTCGCCGACCGCACGTTCACCAGGGGCATTCTGTGGGGCCTGCTGTTCGGCATCGTCTGCACCTTCGCGCCGTTGATGCTCTTCTGGGGCGCGTGGGGCGTGCGCGGGAAGCGAGCCGGCAAGCAACTGGCCATCGGATCGGTGATTCTCGCCGTCGTACTGGCCGTGCCCAACCTGCTGACCCTCACCATCGTGCTGGGCACGTCCAACGCCGCCCATGCAGGTGAGCGCACCCTCGACACCAGTGCGCCGGGATTCCGAGGGGCCACTGCCCTGGGCGCGATCATCGCCGTCGTTCTTGTCGCGCTAGTTGTCTTCGCCGTCACCCGGCGGCGTCGTCGTAAGACTGCTTCCGCGTAGTTCGAACGACTTCAGGGCCCAGTAGCCGCCGAAGGTCACCACACCTACGGCCTCCACGACCAGGACCGCCACCGCACCCTGTCGCAGGAGCAGCACCAGTGCCAGCGCAGAGAGCGGCGCCACGACGACGATCATCGACACCGTCCGATAGGCCGCGCGGTAGCGGCGGATGCGCTGTGGGCTGTCGCGCGAGGCGTCCAGCGTGTCGTCGCCGTTCCACCAGACCGACGCCGCGAAGGCGACGAAGAATCCGACGGCGGCAGCCGCGTGGACGATCATGGGACCCCCGAACATCTCCTCGCCCGGAGCGGATGTCGGCACCAACGCAACGACGACCAGTAAGGTCCCGGCGATATTGAGCAGTCGGTTCTCGAGTCGGCTGTAACCGCGGTAGCAGATCAGCGTGATTCCGGTACCCACCAGCACGCCGACGAAGACGTCCCGTGCGGGGCTGTAGTAGTACTCGCTGATCGAGCCGAGGACCGGCAGCTGCGAGTCGAGTATTGACCAGCCGATCAGCGCCACCGGCAGTCCGACCGCGAGAAACGTCAGCGCGGCACGAAGCGAGAAATAGGTTCCGACGATCTGCCGTGCCAGCTGGTCCGAGCCCCGCGCCGCAGGCCGGTCGGAGGCACCCTCGGTCATCGAACCGACTATACGGTTGGGCCGCCGCCGGACCCCCGTGAAGCGCCTGCCGGATTCGTCGAAGTGCACGTCTGTAGGCTCGAACGTGCTTCTGAACCAGACGAACCACCGAATGGGAAGGAACCATATGTCGCAGCCCGGGAGGCTGGAGAAGGATCCGAACAAGGGTTATGTCGCGTTGCTGGGCTGGAGCCTGGCAGCCGTGGAGGCCCTGGAAAACTTCGACCGCAGGTACGTCGTGGTGGCGCCGGAGTGGGCCGAGGCCTACTGCACCGAGCACGACATCCCGTATCTGCCGTGGAATTTCGAACGACTCAACGATCGATCGCTCGAGATCGCCGAGACTCTGCGCGACAAGGGCGTCGACGTCGCGATTCCGTTGTACGAAGAGACCGTCGAGTGGGCAGGTGCCATCAACTCCGTGTTGCTGGGCAACCCACGATTGTTCGGGCAGGCGATGTTGCTGCGCGACAAGGCGCTGATGAAGCGTCGCGCTCAGCTCGGCGGAATTCGCGTCGGCATCTTCGAGGAAGCGCACGACCGGGAGGACGTCATCCGCTTCCTGCGTCGGGTCAATCAGACGCTGCTCAAGCTCGACGGCGACCCCAACGATCCGATTCACCTCAAGGCGTTCGACAAGGCCGGCTGCCTCGGTCACCGTGTCATCCGTACTCCCGACGAGGTCGACTCGATCCCGGAAGAAGAGTTTCCGGTCCTCATGGAGTCGCACCTGGACGGCTGGGAATTCGCCGTCGAGGCATGGATTCACAACGGCAAGATCAAGTTCCTCAACATCTCGGAGTACGTCACCCTGGGCTACTCGGTGTTCGTGCCCGCCACCCCGGAACTCGAGAAGTACCGGGAGCAGATCACGAAGCAGATCGAGAAGCTCATCAAGACCTTCGACATCGACTTCGGGTTCATTCACCCCGAGTACTTCGTGACCAGTGACGGCGAAATGTACTTCGGCGAGGTCGCGTACCGGCCACCGGGTTTCAAGGTGTTCGAACTCCTCGAGCGGGCTTACGGATTCAACGCATACCAGGGTCTGGCCCTGGCGTTCGATCCGAAGACCACCGAGGAGGAGATCGACGCCTTCTTCCCGAAGGAGGTCGTCGATGCGACCGGACATGCCGGATGCTTCGGTGTCTACCCGCGTCGCCGCGTCGTCAGCAACCTCGAGATCCCCGAGGTCACCGCGGACGACGATTACTACGAAACCAACGATCTCGCAGCACCTCTCGAAGAGACGGTGACCAAGCGAACGGCGTTCGGAACGCACTGGGGCTTGCTGTACTTCTTCGGTGAAGATCCCTACCGGATGCGCGATCTACTCAAAGCGCAGGAAGAACTGGACTTCTACGTGTGAGGCAGGAACAGGAACTGCCCGATATCGACTCGGCGTTGGTCTCACGGCTGGATCAACTCGACAACGCCATCGACGCGATGCGCTCGGCCCCGCACTTCGCACGCGGGTCCAAGCGCAAGCGGGTGTTGGACGGCGTGTGGCGAGTGCTGCAAAGATCGGGCGGCTGTGCTGCGGTGCGTGAGCGCATCGCAGCACTCGAGGAGGCCGACGTCTTCGGCGGGTCGGACTGGGCGCAACCCAGCATCCTGATTGCCACGATCGCCGGCTCGACTCTGCGCTGCGGCGACAACGATCTTTTCGTGCTCGAGGCGACCAGCGAGTTGCGAATGGTCGCGGTCGCTGCCGGCGAATTCGTCCACCCGGATCTCTCGGCGGACGATGCTCGGAAGTTCCTGTCCCAGGTCCTGGCGAACAACATCGACGTGCTGTTCACTCCTCCGTCGGAGTCCGAGCGCGTGCGGTTGGGCCGCACCGCGCACACGATCCGAGATCTGTTCGGGTACATCGCCGATCAGATCGGATACGACAGTGTCCTCGACGAGCTGGTCGAGGAAATATGGCGTGTGCTTCGCCAGCGGCCGATCCAGGTGGACAACATCAAAGCCATGGTCACGCGCATCGCGGTGTATCGCGGTGACCCGTCGGTCGACATGGGTGTGTCCGGGCAAGGCATCGACCGCCTCGCGACGGCACTGTTCGGTACCACCGAGGCATGCCGTGACGATCCGGGAGTCGACGTCTATCGATCCCGCCTCGACATCATGGACGCCGAGGCGCTCGAATTCGAGGCGCGCGGTTTCGCGCGTGCGCTACACGACACTGGCCTTGCGTCGCCCTACCACGCGACGCTCGCGCAGTTCGTGGTCGAGAACAACTCGTTCCTGCTGCCCGAGGTGCTGGGGTTGTCGGAAACGGGTCGCCAGTGCGTGGTTCGGCATCCAGATCTGGTGCACACCCTGATCCGTCGTGCCGTGCAGCCGGAAACCGCGCAGTGCCTGTACGGGCTGTCGTTGATGCTCGACCGCGGAATCCTGCACCAGCCCGCCGTCGCGCCGTCGCTGTGGAGGCATGTGGCACTCCAGCTTTCGGACGAATCGCGTGAGCGCATGACCATCGCGTTCGGACCTTCCCCCGATCCGGAGTCACGGTTGCTCGGTGGACTGCTCTCGATCCTCGGCCAGCCTCTCGGTGTCGGCCAAGGTGACAATCCGACGTGCCAGTCGGCGCGCGCGCTGTCGATGTGGGCGTACAACGACCCCGACTACCTCATGCAGATGCTGGTCTGGGCCGCGCGCGACGGCGAGACCGTCATGCACTTCGAGGGCGAGAAGATCTCGTCCACCGAAAGTGCGGGCGGTCTTGCGCAAACCCCGCCTGCCGACCTCGATCCGGTCTCGCTGTTGCTGGTCCCGCACCTCGATCGGATCTACGCCGAAATGGGGCGCCGGTGCAACGGGCGGCCGGGGGACCCGCACCGGTGGGTGAATCCGGAGTTCCACGGGTGGTGGACGGCTCGCGGATTCCACATCAATGTCGACGTCGAGACCGGGAATCTGATCGATCTCGACGACTTCTATCGTCGGTTCCACGCGTCGTATCACCCGGAGTTCAACGGTGACCAGCCGTTGATTCACCCCCAACCCGCAGGCATTGCCGTGACCGACAGTGGCGCGAGATACGTCGGTTGGCACGCGATCACGATTCTTCGCGTTGCCTACGACGCGGATGGTGTTGCGCGGGTGTACTTCTTCAACCCGAACAACGACAGCGGCCAGGACTGGGGTGACGGCGTCGTCGTCGGTACCGCCGGAAATGGCGAGCGCGCTGGCGAGGGATCGCTGCCGTTCGATCAGTTCGCTTCGCGGCTGTATATCTTTCATGCGGATCCGCTGGAACACGGTGACCCCGACAAAGTTCCGGCCGAGACCGTTGATCGCATCCTTGGATACGTCGAGCGCAGTTGGGGTGCCGGCCGGATGTAGCTCGGTGTGTGTCGTACCCCTGCTTTAGCTTGAGGTCGACTCATCGATCCGGGGGGACATGATGACCGATTCTGTTGTGCTGGAGCCGCCGTCGGTGGCGGAGATTCGCGCGTTCACTGCGCGGTTGG
>JBASAM010000034.1:0-17843 GCA_049650605.1 Rhodococcus sp. (in: high G+C Gram-positive bacteria) | reverse complement strand
ACGCAGATCAGGAAGTGGACTGTACGCTCAGCCTACACCCGGCAACATATACACCAGGCAGACGAGCCTTTTCTGTCCCAACCAGGCGACTCCGTACAACCTCGTTCGCCCAACCCCGCAAACAACCTCGGGGCCTTCGGTCGGTGTCCGTGTCGCTCTGACTCGAAGAAAGTTACGCCAGTGATTCGCCGTATGCAAATCACCAGGTTTCTTCAGGTCTTCACGCCATCTGCGCTGTTCAGCAGCACCGCGCAAGTCTTTGGTCCAGCCGAACTGGCCGCTTGGCAATTTATGACCCCGGTCACAGCGACGGCGCCCTCGTCCAGATCCTCCGCCGGCACCGGCGTGAAACGCCGGTACTGCAATCACGACACGCGTTCGATGTCCCCGCCAAGGTTCTGCAGTTGCTCGACGAAGCGGGGATATCCGCGGTCGATGTGATAGACGTCGCGCACCTCGGTCGTTCCATCGGCGACGAGTCCGGCCAGCACTAGCCCCGCCCCGGCCCGGATATCCGACGACCACACCGGTGCACTGGAGAGCCTCGGGACTCCCCGCACCACAGCATGGTGGCCGTCGGTACGGGCGTCGGCACCGAGACGGATCATTTCCTCGACGAAACGGAACCGGGCTTCGAACACGTTCTCGGTGATCATCGACGTCCCGTTCGCGACAGAGGCCAGTCCGATGGCCATCGGTTGCAGATCCGTCGGGAACCCCGGGAACGGCAGCGTCGCGAAGTTGACAGCGACCGGACGCTCGTCCTGCACCACACGGAAGCCGTCGGGCAGCAGTGTCACATCGGAACCGGCCTGCTTGAGCTTGTCCAACACCAGCGACAGATGCTTCGGGTTGACGCCCGAGACCGTCACGTCACCGCACGTCATAGCTGCCGCGATCCCCCACGTCGCAGCTACGATGCGGTCGCCGATGACTCGGTGCTCGGTGGGGTGCAGGCGTGGTACTCCGACAATGGTCAAGGTCGGCGTTCCGGCGCCCTCGACCCGAGCACCCATCTTGTTCAACATCGCGCACAAGTCGGCGATGTCGGGCTCGCGTGCAGCGTTGTCGATGACGGTTTCGCCGTCCGCGAGAACGGCCGCCATCAAGATGTTCTCCGTCGCCCCCACGGAGGGAAACGCCAGACGGATGGTTGCCCCGTGCAGTTTTTCTGCGGTGGCGACCACGCAACCGTGTTCTATTTCGCTGGTGGCACCGAGCAGCCGCAGGCCCGACTGGTGCATGTCGAGGGGCCGCGAGCCGATGGCGTCGCCGCCCGGCAATGCGACCACGGCTTTACGACAGCGCGCGACCAACGGACCGAGCACACACACCGACGCGCGGAACTGACGGACCGCAGCAAAATCGGCCTTGTACGTCGGTTCCGCCGGCGTGTCGATGCGGACGGTGTCACCGTCCAATTCGACGTCGCAACCCAACCCACGCAGAACCTCGGCCATCAGTGGGACATCGAGAATATCGGGGCAATTGGTGATGGTCGTCTTACCCTCGGCGAGCAACGCCGCCGCCATCAGCTTGAGCACACTGTTCTTCGCCCCGCCGACCGAGACATCGCCGGAAAGGCGACTACCGCCGGTCACCAGAAAACGTTCACTCACATCGTCAACACTAGAGGCACGAGGACGCAAAGAACCCATCGGCCGACGGCAGAAGTAGGGTTGGCAAATGGCGGTCCACCTTACTTCGATCTACACCCGTACCGGCGACGACGGGACCACCGGTCTCAGCGACTTCTCGCGCGTGTCCAAGAACGATCTCCGCGTCGTTGCCTACGCGGAATGCGACGAACTGAACGCCTCGATCGGTCTGGTGCTTTCGTTGGGGTCGCCGACGGCTGAAGTGGCCTCCGTACTTCGCGAAATTCAAAACGACCTCTTCGACGCGGGAGCCGATCTCTCGACGCCGGTCCAAGAGCACCCCGAGTACCCGCCTCTTCGGATCACCGACGACTACGTGACGCGGTTGGAAACGTGGTGCGACGAGTTCAACGGTCGATTGGTGCCCTTGACGTCGTTCGTCCTTCCCGGCGGAACGCGCGAATCGGCCTTGATGCACCAGGCGCGCACCGTGGCGAGGCGCGCCGAGCGCGCCGCCTGGGCAGCGGTGGAAGCACATCCCGACACCACACGGACGCTGCCGGCGACGTATTTGAACAGACTGTCCGACCTGTTGTTCATTCTCGGCCGCATCACCAACCCCGACGGGGACGTGTTGTGGACACCGGGCGCCAACCGCGGCGCCGAGAAGGACTGACGAGATCGGCTCAGCTCTGGCCCTGGCTGCCGGGCGACGGGCGTCTGGACCGATCCGACGGCCTCGATTCCAGCCAGGACGTGAATGCCGTGAAGGCACCTCTATCGAACGCCACTTCGTAGCGGCGTGTGCCCGCATCGAGCGACACCAGATACGTTCCGTCGCTCATGATGTCGAATTCCGACCGCTCGGGCGTGCGTTGCGCTCCCATGATCAGCGTTTGCCGGTCCATGCGCCTGTCGGGGCCGGGCCGTAGCGAACTCAACCTGTAAAACCACAGTTCGTCATCGTGGTAACGGACGACTCCGTGTCGCCACCCGTTGCCGTCCGCGGCCGGTAGCGACCGCAGCAGTATTGCCGTCCCGCCGCGCCGCAAGGTGATCAAACGATACAGAAAAGCCGCGACGGGTCCCGCGAGCAGCACGACCAGAACGACAAACACTGTCATCCAGGACGTCATCTCGTGGAACCCGCCGCGGCTGTATTCGTAGTACCTAGGCGCGCTCGACGGCGCGGACGCGTCCGCGAGCCATCGCGAGCGCTTCCTCGTCGTCGGAACCCTCGGACAACACCGAACGCGCGGAGTCGACGTCGATGTCCTCGGCGAACTCGGCCGATTCGGCGAGGATCGTGACCGTTCCTCCCGTGACCGACAGGAAGCCGCCATGTACGGCAGCTACGCGTCGCTCACCGTCGGTGGTCGTGATCGCAACCGTGCCACCCTCGATCAGCTGACCGAGTACCGGCTCATGACCGGCCATGATGCCGATCTCGCCCTCGGTGGTCTGCGCGCTGACCAGCGTGGCCGTTCCCGACCACAACCGCTCTTCGACGGCCACCAGTTCGACATCCATCTCAGCCATGTCTCGACTACTTTCCGGAGATCTTCTTGGCTGCGGCCTCGACGTCGTCGAGTCCACCGCAGCTGTTGAAGGCCTGCTCGGGAAGATGGTCGTACTCGCCCTTGGTGACCTTGTCGAACGCCTCGATGGTGTCCGACAGCGACACGACCGAACCCTCTTCACCGGTGAACTTCTCGGCGACGATGAAGTTCTGGCCGAGGAACTTCTCCAGACGACGGGCACGCGAGACGGTGACCTTGTCTTCTTCGGAAAGCTCGTCCATACCGAGGATGGCGATGATGTCCTGCAGTTCCTTGTACTTCTGCAGGATCCGCTTGACCTCGTTGGCGACGCGGAAGTGCTCGTCACCGACGATCGACGCCTCCAGGATGCGCGAGGTCGACGTCAACGGGTCCACAGCCGGGTAGATGCCCTTCTGCGAAATCGGACGCGACAGCTCGGTGGTGGCATCGAGGTGCGCGAACGTCGTCGCCGGAGCGGGGTCGGTGTAGTCGTCGGCGGGCACGTAGATGGCCTGCAGAGACGTGATGGATCGACCACGCGTCGAGGTGATGCGCTCCTGGAGCTCACCCATCTCGTCGGCGAGGGTGGGCTGGTAGCCCACGGCGGACGGCATACGGCCGAGGAGGGTGGAGACCTCGGAACCTGCCTGCGTGAACCGGAAGATGTTGTCGATGAAGAGCAACACGTCCTGGTTCTGCACGTCGCGGAAGTACTCGGCCATCGTCAGGGCCGAGAGGGCGACGCGCATGCGCGTGCCGGGCGGCTCGTCCATCTGACCGAACACCAACGCGGTGTCCTGAAGAACGCCCATCTCCTCCATCTCGAGGTGGAGGTCGGTGCCCTCACGAGTGCGCTCGCCGACGCCGGCGAACACCGACGTACCGGAGAACTCACGCGCGATACGGGTGATCATCTCCTGGATCAGAACGGTCTTGCCGACGCCGGCACCACCGAACAGACCGATCTTTCCGCCCTTGACGTACGGGGTCAGAAGGTCGATGACCTTGATGCCGGTCTCGAGGATCTCGGTCTTGCCCTCGAGCTGATCGAATGCTGGGGGCTTGCGGTGGATGCCCCACTGCTCGCCGTCGCGGCCCAGGCCGGGGCTGTCGAGGCAATCGCCGAGGGCGTTGAATACGTGACCCTTGACGACGTCTCCGACGGGCACCGAAATCGGCTTGCCCGAGTCGACGACGGGAGTGCCGCGCACCAGGCCGTCGGTGGGCTGCATCGACACGCAACGCACCAGGTTGTCACCGAGGTGCTGGGCGACCTCGAGTGTCAGCGTCTTGGCGACGGCCTTCAACTCGATGTCGGCGTTGAGTGCGTTGAACAGCGCGGGGATGGATCCGCGGGGAAATTCGATGTCGACGACGGGACCGATGACGCGCACGACGCGCCCGTTCTCGGACGACTTGGCGCCGGAACCCGTGCTATCGGTTACTGCTGCGGTCATGTTCAGTCTCTTCCTGAGCTCGCGGCAAGCGCGTCGACGCCGCCGACGATCTCGCTGATTTCCTGGGTGATCTGAGCCTGGCGTGCCTGGTTGGCCTGGCGTGACAGGGCATTGACCAGATCGTTGGCATTGTCCGTTGCGGCCTTCATCGCGGTGCGACGAGCGGCCGACTCGGATGCCGCCGCGTCGAGCAGTGCGGCGTAGATGCGGGTACTGACGTACTTCGGCAGAAGAGCGGACAACAGAGTGCTTGCTTCCGGCTCGAAGTCGTACTGTGCGGTGACCTCGTTCGACGACTTGGAGTCGCTGAGCATGTCCGCGCCCAGTTCGACCTCTTCCTCGTTGACCTCGACCTCGAGCGGAGCCATCCGCCGAACCGTGGGCTTGAGCGAGAGCATGGATACGAACGTGGTGTAGACGATGTGTAGCTCGTCGACGCCCTCGACCGTTCCCTCACCGTTGGGGGCCTCGATCTCCTCGCCCGACCCCGCCATGAACAGCTCGACCAAGTGCTTGGCCGCCTTCGCGGCGTCCGTGTAGGCCGGCTGCTGGGAGAACCCGGTCCACGCACCCTTGACGTCACGGTCGCGGAACGTGTAGTACGTCAAGCCTTTTCGGCCCAAGACGTAGATGACCGGTTCCTTGCCCTCGGACTTGAGGAGCTGCTGCAGCTCCTCTGCCTCGCGCAGGATGTTCGAGTTGTAGCCGCCACACTGACCGGAGTCACTGGTCACGACGAGCACCGCAGCACGCTTCGGCTCCGCACGCTCGTTGAGCAACGGATGGTCGAGCGAACCCGAGGCACTGGCCAAGGCCGAGAGCACCTTGGTGATCTCGGTGGCGTACGGCTTGGATGCCTCTACACGCGCCTGCGCCTTGGTGATGCGCGAGGTGGCGATCAGCTCCTGCGCCTTGGTGATCTTCTTGATCGAGTTGGTCGATCTGATCCGGGAGCGGAGCTCACGAATGCTGGGCATCTGTCACCTCACTCCCTGCTCGACGTGTCCCGCGGTCACTTGCTGACAGTCTTGCGATTGACGGTGACCTTCTCCTGGTCCACCTCGTCCTTGTCCATGGCGTCGGCCTCGGGCTCGTTCACGATGCGCTCACCCGACGAGGTCAGGAAGCCTTCCTTGAACTCGTCCGTGGCCTTCTTGATGGACTCGGCGGCATCGTCCTTGAGTACGGAACCACCGGAGATGGTGTCGTACGCGTCGGAGGCATTGCGGTGCAGGTCCTCGAGCAGCTCACGGTTGAACCGACGGACGTCGTCGACCGGAACGGTGTCGTAGTAGCCGGCGTCGACCAAGTAGATCGACACGATCTGGTCCTCGACGGACACGGGCGTGTACTGGTCCTGCTTGAGCAGCTCCACCCACCGGGCACCGCGCTCGAGCTGCGCCTTGGACGCGGCATCGAGATCGGACGCGAAGGCGGAGAACGCCTCCAGCTCACGGAACTGTGCCATTTCCAGACGCAGCGAACCGGCGACCTTCTTCAGTCCCTTGGTCTGCGCTGCGCCACCGACGCGAGAGACCGAGGTACCGACGTTGATGGCCGGACGCACACCCTTGTTGAACAGGTCCGACTCGAGGAAGACCTGACCGTCGGTGATCGAGATCACGTTGGTCGGAATGAACGCCGAGATGTCGTTGGCCTTGGTTTCGATGAGCGGAAGTCCGGTCATCGACCCGCCGCCGAGCTCGTCGGACAGCTTGGCGCAGCGTTCCAGCAGACGGGAGTGCAAGTAGAAGACGTCACCGGGGTATGCCTCGCGGCCCGGGGGACGACGCAACAGCAACGAAATGGTGCGGTATGCCTCGGCCTGCTTGGTGAGGTCGTCGAACACGATGAGGACGTGCTTGCCCTCGTACATCCAGTGCTGGCCCAAGGCCGAGCCGGTGTAGGGAGCGAGCCACTTGAAACCTGCGGAATCCGAAGCCGGGGCCGCGACGATGGTGGTGTACTCCATGGCGCCGTGCTCGTCCAGGGCGGACTTGACACCCGCGATGGTCGAACCCTTCTGGCCGATGGCGACGTAGATGCAGCGAACCTGCTTGTCCTTGTCGCCGGACTCCCAGTTGGCCTTCTGGTTGATGATGGCGTCGACGCAGACGGCGGTCTTGCCCGTCTTACGGTCGCCGATGATCAGCTGACGCTGGCCACGGCCGATCGCGGTGAGGGCGTCGATGGCGGTGATGCCGGTGGCCAAGGGCTCCTCGACGGGCTGACGCTCGAGAACCGAGGCCGCCTGGAGTTCGAGGACTCGCTGCTCGTTCGACTCGATGTCGCCGAGGCCGTCGATGGGCTTGCCCAGCGGGTCGATGACGCGGCCGAGGAAGTTGTCACCGACGGGAACCGAGAGGACCTCGCCCGTGCGCTTGACTTCCTGGCCTTCTTCGATGTCCTGGTAATCACCGAGGATGACGGCGCCGATCTCGCGATCGTCCAGGTTCAGGGCCACGCCGAGGATGCCGCCGGGGAACTCCAGCAACTCGTTCGACATCGCGGACGGGAGGCCCGTCACGTGAGCGATTCCATCGCTCGTGTCGGACACCAGACCGACCTCTTCACGAGAGGACTCCGGTGCGTAGTTCGCCGTGTAGCTCTCGATCGCGCTACGGATCTCGTCGGAGGAGATCGTCAACTCCGCCATGTTTTCCTGCTCTCACTGTATCTAGCGCTTCTGTGGCCGGACCGGCTTGTGGGTCGAGCTCGAAGCGGGGGTGGGACGTGCGTACCGAACTAGGTGGTGCGGTGTTCTGAGGTCACCTGAGCGACTTTCTCAGTGATGCGAGACGGCCTGCACCGCTGCCGTCGATGACCTCGTCGCCGACGCGGACAACCAGCCCGCTCAGGAGCTCCGAGTCGACCTCGACGTGGACGGTGACGGACTTGCCGTAGATACCTTCCAGAGTAGAGGTGAGTCGATCGACCTGTTCGGCGCTCATCTCGGTGCTGCTGCGGACGTACGCGACCTCCTTGTTGCGAAGTGTCGCCGCGAGGGCGGACAGTTCGCTGAAGACCGAGGCCGGTGCAGCGCCTCGCAATCGCCCGACCGCCTGGACGGCGAGCGCTTCCGTGATCGCGGTGACTTTGCCGTAGAGCAGCTTCGACAGAAGCGAACCCGACGCCTCCGCCGGCTTGGTGCGGTCCGACAGGGCCTGCTCGAGAGCGGGGTCCCCGGCGATGATGCGGCCGAGGCGGAACAGCTCGTCCTCGACGGTGCCGACCTGGTCCTGATCCTGAGCTGCGCGCAGCATCGACTCACGTCCCAGGAGTACGAGCGAGTCGGTGAGGTCACGCGCCGACGACCAGTTCTGCTCGACGGCGGCCTTCACCGCGGCGAGCGCCGCGTCGCCGACCTTGCCGCCGAACAGGCTCGCAGCGAGTGCACTGCGGGCCGCAGGAGCAGCCGACGCGTCGGCCAAGGCCGTGCGCAACGGTCGCTGCTGGTCCAGCACGGTGACCACTCCGAACATGTCGGAACCGGCCTGAGCCGCCGCCGACGTCGAGTCGGATGCGGAGTCGAGCTCGCTCGTCAGGACCGTGCGTGCCTCGGCGAGAGCCTCGCGACTCGCTGCGTACATGGTGCTCACTTCCCGCTTGCGGAATCTGCGCCGACCGAATCGAGTTCATCGAGGAACCGATCGATGGTTCCGGCGCGCTTGACGTCGTCGGACAACTGCTCGCCGATGACCTTCTCGGCAAGCTCGACGGCCGTGCGGCCGAGGTCCGAGCGCAGTTCGGTGACGATCTGCTGACGCTGAGCAGCGAGCTGCTGGTGACCCGAGGCCACGATGCGGTCGCTCTCCTGCTGCGCGCTGGTCTTCATCTCCGCGAGGATCTGTTGGCCCTGCGAACGAGCGTCTTCTCGGATCTTCGCGGCTTCCTGGCGAGCGTCGGCCAGCTGGGCGCGGTACTGCTCGAGCGCCTCCTTGGCTTCTGCTTGAGCCTCTTCGGCGCGCTTGATCCCGCCCTCGATGGTGTCGGTGCGATCGGCGAGCGTCTTTTGGAAACGTGGGACCACGTACTTCCAGAAGAAGAAGCCGATGACCACGACACACACCGCAGACCAGACGATGTCGTAGGTCGCGGGGAGCAGAGGGTTGACGTCCTCACCCTCGGTCGCCGCGAGTACAGCAAGATTCGACATGATCAGAAGATGAAGCCGGCGACGAGGCCGATCAGGGCGAGGGCCTCGGTGAACGCGATGCCGAGGAACATGTTGGTACGGATCTGACCGGCGAGCTCGGGCTGACGCGCGATGCCTTCGATGGCCTTGCCGACCACGATGCCGATGCCGATGCCGGGGCCGATTGCGGCGAGGCCGTAACCGATGGCGCCGTAGCCTTCACCGGAAACGGTGGATGCTTCCTGGGCCAGGTAGGTGAGGCTCATGGTGATGTGTTCCCTTTCTGTTGCCCGCGGCCGGTCGGCAGCAGGTCAGGTTCTTACAGAGTGGCCTGGTGGTCAGTGAGAGTCTGCGTGCAGTGCGAGGTCGAGATACACCGCAGTCAGCAGCGCGAAAACGTATGCCTGCAGGAAGATCACCAGAAGCTCGAAAAGCGTGAATGCGAGCCCTGCGATCAGAGAGAAGATGCCGAACCCCTGCAGGGGTGTCTCCGCCTCGAAGAAGAAGAACTGAGTAGCGCTGAAGAACAGCACGAGCATGATGTGACCGGCCAGCATGTTGGCCATGAGACGCACGGTCAGCGTGAACGGCCGGAGGATGAAGGTCGAGAGAAACTCGATCGGAATCAGGATGACGTGGAAGGCCGGCGGAACGCCCGGGACGACGACGCTGCCCTTCATGTACTTCGCGAAGCCGTATTTCTTGATGCCGACGTAGTTGAAGGCAATGTAGGCGAGCGCAGCCAACACGATCGGCATGCCGATACGAGCGTTGGAAGAAATGTTGATGAACGGAATGATGGCCGAGAAGTTCAGGAACAAGACGGTGAAGAAGATCGTCGCCAGGATCGGCAGGAACCTCTTCCCCTGCTCCTTGCCGAGAACCTCGTCCGCGATCTGCTCCTTGACGAACGTGATCGCGATCTCGCCGAGATTCTGAATTCCGCGGGGAACGATCTTCGGGCTACGCATCGCCAGCGCGAAGAAAGCGAGCAGCACGACCGTCATCAGGATTCGAACGAGCATCAACCGATCGAGCTCGAACGGGGTTCCCTCGAACAGCACGGCGGGAGGGAAAAAGTCGGACAGTGACGGCGGACTGAACTCCGCGGCCAAGTTGGTGACGCTCAGCGGTCTCTCCCGTGTTCGGCCGCAGGCGAAGGACACCCGCGGTTCGATCGGACATATGGCAGTCGGGCACGATCGAGCTTGGACGATCTACAGGTCGACGAGGGTCGGCTCGAGTAGTCGTCAGCCGCGACGAGCCGGATTACGGCTGCGCGTCTGTCGGGTGTCGGCGACTTCGTCGACTCGGTGACATGACGACCTCGGAGATCGTTCCTGTCGTGCCCCACACTCTCACATGAGATGCACTACGTGAAACGGCTCCGGTGACGTCGATCACCTGCAAAGACCTTTCCAAGCGGCACGAAGTGTCCGTTACGCCCGGTAAGCCCTCACTCGAAAAGGAACTTTATCAACACAATTCAGTCAGCTGTGTCGGGGGTCGCTCCGCGGTCAGACTACTACAGATCGTCGTACTACTCGACGTCCGAGGTGTTGTCACCCGCAGTCGAATCGACGTAGGGCACTCGCTGCCGGAAAATCCCGTACATCTCGGCCCCCAGGACGATGACCAGGGCGGCCAACACCACGATTCCCAGCGTCGGACGGTGGTAGAAGTCCATCCCCCGCAACACGCCGAGGACGATCACGGCTATCAGCATTTTGACGATCCACCCGCCCAGCAGCACCACGCCCACCGCTGTGGGATTCATCTTCGCCGACAGCAGCACCGACACCGCGGTGGCCAGGATGAACAGACCACCGACGGCCGACCCCAGCAGCGCCCCCCACAATCCGTCCGCACCCGCCACGAGAAACGCGATGACGGACGCGACCACGGCAAGCGCGATCAGTGCCAGGATGCCGTATCGAACGGCGGCACGTAGGGGGGCGATCGGGGACGGAATCGGTGCGGGCGAGAAGGTCACGGCAGCAAGATTACCGGCGGGGTGAATCGCGGAACGACGGCACGGCCGTGACGACCAACGCGAACACCAGGCCCCCGGCCAACAGAAGCACCACCACGCGCCGATCGATCAAGGACGCCCCCACCGCGCCGAACGCGAGTACGCCCACCCACAAGTAGATGAGCAGCACCACGCGTCGGTGCGAGTGGCCGATCTGGAGCAGACGGTGGTGCAGGTGCATCTTGTCCGGGCTGAACGGGCTGCGTCCCGCACGCGTGCGTCGCACGATCGCCAGCAGCAGATCCAAGATCGGGATGAACATGATGGCCCCGACCAACAACAGCGGAGTCAACAACGCGAGAAGATCCCGCGTCCCGTAGGCGCTGAGCCCGATCCGTCCCGACGCGCTCGTGGCGACCGTCGCCAGCATGAGGCCGATGACCATCGATCCGGAATCGCCCATGAAAATGCGTGCCGGCTGAAAATTGTGCGGCAGAAATCCCAGGCATGCGCCGGCCAGCGCCGCGGCGATCATGGCCGGTGGGTACGCGTTGACGTCGCCGCCCTGCTCGTTGAGCAGACCGACCGAGAACACACAGATCGCGACCGCGGCGATGAGCCCGACTCCTGCCGCCAGACCGTCGAGACCGTCGATGAAGTTCATCGCGTTGATCATCACCACCGCGATGAGCACGGTGACCAGACCGGCCTGGAGCTGATCGAGAATGAGCGTCGATCCCTCACCCCACGGCAGATACAGCAGATACCAGCTCACGCCCATCAGCACGAGGACGCCCGCGGCGGTGACCTGGCCGGCGAATTTGGTCAAGGCGTCCAGCCCCCACCGGTCGTCGACGATGCCGACGGCAACGATTATCGCTCCCGAAACGAGCGCGGCTTGAACGTCCGTGGTGAATTCGAATCCGCGTGTGAGGGCCGGCAGCTTCTGCGCGAAGAGCAGCGCGACGAGCAGACCGAGGTAGATGCCGATACCGCCGAGCCGCGGCGTCGGAGTGACGTGGACGTCGCGCTCACGCGGAACGGCGACCGCCCCGAACTTGATGGCTGCGATGCGGACCGCACCCGTTATCAGGAAAGTCACGATGGCGGCGGTGAGCATCACCAACAGGAGTTCCCGAATGGGGACACCCGCGCCGCGGTCCGACTGAGCCAGCAGCACACTCGTACCCGCGGAAGCCCCCGTCAGCACGGACAAATCGAGCCGGCCATGGGTCAGGCGCTCCCGGCGACGAGCGAATCCGCCGAGACCCCGAGGACCTCGGCGATCTCGGACGTCGACACGGCGCCGACACGCAGAATTCGTGGGGTGTCGCCGGTCAGATCGACGATGGTCGACGCGAGAGCGTGCTCGGCCGGCCCGCCGTCGAGGTAGACGGCGGCGGATCCGCCCAGTTGGTCGCGCGCGTCCCGGGCGGTGACCGCAGGCGGTCTGCCGGAGACGTTGGCACTCGAGACCGCCAGCGGTCCGACGGTGCGAAGCAACTCCAGCGCGACCGGATGAAGCGGCATCCGGAGCATCACCGTGCCGCGGGCATCGCCGAGGTCCCACGCGAGCGACGGCGCCTGATGCACCACCAGGCTCAGCGCGCCCGGCCAGAACGCACGAATGAGGTCACGCGCGGCCTGACGAACTCCCAGGACCAGACCGTCGATGGTGTGCCACGAGCCCACGAGCACCGGAACCGGCATGTCGCGTCCCCGCCCCTTGGCACGCAGCAGGTCGGTGACAGCACTGCTGTCGAAGGCGTCGGCACCCAGGCCGTACACGGTGTCGGTAGGCATCACGACCAGGCGGCCGGACGACAACGCACGATGTGCGGCGTCGAGACCTGCCGCGCGAGAAGCCGAATCGGAACAGTCGTAGACGGTGGACACGCGGCCCATCTTGCCACTGCACACAGGCGGTGATCACGCGCCGGTGACGGACACGCTGCGCGGCGCAGTCATTCCTCGCGTCGGCGGCGGCGGGCTACGACGAACCGGGGACGATCGGCGAGATCGCGATGCTGGGACACATCCGAGAAGACCGCACGACTCTCCATCAGCGCGACGACGCGATCACCGTGCGAATCGTCGTGTTCGACACCCACTCCCCCGTCGATCCTCAGCCAGCGTGCGATGTTGGCAATCATGGGCTCGATCACCGAGAGGCCGTCCGGTCCACCGAAGAGCGCGACGTGAGGATCGTGATCGACGACCTCGGGATCGAGCTGCGCACCCTCGGGGACGTAGGGCGGGTTGGCGACGACGATATCGACGCCGCCGTCGAGATCACGCAACAGCGACCGGTCGGTGACGTCGCCGTGATGGAGGCGAATCGGAGTATCTCCGTCCAACGCTCGAAGATCCGCGTTACGACGCGCCCACGCGAGTGCGTGCGAATCCTTCTCCACGGCGTGTACGACGGCGTCGGGACGCGAATGGGCGATCGCCAAGGCCAACGCTCCGCTACCCGTGCAGAGATCGAGGACCACCGGAGGGCGTCTGTCGACCGTCTCGAGAAACGCCAGCGCCCAAGCGAGCAGCAATTCGGTCTCGGGGCGGGGAACGAAGACGCCGGGGCCGACCTCGACGTCGATCTCACCCAGAGGAGACGTTCCGACGATGTGCTGCAACGGAATTCTTCTGGCTCGCTGCGCGACGGTGGCGCGGTACGCCTCGGCGACTTCGGGCTCCACCAGTGGAGTCAGGCCGAGGCGGCCGCGAGGAACGGACAACAGATGCGAGGCCAGGAGTTCGGCGTCGACGCGCGGACTGGGCACTCCGGCCTCGGCGAGCACTCGCGTCGCTTCGACGATGGCCAGGCGGAGCGGGACCCGGCTCACAGTCGGGACAGCAAATCGGCCTTCTTGGCACTGAACTCGTCGTCGGTCAGAATCCCGCGGGCGTGCAGACCGGCCAGCGCCTCAATGGACGCGACGATGTCGTCCGCGCTGATCGAGCGTTGTTCGTCCCCGTCCGGGCGGTCACCGATGTTCTGCAGATCGGGGATGGACGGGCGCTGCTCTGGCTGCGTGGTCCACTGCTGCGGCGAATCGTTGCGCTGTGCGGGCGGGGAAAATTGGGGCGGCGGCGACAATTGCGGCTCGGGTTGCTGCAGCGTCGGATTCGCCCGACCCCGCGAATCGGTGCTGACCTGGGGGAAATGGGTGACGTCGAATTGGCCGTACTGGCTGGAGAACAGCAGGCTGCGAGGGCCGCTGCCCTGCTGCTGCGACACACCGCCGATGGAGTGATCCTGAGTGTCGTACACCGTGACCTCTCCGGCGGACTGAATAGCAAGGCGCTTGACCCGAGGGAACACCGCGTACCGGGCATCGTTCTGGCCGCCGCTCGAACTCGGCGATCCCAACTCGTCGGGCCACCAGTTGTTACCCGAACCTCCGCCACCGGGGCCCGCGCCGTTCGAGCTTCCAACGGGTGCAGCGAACACTTGCGTCCGACCGAGAAGGGCAGAGAGCTCACCGCACAGATTGTCGACACGCTGCTTGAGACCGTGGTCGAACATGTTGCCCACCATCGTCATCCCACCGCGCATCCACTGACCGCCACCACCCAGTTCCGGGATGTTGAACTGGGCCATGGTGCCACCGCCGATGTTGACCGCCACCAGCATGGTTTCGACCGCCCCGCGGGACAAGCCGTACCGCTGGGCGATGGATTCGATGGACTGCTCCGCGTCCGGGGTCAGGTTCTGTGGCATGGCGATCATCCTAGTGAGTAGCGGGGTTTCGACAGCAGTGCCAGTAACTCTCAGGCCTGCAACCTGCTTGCCCGATCGGCGGCACCGAGTGCGTCGAGCAACGCATCCATGTCTCCGTCCAGGACAGCGTCGAGATTGTGCGCTTTGAAACCGATCCGGTGATCGGTGATGCGGTTCTCCGGGAAGTTGTAGGTACGGATGCGCTCGGAGCGGTCGACGGTGCGCACCTGGCTCGCGCGCCCGGCGGCGGCTTCCTTGTCTGCTGCTTCCTCCGCGGCCGCCTGCAGACGCGACGCCAGCACCGCCATCGCACGCGCCTTGTTCTGCAGCTGCGACCGCTCGTTCTGACACGTGACGACGATTCCGGTGGGCAGATGCGTGATACGCACCGCGGAATCCGTCGTGTTGACTCCCTGACCGCCCTTCCCGGATGACCGGTAGACGTCGATCCGCAGATCGGTCTCGTCGATCTGCACGGCCTCGACTTCGTCCTGTTCCGGATAGATCAGCACGCCGGCGGCGGAGGTGTGCACTCGCCCCTGGGATTCCGTCACGGGAACACGCTGCACGCGGTGCACCCCGCCTTCGAACTTGAAGCGCGACCACACCCCGTCCGCAGTGTCGCTCTTGGACTTGATCGACACCGTTGCATCTTTGTATCCGCCGAGGTCGGAAACAGTGGCGTCGAGGATCTCCACGCGCCACCCATGCCGTTCCGCGTATCGGACGTACATGCGCGTCACATCGGCCGCGAACAGGGCAGACTCCTCGCCGCCCTCACCCGACTTGATCTCGAGCACCACGTCGTCACCGTCGTGCGGGTCACGCGGAGCCAGCAGATCGGTCAACGTGGTGTCCAGCTCTGCCACCGTCGCTTCGAGCGCCGGGATTTCGGCCGCGAAGCTCGCATCGTCGGACGCGAGCTCCCGCGCCGCCTCGAGATCATCGCGCGCCGAGGACAACTTGCCGTACACGCTCATGATCGGCGCCAACTGCGCGAAGCGCTTGCCCGCGCGGCGGGCTGCGGCCGGATCGTCGTGGAGCGAAGGATCCGACAAATCACGCTCGAGCCCGGCGTGCTCGGCCAGAATGTCGTCGATCGCGGACGGTGTCGCGGAGGCGGCCACGGTGTTCTCCCTGTCGAGTCGGTGGTACCGACGGCGCTCGGTGTCCGAGCATTGCTGCAGAAACGACCGACGCCCGTCCCGAGAAAATCCTCGGAACGGGCGTCGGTGTGAGAGCTAGCTGTCTGCGTCGGCCTTCTTGCCTGCACGCTTGCCGTAGCGAGCCTCGAAGCGAGCGACGCGGCCGCCCGTGTCGAGGATCTTCTGCTTGCCCGTGTAGAACGGGTGGCACTGCGAGCAGACTTCGACGTTGATGCGCTCTGCCGAGTTGGTGCTACGCGTCTCGAAAGTATGTCCGCAGCCACAGACAACCGTGGTTGCCGTGTACTCGGGGTGGATTCCTGCCTTCATGGGTGTCCCTTTCATGGTCGCCGGGTCGCCTCGACTGTCGAGTGCGTGAACCGGAACCGGACTCGGCCGCTCAGTATGCCAGAGCTTTTCTCCGCCCTGGTAATCGTCTCAACCGGGCGCCCCGGCGTTTCATTCCTGCTCAGTCGTTCGAAGAACCGGGGGCGGTCTTCGACACTTCCATCAGAAACTCGAGGTTGTTCTTACTCTTCTTCAACCGGTCGACCAGAAGGTCGATGGCCTGATGCGAATCCAGGCCCGACAGGACACGGCGCAGCTTGTGCACCACGGCCGCCTCGTCGGGCGCCAGCAGCAGCTCGTCGTGACGCGTGCTCGAGGGATTGATGTCCACGGCCGGGAACACCCGACGCTCGGCGATCTTGCGGTCGAGCTTGAGCTCGGCGTTGCCGGTGCCCTTGAACTCCTCGAAGATCACCGTGTCGCCGGTGGAACCGGTCTCGACCATCGCGGTGGCGATGATCGTCAACGAACCGCCGTGCTCGATGTTGCGGGCAGCACCGAGGAAACGCTTCGGCGGATACAGCGCAGTCGAGTCGACACCACCGGAGAGGATGCGACCCGAGGCGGGCGAACTGTTGTTGTAGGCACGGCCGAGTCGCGTGATCGAGTCGAGCAGCACGACGACGTCGCGCCCGTCCTCGACCAACCGCTTGGCGCGCTCGATCGCAAGCTCGGCAACCGAGGTGTGATCGCCCGGCGGGCGGTCGAAGGTCGAGGCGATGACCTCGCCCTTCACACTGCGCTGCATGTCGGTGACCTCTTCGGGACGCTCGTCCACGAGGATGACCATCAGATAGCACTCGGGGTTGTTGATCGCGATGGCGTTGGCGATGCTCTGCAACACGCTGGTCTTACCGGCCTTCGGCGGGCTCACGATCAGTGCGCGCTGTCCCTTGCCGATGGGCATGACCAGGTCGATGATGCGGGTCGTGAGGATGTTCTGAGCCGTCTCGAGCCGCAACCGCTGGTTGGGGTACAGCGGGGTGAGCTTGTTGAACTCGGGCCGCTTGCGCGAACCGTCCGGCTCCGCACCGTTGACCGTGTCCAACCGCACCAACGGATTGAACTTCTGACGCGAGTTGTTCTGCTCGCCTTCACGCGCCACCCGCACCGCACCGGTGAGAGCGTCGCCGCGGCGGAGCCCGTTGCGGCGCACCATGTTCATCGACACGTATACGTCGTTCGGTCCCGCGAGATACCCCGACGTCCGGACGAACGCGTAGTTGTCGAGCACGTCGAGAATGCCGGCCACTGGCTGCACCACGTCGTCGTCGCGCAGCTCGGGCTCGCGTTCGCGGTTGCCGCCGCCACCGTCGGATCCACCGTCGCGGTCGCGTCCACGACGACGCTCGCGGAAGCGCCGACCCCGACGGCCGCGACCCTCGCCCTCGTCGTCGGACCGGTTGTCGTCCCGGGGGCCGTTGTTGCGGTCGCCCTGGTTCCGGTCGTTCTGGTTCCGATCGTTCTGGTTCCGGTCGTTCTGGTTCCGGTCGCCCTGGTTCCGGTCGCCCTGGTTCCGGTCGCCCTGGTTCCGGTCACCCTGGTTCCGGTCACCCTGGTTGCGATCGCCCTGGTTACGGTCGTTCTGGTTACGACCCTGACGCTCGCGGCGGGGGCGGTCGCCTCCCTGCCGGTCGCTCTGACCGCCGCTGGTGTTCGAGGAATCGGTGCCCTCGTTGACGGCGGGCGCGGTGTCGTCGGATTTGCCGTTCGACGATTGCTGAGGGGTTTCTGCCGACGGCTTGTCACCTTCGGGGCTGCTGGGCTCAACAGCGGCAGTGCCGCTCGACTCAACAGTGCCCGACTCCGCAGCACCTGCGCGGCGGGTGGCGCCACGACGATTGCGGGTGCGCCGCGGACCTTCCGGGTTGTCTGTCTGCTCGGCGTTCACGTCCGGCGCGGTAGCCGGCGCCTCGGTGGGCG
>JBASAM010000033.1:0-10510 GCA_049650605.1 Rhodococcus sp. (in: high G+C Gram-positive bacteria) | reverse complement strand
CGCCACGGGTGCAGACGCCACCCGCTCCAGAGCCGACTCCGGTGGATGTGACACCCGCCGCGCCCGAACCGTCGCCGCGCCCCGAGCGCGCGCCAGAGCCGACTCCTGGCCCGGGCCCCGCGCCGCTTCCGGCGACCCCGCAGGTGCAATCCGGAGGGCACTCGCAATCGCCCAACCACGGACCTGACCCGGATCCCGATCCCGTCGATCCGCCGCCCCCTCCCGGTGGTGACGGCGACGGGGCTGCGACGCGCCCGGCAGCAGGACCCTCGGACAACAGGGGCGGTGAGCGCGGGGACCGAGGCGCTTCGATGACCAACCCGGCGCCGTCGGCGCCTGTCGACACAGCACCCGAGGCGGCGGAGGAAGCTCCCGAAGCGCCGTCGATCGCGGGGGACACGAGATCACAGTCGGTGGTGACGGACGATTTCGAGCGGGGCGAGCGCGGTCGTGGTCGACATGCGGCGCCCGACCCGGGATGGTCCAACCCCTCGTAGATTCGCCCCTCGTAGATTCGCGAGAGCGTTACTTGCGCAGGACCAAAATGCCGCCGACATCGGACACGACGAGGTACCCATCGGACAACGCCGCGCTGATGGCAGTGTTGTCTCCGGCGGAGTCCTTGGGCCACCCCGGCGGCCTGCCCGTGTTCACCACGATCCAGTCCGGGACCGTCGAATCCGACGAGCGTTGCGGGAACACCGTGACGGGATGATCGGCAACCAGTTGGGCCACGAGGTTGTTGGACGCCGCCACTCGCTCACCCGGCGGGATGGCCTCGGAAATCTCCCGCGCGGTCACCACTTGGGGGGCGGTTCGCCAGCCGTCGGGGTGAGCCAACCGTGCCAGCGGCTGGAACGGCAGCGCAATCAGCGCCACGGCCACCACCGAGCCCAGGATCACCCGCTCAGCGCGCGGTGACAAGTGCATGTCCCGTCGGCCGCGGACCAGCGCGTCGATGAGTGCGGCGAGAAGAATCGGCATCAGGATGGCGTTGTAGTGGAAGATCGGCTTCCAGAAGTTGGTGTTGTCACTGAGGAATCGCCACGCCACCGTGGGCGCTGCGACCAGGGTCAACGGGGATCGCAGCGCGGCGAAGCCGGTGATCGCGAGCAGCAGAAGGATGACAGCAGCGCGGGAGTCTCCACTGACCAGACCGTGCGTGGTGTCGGCGATCCCTTCGGCCAGTGGCGGCAACTTGGAACCCTGGTCGTACTCGGAGTCCGGACTGAGCATCGGAACGATGACGGTGACGGCCAGAATGATCCATGCCGCGCCCCACGCAGCGGTCAGCAGTCCGAGCAGCCGAGTCCGTCCGGTGGTCCACCACGCCGTCAGGGCGCCGATCACCACGACGGTCAACCCCATGTCCTCCTTGACGAACACGAGGGGCAGTGACCACGCCAGAGCGCTGTGCCACCGCCCTTGCCCCAGCGCCGACATGGCGAACGCGAGCAGAGGCACCGCGAACGCGATCTCGTGAAAGTCGAAGTTCAGCGCCGACTGCAGGCCCCACGACAGTCCGTATCCCACCGCGACCACGACGGCAGCCCAGACGCCCAGGCTGCGCAGCGCCCAACGCGACAGCGGAACGACGCCGACGGCGAACAGCACACCTTGGGCAATCAGCAAGGTCTCCGGTGCGGGGAACAGCCGGTACACCGGGGCCAGCAGAGCGGTGATGGGGGAGAAGTGATCGCCCAGTGTGTTGTATCCGGTGCCCAGCAGATCCGACGTGGGCGCTCGAAGCTGGGAGTACGACGCGATCTGCTGGACGAAGATCCCCAGATCGAATCCCGATGTACGAAGCTGGTACTGGCCGAGCACCGAGAGCGTGCTGTAGAGCGGCGCGAGAATCAGGAACGCGATGCCGGGAATCACGACGTCCGAGCGGGTGATCCGGCTCAGTAGACGCCGCGACCGACCGGGCCCCACGGCTTCGACCGTGTTCTGCGTAGCACTCGATGCGGCTGCGGATCGATCCGCAGCCGCATCGGTGTAGTCACGACTGGTGGTCACAGCAAGTAATTCCTACACGATCCAGCCGCGCCGGCGCTCGGGACGCCGTTTCCACTGTCAGCGGCTGACGGCCTTCTGGTACCTATTGATCGCCAGCGGGACGAAGATCAGCAGGATCAGAATCGACCATCCCAGGGTCGCGATTACCGGGTGTTGTAGTGGCCACGCGTCCGGCGCCGGCATCGCCGGGTTGGTGTTGCCGAAGAGCACGCGGCTCGACTGCGTGATGGCTGAAACGGGGTTCCACTCCGCCAGCGGTTTGAGCACACCGGGAAGGTCGGTGCTCTGCACGAAGGTGTTCGCGATGAACGTCAGCGGGAAAATGACGATGAAGCTGGCGTTGTTGAACACCTCGGGAGTTCTGATCCACAATCCGATCACCGCCATCACCCAGGACAGTGCGTAGGCGAAGAGCAGCAGCAAGGCGAAGCCCGCCGCCGCTTCCAGGAACGACGATCGAATGCGCCAACCGACCAGCAGACCGGTGAGCGACATGACCACCAGGCTGATCACGTTGATGACGATGTCGCTGCTGGTACGTCCGACGAGGACCGCTGACGGGGCCATCGGGAGCGATCGGAACCGATCGATGATGCCCTTCTGCATGTCCTCCGCAAGGCCGAGGCCGGTCCACGTCGATCCGAAGATCACGGTCTGGGCGAAGATTCCCGCGATGAGGTACTCGCGGTAGGACATCCCGGGAACCTCGATTGCCGATCCGAAGATGTAGGCGAAAACCAGGACGAACATGATCGGCGACAGCAGCGTGAACACGATCAGATCCGGCACCCGCTTGATCTTGATCAGATTTCGTCGCGCGATGGTGGCACCGTCACTCAGTGCGATGGCTGCGGAACTCATCGACTCGTCTCCTTCGGTGAAGTAGCGGCGGTCTCGGTGTCGTTCTCGGCCGTGGCGGGTCCGTGGCCGGTGAGAGAGAGGAACACGTCGTCGAGGCTCGGTTTGCCCAGCGACGCATCGACGGGCGTGACGCCGCTCTCGCGCAGAAGGACCAGAGCATCGACGAATGTGGTGGTGCCGTTGTCCGCTCCGACCGTCAAACGGCGTGAACCGGGGTCCGCGGAAACTTGACCGGGTGCGAAGCGCTCCATCGCCGCAGCTGCCGTCGACAGGTCCGCATCGGATTCGAGAACGAATTCGAGCCGCGAACCGCCCACCCGCGATTTCAACTCGTCGGCTGTCCCGCGCTCGATGACGTGCCCACGATCGATGACGGCGATCTCGTCCGCCAACTTGTCGGCTTCCTCGAGATATTGCGTGGTGAGCAAGAGCGTGGTGCCCCCCGCAACCAGTTCCTCGATAACCGCCCACAGTTCGATACGAGCTCGTGGATCCAACCCGGTGGTGGGCTCGTCCAGGAAGAGAATGGGCGGGTCCGCCACCAGTGCGCCGGCAAGGTCGAGGCGTCGGCGCATACCGCCGGAATAGCCCTTGACCGGCCGATCTGCGGCCTCGGTCAGATCGAATCGCTCGAGAAGTTCACGCGCTCGGCTGCGGCTCTTGTTCTTGCCGAGGTGATAGAGGCGACCGACCATCTCGAGGTTCTCGTACCCGGTCAGATACTCGTCCACCGCGGAGTACTGCCCCGACACGCCGATGCGCGAGCGGAGCCGGGCGGCGTCGGCGACGACGTCGAGGCCTGCCACGTGGGCGGTACCCGAATCTGCGCGCAGCAATGTGGTGAGAACGCGAATGGTGGTGGTCTTGCCGGCGCCGTTGGGCCCGAGCAGCGCCATGACCGTCCCCTCGGGCACCTCGAGGTCGAGACCGTCGAGCGCCGCGACGTCCCCGTACCGTTTCGTGAGACCGACCGCGCTGATGGCGGCCGTTCCTGCAGTGCCTGAGGCCATGAGACTCCCTTTCGGTCGGATGTGGACTTCAACGCCCGCAAGTGAGACTCCGGTGGGCGCGGAAACTCATCACAGCACGACACACCGACATGTATGCACTCGCCGTCCAGGTTTCCTATCGCCTGCAGGCGGCTACTCGGCTACCACGGTGACGCACGGCCCACTCGGCCTGTGCGCACAGTCGAGCAACAGAGGAGCATCACGTGCCCGAGAACGACAAGACCGGCAGTTACGACTACGTCATCGTCGGAGGCGGAATGGTGGCGGACAACGCCGCGAAGGGAATCCGCGAGCAGGACAAGGACGGGTCGATCCTGGTCGTCGGCGCCGACCCCGACGCGCCCTACACCAAGCCGGCGCTGAGCAAGAAGCTGTGGACTGATTCCGAGTTCACCACCGACGAAGTTCCGCTGGGAACCGCGGAGACCGGAGCAACCGTGCTGACCGCCACGACGGTCACCTCGATCGACCGAGACGCACACACGGTGACCACGGACGGGGGAGAGACGTACGGGTACGGTTCGCTGCTGCTCGCCACGGGTGCGTCGCCGACAACGCTCGACCTAGGCGCCTCCGAGCGCGTGATCTACTTCCGCACGTTCGCCGACTACCGGCGCCTGCGGGCACTGACCTCGGCAGGAACGCACATCGTCGTGGTGGGCGGAGGCTACATCGGCACAGAGATCGCGTCGGCGCTGATCCAGAACGAGGCGACGGTCACGCTCGTCAGCACCGACGACGTCGTGGGCGGCCACATGTTCCCGTCTGCCATTGCCGAGGTGTTCCAGAAGGACTTCGAGGATCACGGTGTCACGGTCAAGACCGGCCTGAAGGTGGAATCGGGTGCACAACAGGGCAATTCGGTGTCCCTGAACCTCAGTGACGGATCGGTTCTCGAGGCCGACGCGGTCGTCTTCGGGTTGGGTGTCACGCCCAACGCGGAGCTCGCCGAGAAGGCCGGGCTGGAGGTGGACAACGGAATCGTCGTGGACGAATTCCTGCGTACCGCCGACTCCGACGTGTACGCCGCCGGTGACGTGGCCAACTACCCGGACGCCATTCTCGGTCGTCGCCGGATCGAACACGTCGACAACGCCAACGTCATGGGCAAGACCGTCGGCAAGATCATGGCCGGCTCGAGCGAGGCCTACACGTACACGCCGTACTTCTATTCGGATGTCTTCGACAACGGCTACCAGGCCGTCGGGACCATGAGCGCCGAACTCACCACCGTCGAGGATTGGAAGACGCCGGGCAAGGAAGGTGTCGTCTACTACCTGGACGACGATTCCGTGCTCCGCGGCGTCCTCATGTGGAACGTGTGGGAGGGACTCGACACGGCACGAGAATTGCTGACCGACTCCTCACCGCGCGACAAGGAGTCCTTGCTCGGCAAGATCTGATCCGAACGAGTGTCCCGAGGGGCAGACCACCCTCGGGACACTCGGCAGGCGGTTCAGTACTCCACGAGCGGATCTGCGTGCCGTAGGTCTTCCACGCCGACGGCCCGGCCGTGCGGATCGGCCAGGGGGATGCGCCAATTCTCGTATTGGGTTTCGTCGGTACCCGGTTGGTTCTGGATACGGTGCTCACCAACTATGTCGACCAACGCCACTCCGAGAAGCACCGACGGGCTTCGTTGGATCAGGCGGTACAGCGCCGACACCGTCTCCGCCGCGGACGCGCCGTCGTGCAGGAGACCACGATCGCGGGCGAGGTCCAGAACCGACTCGCGTTGCTCCTCGTCCTGCTCTCGCTCCTCCTCCACGTCGCGCTCCAGAAGGCCTAGGCGCGAGCGCAAGTCGATGTGCTCTCCCGCCAGATAGCCGGCGGTGGGCGGCAGGTCGTGGGTCGTGACGGATGTCAGGCACAACTCGCGATACTTCTCCGGAGCGATGGGGCCGTCGTCGTCTTGCTCGAACCACAGAATCGACGTTCCCAGGACGCCGCGCTCGGCCAGGTAGTCCTGCACCACCGGCTCGAAGACGCCCAGGTCTTCGCCGACCACCACGGCGCCCGCCAATTCCGCCTCCAGCGCCAGGATCCCGATCAACGCTTCGTGGTCGTACTTGACGTAGGTACCGCCGGCCGGGCTGTCGGCGTTGGTGGGAATCCACCAGAGCCGGAACAGACCGAGGATGTGATCGACCCGTAGGCCGCCCGCGTGCTTGAGAACCGTCCGCAACATGTCCCGGTAGGGCGCATACCCCAATTCGGCGAGGCGGTCCGGCCGCCATGGCGGCTGATTCCATTGCTGCCCTTGCTGATTGAAGTCGTCCGGCGGCGCACCCACCGTCACGCCTTCGGCCAGAGCCGAGCCCAGCGACCAGGCATCCGCGCCGCCGCGCTGCACTCCGACCGCGAGATCGTGCACCACGCCGATGTCCATTCCTGCCCGGTGTGCGCTGGCCTGCGCCTCGGCCAGTTGCTCGTCGCAGATCCACTGGAGCCAGCAGAAGAACTCGATGCGGTGCGCCAACTTCACCTGCTGCCGCTGCACCCAGGGTGAGTCCGGTCCGGCGGCCTTGTCCTGCCACCGCGAATCGGTCGGGGACAGCTTCTCCGTCAGTGCGCACCATGTCGCGAAGTTCCGCAGACCGACGCCCTCGACAGCGATGAACTCGTCGAACGCGGCCTGCCGGGAGGTGCTGCGGGGCACGAGGAAGACGGCCTCGAGCGCCCGCAGCTTGGCGCGAAACGTCTTGTTTCGGTCGAGGTCACGCGTCCGGCCGTTCGCGCGATACATGCGTCTCGCACTGTCGCGAATCCGCGCGTACTTGTCCCGCGGGAGCATCGCCGTCTCCCGGATGTTCTCCACCCGTATGTAGAGCGGATTGAAGAACCGTCGCGTCGTCGGCAGGTACGGCGACGCCTCTATCGGTGGCTGCGGAGCCGCGGCGTGCAACGGGTTGACCAGCACGTAGTCGGCGCCGTGGTGGGTACCCAAGATCGACGCCATGTCCGCGAGGTCGGCGAAGTCGCCGATGCCCCAGGACCCGGCGGATCTGATGGAGTACAGCTGCGCCAGCACGCCCCACCGCTGACGGTCGGACAGCGACTGCGTCGTCGACAGCTGGGCGGGCGTGACGACGAGTGTGCAGGACGACTCGAGATCGTCGTCCCCGCGGGCGCGGAGCGTGTGCCACCCCAGCGGCAGATCGGTCGGCATCGCGAAGGACGCCCGGCCGACGCGAGCTCCATCGATCTCACGGGGGTCCACCCACAGATCCTGCTGCTCGGCCTCGCGCGTGCTCCCGTCGTCCATCTCGACGGTGACCGACACCGAACTTCCGTCGGGGACGTGAACCGGGACGATCCGCCGCTCCCCGGCCGTGAGGACCACGACCGGAGGAAGGGTACGCCGCCAAGGCTTTTCGTCGTGGGCTCGTACGGCCGCGTCGATGTCGTCGTCGGACTCGGTGCGGACGTCGAGAGCGGCAAGGATCGATCGAAGGGTGGACTCACCGACATCGCGTCGGGTCTTGTCCCAGCCCTCGTACGACGTGGCGACGCCGTGCAGATCGGCGAGGTGGCGTAGTCGTTCGATGTTCGTCACCTCTCGATCGTAATGGCCCCCGCGTCACCGTGTGGGCGCGGCAACTCGGCCGCGACAACCCTCTCCTCGAACCATCTGGAACAGTGGGACTCACGGAGGTGAGGGACATGGCCAGTGACCCGACGGATGATCGCGCACGCAGGGTGGACACCGTGCGCACCATCGCGGAGTCGGCACGTGTGGAGCTCGGGTCTGCGGGGTCGGTGCACGAGCCGCTCTCGGACCGCGCCGCCCTGCTGATCGCGCTCGGTCGATTGGACGCGAGCACCCGCGACACCGCCTTGGCGAGACTGCGGTCCGGCCGCCGGTTCCCGACGCTCGGCGGATTCGGCGCAGTGCGGTTGATCACCGAAGAGCTCCACTGGCTGGAGCGTCGGTCCGTCGGCTTGCGTACCGGACCGATGCGCCTGGCACTGCTGCAGCGCCGCACCCTGCTCGAACGTCGACTGGGGGCCTTCCGCACGCGGTTCGTCATGAACTCCGCGCTGTATGCATCCGGAGTTCGGGCCATCCGCCGCGAGCGCCGCGAGGGAGTCCACCTCGATGTGGACCAGCGCACCGCGCTGTTCGAGGCGCTCACGCACACCCCGACCCCGCTGGGTGTCGGCTCCGGTCCGGTGGCCCGAGCACGTGAGATCCTGGGCGGCGTTGCGGCGGAGCGTCTCGAGGCGGTCGGCGCGCGCGGCGCGGACGTGGCACGCGCCGTCGCCGGGAAGGATGCCGACAGGTTCGCCGACCGCTACGACACCATGTTGTTTCTCGCGGGGTGGTATCACGATCGGATCCTGTCCTCGCGCATCTGGCGGTCCGATCTGTTCGCCGTCGCGCGGGCCCAGCTCGACCCGGGTATCGAGTTGATGCAGATCGCTGTCGACGTGGTTGCGTTGGCGCACGTCGACGCCGAACTGACGGACGCATTCGAGGCACAGGGAGACACCGTCGACGACGAAGGTCGTCGTGAGATTCTGGTCCGGCGCGCGGATCTGATTCCGGTGTGGGACCAGGTGATCGACCGGGTTGCCGCGTTGTCGCGCGTGGTCGACGAGATCGCCGTGGCGGAAGTGGAGCACCGCAGTCTCGACGCCGTTCAGCGCGCGGTGGGGCTGGACCAGCGCATCGATGATTTGGTCTCGCGGTCCGGAACACGCGAACTTTCGGCCGAGAACACTCACTCGGTGTCCGATCAGATCTCCCGAGATATTTGGTAGAGGCAGAATCGGCCAAGTCTGCTTGCTGGTTGAACCTTTAATGGTCGAATGGACGGGTTCGCGCGGACGCACAGTGAGCGCGGCGAACATGTGACGGAAAGGACCCCTCCCCCTTATGCCCGCTGTACTCGAACGTGCACGCATCATCGCTCCACCAGGGTGGAGCAGGTGGCTCATCCCGCCCGCGGCATTGGCTATTCACCTCGCGATCGGTCAGGCCTACGCGTGGAGCGTCTTCAAGGCTGCGATCTCCTCGGACACCGCAATGGGACTCAGCGGCACCATCACCGCCATCCCGTTCCAGCTGGCGATCGTCATGCTGGGACTCTCCGCAGCCGTCCTGGGCACCAAAGTGGAGGACCACGGTCCGCGGTGGGCCATGACGATGTCGCTGATGTTCTTCAGCTCGGGCCTGATGATCTCTGCATTGGGAATGAGCCTCGGCTGGTTCTGGCTGGTGATCGTCGGATACGGCCTGGTGGGCGGCATCGGCCTCGGCATCGGCTACATCTCGCCCGTCTCGACGCTGATCAAATGGTTCCCCGACCGTCCGGGAATGGCGACCGGTATCGCCATCATGGGCTTCGGCGGCGGCGCCCTGGTCGCGTCTCCTCTGACGACCAAACTGCTCTCCGCGTACGGCGGCAGGACCGACGGGTCCATCGCAGCGACGTTCCTGACCCTCGGCATCGGCTACGCCATCTTCATGGCGCTCGGCGTCGTCCTGATCAGAGTTCCTGCCGACGACTGGAAGCCGGCCGGGTGGACCCCGCCGCCCACTCCGGTCGGCCAGCACGTTCAAAAGGTCTCGGCTGCCAACGCCATCAAGACTCCGCAGTTCTGGCTGCTGTGGATCGTGTTGTGCTTCAACGTCACCGCGGGAATCGGCATTCTCGAGCGTGCCGCGGGCATCTACACCGACTTCTTCCCCAACCCCGCCTCGCCGCAATCCGTTGCGGCCGCCGCGGCAGGATTCGTCGCGTTCCTGTCGCTGACCAACATGCTGGGTCGATTCGTGTGGTCCTCGGTCTCGGATCTGGTGGGCCGCAAGAACATCTACCGGCTCTACCTCGGTGCGGGTGCGCTGCTGTACCTCTATATCACGCTGTTCACCAACACGAACAAGGTGCTGTTCCTGGTCAGCGCCATGGTGATCCTGTCGTTCTACGGCGCAGGTTTCGCGACTGCTCCCGCCTACCTGCGCGATCTGTTCGGCACGTACCAGGTGGGCGCCATTCACGGCCGACTGCTGACCGCGTGGTCGGTGGCAGGAGTGCTGGGACCGCTGATCGTCAACGCCATCGCCGACCTCGGTGAGGACGGCACCACCACAAGGTACGTCCCCGCGTTCGTCGTCATGATCGTGTTGCTGTCCATCGGATTCCTGGCCAACGAACTGATCAAACCGGTCGATCCGAAGTACTCGGAGCCGGATCTGGAACGCGGTACCGACAAGAGCGAGGCGAACGCATGAGTGAGTCGGCACAGAACAGTAAGTCGGCACAGGACAGCGCTGTAACACAGGGGGCTGCGAAAGCTCCCGTGGTGATCGTGTCCTGGCTGTGGGTCGGATTACCTTTCGCCTGGGGGGTCTACGAGCTGGTACTGAAGGCCAAGAACCTGTTCAGTGGCTAGGCGAGTGTCGAGGGACGATCAAGGGGCAGACAGGGGCCCGCAGCTTTGGCCCCGGCCACCCGTTCTCCCGCGACCGATCGTCATGGATCAGCGTTGTGAGGTGTGTCAAGGATGTGAGACAGTCGGGTAGTTTCTTTTCGGTCAGGCAGCAGCGGGAAGCGGCTGGTTTCTGGTTGTGAAGTTGGCCATTGCTGTCGCGGGCGGCAGACCCTCGTTGTTGG
>JBASAM010000032.1:0-38565 GCA_049650605.1 Rhodococcus sp. (in: high G+C Gram-positive bacteria) | reverse complement strand
GCACAGTGCTGCCGCGCCCGTCCCGCCGCCGCGGCGGCGCTGCAGCTCGAGGGCCAGATGCAGCGCAATGCGAGCACCGGACATGCCCAGCGGGTGACCGATGGAGATCGCACCACCGTTGACATTCACCTTCTCGGCGTCGATACCCAACTCGCGGCTCGACACGATGCCGACGGCCGCGAAAGCCTCGTTGATCTCGACCAGATCGAGATCGGTGGGGGCGATGCCGTCCTTGGCGCACGCTGCGGAGATGGCGTTGGCCGGCTGGGACTGCAGCGACGAGTCCGGACCGGCGACAACTCCGTGTGCGCCGACCTCGGCGAGCCAGGACAGACCCAGCTCGTCGGCCTTGGCGCGGCTCATGACGACGACAGCGGCGGCGCCGTCGGAAATCTGCGACGCGGAACCGGCCGTGATGGTGCCGTTCTTGTCGAAGGAGGGACGCAGCTTCGACAGGCTTTCGGCCGTCGTATCGGCGCGAATGCCCTCGTCCTCGGACACCACGACGGGGTCGCCCTTGCGCTGCTTGATGGTGACGGGCACGACTTCCTCGTCGAACACTCCGTTCTTCCACGCCGAGGCCGCGCGCTGGTGGGACTGCGCCGCGAATGCGTCCTGTTCCTCGCGGGTGACGAACTGTGCGTCGGAGTTCCGGTGCTCGGTCAGGGCGCCCATCGCCTGATCGGTGAAGATGTCGTACAGACCGTCGTAGGCGAGGTGGTCGCGCATGGTGACGTCGCCGTACTTGAATCCGCCGCGGCTCTTCTCGAGCATGTGCGGGGCGAGGGACATCGATTCCTGGCCGCCGGCGACGATGATGTCGAACTCACCGGCGCGAATGAGCTGATCGGCGAGGGCGATGGCATCGATACCCGACAGGCAGACCTTGTTGATGGTCAGCGCGGGAACGGTCAACGGGATTCCGCCTGCCGCAGCTGCCTGACGTGCTGGGATCTGGCCCGCGCCCGCGGTGAGGACCTGACCCATGATCACGTACTGAACGTCGTCACCGCTGATGCCGGCCTTGTCCAGTGCGCCGGCGATGGCGACACCACCGAGATCGGATCCGGACAGGCTGGACAGTGATCCCATCAATCGACCTACCGGAGTGCGTGCGCCGGCCACGATGACGGATGTGGTGCCGGGGGTTGCGGTCATGTCTCTACCTCACTGCTGTCGAAGCTGAATGGAAATTACGGGGCCGATCGAGAATTCAGGGCATCCAGAACCATCGTGGACAAACTGCTTCTCAGCCGATCGCTCGAGACGCGACCGACAGAGTGCGGGGTCGAGTTGAGCAGCCCGAATGCAGCGTGCGCCTGCACTCGGGCGTCGCCCTCGCTGCGTGAAGGGTCCAGTTCGCGCAGGGTGCTCACCCAGATCTCCACATAGCGGCGCTGAAGGGAGCGCACGGCTCGACCAGCCTCCGCCGGAAGGTTCGCCAGCTCGCGAAACTGGATGTCGATGAGGCGTGGAGAACCGACTGCGAATTCCAGGTGGAAATGGACCAGTTCTCGCAATGTGTCCTGCGGCGCGAGTCCGCGTTCCACCACGCTCCGGCCACCCGCGTGCAGGAACTCGGACACTCCCACGAGCAGCTCGACGAGGACGGCTTCCTTGTTGGGAAAGTGCCGGTAGACCGCCGGGCCGCTGATGCCGACCGCGGCGCCGAGATCCTCGAGCCGCAAACCGTGGTAGCCGCGCTCGGCGACCAGAACGGCCGCGGCGTCGACGAGCTTCGTGCGGCGCTCGGCCTTGAGTCGGGAGCGCTCGGTAGAGGTGCCATCGGAAGTGCGTCCGATCTGCGCTTGCGCCACGCGCGGTGTCCCCTCCGTGTCGGTTCGGTGCCCCGGACTTTACCGCATCCCGGTTAGCAGCGATTCACTCGACTATGTGGTTTCTACCGCGGTTCTGGTGGACAATGGTAGGCAGAAGCGGGGCGTATATTTACTTGTGTTACTTACGTCGCCATTGTTGTACATCGGGGTCACGAGAGAGGAAGCAGGATCTCGGTGTCTCTGTCGACGAAATTTTTCGCTCTCGGTGCCGTCGCTATCGTCGTCGTTGCGCTGATCCCTGCTGGTCCCGCCTCCAGCGTGCTGTACTGCGTAGTCGCGATCTCCGCCTTGATCGCGGTCCCTGTCGGCATCTTGACCAGCCGAAAGACGAGTCCGCACTCGTGGTGGATCATGGCTGCCGCTCTGGCGTGCTGGGTCACCGGCGACGTCATCACCGGAATTTCCGTCAATACGCCCGCCGGGTCCTCCGCGGAAGTCGCCAATATCGCGGATGTCGCCTATATCGCGGGCTATCTCCTCATCGCCGTGGCGTTGATGTCGTCGCGCAACCCCAACGGCCGTTTGCTGAGCAACACCGACCTGTTGGAAGCAGTGATAGTCACCTCCGGGGTGGGACTGGCGTCGTGGGTGGTGGTGTCCGGACCGAACGCATATCGCGACGCGGACGCAACGGTGTGGCTCGGCATCTTCTATACCGAGTTCGATGTCCTGCTGTTGACACTGTTGATGCTCGTGGTCCTGAAGCGGAGCGCAGGTTCGCCCACCCACTGGCTGCTCGGCGGCGCTATGGCGCTGATGGTGGTGGCCGACTATCTCTCCTTCCTGGTGCAGTCCGACGGGCCGATCGCCACGACCATTCTGAACGTGTCGTGGCTGACGGCCTACGTGTTGTTCGGCGGAGCAGCACTGCGCAAAGATCACCTCGTTCGGGTCGAGACGATCAGCCGGGCCCGTGGCAGTGCGTATCGGCTGATCATGTTGACCGCCGCAATCGCGATGACCCCGGTGGCGATAAATGTGCAGCTGGTCCGGGGCGTACCGGTGACACAGTGGGGCCCGGTCGTCGTGGTGGCCGCGTCGATCATTCTGCTGCTGGGGTCGGTGAGGCTGTGGTCGCTTCTGATGCTGCTGCAGCGTCAGTCCGCGGCACTACGACGCGTCGCGGACACCGACGTGGTCACCGGGCTTGCGAATCGAACAAAACTCAGCAGTCGGCTGTCCGAGCTCATGGAATCTCGGGGCCGAGACGGTGCTGCCCTGGTGCTGATCGATCTCAACAGGTTCGCGGACATCAATCAGTCGTTCGGATACGCGGTCGGGGATCAAGTGCTGACCGACATCGGGGCCAGGCTGACGGAGTTGATGGGCACCGACGGGTCGGTAGCACGGTTGGGCGGCGACGAGTTCGCCATCGTCGTTCCCGGGCCGGTGGATCGGCACCGGGCGGTGGCAGTCGCGGTCGGCGCACAGCGGGCCGTCGGCGCAACGCTGACGGTTCGCGACATCAAGCTCATCCTGGAATGCAGTGCCGGAGTGGCACTGTCGTCGGATTGTCCGGCACCAGGACCGGACGAACTGGTACAGCACGCCTACGCTGCGGTGATCATCGCGAAAACCCGTCAGCCCAAATTGGCCGTCTACGACCGGACGATGGACAACGATCGAGTCGATCAGCTCCGCCGTATGGGCGAGCTCGAGGACGCCATCTCCAGCGGTGAACTCGAGGTCCACTACCAGCCGCGTCTGAACCTGAAATCGGGTCGGGTGTGCGGCCTCGAAGCTCTGTTGCGATGGCGCCACCCCCGGGAGGGAATGCTCCTCCCCGGGGATTTCCTGCAGAGTGCCGAGCAGACCGTCATGATGCCGGCCGTAACCGCGTTCGTGATCGACACCGCCGCCGCCGCGTGCAGCCGCTGGCGTGCCGTCGGCCTCGACGTCGACGTCGCCGTCAATCTCTCGGTACGCGATCTGGTGGATACGACACTGGCTCAGCAGGTTCGCGACACACTCGATCGATATTCTCTCCCCGGTTCGGCGGTGGTCTTCGAAATCACCGAGACCTCGGCAATGACAGATCCGGAGAGGTCCATCGACACACTCGAGGCGCTGCGGGAAACGGGTGTCTCCATTTCCATCGACGACTTCGGCACTGGATACAGCTCGCTCGCGTATCTCTCGGCCCTTCCGGTTCAGCAGCTCAAGATGGACCGGTCGTTCGTCACCTCGATCGCGTCCGAGAGCGCGAATCTGGCCATCGTGCGATCGACCATCGAGCTGGCGCACAGCATGGGTCTGGACATCGTTGCCGAGGGCGTCGAAGACGCGCGCACCGTCGTCGTCCTCCGCGATCTCGGCTGCGACTCGGCACAGGGATTTCACATTGCCCGACCCGTGCCGGAGCACGACGTCGTCGCCACCGTCCGGTCCGTCGATGCCACCTCGAGCGCCGCAATCAGTGGTGTGTGACCCAGCGCACCGGCAGAGTCGGTCGCTTGTACGCTCGGTTCGGTAACGACACCGCCGAAAGGAACGTCAGTGCGCGCAGTTCAGGTGACCACTCTCGACGGGCCCGGCGCCCTCACCGTGACCGATATCGACGAGCCATCGGGCGACGGGGTCGTGATCGACGTCCGCGCGGCGGGCGTCGCTTTTCCCGACGCGCTGCTCAGCCGTGGTCTGTACCAGTACAAGCCGGATCTCCCGTTCGTGCCCGGCAGCGAGATCGCCGGGGTCGTGCGCTCGGCGCCGGAGGGATCGGGCTTTTCCCGGGGCGACCGCGTCGCCGCGCTGACGGGTTTCACCGGCGGTATGGCCGAAGTGGCGATCGCGAACCCCGACCTCGTCTTCGCGCTTCCCGACTCCGTGTCGTTCGAAGCGGGAGCGGGACTCCTGTTCAACGATCTGACGGTCCACTTCGCCCTGCGTCAACGCGGCCGATTGACCGACGGCGAGACCGTTCTGGTGCACGGGGCCGGCGGCGGGATCGGCACGTCCACGCTGCGTCTGGCGCCGGCATTGGGTGCCGGGCGCACCATCGCCGTCGTCAGCAGCGAGGCCAAGGCCGAGGTTGCTCGTGCGGCCGGAGCCACCGACGTCGTGATGGTGGACGGGTGGAAAGACGAGGTGAAGCGCCTCACCGAAGGTCACGGTGTCGATATCGTCATCGATCCGGTGGGCGGTGACCGCTTCACCGACAGCATCCGGTCTCTGGCTCCGGGCGGTCGACTGGTGGTCATCGGGTTCACCGGCGGCGACATTCCCACCGTGAAGGTCAATCGTCTGCTGCTCGGCAACGTCGACGTGGTCGGCGCCGGTTGGGGCGCCTGGTGGATGGCTCGCCCCGGTTACACCGCCACGCAGTGGGCGGAGTTGGAGCCCATGTTCGCGTCGGGTGCGTTGACGGCGCCGGAACCGTCCGTCTATTCGTTGACCGACGCCGGTGATGCCATCGCGTCGCTCGAGAACCGCACCGCCACCGGCAAGGTCGTGGTGTCGCTGACGTGACCGCGTCCGAGGCTGTCGAGGGGGAGTTGGGCCCGCTCGAGTAAACTCGCAGCATGCGTATCGGTGCCCACGTCAGAAGCTCGGAGAGTCCGCTCGCGGAGGCAGAGGACCTTTCGGTCGACCTCGTGCAACTGTTCGTGACCGATCCCCAGAAATGGAACAAGCCGGTCGTGGGGGATGGGCTGACCCAGATTCGCGACAGTGCGGTGGACGTGGTGGTGCATTCCTCCTACGTCATCAATGTGGCCAGCCTGAACAATCGCATTCGCATTCCTTCCCGCAAAGCAGTGGTGCAGCAAGCGGAGGTGGCTGCCGAGATCGGCGCGCTGGGCATGGTCGTCCACGGCGGCCACGTCAGGGACGGGGAGGATCCGGCCGAGGGAGTGGCCAACTGGCGCAAGCTGTTCGAGCGTCAAGCGGACGCCGGAGGATTCGCCGTGCCGATCTGGATCGAGAACACGGCCGGTGGCGATTTCGCGATGGCTCGTCACTTCGACGCGATAGCCCGCCTGTGGGATGCGGTGGGTGAATTCGGTGCCGGATTCTGCCTGGATACCTGCCACGCGTGGGCGGGCGGCGAAGACCTGGTCGATGCAGTGGAGCGCATCATGGCTATCACCGGTCGCATCGATCTGGTGCACCTGAACAACTCTCGCGACGAGTTCGACTCCGCACGCGACCGTCACGCCAACCTGGAGAGCGGCGAGATCGATCCGGAAGTTCTCGCGGCGGTGGCGTCCGCTGCCGGAGCGCCGGTGCTGCTCGAGACGCCGGCGGACGGAATGACCAGCGACATCGCCTACCTGCGTTCCGGCGCCTGAGGTGACACCGAACGGATGATCAGCCTCGGTTCGTGACCGGAGCGTCGAAGCGGACGCTGGCGAGCAACAGGAACGCGACGGTGGCCCCACCCGTCATGGCAATGGCCATCGCGGGGCCGTCGTTGCCCAGCGCGCCGACCAAGGGAGCGATGAGTGCGCCGATGCCGAATTGCGCCGCACCGAGAAGCGCGGCGGCGGTGCCCGCTGCCTCACCGTGACGCGACAGCGCCAGCGCCGGTGAGTTGGGCATGACGAATCCAGCCGAAGCGAGGACGAACAGCACCGGCACCATGAAGCCGACCACCCCGCCGAATTCCGTCGTGGTGGTCGCGATCATGGCGGCGCCCGAGGCGATCATCGCGACCAGTGCGACGGTGACGATCTGCTGGGGGCTGTAGCGCGCCAACGCGAGGACGTTGAGCTGCGATGCGCCGATGAGCGCGATCGCGCCGATGCCGAAGACGAAGCCGAACTGCTGCTCGTCGAGCCCGTAGCCGTTCTGCAGCACGAACGAGCTGCCCGAGATGTAGGCGAACAGCGCAGACATGCCCAGCCCGGCTACCAGCACCAGCACGACGAATCGCAGATCGGTGAGCAACGACGCGTACGTCCTTAGTACCGGGACGAACTCGGGTGGCCGGCGACGCTCCACGGGCAGTGTTTCCTTCAGCAGGAACATCGCCACCAGCATCAGCAGCACGCCCACCACGGCGAGACCGGCGAAGATGGTTCGCCATGACCCGTGGACCAGTACCAGGCCGCCCAGAGTCGGTGCCACGATCGGAGCGACACCCATGACCAGCACGAGTCGGGACAACGCCGTTGCTGCCGCGCGTCCCTCGAAGAGGTCGCGGACGATGGCGATAGCGACCACCATCGCCGCCGCGGCGCCGAACCCCTGAAGTGCGCGCGTGAGCCCGAGGACCCCCACGGACGGTGCCACCATGCACAGCAGCGACGCGACGATGTGCACGGCGATGCCGGCCATCAGAGGCTTGCGTCGGCCGAACGAGTCCGACATCGGGCCCACAACCAGCTGGCCCACCGCGAGACCGATGAGGGTGCCGGTGAGCGTGAATTGAACCGCAGAACTGGTGGAGGCCAGGTCGCGCGTGATGGAGGGCAGGGCCGGCAGGTAGAGATCGATGGTGAGCGGACCGAGGGCCACCAGCGAACCGAGCACCAGAATGGTGCGCAGGGTCGACGGAGCCTTTTCAGTGCTCGCGGGCGGCTGTACTTCGGTGGGCGCTGCTGCTGCGGGGGAATCTGTCGTCACCGGGAGTGCAGCACCGGCGAGCCGCGATCTGTTCCCGTGGCGAGTGACATCCGGATGAACAAACCTAAACAGTGAGGCGAGGCACGACTGGATCCGGCGTCTCGTCGCGGTGAACGGTGTCGAGCAGATCGTCCGCCCAGGCGATCAGTCCTGCCGCATCGATCGCGTGTGGGCAGCTGTCGACGTACCCGCGCAAGCGGTCGCGTCCGCGCGCGAGGACGGTGGCGGCCCCCGTCCGGTTTCCACGGAGTACGTGTGTCAGACCGACGGCCAGCTGCGCCAGTCCCTGCCACAACTCACGCTCGTCGACCGTGCTGATCTTCCAGGTGCCTTCGAGAATCTCGTGTGCATGGAACGGCATTCCGTCGTCCAACAGCTGCTGAGCGCGGACCAGGGACTCGGCAGGGGGAAGTCGAAGGTCGTCGGGAATGCGCTCGACGCCGTCCGATCCTCGGGGCAACGGTCTGCCCAGTCCGTCGCGAGGCCGTGCATTCTGCGGCCGGCCCTGCACGTCCCGCTCTCGCGGTTCGTACCATTCCTGCCCTGTCACGACGGCGACGCTACTCGCCGACCTTGTCGGACAGAACAGTCAGTCGATCCAGTTCGTCGGCTGTCAGAGTCAGATGTGGCGCGTCGGTGAGAGAGGCCAGCTGGTCCGGGCGACTGGCACTGGCGATGGGCGCCACGACGCCGTTGCGGGAGAGCAACCAGGCAAGGGCGACCGTAGGTATGGCCGAGGTGTGCGCGTCGGCGATGTCGGACAGCGCGCTCACCACCTCGAGACCGGCATCGCTGAAGTATCCGGAGGTCATCTTCGCCCGCGGCGTGCCGTCGATGTCGGCGCGCGTTCGGTACTTGCCGGTGAGGAATCCTGCCGCCAGCGAGAAGTAGGGAAACACGCCCAGCTGATTGCGATCTGCAAGCGCCATCAACTCCGGCTCGTAGGAGCGTCGATGCACCAGGTTGTAGTGCGGCTGCAACGCGACGGGCGCGTCGAATCCTTCGCGGCGCGCGATGTCGATCCACTGTTCGGCCCGCTCCACGGAGTAGTTGGAGATGCCGACGTAGCGAACCTTGCCCGCTCGCACGAGTGCGTCGAATGCCGCGACGGTCTCCTCGAGCGGGGTGTCCTGATCGTCGAAGTGCGCGTAGTACAGATCGATGTGGTCGGTCTCCAATCGCTGAAGGGACGCATCCGCGGCAGCGGCGACGTTCGAGGCCGCCAGCCCCCGGAAGTCGGGGTGCTGACTCACCTTGGTGGCCAGCACGACGTCGTCACGTCGGCCGCTCGAGACGAACCAGGATCCGATCACCGTCTCGGATTCGCCGCCGGAGTTGCCGGGTGCGAAGGCCGAGTACGAGTCGGCGCTGTCGATCAGCGACCCGCCCGCGCCGACGAAGGCATCGAGGATGGCATGTGAGTCGTTCTCGTCGCTGGTCCACCCGAAGGTGTTGGCGCCGAGTGCCAGCGGGAAGACGTCCAGGTCCGATGTTCCGATGCGCGTCATTCACGGTTCAACACGTCGCGTTCGGGCCTATTCCGCCGGGCGCGGACATTTTCGGCTCGGCTGTGGTCAACTCGACCCGTCGGATCTCGGGGGTCCGGCAGGGGGAGGCCGAAGAAAATGTCCGTGCGTTCCGAAGTACCGCAGCGGTCCGAGGTGCCCACCTACTGCCGCATCTGCGAGGCTCTGTGCGGACTGATCGCCACTGTCGAGGACGGCAAGCTGATCTCGCTCGCGCCCGATCCCGACAATCCCCTCTCGCGTGGTCGGGTGTGTCCCAAGGGCATCGCCTACGCGGACGTCCAGAACGATTCGGACCGAGTGCTCACGCCGCTTCGACGCCGGTCCGACGGCGAGTTCGAACCGGCGAGCTGGGACGATGCTCTGGGCGATATCGCCACCAGGCTCAACGGGATCATCGCCGAACACGGGGGCCGCTCGGTGGGCCAGTACATCGGAAACCCGATGGCTTTCAACTACTCCGCTGCGTTGTGGTCCGGGCTGTTCATGAAGCGAATCGGCTCGCGACACGCCTACTCGTCGAACTCGCAGGACGTGGCATCGCGGATGGTGGCCAACAAGCTGCTGTACGGCGCCGCGACCCAGATGCCGTTTCCGGACCTGCAGCGCACCCACTTCTTGCTGATGATCGGCGCCAATCCCCTGGTGTCACATGGCAGTGCCGTGCGGGCACCCCGAGTGCGCGACGACCTGGCGTCCATCACGGCGCGCGGGGGACGGGTCGTGGTGGTGGATCCGCGTCGCACCGAAACCGCCCGGCACTACGAGCACCTGTCCATCGTGCCGGACTCCGATGCGTGGCTGCTGCTGTCTTTGCTGCACGTGGTCATCGCCGAGGGGCTGCACGACCGCTCGGCAATCGACCGGCAGAGCACCGGTTTCGAGACGCTGGCCCGCAGCGCCGCAGATTTCTCGCCCGAGCGAACGGCCGCGCGCACCGGTATCGACGCCGAGACGGTACGTACGCTGGCGCGTGATTTCGCGGCGGCGCCGACGGCAACCGCGTACGGCAGAACTGGAACCTGCCTCGGACGTCACGGCACGGTCGTGAGCTACCTCATCGATGCTCTGACGCTGATCACCGGCAATCTGGACCGCGACGGCGGATCCTTGCTGTCGCACGCGGCCATTCCTTTGGAGGACCTCGGCGAGATGTCCGGCCAATTGAGTTATGACACTGCACGTTCGCGGATCGGCGACGTGCCGGAGGTGATGGGTATGTTTCCCGCCACGGTGATGGCGGACGAGATCACCACACCGGGGGAGGGGCAACTGCGGGCGATGTTCGTTCTGGCCGGCAATCCGGTTCTGACGGTGCCCAATTCACGCGCGCTCGATGCCGCCTTGCCGAACCTGGATCTGATGGTGTCCTTCGACCTGTACGTGACCGAGACCAATCGGCACGCCGACTGGATCCTGCCCGCAACCACGTTCCTCGAGCGGGAGGACTTTCCCTTCGGATTCGCCTCGTCGTCGCCGACACTGTTCGTCCAGACCACCGAGCGGGTGCTCGACGCTGCCGGGGAAGCGCGACCGGAGTGGACGGTGTACGCCGAATTGGCCGAGCGCATGGGCATCACACTCTTTCTGCTGCCGGAATTCGGTGCGCTGGATCGGCTCTTGCGGCCGCTGGGGCGTCTGGGCAAACTGGTCGGTCTCGGCCGGATCAGTGGCGGGATCACCCCCCGCCGGTTACTCGAAACCGTCATGCGGACGGGTCCCTACGGTGATCGGTTCGGCCTGCGGCGCGGCGGCCTGAGTCCGGCTGTGCTGCGGGCGAACCCGCACGGTGTCGTCGTCGCGGAACGGGTGCCCACCGGGCGGTTGCGCGAGGTGGTGCGGCACCGCGGCGGAAAAGTGTGCCTCGACGCGCCGGCGATCTACGACGACATCTCCCGTCTCGGCGAGACGCACCCCACCGATCCGGCGTTCCCGCTACTGATGATCGGCATCCGAGAGGTGCGCTCGCACAACAGCTTCATGCACAACAGCGCGACCCTGATGAAGGGCGATCGGCGACAGTGGGCACACATCAATCCGGTCGACGCGGCGGCTGCCGGAGTGAGGGATGGCGACGACGTTCGAATCGTCACCGCAGACGGCGAGATCTGCACGCAGGCCAAGGTCACCGATGACATCCGAGTCGGAACGGTCGCGGTTCCGCCGGGCTGGGGTCACCGAGGCGGGTGGCAGCGCGCCAACGCCGCCGGCGGCGGAAACGTCAACGAACTGACGTCGAGCAGGCCCGACGATCTCGAACGACTGGCCGGAATGTCGGTGCTCAACGGGGTGGCGGCCCGCATCGAGGCGGTCAGGCCGGAACGCTGACGCCGATACCGCCGAGAGTGTCCGCGCCGTACCGAGCGATCTCGACGTCGAGGTCGAGGGCGGAGATGGTGCTGCGGCGATCGAGTACGTCGGCGTCGATCCGATCGGCCGGGACCAGCCACGCGATTTCGAACTCGATGCCGTCCGGGTCGTGCCCGTACAGGCTCTTGGACGTGGAATGGTCGGACGCGCCCACCAGCGCGTCGGCGGACGCCAGCTTCTCGCGTAGGTGCACGAGGTCGGTCAGGGTCTGCACCTCCCAGGCCAGGTGATACAGCCCGACGGTGGACCGTCCCGCGGTGGTCGGTCCGGCGCCGTCCCCGATGGAGAACAGGCCCAGATCGTGATCGTTGGTGCTGCCCGGCGCCTGGACGAAGATCGCACGATCACCGAGCGAGTTCACGATGCGAAATCCGAGTACGTCGGCGTAGAACCGTGCGCTGGCGGTCGCATCGCGAACGTAAAGCACAGCGTGATTGAGTCGGGTGATGGGCATGACGAGTCCTTCTCGAGTTGTGTTGAAGCTTCAACCCTACCCCGTCAGTGCTGCCGGTGGTCCGTGACCGCGGTGCGCGGACCGAACTTGGGCCGTATCGCAGTACCGCTCACCTCGAGCAGGCGCACCGCCCGGTACCGATGTGGACGTAGCGGTGCCAGGTAGTCGACCATCTCGTCGTCGGTCATGGGAGCACCTGTCAGCGTCCACCCCACGACGGATGCCAGGTGGTAGTCGCCCACCGACAACGCGTCGGGGTCCCCGAGCGCTCGCTGCATCACCTCGGCGGCAGTCCACGCACCCACACCCGGCACGACGCGCAGACGACGCTCGGCGTCGACGGAAGTCATGCGCGCGACGGGCTCGAGCTTGTCCGCCAACTGGGCACTCCGCACGATCGTCTTCGACCGCTTCGGATCCACATTGGCCTTGTGAAACTCCCAGGAGGGAATGCGGCGCCACACCTCGGCAGGTGGAGGCACGCGCATGCCGTGCGGTGCGGGCCCGGGCGCCGGTTCCCCGTAGGACGTCACCAGTGAACGCCATGACGCGAACGCGGCGATTCCGTGCACCTTCTGCTCGAGGATCGCCGGGATCAGCGCTTCCAGCACCCGCGTCGAGCGCCCGACGCGCAGGTGCGGCAAGCGGCGGTGCGCCTCGACGAGAATGCGGTGTTCGGGCGCAAACCCCGTCGAGTCGTCCTCGGCGCCCACCAGAGCGGGAAGCGTGTCGACGAACTCCGACGCCCCGCTTCCCCAGGCCTCGCATGCCACCTCGCGAGGCCCCGACTGTCGTATCCGGTAGGTCACCGGACCCGAAGCGAATCGTGACGTGCGCCAGATGGTTCCGTCGGACTCCACACGGTGGGTGGGATCACCACGACCACGCCGGTGCGGAGACAACGTGTGTCCCACGCTGAGCGCGTGATCGGAGACCAGCGTCAGTGTCATCGGAGGCGGACCGAGCACGACTACCGGATTCGCGGAGACGTGCTCACCGCACGCGGACCAACGTGCGGCCGGTGTTCTCGCCCGCTCGCAGCGCATCGATCATCGACTCGACACCGTCGAGGGATACCTCCGTGGTCACCTCGGCAAGGCGGCTCGGTCGCAGATCGCCGGCCAAACGCTCCCACAGGGCTCGCCGAGGTTCGATGGGCATCTGCACGGAATCGATTCCCAGCAGCGAGATCCCACGAAGGATGAACGGCAGGACCGTCGTGGAGAGAGCGGGCCCACCGGTGAGGCCGCTGGCGGCTACCGCACCGCCGTACTGCACCGTGCTCAACACCTCCGACAAGGTGGCGCCGCCGACGCAGTCGATTGCGGACGCCCACCGGGTCTTGCCGAGGGGCCGCGGCTTCGCATCGGGGTCCTCGGGAAGGCGACCGATGATCTCCGACGCCCCGAGAGTGGTCAACAGCTCGTGCGCGGACTGCTTGCCCGTCGATGCCACGACGTCGAACCCCAACTGCGACAGCAAATCCACACTGACCGAACCGACACCGCCGCTGGCGCCCGTGACCAGAACCGGGCCGTCGGCGGGTGACAGCCCGCGCTCCTGCAGGGCCTGCACGCTCATCGCCGCGGTGAACCCCGCCGTCCCGATGGTGGCCGCGTCGGCGGTGGACATACCCTCGGCGAGGGGGACCACCCACTCGGCCGGCACCCGCGCGAACTCGGCGTATCCACCGTGGCGGCCGGTGCCGATCTCATAGCCGTGTGCGACCACCCGCATGCCCACCGGGATCGAATCGGACTCTGAGGCGACCACTGTTCCCGCGAGGTCGATACCGGGAACGATGGGGTACTCGCGCACCACGCCGCCCTTGGGGGTGACGGCCAGCGCATCCTTGTAGTTGATCGACGAGTACTCCACCGCGATGGTCACGTCGCCCGCGGGAAGAAACGATTCGTCGACGTCCTCGAATCCGAGCACGATGGCGTCGCCCGACGACCGCGCGACCAGGGCGCGGAAGCGTTCGACCGTGTCGGAGGGATGGTGTCCGGGCTGGGTGCTCACGATCGGCTCCTAAGTGCAGTGTTCGCGAGAGGGGTGTTTTCGACACTATGCCAGCGTTCGATGATGTGGGACATCACGACGGAATAGTCCGCCCGGCGTAGTGATTCGTCCATTCCTCGGCGCGGGACCACACCGTTGTCGGTGGCCGCCCGTAGTGTTCCCGGGATGATCATCGTGAGCACCGACGGCTCGTGCCTGAAGAACCCGGGCGGCGCCATCGGGTGGGCATGGGTCGATCACACCGGTCCCACGGCATCCGGCGGCGAAGCATCGGGAACCAATCAGATTGCCGAGCTCCGCGCCCTCCTCGAGGCCGTTCTGGCGCATCCGGGGACGGAGCCGATGCTCATCGAGTCCGACAGCCAGTACGCCATCAAGTGCGCCTCGGAATGGCTGCCGGGATGGAAGCGGAAAGGCTGGCGGACGTCCACGGGCGCGCCGGTACGCAATCTGGATTTGGTGCGTGCGATCGATCGGGCCATCACGGACCGCGACGGTCCGGTCCGATTCCGATGGGTGCGCGGGCACGTCGGCGATCAATTCAACGAGATGGCCGACCAGCTTGCGGGGGTTGCTGCGCGCGCTGTCCGCGACGGTGAGTTGACGCCGTCGGAGCCGATCGGTGCGCAGGAGCCCGTCACGCTCTTCTGACTCACTCCTGGCGGTCGGTCTGCTTGTCGTCCTTGTGTGCCGATGAACCGTCTCCCGATGTCTCACGGGGAGACGGTGCGGGCAGGTCCTTGCCCTCGTCGACGACGGCTTCGCTGCGGTCGAGCGATGTCGGTGTATCGGCCTCCGCGTGCCCGTCGAACTCCCTGACGGCCTCGTCGCGCTCGTCCGAACTTTGCGCGGTGTCCGCCCCGGTTCCCTTGGACTCCTCGCGTGCGTCGATTGACGTGGTGTCGACTGGAGTGTCTGCAGATTCGCTCATGGATCAACCATGCCCGATCTACGGGCGCGCCGCCCGATCAGGGGGTGGGTTCAGGTGCGATCGAGACCGAGAACTGCTCTTCCAGGTTCCCCGTGAAATCCTGCTGGCACTGCTCGATCTGTGCCGAGTCGCCGCCGGCTTGGCTCAGGCAGTCCACGAGGCCCTGGCCGTCGACCGCGTTGAACACGAAGACCGTCAAGGCGAGGAACACGGCGCCGACGAGGATTCCGAGTACGCCGAGCACGATGCCGCTGAGCGCCACCCCGCCGTTGGTGGCTTCGCCTCTCTTGGCTCGGCCGCGGCCCACGAACCCCATGATCACCGCGACGATGCCGAGCAGGATGCCGAAGCCGAAGGTCCAGAAGGCCAGGATCGACAGGATGCCGAGGACGAGTGCCGCCACTCCCAAGCCGTTCTTCGGACTCGCCGGGGGTTGCTGCCCGTACCCGCCCCCATAGGGATTCTGCTGGTAGGGGTCCTGCTGGTACGGATTCTGTTGTCCGTACTGGCCCTGTTGTCCGAATTGACCCTGCTGGCCACCCTGTCGATAAGGGTCGTTGCCATAACCGGCTCCACCGGGCTGATTCGGATCGGAACCGGGCTGGTCGGGATACCGAGGATCGCTCATGGGTCTCTCCTGAGAACTCGCCGTTGATGCCCGCACTGTAATCCGGTAATTGCACGAATAACGCAGTAGTGACCGCACCGTTATCGCCGGTGCAAAGCGGGTATGCGCCATTCATGCCCACCGTGACCGTTAGCGACGGAACTGTCCTGCACTACCGCGACCGAGGAACGGGCCGGCCACTGGTCCTTCTGCACGGCTGGGGCTTCAGCGGAAAGTTCTTCGAGGGCAGCGTCGATCGACTTGCCGAGCACGCTCGCGTGATCTCGCTCGATATGCGTGCGCACGGGGATTCCGAAGACCCCGGTCACGGGTATCGGGTGTCGCGGTTGGCGAAAGATCTGCGCGATGTGCTTCTCGCCCTCGATCTGACGGAGGTGACCGCGCTGGGGTGGTCGCTGGGGTGTCCGGTGATTTGGAGCTATCAGGAACTCTTCGGCACCGACCGCCTCGCGCAGGCGATCTACGTCTCGCAGACCCCGAAGCAGTACCGCACGCCGGACTGGAATCTGGCCCACAACAGCATCTTCGACGACGCGACACTTGCTGCGGTGCAGGGGCGGGTCACCTACGACCGCACTGCGTTCGATCGCGAGCAGATCGGTGAGATCACGGCAACCGAGTTACCGGACGATCTCGTCGAGACCCTGGTGGGCGAAATGGCGAAGATGCCGTCGCCGGCGCGGAACGCGGTGATGGCGGATCACACGCACCACGACTGGAGGGACGTGCTGCCGACATTCGATCTTCCTTCGCTGGTGTTGGTCGGACGGGAAGATCGCGCATTTCCGTGGGAAGCCGCGAAATATGTCGCTGATGCCCTCCCCGACGCGCGGTTCGAACTGCTCGAGCACAGCAGCCACGCTCCGTTCCTCGACGAACCAGATCGCTTCGCTCGCGAAGTCATCGGGTTCTTGGGCGAACACCGCGGCTGACTTTCCACGCACCGAATTGGCCCAGCGGGTTTGCGTGTCCCTTGTCGCGGACACCCGTAGAGGATGAGCAAGAACCTCTATACCGCCACTGTCACCGCGACCGACGGATCCGTCGTCTCCGACGACAAGGCGCTGGCCGTCGACGTCCACGAGCCCTCCGAACTGGACGGACCCGGCGGTGTCACCAACCCCGAGCAACTCATGGCAGCGGCGTTGTCCTCGTGCCTCATCGAGTCTCTCCGTATTGCGGTCGGAACGGTCGGCGGCTCTCTCGACGGCGCATCGGTGGAGGGTTCGGTGACGCTGTCCGCGGCCGACGGAGCCGGATATGACGCCACGTACAGCTTGGCGGTGACGCTGCCGGGCGTCGACGATCCCGAAGACGTTCTCGAGCAGGCTCGCTCGATCTGTCCCTTCGTCAAGACCGTTCACGGTGTGGACATCACGTTGAACGGTTGACATTCGGCCACTGCATCGGTCGGATGGTCCGAATCGCGGGCGATACTGTTCCCAAGTGTTCCGGAACGTGACACAGTACTGTCACCAGTTTCGCTGTCCGGGGCCAGATGGGGTGTTCTATGGAAGGCCTCGTGCCCGAGGACGTGTCCACCGACGTGGCGCCTCCGCTTCACGTCATCGCCGTGGGAGCCTCGGCGGGCGGCTTGACCGCTCTCACTGCCTTACTGGGTGCAACGAAGGTCGAGTTCGACTGGTGTTTTGTCGTGGCACAACACATGTCGCCGTCATCGGGTAGCGAGTTGTGGAGCTTGCTCGACCGTGCGACCGAGCTCACCGTTGTGGAAGCGACCAGCGGGGACAGGTGGCGGCCCAACACCGTTTTCGTCGCGCCGCCCGGACGAGACATCACCGTTCACGACGGGGCGATCGTGGTCGACGAACCCGACGCGGACCACCGCCCGTGGCCCAGCATCGATCGCCTCTTCATCTCTGCGGCACTCGAGTTCGGTGAGCGAGCGGTCGCCGTGGTCCTGTCGGGGACGGGCGACGACGGTGCTGCCGGTGTGGAAGCGATCGAATCCGCGGGCGGTGTGGTGGCGGTGCAAAAACTGGGTACGGCCGCGTTCGACGGCATGCCGGCTGCGTCGTTCGCCACCGGCGCCGTCGACATTCAGGCCCAAGCAGCAGACATCTCCGACGAGCTCGAACGTTTTCTCCGGACTTATGCGTCGGTTCGCCTGCAACCGGGGCTTGTCGATGCGCCTGCTTCAGAGGAGATCGGTGATCTCCCGTATCTCGGCGATGCGATCGCTGTCCTGCGCGAGATGACAGGGATCGACTTCCAGGGGTACAAGCGGTCGACGTTGTTTCGCCAGATGTCCCGGCGGCAGCGCCTTGCCGAGATCGACGATGTGAACCAGTATGTGAGCTTCCTTCGATCGAACCAGGATGAGGCCGACGCGTTCGCCCGGGCTTTGTTGGTGACGGTGACCGCGTTCTTCAGAGACAGCGGGGTGTGGGAGTTTCTTCGTCACCACCTCGCCGCGGTGATTGCGGCATCCGATGGTGAGCAGATCCGCATCTGGGTGCCCGGGTGTGCCAGCGGAGAAGAGGCCTACACCGTTGCGATGCTCGCGGCGGACGCGTTGGGCCGGTCGTACGACGATCTGGCGTCTCGTCTGAAGATTTTCGCGACCGACCTCAACGATCACGCTCTCGAGGTCGCCAGGCACGGCCGCTACTCGACCGAGGAAGCGCGTTCCATCCCCGACGAGTCGAGACAGCTGTGGACCCGGCCGGCAGGGGACGGGATCGAGATTGTGCCATCGCTACGTGAGTGCATCGTGTTCGCGCGGCACAATGTGGCGTTCGATCCGCCGTTTCCCAATCTCGACCTGATCTCGCTGCGTAACACGCTCATCTACTTCCAGCCACGTTTGCAGGAGCGCGTGCTGCAACTGTGCCAGTTCGCCTTGGTTCCCAACGGGTTGCTGCTGCTCGGCCAGAGTGAGCGTGTGCCGCGGGCCGGCGATATGTTCGCCGTCGTCGACAACGACCATCGCCTTTACCGCAGACACCCGCACTCGAGGCCGATGGGACTCCCGCTCGGACCTGCCGTGCGCACACCGAGAACTGCGGGGCGCCCAGATCCGCACGATTCTCGAACGCGCACGTCGTCGGACGGCCGGTTCTATCGCGACGTGGTGAGGGCTGTGACGCCGGCTGCGTTGCTGATCGACTCGAATTCAGCTCTCGTCGAAGTGATCGGTGATGTCTCCCAATGGTGCTCGGTGGGCGAGGGAGCGCACAGCGGCCATGTCGTCGATCTGCTGAAAGAGGAATACCGGGCGTCGGTGCGAGCCATGCTGAGTCAGCTTCGCCACAGTGTGCCGAATTCGGCGACGCGTCGGATATCGACCGAGCTGGGCACCACTCGAATCGCCGTCGCGAGAATCGATTCCGATACCGGGGACACCACGAGCCGGGGCGTGGCCGGCGCCATCGTGATGTTCGAGTCGGGGCCGGACCCGGCCGGGCTCCCGTCCCTTCGACACGAAGTCGACGACGGCAGCGCTGCCGAAGTAAGCGTCGAACTCGAATCAGTGTACGAAGCCTTGCAGGCCACCGTGGAAGATCTCAGTACCTCCAACGAGGAACTGCAAGCGCTCAACGAGGAATTGCAGGCCTCTGCGGAGGAACTGCAGGCCTCGACGGAGGAGGTGCAGGCCTCCAACGAGGAGCTCGAGGCGACGAACGAGGAACTGACGACGCTCAATCAGGAATTGTCTGCGCGCGGAAGCGAACTCATGCGCGCAAATACAGACTTGGAGAACATCCAGAGTTCCTTGACCAGCGGCCTCGTACTCGTCGACCGCCAGCTGCGGGTGACGCGATTCTCCGCCCTTGCGGTGCGCCTGTTCTCGCTGATTCCGTCGGACGTCGGGCGTCGACTCTCCGCGGTGCCCACCACGATGCCGGTTCTCCACCTCGACGAGTTACTCGAGCAGACTCTGGCGGGAGAGTCGACAATGAGCGAGTTGGCCAGCGAGAACCGGGATCTGTTGATTCAGACGCAGCCCTACCGCGGCGACAAGAACGAGATCCTCGGTGTGATCGTGATGGTCATCGACGTCAGCGAGACATCCGCACAGCGCAGGATCACCGAACAGGCTTTGATGAATTTGGAGATGCTGACCGATTCCATTCCTTCCGTTGCTTGGCAACGTGATTCGGCGAGCCATCTGACGTTGCTCACTCGTAGCGTCGAGTCGGTTTTCGGCTTGGACCGGGACCGCGTGTTGGCCGATCCCGGGCTGCTGCTCTCCGCCGTCCACTCCGATGACAGAGATCGAGTCGCTTCGGTCTCGGCCACCACGGATGCGAACTGGCAGTTGCGCTATCGAGTCGACAAAGCGGACGGAACGCTGGCGTGGGTCGAGGAAGAAGCCAGACTCGTCCAGCCTGCCGACGGATCGCGACCGGTCCGCGTCGGAACCGTCACCGATGTCACCCGAGAGCACGAGCTGGAGACGAACTCGAAGTATCAGGCGGCCCTGCTGGGCGCACTTTTCGGGAGCCAGTCGCTCGGCATCGTCCTGGTCGATCGACGGGGCCGGATAGTCAGTGCCGGCAGCGCGATCGAGTCGATGTCGGGCTTCGACCAGACCGCACTGACCGGGCGAACGCTGTCCAGTCTGATTGTCGGATTCTCGGCCAACGGCACGGAGGATGCGTCGAATCTCCGGATGGAATGCGCGGAAGGAAATAGTATTCCTGTTGCGCTGGAATACCTTTCGGTGGACAAAGCCGCATCGGACGATCTCGATGTCACGATACTGGTGGTGCACGACAGTTCTCGGCTTCGGCGGCTCAGTGCCGAACTCGCGGCGCACGAGCAGTTCGATCAGCAGACCGGGCTGTTGACTCGGACGCACTTTCGAAATTCCGCCCAGTCGCTGGTCGCAGCCGCCAACAATCGCGCCGCGGTGCTCTGGATCGATCTCGACGGGTTCAAGCAAGTCAACGACCGTCTGGGCCATCGGAGCGGAGATCTGGTTCTCGCCGTGGTCGCGTCTCGACTCCAGCGTGCCGTGCGGCAGAACCATCTGGTGGGCCGCCTGGGCGGCGACGAGTTCGCGGTGCTGATCAGCCGGGTGGACGATCTGGACGCGTTGGACGGGTTGGTTCATCGGATTCTGACCGCGATCCGTGAACCCGTTGTCATCGACGAGGCAGTGGCTTTCGTGTCGGCATCCATCGGCGTCGCGGTGCAACCCGATGATGGATCGACCGCCGACGAGCTCATGCATAACGCGGACGTCGCCATGTACGCGGCGAAGAGCAGCGGGCGCGACCAGCACGTCTATTTCACGAGCGAGATGGATCGCGACGCGGACAACAAGGCGGCCATGCGGCACCAACTGGCGGCGGCGGTTCGCCAGCACGATTTCGAGCTGCACTACCAACCCATCCGGAAGGTGACAACCGGCGAGATCGTAATGGTCGAGGCGCTGATCCGGTGGCGCCGGGACGGAGAGCTGGTCGACGCGAGCCAGTTCATCGATCTCGCCGCCGAAACGGGCCAGCTGCGCGCAGTGGGCAATATCGTGTTGGACTGTTTGATCGAGGACGTCGACACGCTGTTCGAGCGAGTCGGCCCGGATCATCCCCGCGTCTCGGTCAATATGTCGGCCACCGAACTCGGTGAGCGCGACGTGACGGACCGGCTGCTGTCCTGGCAGCCGCCGTGCGGATTCGACAAGATCGTGATCGAGGTGACCGAACAGACGACGGTGGTGCCGGGCAACCGGGCGTTCGAGATCCTGGCGCTACTGCGGCGGTTGGGGGCCACCATCGGCATCGACGATTTCGGGACCGGGTACTCGAACTTGGAACTGTTGGGTCAGCTGCAGCCCGGAATCATCAAGATCGATCGGTCCTTGGTGGAAGGCGCGGCCACGGACGAGCGTGGATCGCGCATCCTCGACGCGGCAGTCGGGCTCGCACATGCGCTCGAGGCGACAGTTGTGGTCGAAGGGGTGAGTAGTGCCGAGTTGGAGGACGTGGGCGTCCGCACCGGTGCCGATCTCGCGCAGGGGTTCTACCTGGGAAAGCCGCAGCCCTTGGCGTCGATCATCGAATTGCTTGGACGCACCTGACAGAGGGTGAAGGGTGTTGTCTCCCCGCCTGACGAGAACGACGCGGCGACCCCGCAGGAGGCCGCCGCGTCGGTCACGAGGGTCAGACGCCCGCTGCCACCTCGGCAGGTGTCGGTTCGATGGTCACCTTGATGGCCTCGCCCTTCTTGACGATCTGGAACGCGTCCAGCACGTCGTCGAGCGGGATGTGCCGGGTAATCAGGTCCTTGACCGGCACCTGGCCGGTGGAGATGTACTCCAGCGCGCGCTTGTTGTGTTCGGGCGCAGAACCGTTGGCGCCGTGGATGTGCAGCTGCCGGTAGTGCACGATATTCGAATCACAACTGATGGTGGGGTCGGTCTTGGGCAGGCCGCCGAAGAACGAGATGCGGCCGTTGCGGGCGGCCATCGAGATGGCCTGCTCCTGAGCGACGTTGGCTGCGGTGGCGGTGATGACGACATCGGCGCCGCGGCCACCGGTCAGTTCCATGACCTTCTCGATGACGTCGACCTCGGCGCCGTTGATGATTTCGTCCGGTCCGACCGCGTCGGCCGACATCTGTAGGCGCTCCTGGTTGACGTCCACCAGATAGACCGGTCCGCAGTTGTGCACGCCGCGCGCGATGCGGATGTGCATGCAGCCGATGGGACCGGCACCGAAGACCACGACGGTGTCGCCCTCCTCGATGCCGAGGAGTTCCTGCGCATTGATGGCACACGCGAACGGCTCGGCGGCCGATGCCTCGTCGAACCCGACGTTGTCCGGAATCCGGTTCAGCCCGTCCACTTTGAGGACCTGCTTCGGCACGATCATGTACTCGGCGAAGCCACCGTCGTACTGGTATCCCACCGAGGTCTGGTTCTGGCAGACCGCCATCCAGCCCTTCTTGCACTCGTGGCACTCACCACAGGGCACGGCCGCGATCACCTGGACGCGGTCCCCGACCTGCCAGTTGCTTCCGTATTTCGCGTTGACGTCCGAGCCGACCTCGGAGATCTCGCCGGCAATCTCGTGGCCAATGGTGCGCGGCGGTGTGAGGTTCTGGTGGCCGTTGTAGAAGATCTTCACGTCGGTGCCGCAGGTGGAACAGTTGCGCACTCGCAGTTTGACCTCGTCGGGCGCGCATGTGGGTTCGGGAACGTCTTCGAGTCGGACGTCCTCGGGTGCGTAGAACCGCAATGCCTTCATGTGGGGATCCTCTCGGGTCAGCGATATACCGGGCCAGGGGTGCACTGGCTGGTGTGCTGTGAAGCACTCTAACCTCCATTCGGGCACAAAACCACCTTCATTCATGACCGATGTTGCCCGAATGCTTGCATTCATGCCCGACTGTGAGGTCTAATCACCGTATGTGATCGGCATCACGGGCCGGTCTGAAATCGGAGGACTCGAATGTCAACAACAGCTGTCCAGGACGCGCCGGCGCGGTCCGGGGTGCGGGTGCAGGTGCAGAAAGTGGGCACCGCGTTGTCCAACATGGTCATGCCCAACATCGGCGCGTTCATCGCGTGGGGCCTGATCACCGCCTTGTTCATCGAGGCGGGTTGGCTACAGGCCATCTTCTCGGGACTGAGAGATCCGGACGGCTGGGTCGCCAAGATCGGCGGGTGGGGCGCGTTCGAGGACGGGGGCATCGTCGCGCCGATGATCACCTACCTGCTGCCGGTGCTGATCGGTTACACCGGCGGGCGGATGATCCACGGCAACCGCGGCGCGGTAGTCGGCGCGATCGCCACCATCGGCGTCGTGACCGGCGCCGACGTCCCGATGTTCATGGGCGCCATGATCATGGGACCGCTGGGCGGCTTCCTGATGAAGAAGCTGGATGCGCTGTGGGAGGGCAAGATCCGACCCGGCTTCGAGATGTTGGTCGACAACTTCTCTGCAGGCATCCTCGGCATGTTCCTGGCGATCCTGGGCTTCTTCGGTGTCGGTCCCATCGTGTCCTCGTTCACTCGCGTGGCGGGTAATGCAGTGGACTTCCTGGTGTCGAACAACCTGTTGCCGTTGACTTCCGTCTTCATCGAGCCTGCCAAGGTGCTGTTCCTCAACAACGCGATCAACCACGGCATCCTCACTCCGCTGGGCACCACCCAGGCGTTGGAGACGGGCAAGTCCGTCCTGTTCCTGCTCGAGGCCAACCCCGGCCCCGGCCTCGGACTCCTGATGGCCTACGCGTTCTTCGGCCGCGGTATCGCACGTGCATCGGCTCCCGGTGCCGCGCTCATCCAGTTCGTCGGCGGTATCCACGAGATCTACTTCCCCTACGTGCTGATGAAGCCCAAGCTGATCATCGCGACCATCCTCGGCGGCATGACCGGCGTCTTCATCAACGTCGCATTCGGATCCGGTCTGCGCGCACCGGCCGCTCCCGGCTCGATCATCGCGGTCTACGCACAGACGCCCGGTGACAGCTTCATCGGCGTAACGCTGTCCGTTATCGGTGCAGCAGTAGTCTCCTTCATCGTCGCCGCACTGCTTCTCAAGGCAGACCGGGGCACCGACGAGCAGGATCTTGCCGCGGCGACCGCGGACATGGAGGCGATGAAGGGCAAGAAGTCCAGCGTCGGTTCGTTGCTCGGCGGCGGTGGCACTGCCACGATGACCCGCCAGATCTCCAACATCGTCTTCGCCTGCGACGCCGGCATGGGATCGTCCGCGATGGGCGCCTCGGTGCTGCGCAGGAAGATCCAGAAGGCCGGCTTCGGCGACATCAAGGTCACCAACTCAGCGATCTCCAACCTGACCGACACCTACGACTTGGTGGTTTCGCACCAGGATCTCACCGATCGAGCACGGCAGAAGACCCCGTCGGCCACGCACGTCTCCGTGGACGACTTCATGAGCAGCCCCCGATACGACGAGATCGTTGCCGAGTTGGAGAGCACGCAGGGCGATGCCGCCCCGCCCGACGCACCTGTCGAGGAATCGGCTCCCGAGACGTCCACGGGCGGTGCAGATGTTCTGGCGCTGGACTCGATCGTGCTGAACGGGTCGGCGCGCACCACTACCGATGCCATCAGCGAAGCCGGCCAGTTGCTGGTCTCCGCCGGGGCGGTCGAGGCAGCCTACGTCGAGGCCATGCAGGAGCGGGAACGGTCGGTCTCGACATACATGGGCAACGGGTTGGCAATTCCGCACGGCACCAACGAAGCCAAGGGCACCATCCGCAAGACCGGGTTGTCCTTCGTGCGGTACGCCGAGCCGATCGACTGGAAGGGCAAGCCGGCCGAGTTCGTGGTCGGTATCGCCGGCGCCGGCAAGGATCACATGGCGCTGCTGACCCAGATCGGGAAGGTGTTCCTCAAGGCCGAGGACGTCGCACGGTTGCGTGAGGCGCAGACGGCGGAGGAGATCAGAACGATCCTCACCGGTGGCGGCAAGTAACCGGTACGTATCGTGACGTCGGTGGACTCCGACACTCGTCAAAGCCGCATCGTCGAGTACGCCCGCTTGCGCGGGCGGGTCGAGGTGATTGCCCTCGCCGAGGAGTTGGACGTCGCAAGCGAAACCATCCGACGCGATCTCAAGGTGTTGTCCGGCCGCCGTGTACTCAAACGAGTGCACGGCGGTGCGGTGCCGATGGAGACCGCAGCCTTCGAATCGGGTGTCGAATATCGAAGTCAGGTGGATCTCGCTCAGAAGAACCGAATGGCGTCGGCGGCATCGGAATTGCTGCACGGAGCCGAAACGGTGTATCTGGACGAGGGATTCACGCCCCGGTTGATCGCCGAGCGACTGTCCGAGCGGGATCTGACGGTGGTGACGTCGTCACTGCTGGCCGCAGAAACGTTGGCGCACAGTCGTACGGTGACCGTACTTCTGCTCGGTGGTCGGATGCGGGGCAGAACGCTTGCCACGGTTGATCACTGGGCAGTGGACATGCTCAGAAGCTTGGTGATCGATGTTGCTTTTCTCGGTACCAACGGAATCTCCCTCGAGCACGGTCTCACCACACCCGATCCGGCGGTGGCCGCGGTGAAGAGCACCGCTGTTCAGGTAGCGCGTCGGCCGATCCTGGTGGCGGCGCACTCCAAGTTCGGAGAAAGCAGCTTCTGCCGCTTCGCGAAGGTGTCCGACTTCGAGTCGATCGTCACCGGGTCCGAGCTCGGCATCGCCGAAGCTCGTCGCTACGAATCGTTGGGCCCAGCCGTCGTCCGTGCCTGAGCGGCAAGCTGACCGGTCCTCCAGATCCGGCCGGTCAGCTTGCCGACAGCTGCCGCCAGGCACGCACCAAGTTGCTGAACTCCGTGACCTGAACCAGGACGTGATCGCGGGCGGCGTTCTCCGCGGCCTCCGCATCACCCAGCGCGATCGCATCGACGATGATTCGGTGCTCGGCCATGGACCGCCGCATGCGGTCCGGCACGCGGAGTTGCAACCGGCGATACGGTTGCAACACTCGCTTGAGTGCCTGGGCCTGTTGACGTAGGTAGTCGTTGCCGCAGGAGTCGTTGATGATGCCGTGGAACCGAGCGTTCGCGTAGTAGTACGCATCCGCGTCACCACTGACTGCGTGCTCCTCGCATTCCTTCAGTGCCAACTCGAGCTCGGCCAGTGCCTCGCGTTCGATCCGGCTCGCGGCCAGTCGCGCGGCCATGCCCTCGAGTTCGGCCATGACCTCGAAGCGTTCGGCCACCTCGGAGATCCCCAGTTCGGTGACGTACGTGCCCTGTTTGGGGCGTATCTGAACCAGTCCCGAGCGTTCGAGCGCCTGTAAGGCCTCGCGAATGGGTGTGCGCGAGCAGCCGAACTCTTCCTCCAACCGAGCTGGATCGAGACGTTCGCCCGGCCGATAGTGGCCGTCGATGACGGCGTTCTCCAGCGCATCCCGCACTCGCTGCGATTCCGGAACTCGAATCATGCGTACCTCCTCGAATCAGATTATCCGACGCCGGGGGTGGTGCAGCTCACATTTATACGTTAGGGTCAGCGTTATATATATCACTTCAGTCGATGTATATGGCCGGGCACACCGCGACCTCGCCGGACGCACGTGCCGAGAAGGGACCTCACATGGGATGCGAAGACAGGCTCCTCACCGCGTGCGAAACGCTGATGAGCGACGTCGGGGAAGCATCGATCCGTTCGATCGCAGCCGAAGCGCTGGATTCTTATGCCGAACTGGACGACGCCGGCAAACTCGCTTTCTTCACCCACGTCACTGAGGCGTACGGCGTCGACGACCAGAAGGTGCGGGCGGCTTTCCACCGGTGGGAGCGCCAGCGCGACACGGGCGCGCCGGCGGGTGACGAGCTGGTGGGGCTGTTCGATGCGGTCGAGCCCGCCAGGCAGCAGCTGCTCCGGCGCATCAATTACGCCCCCGGTGCGACGTTGGCCCTGGTGGAGATGCGTTCGGATCTGCGACGGCTGATGCGCGCGCACGGTGGGTCCCGATCGGGCCTGCGTCCCCTCGATCACGACTTCCACCACCTACTGACGTCCTGGTTCAACCGCGGCTTCCTGCACATGTCCGAAGTCACCGCGGATTCCCCACCCGAGCTGCACCGGCACCTGATCCACTACGAGACGGTCCACCCGATGTCGAGCGACGACGAGCTTCGCCGGCGTCTGATGCCCGAGGATCGTCGCATCTTCGCGTTCTTCCATCCCGCGACCAATGACGTACCGCTGATCTTCGTGGAGGTCGCCTTGGTGCGCGGCATCCCCGACCGCATCGGCCCGCTTCTGGAACCGGGCGAAGCCCTGAACCCATCGACGGCGGACACTGCTGCTCTGTACTCGATCAACAACGCGCTCGACGGCCTGGCCGGGGTCTCGTTCGGCAGCCTGCTGATCAAGCAGGTCCTCGAGCAAGTGAGCCGGCAACTACCCCATCTGCGCGAGTTCGTCACGCTCTCACCGATTCCCGGGTTTCGACGCTGGCTCGGCGAGCGATCGAAGGTCGACTCCGAGCTCCGCCGGCTCGTCGACGAGTTGGATGCAGCGAGGAGTGTGTCAGGTATCGATGACGACCACATCGACGCGCTGCGCCAGAGGTTGCTTCCCGCGTTGTCGGCCTACCTGACCGTCGAGAAGCGCTCCGACGGCCGCCCGGTGGACTCGGTTGCACGTTTCCACCTGGGCAACGGTGCGACGGCCTGGCGGCTGAACTGGCCGGCCAACACCTCCGCGGCCTCGTGGGACCAGTCCTACGGCGCCATGGTCAATTACCGCTACGAACCCGACAAGCTCGACTCCCGGCACGAGGACTTCGTGCGCCGACGCAGCGTGTCGGTCACCGGGCCGCTGTCCGAGCTGGCCGCGACTCTCGTCGAATCGTCCGACACCACAACGCTCGACACGAAAGGAACACCGCTGATGGCACGCGAGACCACCATCTACCGACTCTTCGCCGAACAGGTGCGTCGACGACCGGACGCACCGCTGTTCGAGCTGACCGATGGCCGCACGATCAGCTACGGCGACACCGCCGACATCGCGCACCGGATTGCCGCCCGCCTCGTCGCCGACGGTGTGACGCCAGGCGACCGTGTGGCGATGCAGGTTCCCAAATCGCCCGAGGCACTGGCTCTTTACCTCGCAACGCTGCAGATCGGCGGCGTCTTCCTGCCGCTCAACACCGCCTACACCGGCTCGGAGATGCGCTACTTCATCGGCGACGCCCAGCCCAGGGTGCTGGTCTGCTCACCCGATCGGCAGGACGACTACGCCGAGTATCAGGACAGTGTTGTCGTCGAGACCCTCGGCGACTCGGCGGACGGCACGCTACTGAGCGGCGACGGTCGCCACGAGGATGTCTACGCCGCCGCCGCGTCCGATCCCGCTGCCATCCTGTACACCTCGGGCACCACCGGCCGCTCGAAGGGTGCGGTGCTGACCCACGGCAATCTGGCCTCCAACTGCGAGGCGCTGCTCGACGCATGGCAGTACACCAGCGAGGACCGGTTGATTCACGCCCTGCCGATATTTCACGTCCACGGGCTCTTCGTCGCGGCGAACATGACCATCGCGGCGGGTGCGTCGATGCACTTCTTGTCCAAGTTCGACGCCGAGACCGTCATCGACCTGCTGCCGAAGGCCACCGTGCTGATGGGCGTGCCGACTTTCTACACCCGGCTGGCGAGCAGCGAGCGGCTCACTCCGGACCACTGCGCGTCGATGCGCCTGTTCGTTTCCGGATCGGCTCCGCTGCTGGCCACCGACCACGAGGCCTTCGCAGCCCGCACTGGCCACGCGATTCTCGAGCGCTACGGCATGACCGAGACCGGCATGAACACCACCAACCCTTACGACGGCGGGCCGCGCAAGCCCGGCACCGTCGGAAAAGCACTGTCAGGAACTGAGATTCGGGTGGTCGGCCGTGAGAGCGGCGAAACACTGCCCGATGGTGAGGTGGGCATCGTGGAGGTTCGCGGCCCCAACGTGTTCTGCGGTTACTGGCAGATGCCGGAGAAGACGGCCTCGGAGTTTCGCTCCGACGGGTTCTTCGTCACCGGTGATCTGGGCATGATCGACAACGACGGGTACCTCTGCATCGTCGGTCGTGACAAGGATCTGGTGATCTCGGGGGGGTACAACATCTACCCCAAGGAGATCGAGGAATTGCTCGACGGACACCCACAGGTGCTCGAGTCCGCGGTCATCGGTGTGCCGCACCCCGAGTTCGGGGAAACCGTTGTGGCAGTTGTCGTACCGAATCCCGGCGAGGAGCCGCAGAGCCAGGACTTGCTCGATTTCGTCGCCGGTGACCTCGCCCGGTTCAAACAGCCGCGCGCGGTGCGCGTGGTGCAGGCGCTGCCCCGCAACGTCATGGGGAAGGTGCAGAAAGCGGAGCTTCGCAAGCAGTACGCCGAGTTGTTCGACGGCGTGGACGCGTGACCGAACTTCTCTACACATCCCCAACCGAACTTTAGGAGTACATGATGGTTCTCTACGGAGTGGCAGCGCTGGCGCTGTGCATGCTGTCCGGCACGATCGTCGGCGAACTGTTGGGCGTCGTGCTCGGCATCGACGCCAACGTCGGCGGAGTCGGATTCGCGATGATCATGCTGATCTTCGCCACCGACTGGTTGCGCCGAAAAGGCAAATTTCCGAAGGCGACCGAGCAGGGCGTGCTGTTCTGGAGTGCGATGTACATCCCGATCGTGATCGCGATGGCCTCGATCCAGAACGTCGCCACCGCCATCACCGGCGGCCCCATGGCGATTCTGGCCGGACTCGGGGCCTTGGTCGCCGGTGCCGCCCTGGTTCCGGTGTTGGCCAAGATCGGCGAACCCTCCGAGCCTTTGCCCCCGTTGACCGAAGAAGAACTGCAGGAGGCCTGACATGGAAACGATCAGTTCCGTTCTCCAGAAGAATGACCTCCTGGTGGCCTTCGTGGTGGTCGGCGGGTTGATGCTGCTGTCGGGTTGGCTGTCGAAGAACCTGACGCGCGGCCGGCTGCACGGCTCGGCCATTGCGATCATCGCCGGACTGGCCCTGGCCTATTGGGGCGGTGTGAGTACCGGCGGTACGAATGGTCTTGCCGATTTCGCCGTGCTCTCGGGCCTGGCGTTGATGGGCGGGTCGATGCTCCGCGACTTCGCGATCGTGTCGACGGCATTCGGGGTCGACCTGAAGGAGATCAAGCGCTCCGGGTTGACCGGCGTGCTGTCGATCGTGCTGGGTGTCGTGGTGTCCTTCATCGTCGGGGCGGCCGTTGCCTACGCGTTCGGATACCGGGACGCCGAATCGCTGGCGACCATCGGCGCCGGCGCGGCCACCTACATCGTCGGTCCGGTCACCGGAACGGCGGTCGGGGCAAGCTCCGAGGTGATTGCGTTGTCGGTGGCAGCAGGCCTGGTGAAATCGGTGGTGGTGATGGTGGGCACCCCGATGATCGCGAAGCTGATCGGTCTGAACAACCCGAAGTCGGCCATGGCCTACGGCGGTTTGATGGGAACCACGTCCGGGGTGGCCGGCGGCCTGGCAGCCACCGATAAACGCCTGGTCCCCTACGGCGCCATGACGGCAACGTTCTATACCGGGATCGGATGTCTGCTCGGTCCGTCGCTGTTCTACGTGATCCTGCGAGCCATCACCGGCGGCTGATCACCGCGGACCGCGTGTTCACCCACGTCGGCGCCGGAATGGGCAGGACCCCCCTTGGGTTGAGAAGATCAGACTCGACCGAAGGGGGGCCGACGCATGAGCATGGAAATGACTGCGATGAGCCAGATGTATCGCACCATGCACGCCAACGACAAGGACCGCCGTCCGTTCTCGCGCGTGACCGTGCGTCGGATCCTGGTGTTCGCTCGTCCGCTGCGAACGCTGCTCATCGGATTCTTGATCCTCAGCGTCGTCTCGGCCATCCTGGCCGTCGCGACGCCGGTGCTCGCGGGCCGCGTCGTCGATGCGATCGTGCAGGGCAAGGAGTACGGCATCGTGCTGGTGCTGGCCCTGGTGATCGCCCTCGTGGCTCTCCTCGATGCGGGAACGGGCCTGGTCAATCGCTGGTTGTCGTCCCGCATCGGCGAGAATCTGATTCTCGATCTGCGCACCCGCGTGTTCGATCACGTACAGAAGATGCCGATCGCGTTCTTCACCCGCACCCGGACCGGGGCGCTGGTGAGCCGGCTCAACAACGACGTCATCGGTGCCCAGCGTGCGTTCAGCGGGACCCTCTCCGGTGTGGTGAGCAACCTGGTGACGCTGCTGCTCACGCTTGTCGTCATGATCGGGATCTCCTGGCAGATCACTCTGCTCGCTTTGCTTCTGTTGCCGGTGTTCGTGCTTCCCGCCCGGCGAATGGGGACCAAACTGGCCCATCTGCAGCGCGAGGCCGCTGCGCACAACGCCGCGATGTCGACGCAGATGACCGAACGCTTCTCCGCTCCCGGCGCCACCCTGATCAAGCTGTTCGGTCGCCCGGATCACGAATCCGCGGAGTTCGCAGTGCGCGCGGGCCGAGTCCGTGACATCGGTGTCCGCTCGGCGATGGTGCAGACCGTCTTCGTGACCGCGCTGACGTTGGTGTCGGCACTGGCGCTCGCGCTGGTGTACGGGCTGGGCGGCTTCTATGCGCTCCGGGGTCAGCTCGACGCAGGCTCCGTGGTGACGCTCGCGCTGCTGCTCACCCGTCTTTACGCGCCACTGACGGCGCTGGCCAGCGCCCGCATCGACATCATGAGCGCAGTGGTCAGCTTCGAGCGCGTGTTCGAGATTCTCGATCTGGATCCGTTGCTCACCGACAAGCCCGATGCGCGCGAGGTGACGGAGGGCCCGGTGACGGTCGAGTTCGACGACGTCCGGTTCGCGTACCCGTCGGCCGACAAGGTGTCGCTGGCCTCGCTGGAGGACGTCTCGGTGCTTGATTCTCGCGGCGGCGAGGAAGTGCTGCACGGTGTCTCCTTCCGCGCCGAGCCGGGACAGATGGTGGCGCTGGTGGGATCGTCCGGCGCCGGAAAGTCGACCATCGCTCAGCTGGTGTCACGGCTGTACGACGTGGACTCGGGCGCAGTGCGTATCGGTGGTAGCGACGTCCGAGACCTGACGGCGGCGTCGATTCGCGGCACCGTCGGCATGGTGACGCAGGACGGCCACCTGTTCCACGAGACGCTGCGGTCGAACCTCACGCTCGCACGACCCGAGGCCACCGACGAGGAGATCTGGTCGGCGTTGCGTCGGGCACGCCTCGAGGCCCTGGTGCTGTCGCTTCCCGACGGACTCGACACCGTCGTCGGTGAGCGCGGGTACCGATTCTCCGGTGGAGAGCGTCAGCGCGTGACCATCGCCCGACTGTTGTTGGCTCGCCCGACCGTCGTCGTGCTGGACGAGGCCACCGCATCCTTGGATTCGACGTCTGAGGCGGCGGTGCAGGAAGCGCTCGCCGAGGCGCTGGCGGGCCGCACGTCCATCGTCATCGCGCACCGCCTGTCGACCATTCGGGCGGCCGACCTGATCCTGGTGATCGAGGACGGCCACGTCGCCGAGCGTGGAACGCACGCCGAGCTGCTTGCCAGTTCCGGCAGATACGCGCAGCTCTACCGCACGCAGTTCGACGAGCCGGTGCGAGCCTGACGGTTCCACGCACAACGACGATGGCCCCCGGATCCTGTGTGGATCCGGGGGCCATCGCCGTGTTGTTCGAACTGTCAGCAGTTGCTGGGAGCAGGCACGCCGGCGAACCTGTCGTTCAACCACTGCAGTGCCGACGGAAGGCCGAGCACCGCGCCACTGAGGTGGTCGGGTGTGGGGGTGAGCAGCCTCTGCACCTTGACGCCGGAGGCGCAGTAGCGATTGAGGGTGCGGTCGATGGCCGGCACCGGGATCAGGGCGTCGGTGGGGCTGTGCCACTCGAAGATCGGAGCGTTGGGCACACCCGCGTAGTTCTCGACACCGTTCTCGTTGATCACCTGGCGTCCGGTGGGATCGTCGAAGATGCCGGTGTTGGTGGTGATCTGTCGTGCGCTGCGGTTAGGTGCAGCGGCGAGAATGTCGTTGGTGCAGGAGCTCGCGATGCGGTTCATGATGTCCCGGCCCTCAGGGGTGAGGTTCTGCGTGACCGGCATCTGATCCGGGTATTCGCGGCCCAGGCCGATGGCGGCAGCGAGCGCGAGGCCGAACACGGGATGCGGGTTGTCCGCGCCCAACATGTAGGCCATGTCCAGCAAGTTCATCGGGACGCCGCCGTAGGCGCTGCCCACGATGTCGAGCTCGGGCGCGTAGTCCTCGGCCAGCGCGGCAGCCCATGCGGTGGCCATGCCGCCGCCGGAGTAACCGGCCATCGCGACCGGGCTGTTACGCAGCTGCAGCGGGTCGAAGTTCTTGGCGGCGCGGATACCGTCGAGGGTGATCTGGCCGCCGAGCTTGGCAGCACCGTAGGCACTGGTGGGTCCCAGGTGGTCCGTCATGACCACGGACCAGCCCTGGGTGAACACGGCGTTGAGGGCGGCTGCGTCGCGAATGACCACGTTGGGGTCGTTCGAGTACAGCGCAGACGAGGGCGCGCACTGCAACCCCATCGCGTTGACGATCTGCTGGTAGGACAGCAACGGCCCGTCCGGAGCCTTGTTCACCGGGACGAACACCGTGGTGACCGCGACGATGGGCTTGCCCAGGCTGTTGGTGCTGCGGAAAGACAGCTGCCAGGTATTGACGCCGAAGAAGTTCGGCGGGTTGGGCATGGGACGACTGGCTAGGACGGTGCCCGGCGCGATTCCCGAGATATCGCCCGGATTCGCGTACAGGGGATCTGCGCTGGGGGCCGGCAACTGGGCGTCGGCGGACGCCGCACCGGGGAGTGAGACTGCCACCATGGCGGCGGCAGCGGCTGCAATGAGCAGGCGACGAACAGGCTTCACGACGAACTCCTACGAACCGACTGCGCGGTTATCGAACGATGACATGCATTGAACACTGCTCGAGCGCGTGTTTCCACCCGAGTTACGACGCCCCCGCCCCGTGATGAAACCGTAATCAGCGACGGAACCCGCGGCAACTGAACTGTGTGGTTCCTGTGAACGTTCCAAAGAACGAGTACTGACGTGGGGATCAATCGGCGCGTCGGACGTCGCCGATGTCCTTGTCGTTACGTATTCCGCGCCAACTCGGGTGCCGAAGCGATCCCCCTTCGGTCCATTCGAAGAACCGAACCTCGCCGACCACATCCGGTGTCACCCACGTCGTGCCCCGCCGATCGACCACTGGAAGTGGACCGTCGAACGGCGATTCGTCTGTCGTCGACGGCCGAATCAGTGCCAGAATCTCGTCGCGCTGACGTTCGGTGAAGCCCGTTCCGACTCGGCCGACGTACCGTAGCCCGTCGTCGGACGGGATGCCGAGCAACAGTGATCCGAAGCTGCCGGCGCGTGAGCCCTGTCCTGCCCGCCACCCGCCGACGACCACTTCTTGGGTGCGCCAGTTCTTCACCTTGATCCACGCGGAACTACGACGGCCGACCTCGTAGACGGAATTTCGCCGCTTGGCGACGATGCCCTCCCAGCCACGCCTCTCGGATTCTGCAGCTGCTCCCACGGCGGTGCCGGGTAGTAGTGAAGAGACGGTCACGGTCTCCAATCCGGAGAGCAGGAGTTCCAGAATGCGTCGTCGGTCGGAGAACTTCTTGCTCGTCAGGTCGGTGCCGTCGAGGTGCAGCACGTCGAAGCAGATGAACTCGACGTCCTCCGGGCGGGCGCCGCCGAGCAGTTCGAAGCTGGTGACGCCGTCCTCGCGGTACACCACCGCCTCACCGTCGAGCACCACGGCGTGGTCGGCGAGGTCGGCCGCGAGCGCACCGAGTCCCGCGTATCGACGCGTCAGGTCCTGTCCGGTCCGGCTCTCGAGCGTCATCTCGCCGTGGTCGAAACGCGCGACGACGCGCACGCCGTCCCATTTGCCCTCGAACGACCACTCATCAGCCTCGAGTCCGTCCGTCGTTCCCGGCGAGGCGAGCATCGGCCGCAGGTGCTTCGGCAACTCGACCTCGACGCTGCTGGGCGCCGGTCGTGCGGTCTGCTTCATCCGGTGAACCAGCCACTGGTCACCGCCGGTTCGGATCAGCGCGTATCTGCCCTGGACGCGTTCCCCGGTCAGCTCGACGATCACCTCGTCGTCGCGCCATTTCTCGGTGGTGAAGGTGCCGTGATCCCACACCGTCACCTCGCCCCCGCCGTACTCGCCGCGAGGAATCTCTCCCTCGAAGCTCGCGTAGTCCATCGGGTGATCCTCGGTATGGACGGCCAGATGGTTCTTCTTCTCGTCGGTGGGCAGGTTCTTCGGTACCGCCCAGGACACCAGGACACCGCCCCGTTCGAGTCGGAAGTCGAAATGCAGGCGCCGCGCGTGGTGTTCCTGGATGACGAAGATCGGATCCGAGCCGCGGCGCTCTTCGACGTCCGTGGGTACGGGTTCCGGTGTGCGCGAGGAGTTTCGCTTTCCCCGGTAAGGGCCGAGGCTGTCACCCGAGAGGTCGCTCAGTTCGGGATCGAGCCCCGCCAGCAGATCGCCGTCTCGTCGGTACCGCTCGAGTACGTCGACGAAGCTCAGCTGTTGCAGACCGCCTCCGGCGATCTCGTCCCATGTGCGCGGCGCGGCCACGGTAGGACGGCTTCGTCCGCGCAAGGAGTATGGAGCAATAGTGGTCTTCTTGCCGTTGTTCTGACTCCAGTCCAGAAAGATCTTGCCCGGCCTGATGGCTTTGGCCATCGAAGCCGTGACCAGATCGGGCATCCGCTCCTCGAGCAGCGTCGCCACCCGTTTGGCGACGGTGGATGCTCCCGACGAGGAGACGGGTTTGTCGAGTGGGACGTAAAGGTGAATTCCCTTGCTGCCACTGGTGAGTGGATAAGCGGTCAGCCCGATGTCGGTGACCATCGACCGGACTTCGCACGCGACGGTCGCGCAGGTATCCAGATCGACGCCGTCGCCGGGATCGAGGTCGAACACGATGCGGGTGGCCTTGCCCTGCTCGTCACCGTCGAATCTCCATTGCGGCACATGGGCTTCCAGCGCTGCCTGTTGTCCGAGCCACGCGAGCTCGGCAGCCGTGTGGAACACCGGGTAGACGACGACGCGGTCGGAATGGTGCATCCGCCGCCGGTCCAGCCAGTCCGGTGCCGACGCCGCCAGGTTCTTCTCGAAGAACGCTCCTGCGTCCACGCCGTTGGGCCACCGCTTGCGGGTCACCGGTCGACCCGCAAGATGCGGAAGCATGGCCGGGGCTATCTCGACGTAATAGTCGATCACCTCGCCTTTGGTAGTGCCGGTCTCCGGAAACAGCACCTTGTCCACATTGGTCAGTGCAATGTGCCGACCGGCCACGTCGAGCGATGCCATGTGGTCGAGGATAGATTGCGACCTCGGCGGCGTGGGTATGTTTCCCCTCGGGGCCGAACGGTATTCCCCCCTATCGACAGGAAACGAGGACAGCGTGGCCGGAGTGAACGTGACGGTGGATTCAACGATGACACCGGACGAGGCATGGGCCAGGGCGTCCGATCTGGAGAACTTCGGCGAGTGGATGACCATTTTCGGCGGCTGGCGCAGCGAGGTGCCGAAGACGTTGAGCGAGGGCGTGCGCATCGACTCGCTGATCAAGGTCAAGGGCTTCCGAAACGTGATCACCTGGACCATCACCGAATACGACAAGCCTCATGAAATCGCCTTGCTAGGAAAAGGCAAGGGCGGCATCAAGATCGAACTTCAGATGGCCGTGGCCCCCAAAAACTCCGGCTCCTCGTTCACGCTCGACGCGACCTTCGGCGGCGGACTGCTGTCGGGTCCCATCGGCGGCGTCGTGTCCAGGGTGCTGGAATCGGACGTCCGCAACAGCGTCACCAACCTGGCCAAGCTGGGCTGACGTCGACTGTCGCTTTCCGGGGTCAAGACCCCTGTGTCACTGTGCTCACGGACGGTGGGGTGAAGCGTTTACGCAGGGCGAGTGAGACGTACACCAGGCCCACCAGAACGGGCACTTCGATGAGGGGGCCGACCACGCCGGCGAGAGCTTGCCCGGACGTGGCGCCGTAGGTGGCGATCGCGACGGCGATGGCGAGTTCGAAGTTGTTGCCCGCGGCGGTGAAGGCCAGGGTGGTGGTGCGCTCGTACCCGAGACCCATGGCGGCGCCCAGGATGTAGCCGCCGCCCCACATCACCGCGAAGTACACCAGCAACGGCAACGCGATACGGACGACGTCGAGGGGCTGAGAGGTGATCCGATCGCCCTGCAGCGCAAAGAGGATGACGATGGTGAACAGCAGGCCGTAGAGAGCCCACGGTGCGATGCGGGGAATGAACTTCTCTTCGTACCAGTCGCGGCCTTTTGCGCGTTCGCCGAAGAAGCGAGAGGCGAACCCGGCGATCAACGGAATGCCCAGGAAGATCAGCACCGACTTCGCGATCTGCCAGGGCGAGGCTTCGATGGTGGTCTGGTCCAGGCCCAGCCATCCCGGCAGCACCGAGAGGTAGAACCAGCCGAGCACGGCGAACATGAACACCTGGAACACCGAGTTGATGGCCACGAGGACTGCGGCGGCTTCGCGGTCACCGCAGGCCAGGTCGTTCCAGATGATGACCATGGCGATGCATCGGGCGAGGCCGACGATGATGAGGCCGGTGCGGTACTCGGGTAGGTCCGGCAGGAACAGCCACGCGAGGGCGAACATCAACGCTGGACCGAGGACCCAGTTCAGGACCAAGGACCCGATCAGTAGGCGCTTGTCGCCGGTGACTTTGTCGAGGCGGTCGTAGCGCACCTTCGCCAGTACCGGATACATCATGATCAGCAGTCCGATGGCGATCGGCAGCGAGACGCCGTCGACCGAGATGGCGGACAGTGCGTCGTTCATCCCGGGTATCAACCGGCCGAGGAGCAGGCCGACGACCATGGCGACGCCGATCCATACCGGGAGGTAGCGGTCGAGAGTGGAGAGCTTGCCGACGACGGCTCCGTCGGTCGTGGTGCTCATGCGGTCACCAGAGTCGAGTCGTCGCAGCTGGGATCGGCCGCACTGAGAACTGACGAGAGCTGTTGCAGTGCAGTGGGTATCACCCAGTAGTACACCCACGTGCCGCGGCGTTCGCAGTCCAGCAGTCCCGCTTCGCGCAGCACCTTGAGGTGATGGGAGATTGTGGGTTGTGAGAGGTCGAAGGCGGGGGAGATGTCGCAGACACACGCCTCTCCGCCGTCGTGGCTGGCGACCAAACTCAGCAGACGCAAGCGGACGGGGTCGCCGAGTGCTTTGAACATGCGGGCCAGGTCACCTGCCCAGTCGACGGTCAGCGGTTCACGAGTGAGCGGGGAGCAGCACTCGCCGGCTGCGATCGGAGTGACGGGGTGGTCCTGAATCGACATTCATCTATATTGATAGTTCTCTATCCACTCGTCAAGTGAACATCCGGTGACCAGAGGTGCACGCGGGCAGTCGCCATCTCGGCCGCATTTGTTGTCAGTGGGTCGCGCTACCTTGTGGGCAGATCGTCGGGGGGCGATCGGCAAGGCACGGTGGGGGGTGAATCGGTGGGCAGCACAACGGTATCCGTTGATGATCTTGTCGCCGCGAAGATCGACGCGCAGGCGCGCTTCGCTTTTGCTGTCACCTCCGCTGTGTCCTACGTCGAGGTGTCCTCTCGACGCCCAGCTGTGCTCGCACCGGGTGGGGTGTTCGACGTCGAGGCCGCCGAAGCCTCCGCGATCGCCGAGATCACCTCGGCGTTGGCGGTGTCGACGTCCACGGTCACCGAATGGATGTACCTCACCGG
>JBASAM010000031.1:0-2505 GCA_049650605.1 Rhodococcus sp. (in: high G+C Gram-positive bacteria) | reverse complement strand
GCGCAGTGCGTGCCGGGCGAGCGTCCACCGCCACAGCGCCTGCGGAGGTGCCGACCTTGTCGGAGTCGCTGGACGCCGACCTCGTGGGGTTCTCGCGCTTGGCCAACACCTTCTTGGTGTGCGCGGCAACCGGACCCCACCGCTCTTTGAGCGTCACCACCAGCGGGGTGGCGAAGAAGAGCGAGGAGTAGGCGCCGATGATGATGCCGACCAACTGGACCAAGGCGAGGTCCTTCAAGGTGCCTACGCCCAGCAACCACACGGCGATGACGATGAGGGCGATGACCGGCAGAATGCCGATGACGGTGGTGTTGATCGACCGCATCAACGTCTGGTTCAGCGCCAGGTTGGCTTGCTCCGCGTACGTTCGCCGATTGAGGTGCAAGATGCCGCGGGTGTTCTCTTCGACCTTGTCGAACACGACGACCGAGTCGTAGAGCGAGAACCCGAGAATGGTGAGCAGGCCGATCACCGTGGCCGGAGTCACCTCGAATCCCACGAGGGAGTAGACACCTGCCGTGACGAGGATGTCGAAGAACAGGGCGGCGATACCCGCCATCGCCATGTCCCTCTCGTATCTGATCGAGATGTAGATACTCACGATCACGAGGAAAACCACCAGTGCGATCAGCGCCTTCTCGGTGATCTGCGAGCCCCACGTTTCGCTGACGTCGGTGAAGGTGATCGCATCGGCGGTTTGTTGGCCGGCCGCATTGGTGGGTGTGTAGACATCGAACAACGCGGTCTGCAGCGTGGCAGCTTCGGTGGCGTCGAGTGCCTCCGACCGAATTTGGACCGTGGCGCCGGAGCCGGAGCCGACCGTCTGAACGGCAACCGGGGCTTGGCCGAGTGCATCGGCGTAAATCTGCTCGACCTGAGCGGTATCGACGGTGTCCGGAGCGGGGAACTGCACCCGCGTTCCGCCCTCGAAATCGATCCCCAGGGTGAATCCGCGAAGTGCGATGGAGAGCAGCGCGATCAGCACGAACCCGGCGGTGACCGAGTACCAGACTCGGCGACGCCCGATGATGTCGAACGCGCCGGTTCCGGAGTAGAGACGAGAGAAGATGCCGCGCCCGGGATCGGCGACGTCGGGCGCCGTGTCCTTGGCCGCGTCGATGGACTCGGTGGTGGCATCGGCCATGATTCAGCCCTCCCTGTTCGTGCTGGTCGTGCCGGCGGTGGCGCTCTCGCGGGTCGACTTGACCGCGGCCGCTCGCTTGCGGGCACGAGCGATCTCCTGAACGGCGCCCAGTCCGTTGATGGACGGCTTGGACCAGAACTCGGTACGCGAGGCCAAGTTGACCAGCGGCCACGTCACCAACACGACGACGATGATGTCGAGCAAGGTCGACAGGCCGAGCGTGAACGCGAACCCACGCACCTGGCCGACGGCCAGCACGTACAGCACCGCTGCCGCAATGAAGCTCACGGCGTTGCCGGACAGAATTGTGCGCCGCGCGCGAGCCCAACCACGAGGAACAGCCGATCGGAAGCTACGACCTTCTCGGATCTCGTCCTTGATCCGTTCGAAGAACACGACGAACGAGTCTGCCGTCATGCCGATTCCGATGATCAGACCCGCAATTCCGGCGAGGTCGAGGGTGAACGAGATCCACCGACCCAAGAGAACGAGAATCCCGTAGATCGCGGTCATCGACAACACCAGCGACAGTGCCGTCATGATGCCCAGCATGCGGTAGTAGACGAGGCAGTAGAGCAACACCAGAACCAGCCCGACGCCACCCGCGATCAAACCTGCCTCCAGCGACGCCAAGCCCAGGGTCGCCGACACGGTTTCGGCTTCCGACGCGGCGAACGACAGCGGCAGGGATCCGTACTTGAGCGTGTTCGCGAGCTCGCGGGCGCTGTCAGCGGTGAAGTTTCCGGTGATCTGGGTTGCGCTGCCCGACGGTGTTGCACCCTGGATGACCGGGGCGCTGACAACCTTCGAGTCGAGGGTGAACGCAGCCTGCCTGCCGATGTTCGCCGAAGTGAACTGAGCCCAGGTGTCGCCACCCTCTGTGGTGAAACTGAGCGAGACGACGTTGCGCGACTGCTGCGTGTCGAACTGCGAGCTGGCGTCGGAAATCTGCTGACCGTCGATGATCGACGGCTCGAGTACGTACACCGCGGTTCCGTCGGTCGAGCAGGTCACCAAGGGCAGGGCCGGATCGTCATTGCCTTGCAGCGGATCCGGAGCAGAGCAGTCGATGGTCGCCATCGCTTGCTGCTGCACGCTGGGATCGGTGCTCTGACGCAAGGCCTTCGCCTCGGCGATGGCGTCGGCCGTGGCACCCGGAGACACCGGCGCCGGAGCCGATCCGGGTTCCGAGCCGGCGTCCTGCTCGGTCGCCTGACCTGAATCGGTGGGGACGGCTGGATCGGTGGGGACGGCTGGATCGGTGGGATTCTGGGCCGGGAAAGGTCGGTTCTGGGGCGCTGGGTCCGCAGCGGCCGGGTCGGCGGTACCGGGGTCCGCAGCGGGGTCGACTGCAGCGGCGG